>CAYZBG010000006.1:0-4588 GCA_964476565.1 uncultured Opitutus sp.
GCGAACTCTGGCTGCCGTGGGGTCTGTTCCTCGCACCCCTGCTCCTCGTCATCTGCCCGTTGCACTACAACGTATTCAAGATTTCGGAGGCGGCCTGGCAGTTGGAGGACGTGGCCGGTGCGGAACGTCCATTCGCGTTGGGCTACTTCTACGACAACGTCGGCCATGCGCTCAACTTCCTGCTTTCGACCGACGGGTCCCAGGGTAACTCACTCCTGATCGCCGCACTGGGGGCGTTGAGTCTCGGATTCTTTATTCTGCTGCTCTACCGGCGCCACCGGGAGATCTTTAGCCGGCAGCCGGGGCTCGCCGTCTTTTCCATCCTCCTGCTCGGGCTGATGGCCCACACCTTCCTCATGTTGTGCTATTTTTGGGGCAAGTGGGACGATCCGATCATTCGTCGGCTCAGCCTTCCGGCCCATGTCCTGTTCGTCTTGGCGACGGTCATGATCTGGCCTTCGCTGATTTCCCATCGGCATCGCTGGAGGATACTCGCCGGCCTGAGCCTCGCCTACGGCCTTAGCTTCACGATTCCGCAAACGGCAATGCACCGCTACACCCAGGAGAACTTTGCCGCCCGGACCACGAACTGGCTCGTTGGGTACCTCGAGCAATGGAAGGATCGATCAATCCTCGCCATCGATCATAACGCCGGGCTGCTTTGGTTCTTGTACGAAAAGTCCAGCATTGGTCCCGGCGTGCTCGTACAGCGTCCCGAGGCCTTCTATTTCCATTTCCGCAACCGCTCGTTCCAAGATTACTTGATAGTTCAGAGGGTTACGCCCAATCCCGCCACGGGCGAACGCTCCATCAGCTTTGGGGATGATTTCGGCGATGCGCTCACGCTTGAGCTGATCGAAGAACGTTCCTTTGCGCCGCTCTATCTGGTCCGCTTGAGCCGGGTGGTGGCGGTCGACGAGGCCAAGCTGCTCGCCCTGGCCGGCGAACGTCAAAAGCTCAGCCTGGCCACCGTGCGCAACAGCCCTGCGCTCACGCCCGAGCAAAACGACGAGGTCCTGCTCTGGCTGCGTCAATTGCCCTGAGCGGGGCGAGCGGTGGTGTTGAACAACGCCACGTAGGCGTCGGTGCTGCCTTCGGTGGCAACCCTGACCTCCTCGTCGGTCAGGCGGTAGATGAAGATCGAATGCCCGATCACCGCCTCCGGCGTCTTATACCTTAGGTAGGCACACAGGCGCGCAAACCGGGCGCGTTCGAGCACCCAAAGCAGTTGCAGGCGACCTTCGCTGAAGCGCTCCGTGGGAACGTCCGCCCGCGAATGCCGCGCGCTGCCGTCAATATCGGCCCTCAAGCGATGGTAAGAGGTCTCATGCTCGCTGGTCCAGGGCCCGGCAAACGGACTGTACACATCCTGGAGCATGGTGGCGCTGATGCAATAGAGGCCCCCGTGGAGATCGTCCCACTGGCGAGCGCGGCCAAAACTGAAATACGGAGCGAGCTCCTCTGCACGGATACCGTGGTAGAAAAAATCGTCGCTTCCGAACATCGACACATAGGTTCGCTCGCCGGACGTGTGATGGGCTTGCAGCCACTCCGCGAGTCGAGGCACGTTCTGTCCCCAGTCGAGCGAGCTGTCGACGAGGTGGCGCCAGCCCTCTGAGGGTCCGCCGACGAGCCGATTGAAAAAGGCGAGGTAATGAGGCCGAACGGCGATGGAATCGGCCAACGATCCCCCCGCGAGCATAAGAGCCGCCCAGGTACCGCGTTTGCCCAGGGAGGCGCGGGCAAGGCTTCCGGCGCCGATAAAGAGAATAGGGTACAGGGGCAGGATATGCCGGTGACCGATGTTGAGGCTGCTCGTGATCGAGGCGGCGCCATACACGCCGCCAAAGACCAACAGCGGCGCAATGCGATGGAGGGCTTCGACCCAACGGGAGAGATTGGCCGTGCGGGCGTGGCCGATGGCGAGAACCAGCACGGCGATGGTGGCGACCAGCTCGGCCAGCGTGCTCTTAACCAGAAAAGCGTAGGGAAAGAACCACCACCAACCGGTGGTGCTGAACTGGCCAGCAAGAAAGGCGCCGCGCTCCTGGGACGCCGCCATGACAAACGAGAAGCCTTGAAGAAAGGCCTCCGGGAACAACCGGGCGTCGCGGGCGAATTGGATTGTGCCGGTCCATGCGGCGCCTTCGGGCAAAATGCGTTCCCATCCGGCAAAGAACGTGGAGGCCGGTGGCGTCTCCGGGGAGAACGCCTCGTAACGAAAGCCAAAGGCCGCCCAGACGACCAGCCAAGCGAACAGGGCGTGCGCCATGCCCAGACCCACCCCAAGCCCGACTTGGGGCCACCGTTGCCGGCATGCTCCGACTTTGCCCATCAGCCAAGGCGATGGCGCGAGGCAGCGCCAGGCGAGGAGCAGCAGGAAGACGGGCAGGAGCAGGACAAACGAGAACTTGGCCAAAGTCGCAGCTCCCGTGGCCAGAAGGCTAACAAGCAGGCGCGGGAGCGTCACGGCTTGCAGCAGGCGCCACCAGGCTCCGGTCGCGGCGAGCAGGCAGAACGTCGCGCACATGTCGGACGTCACCAAGGGGCCGTGGGCGAGGGCCGTGGGACTCAAGGCGAAGAGGGCAACTGACAACAGCCCGCCGCGGTTGCCCCACAACGAACGGGACCAACCGAAGAGGAGCAGCCCCGTCGCCACGCTCCAAAGCACCATGCCCGACCGCGCCAGCAACAGCATGAACTCCGTGTTGTTGCCGGCTTCAAAGAAGAAATACTGCCCCACCAACCAGACGTGAGACCGATCCCAAGCGACGGGAGCATCGGTAGGTTCCAGACGTGGCTCCAGGGCGAGCAACGGCAGGGCCCCCCAGCGCTGAGGCAGGTTCCCATTCTCCGGTTGCAGGCGGTAGTCGTTCAGATGCCAATAGCTGTATCCACCGGTCAAGTGCGCGGTTTCATCGGTGGTGACCCCCAGGTTGATCGTGGCGCTCACCGCGAGCCACGCATGGACCGCTAGCAGCGCCGCCACCACCGCGGTCAACCAAGGACGGGCGAGGCGCGGCGACAGATTGAGCATGGCGGGAAAGCGGTACGAGCGTGAGGCGTTCGGACTTTGGAAACAAGTCCCTTACCTTCGGCGCAAACACGCCGACAATGAAGTGGACAGCCTCGGGGTCGATTCCGAGGCTACGCGCGCCGTGTCGCCACCATGAATGCCGCCGAATACGAGAACCTCGACCGCGTGGAACGCACCCACTGGTACTACGCCGGGAAGCGGGAGCTCGTGCGCACGTGGCTGCACCGGGTGCGGCGTCCCGGCTCATCCGACCTGCTGCTCGATTGCGGAGCCGGCACCGGCATTTTCGCCAAGGAAATGGAGTCCGAATGCCGCGTCATGGTGCTCGACGACCATGAGGAAGCGTTGCGCCTGCTCCGGGCGCGGTTTCGCCCCGACCAGATTCTGAGCCTGGCCGGTGACCAGGTCCCGCTGCCCGACGGCTCGCTCGAGTTCGTCACGGCCCTCGACGTTCTGGAGCATGTGCCGGACGACGCTGCGGTGGTGCGTGGCTTTCATCGCCTGCTCAAGCCGGGCGGTATCGCGGTGGTGACGGTTCCCGCCAGCATGGCCCTGTGGAGCGACTGGGATGTCGTGTTGCATCACTTCCGGCGTTACGCGCGTCCGCAGTTGCGGGCGTTGTTCCCTGAACGCGAATGGGAGGTGCTTCACCTCAACTACACCAACGTGATAGTTTATCCCGCGGTGTGGTTGATCCGGAAATGGCGGCGCTGGTTTCCGGCCCGCGACGGCGCGCCGCGCAGCGAAGACCGCGAGCCCGCGCCGTGGCTAAATTCAGTCCTCCGCCGGATCTTTGTCGGCTGCGGGCTGATGAAGCTGCCGTTTCCGTTTGGCGTGAGCCTGATCCTGGTCGCCCGCCGGCGCTGATCACGGAATCACCCGGGCGTAGCCTAGGTCGGCTCCGTTTTCCGCGCGCAGCCTCAGCAGCAGGCGCGACCATCCTCCGTACACCTGGATGGACGGAAGGTGCAGCTCGATCCGCGACAATCCGTCGAGGGCGAACGGAAATGCCGTCCGGTGGGTCGGCCCGGTAGGCAAGCCATCGAGGCCCACGGGGGTCACGGTGAGCGAAGTGTTGGCGGCGTCGAGCATCACCAAGGGTGTCTCTGGGCGCGAGACGTCGCAGAGCTCGATCCGGGCGACGGCCTGAGCCGTGGCCTGTCGATGCAGGGTCAGCACCGGGCGCGCCAAGTCATCGTCGACGAGGGAGAGCCGGGCGGTGTTGACGGGGGCGATCGTGCGCCCGCGGCGGACCCACAGCTCATAGCCATCGACTGCAAACGCCCGTTCGAACGTAGCCATCAACCAGCGATGCAGGGGGCCGCCCACGGTGAATCCGTGCTCGTCCAGATAATCGAGGGACTCGCGCTGCACGAGCAGGACCGGACGGGACGCCTGTTCGAGGCGGGAGACGATCGCCTGCTGCTGTGTCTCGCCGAGCAGGGAGAACCAGTGGGTGACGTTAACTGGGGTGGGAGTCGGCAGCTCGGTGCGGAGGTTGGCGCTGAATTGCCCGGGCAGGCTGAACAGCACGTCGCCGTGCAGGGCAAG
>CAYZBG010000006.1:4688-97926 GCA_964476565.1 uncultured Opitutus sp.
GGTTGGCGCTGAATTGCCCGGGCAGGCTGAACAGCACGTCGCCGTGCAGGGCAAGGTTCTCGTCCACCGTGCGCAGCGCGTGGGTGATATCGTGCGGAAGCCGCAGGGTCTCCGCGCCACGGAGGCCGAGAGGTTCGCTTTCGAAGTACCGGGTCCATCCTAGGGAAATGAAGCGCGCCGAGCAGAATAGCGTCACGCCGGTGATCGCCGCAGCTCCGGCGAGACGCCAACGGTGCGCGGCGATGGGAGTCAACTGCCGTACCAGCACGGGAGCGGCATCGTGCAGGCTCAGAGCCAACAAGGTCACCCATAGGAAGGTGCCCCAGTTGAGCTGGCTCCCGGCGACGGGATACGCATGCAGAAATTGAAACACCAAAACGAGGGCCACCCACGCGCGAGCCTGCGCTGCCGCTCGATTCTCGCCGAGCGGAATCACCATCAACCATGCGAGCGAGAGGCCGTAGCTCATGCCCCATGCCGCCTGACTGGTCGGAATGATCTGGAGCAAGGTGCCGCAGAAAACGGCTGCAATCACCACCCGTGCGCCGGCGATGAGCGTCATCCATACCGGACCGGGCGGTCGGGCGGCGACGCGCGACCAGAGGAGCGCACCGGCGAGGCTAATCAAGGCCAGCACACCGCTGCCCGTTCGCCAATTCATCGCGAAGAAATAGACCCCGGGGTGCTTGAGCGGATCGAGCAGGACCCCAGCCAGCAGGGCGGACAGGCTCGTACCCCGGGCGATCACTACGGTGCAGATCGATCCGACGAACAGCAGGGTCACGCCTGCCCAGAGCACCCAGGTGTGCATTGTGACCAAGGGCTGCGCGGCCGTGCGGACGGTCACTAGAAGTCCGAGCGCCGATCCGGTGAAGAGCAGGGCAAAGAGTCGCACCCAGGGCGCATCGAACAGGGACCGCATCAAGAGAAAGGGCAGTACCGTGCAGCCCAGCGCGACCAGCCAAGTGAGGACGCGGGTGTGTGCAGCGGAGCGTCCGTTGAGCGCCAGCCAGGTGAACACCGCTCCGGCATAAAACACCCCGACATTGATCTTGGTCAGGAGCAGGGCGGCGCCGATCACGGCGCCGATCGCGGCAAAGCGATCGGTCTGTCCGCTGCGCCAGGCTTCGGCCGCCAGCCACGTGCCCACGGCAATCAGGAGGGCAAGTAACCCTCCCGGATGCGCCGGCTCGTTGATCATGATCCAGAGGTAGGAAAACGTTCCGGTGAGGGCGAAGGTGCTCCACAGGGTTGAACCGGTGGTCCGCCACACCATGCCAGCGCAGCTCAGCGCCACGCCCAGCCATGAGACAAGGCTCATCCAGCGTCCCGTGACGTTGTCGAAGGCGAGTCCGGTGAGGCGATGCCAGGCGTCCCACCAGACGTAGGGGAATGGTCCATACTGCGTGTAGACCCGATCGTAGAGCCCGCCTTCGTCCGAGTAGTTCTTCAACGAGAGCAGCACGTAGCCCTCGTCGTCGTAGATCATGAAGGTCGTGAACTGCAGCCAGTAGCCGGCGGCGCCCAGCGCCATCGCGAGGCCCACGAACGTGACGAGCTTCAACCCGGACTTAGTCAAAACCAGCCTTGCGCTTCACGATGTAGTTCGGGCGCCGTTTCACCTCGTCGTACACCCGGCCGAGGTATTCGCCGAGTACGCCGATGCCGATCAGTTGGATGCCGCCAAGGAAGAGCACCAACGTGACCAGCGTGGTGAAGCCGGTCTGCGCGATCTCAAAACCCAACAGGCGTCGCACGACGAAGAAGGTGCCGATCGCAAATCCGAAAAAGGCGATCGCGAGTCCTGCAAGCGTCAGCATGCGCAGCGGTAGTCGGGAAAAACTGAAGATGCCGTCGAGCGCGTAGCGCACCAGCCGCCGGAAGGTCTGCCCCGGCTGGCCGGCCGCCCGGTCCTTGCGATCATAGATCACCTCGGCCTGCTTGAAACCGACCCAGGCGCGAAGCCCGGGAAAGAAGCGGTGTTTCTCGGGCAGGTCGTTGAACGCCGCCACGGCCTGACGGCTGAGCAACCCGTAAGTTCCGGTGTTCGCCTCGATCGGGAAATCGGTCAGCTTTTGAAACACGCGGTGGAAAAAATCGAAACCAAGCCGGCGCAGTCCCTTCTCCTCGCGCGAGCGGCGGACGGCGAGCACGACATCCGCGCCCTCCTGCCACGCGCGCACCAGATCCGGAATAAGCTCAGGAGGGTCCTGCAGGTCGGCATCCATCGTCACCACGGCATCCGCATCGCCCGCGTGGGCGATGCCCGCGGTCAGCGCGGCCTGATGGCCAAAGTTGCGCGAAAGATCGACGACCTTGAACCGCGGGTCGCGCTTCGCCTGGGCAAACAACAGGTCGACGGAGCGGTCACGACTGCCGTCGTTGACGAAGCGGACGCTCCACGCGAAGTCCGGGTGACGGTCGAACACCGCCTGCAGCCGTTCAAGCAGCTGGGGCAGGACGGGCTCCTCATTGTAGATCGGTATGACGAGGGCGATGGACGGCATCGGCGGTGGGAGCGTGAAGACGGGATGGCGGGATGGACGGCAAGGCGCAAACTTCAAACGTTCACGGCGGTGGCGCCCACGAATAGAGCGTCCATTCCGCGAATTCTGCCCGTTGGGTGTTGGGCGGATAGAGCCGCTCTATGATACCCCATCCGGTGTCTGCCCGGCGGAAGACCGTCACGCACCATCGAGGAGGCAGCTCTTTGCGTAGGTTGTCATCCGACACCGGCTGTCCGCCGAGGAGCCGGACGTAGAGACCGTCCTCTGCGTGGTAAATGCGCTGTTCGCTGTAGAACGTGATCAGGGGATTCCAGGGAAAATAGATCTGGCCGGGAAACTCGCGGGCGAGGAACGATGCCCGATCAAGGTGAGCGACGAGCGGTTTGAATGCGATCACCGGATTCTGGACCATTTGGAGGGTGAGCACGAACGCGGCCGCGGCGGCGGGAGCAATCCTCCTGAATCGGCCAGCTTCCATCCAATTTGCCAGGACCAAGGCCCCGGCGGGCAACAGGTAAAGCGCGCTGGAAAGCGAGTTGGCGGTTCCCCCCACCTTGAAGGCGGAGAGCAGGCCGGCAGGGATCAAGAAAAGCCAGGTTAAGGCGGGGAGTAGCCACGGCGAGTGGCGGCGGAAGATGGCTTTGTGCCAGCCAATCAGTGCTACGGCGGGAAGCAGCACAAGACCGATCAAGTGGGGAGCGAGGCCGGCTGCCCGGTCCAGCGGCGTTGGCCAGAAGGGCAGGCGCCCGGGCAACGTCACCAGATTGAGCCAGAGCGGTTCCAAGCCGAATCGGGCGATGAACAATCCGGCAAGGGCAACCCCGATGGCGAAGCAGAGGGTACCATACCGCACGGCGTTGGACGGCCCTGTGCGCCAGGCAAGCCACACCAATTGCGCAGCGACCAGTCCGATCGAGGTTTGTTTGGACCAAACCGCGAGCGCCGTGGCGGCCGCGGCGCCAATCAGTGCAGGCAGTTTTGTTCCGCCGGACTGCATTAACCACGCGTTGGCGACCAGGCCGGCGGCGACCGCAAGATTGTCTGCCTGCAGGTAGTGCAGGTGATTGTTGGGCCACAATGCGAGGCACAGCAAGGCCGCCCAGGCCCCCGGCCCAAGCCGGTGGTCTCCTGCGATGACCGGGCGCAGGCAGATCAGCACGGGCACAATGATCAGGCAGAGATTGATGGCGGCGGCGACGAGAAGCGCTCCGGCCGGGCTCGCGGCCAGCGTGGCAGGAAGGTTCAAGATCATGGGAACCGGACCGTAGATCCAGGTGGTCACCGGGCCGTCTTCAAGACCCGGATACGGCGTAGGCCCGAAGCGCAGCATGAAGCTCGGGGTGAGGCGCAGGGCATTCCAGTCGGAGAGAGGAAAAGCGCACCACGCCGAATAGTAACGCATTCCGACCAAGCCGGCGATGAGGAGAAATGCGAGGCGGTACATGGTCATCGGGCGGGTGCGGGCTGGAGGTGCTCGAGGTCGAAGATCGCGAGCTCCGCGATGACGGCGTTGGGGCGGAAACCGTTGTGCAGGCGATCCCAGAAAGGATGGCCGAGGAGCGGCGTAGTGCTCCCGGGCTGCGTCCAGGGCAGTGCGATCAGGCGGATGTTGTCAGCGCGAAGGGTGCCGAGCGCCGCATCGAAGGAATTTCTCCGGTCGAAGGTGGGCTGCAGGGCCGGGCTGAAGATGGGCACCGCCCGACCGCCCCGCAACGTGATGAGGGCATGATTTGCGGGGTGATCTACGACGATACCGCCGCCTTGCGCCGATTCCACCAAAGCCCGCCAAATGGGGTGGGCGCTGATTTGGTCAAGAATCTCGCGATTCTCGCGCCAGCGTTGGGGCGTGGTTTCGGTCGGACTAAGCAGCGACTGCATGGGCAGAAACCAAGCGCGCCGGCTCGCATCCAATGCCATCACCATCAGGAAGGCGGAGAGAGCGTATTTCAGCGCTGAATTGGATGTCGCGATCCAACCGGAGAGGGCGGCAAGCAGGGCGATGGCAGGCAGAAGCACTCGGGCTGAGTACATCCAGCCTCCGGCGGTGTAGGGGATGGACCAGAGCCAAAGCACGACGACCAAAGCGATGCCGGCAAGCACGGGCCACGCTCGCGTGCCAAGGCGGACAGCTCCTGTGAATCCAAGTATGACGGGCGCAAGCGCGGTCGCACCGATCAAGAGGGCGATGAACGAGGCAAAACGCTCGCCATGCAGGCGAAAGGACCATGCCCGGGCGATCTCGGCCATGACCGCATCGTGCTGGGGATTGCCCGGGAAAAGCCCGCCCAGCGTCATCGGGAAGAGCGGGTTGCCCGTCAGCACCCAGGTCCGGATGTACCAAGGAGCCACCATGAGCGCCACCACACCGGTGAACAGTCCAAGGCGACGTACGGGGGTGCGGCGTACGGCAAGCACCGCCAGGCCCAGCAACGCAAACGCCAGCCCATACTCGCGAGCGAGACCACCCAAGGCCGCGCAAGCCGCGGCCCACACAAGGCTGCCCCGGTCGTTGGTCCGGGCATGCACCTCGAGGAACGTGAGCATGCCGAGCAGGCTGATCGTGGTCAGGCCGGTTTCCTGACCGAGACTCACCGTCCACAGCACGAGGGCGCTTGAAGCCAGAACGGCAACGGGAGCGCCTCCTACTTGGTCTCCCCAATAGAGGCGACTGAGACGCTCGGCGGTGAGGCCGATCACGATGCCCTCGGCGATCAGACGTATGCCCACAAGCGTGGGAGCAATAGAACCGGTGGTGGTGTAGATCCAGAAATTGAGCGACGCAACCAGGGGCGGGATGGAGTCGCACCACGCGTAGTATTCGAAATCGTTCGCCGAAACCGGCGGGTAGCCTGCGAGGGACTGCCGGGCCACCATCAGGCGCGCGAGGTAGTCCCAGCGGAAGCCGTTGTCGAAGCCCGAGAGCGGATCGACGATCGACTTGAGTGCGATGACGCCAAGCCCAAGCGCGCCCAGCCCCCACCAAACCCAGCGCGTTGGCGCGGATCCGACGGCTTCGCCGGTCAGGTGTGCTTCCTTGCACCGGAATCGGGCGTTGAGGAGAAAGAGCACGACGCTGATCACTCCCAATAGCAGGCCGACGGTACCGGCATGCAGCGGAAGGTTCGCAAGGGTAAGTACGAAGATGACCTGGAAAAGGATCAGCGCTGACCCGGCCAGCAAGGTCAGGGGACGCAGGGCGGAGGGAAGCAACCGACTCAGCAACCAGCCGGGCAGCGCAAACGCAGCAACTGCCAGCGACAGCCTCACCAAGGCGAGCAACGTCGGAGCAGTCGGCTCCATCGCTATCCAGACTGGCGCTTCATATTCCGCCGCTTTTGCTATGCTTGACGGGACGATTCACGCCGAACAGTTGCCCACAAAAGGCTAGCATAGAGAACTGCTGCTAGCAGAAACATCGCCTTCAAGCCGGTAATCATTGACAGTAGCTCAAGCAATCCCCCAAGAACCGCTCCAATAATGTTCCAGCCGAATGCTGTCTGGGCGTTCTCTCGGGCAGCAAAGCGAGCCGCAAACGCAAATCCACCGAACGCCACAGGAATCCCACACATCGACAGCGCAAAGAGGACTTTGGCCCAGTTCGCTACCGGTGCAATTTCCCTGAGCGGTACGAGAGCCACTACGATCAACGTAACGGTCACTAATGTAAGAGATAGCCGTGTCTTGATTGGCCATTTACGGGCCATCAACGTTGCTGTGACCAAGGCAAAAAGTATACTCGCAAAAACAACACCACTTGTTCGCCAAGTTGCTCCGAAAAGTAGATTTAATTCGGTAACAAATGCCGTCTCAAGCAAGAGAAATGCGGCGCCGAAAGCCATCATCTCCCAGTCAATGCGACCATTGAAAAAATCGGTTCTTAGCGAACTGGAAAGACAAATCAAGAGCACTAACGTAAACAGAACGACCAGTCCTGCAACCTTCATATAAAATACCGGGATGGTATGATGGTTGAGGTACAAGTACGGCCAATCGTCAGTAGGGGTGGGAGTACCTTTCCTTAATTGCTCAAGCTCTATGTCGCGAAAGGTGGGATTATCCTTGAGGTGGGCCACACCAGGCCCGGCAAGGAACAATTTGTTGAAAAGGTGATAGTTGTTGGAGTGAAGAAGAGGAGGCTCTTCAAATGCTTCGCGCAGAATGGAGAAAAGCCGTGCGTCCATATTCCGGTCTGCCGACATAAAATAGAGCGCCATCGCGCCGTCCTTAGCCAAGCGGGACCGGGCTGCTCGCATGCATTCGACAGTATAGACAAAGTTATCGAGCCGGACGTTCGAGAGTGCAGATAGCCTCGTCATCGAATCAAGCGTACCAAAAACGATGAAGTCGAACTCAGTCTCGGTGTTCTCAAGAAATGCACGTGCGTCCGTATTGTGAATGGTTACGCGCGAATCGTCGTACGGACGCGCGGGATGGCTTTTGCGACCGATCTCCAAGATGACAGGATCAATTTCGACTGCATGAACCTCGCTCACACCAGCATCCAGCAGCACGGCGACATCATTGCCGGTTCCGGCACCCAAGACCAAGGCCCGGCGAGGGACTTTGGTGAGGCTCGAAACTCCAAGACGATAGCCTTGTCCAATGTGAATGGCTAGTGTGGAGGGCGGGATTGGAGGGGTCTTTCGTAGATCTATTGCTACCTGATGGAGCGAACCATTGGTGAGTACGCTGACCGCGCCGGTTGGCGTGGTTTGGGTGCGGAAGCCGTAGTAGGGGCTGTATCTGTCTGCCGAGTCGAAGACATGCACGCACAGGACAAGTACCGCTGAAGCCAAACCAAACAACAGTCGCGCGCGAAAGATTGACGGTACGATTCCAAATACAGCTAGAAATCCTGTAGAGAACCAGACCACCGGGCGAGTGCCGATCTCGGACATCATTAAGAACGCAAGAACTCCGCTTAACGAGCCAAACAAGTCGATGGCGTAGCCGGTTAGAGGTTGCCCGTGATTCTTAAAAAGAGCAAGGCGACGCCCTATCTCGCTGCCGAGGGGGATAAATGCAATCGCGACCATTATAAACAGTGCAATTACAGGCGCAACCACGCTATCTACGACTGGGGCGTCCTTCCCTAAGTCATAATATAAAAGCCATAGGTGTTCTGTTTGGTCGCTTGATGTAAAGACAATCTTACCCAATACGATTCCACTTCCCACAACTAATATCATTCCTGCTGCGAGCCTTATCGCGCCGCCACTATTAATCAAAGCGCCGACACCCAAGCCTAGAAAGGAGGCAATAAGTATCAGGTTAGGAAAATATGCTGCGACCCGTACTTGACCGGGTAACCACCTTATTAAAGCAAGCTCAAGGCAAAGGGCGGCGAATGACGCTAGGAAGAGTTCCAGTCCAGCTCGACTTAATGGTGTGGCTTTCATTCAAACTAAGGATTAAGTCGCACGACCAGAATAGCTGAGCAAAGAGTCTTGAAGGAGCCGGAATAGAGTCGCTGATGGTAGAGTCGTTTGCTGAGCGAAATAAGTTTCCCAACAGGTGTAGGAAGTTCGGGGTGGCGACGAACAAAGTACTATAGCTCCGATGTCCTTATGAACTAAGTTCATGTCACCGTAGTAGATTGTACTTCACGATCGCGTAGATCGCTCGAAAGCCGTCCTTCCAACCGATCTTCTTTCCTTCCTTGTAGGTGCGGCCGTAGTACGAGATGCCGACTTCGTAGATGACGCAGTCCAGCTTGGCGACTTTGGCCGTGATCTCGGGCTCGAAGCCGAATCGGTTCTCCTCGATCTTGATTTTCTGCAGCACGTCGCGACGGAAGACTTTATAACACGTCTCCATGTCGGTCAGATTGAGGTTCGTCGCCATGTTCGAGAGCAACGTGAGGAACTTGTTGCCGACCATGTGCCAGAAATAGACCACGCGATGAGCGTCACCGCCGGCGAAGCGCGAGCCGAAGACCACGTCCGCCTTGCCGTCCTCGATCGGCCGGAGCAGGCGCGGATACTCGTTCGGGTCGTACTCCAAATCGGCGTCCTGAACCACGACGACGTCGCCCGTGGCGGCGGCAAATCCCGTGCGCAACGCGGCCCCCTTCCCTTGGTTCACGTCATGGTACAGCACTTTGTCGACCAAGGGTTCAATCTCGGCGCGAAGCAGGTCCCGTGTCCCGTCCCGCGAACAGTCGTCTACGACAATGATTTCCTTGTGTGCGACGGGTGCCGCCCGCACTCGATCAACAATGCCGCGGATGGTGCCTAGTTCGTTGAAACAGGGGATGACGACCGAAAGCTTCATGCACGCTGGTGGGGGGCACGCTAGGCGTGCTGACCGGGCTTGGAAGCTTTTTGCGTTTCCGATCATGGCTTTCACGAGCGGTTTACCCATGAACCACGTCGATTTTGGCCCTGACTGGTGACCGGTGCCGGCCCGGGACGCTGGGGTGCCTCCTCCCGATACAAGCGGGAAACACCCTATTCTTGCCCAACGCAACGGGGTGTATTGTACGTCTATGACCACGATCCTCGTCCTTGCTCTATGCTACGTGGTGGCTGCGTCTGTGTTTCTCCGCTGGATGAAATCCCACGCGCCCGAGGGCTATGAAACCGAGGAAGAGGGCTTTGTCATGACGGCTCGCCCCCCGGCGGTGGAAAAAGCGCCGGTGCTGACCTCCCAGTCGGAGGGCGTTCGCCCCGCGTGGCTGGGGGCATCCGCCAACGAAGTCCATTTGCGCAGTTCCTGATCGTTTGGGTGATGCATCCCGGCCTGACCGAGGTGTTCACCCTATGTCGAAACGAGCCAAAGTGCGGTAGGGTAAGGTCGCAATGGTGACCGCCCTCTTCCTATCCCTCGTCTACGTGCTCGTCGCGGCCGCATTCGTCGCCGCCGTGCGTGGATGCAGCGTGGATGGTTTTGAGGATGCCCAGAAGGGGTTCGTCATCCTTCCGACCGCTTCAGGCGGAAGCTCGCAGCCGGATCGTCACCCGGGTTGCTGAACCGAACCGGGCGCACGGGTCAGGTCGCGGCTCAAGGGCTCGCTTTTTTTGTTCCCGTGCCTTTGCTGCTGGGTCGATGTTGCCTGCCCCAACCCCTTGGCGACGGCGGTTCGGCGCCTGTCGTGATGTTTCGCTCACGGCTCTCCTGTGCGGGGTGCTTGGCGCATCGGTAGCTTCCTCGGTCTGCGCCCAGTCCCTGCCCCAGGTGGAGCGAGGGTTTTTTCCGGATTCCCGTCCGAACGCCTTGGTCGTCGGTTTCTCCGGCGGGCTGAGCGTCTGTTACGATCCGGTCCGTGGCGGTCTGAATTATGCGTGGACCGGCTACATCGATGTGAGCCCGATCCGTCCGGGTCTCGGCAAGGTGATCAAGGCGGCGGAGCCGCTCGGTCGAGTCGTGTATCGCGAATCCGGTGACGCGCCGATTCGGCTGGGCGATCCCCGGCGCAGTCCTGAGGTTCGCCTGCGGGGCTACACCCTCGGCCCGGACCGAATCGAGTTCAGTTACCTGATCGACGGTGTGGAGGTGCGCGAAGAGATCCGGCCGCGTCCGGGCGGGGATGGATTAACCCGACGTTTTCGGTATCCGGTGTCGGCCGGTCCGCTTTGGTATGTCACCGCCACCCGCGATGGCGCGTCCGTGATCGCACCGGGTGCCACGCCGAGGGTCGATGGCCTTCGATTCGACGCAGGGTCCGGCGGCGATGTCACTGTCGACCTGATATGGGAGCGCAACCTGTGATCTTGCGTCCGAGTACGGCCGTTTTCGCCCTGATCACCGCCTTGGCGGCCTCTGCCGCCTACCATGTTGAGTCGGTGCCGTACCCTCCGGAAATGCGCGGCGGCGTTTCGGGCGTCGCATTTGCGCCGCAGGGCTCGCTGGTGGTGACGACCCGGATGGGCGAGGTGTGGCGGCGCGACGCGAGCACCGGGCAGTGGCGGCGATTTGCCTGGGGGCTCAACGAACCGCTGGGCGTGCATGCCGAATCGGACACGGCCGTGGTGGTGGCCCATAAACCCGAGCTGTTGCGGCTCGTGGATACGAACGCCGACGGGGAAGCCGACACCTTCTCCGTGCTCAATGACGACTGGGGCGTCACCCAGAATTACCACGAGCTCTTCTTCGGACTGCGTCGTACGGCGGCGGGGGAATACCTCGGAGCGTTGTCCCTGGCCTCGGGTGGCGAACGCGATGCGCTTCAGCCGTCCGATGTCCGGGGACGAATCGACACCGCCGACCCGTTGGTGCGCACGGCCCATCACGCGCCCGTACCGTGGCGGGGCTGGGCGGTGAAGATCACGGCCGAGGGCCAGCTCGTACCGCTTGCCGCCGGCCTCCGGCAGCCCAACGGGATCGGGCTCAGCCCCGACGGAGCATTCTTCGTCACGGACAATCAGGGCGACTGGAAGCCCACCTGCGGCCTCATCCATGTCGAGGAGGGCGATTTTCTCGGACATCCGGCCGGATTGAAATGGGGGCCCGCCTACGATCCGAGCGCGCTTACCGCCGAAGCGCTCTGGCGCCGGTACAAGGCACCGGCCGTGGTCTTTCCGCACGGACCGGCCGGGGTGTCGGCAGGCGAACCGGTGTGGGACCAGACCGGCGGCCGCTTCGGTCCGTTCTCGGGCCAGGTTTTTGTGGGAGATTTTTCCAGCATGGTCCTCCGGGTCAGCCTCGAGCAGGTGGCCGGAGCATGGCAGGGGGCCGTGTATCCGTTTTTGGGACGGGCCGATCTGCCGGGCACGGTTACAGGGGTGCGGCTGGCGGCGGGGAATACCCGGCTGGCCTTCGCTCCCGATGGAAGTCTCTACACCGGGCAGACGGGGGGCTGGGGCGGCGGCAGCGATGGGCTGCAGCGCATCAGCTGGGATGGTGTCGCCGCGCCCGAGATGAAGGACGTGACGCTGACGCAAAACGGGTTTCGCGTGCGTTTCACCGAGCCCATGGATCCCGCCACCCTGACGGCGGCGAACTTCCAATTCACCCGGTTTCGCCTGTATTATCATTCCGACTACGGTTCGCCCTGGGTGGATGAGGCCCCGGTGTCGGTACAGGCCGTCGAGGTGGCGGCCGGTGGTCGCGAGGCCGTGCTCACACTCTCGGAATTGGCGGTGGGTTTCGTGTACGAGCTTTCCGTGCCCGCCTTGCGTACCGTGATGGGGGCGCCGCTGGCCAATCCGCTGGCCTACTACACCGCGAACCGTCTCCACTCAGGGGAGGTGGCGGTCGGCGGGACGACCCGCCTGCCTCGGCCCGACGAAGGGGCGGCCAACGTGAAGGACATGCAAGGCGGCCGGTTGACGGGCGAAGCGCTCGTGGCCGCGGGGGAAACCGTGTACAAACTTTACTGCCTCGCCTGTCATCAGGCCGATGGTCGCGGCCTGCCCGGCGGCGCGGCCAATTTTGTGGACGATCCGACGCGGCTGGCAAAAACGGATGAGGAGCTCCTGGCGGTGATCGTGCGGGGCAACGAGGCGAAGGGCATGCCGGCCTTTGGCGCGTTCATCGGGCCTGGCCAGCGCCGGGCTGCGCTCGCCTACATCCGGGCGAAGTTCGGAGCGCCGGCTCCCTAACGTTTTCGGGCCAGGAAGAGGAACGCACCCAGTTTCGAGGCGGTGAGCACGTCCGGGGTGCCGTCACCGTTCACATCGGCCACCGTGAGCTGGGTGCCCAGCCCAGAGGCGTCGTCGATCAGGATCGGAGTGTAGGACGCACCTTGGACCGGATCGCGTTGGAGTCGGAACCAGTAGTTGACCGGTGCCGCCATCGGTTCCACGTCCCCCGTCGGTCCGTGGGCCCAACGGCGTTTGCCCGTGACGATGTCGTTGAGGCCGTCGCCATCGAGATCGGCAAGCGCCAGCGCGTGCGGTTGGGAAAAGGCCACGCCAAACCTCGGCTCCTCCGTGCGGTCGCCCATGATGCGATGTTCCCGGAAGGTAATGCCCCCGTCGTCCGCTTTCACATTCTCGAACCAAGAGAGGCCCCACCGATGGGCATCGAGCGCCGTGATGATGTCGTTGCGTCCGTCACCGTTCACGTCGTCAACGAGGATGTGCGCACCGCCGCGTGCTCCGAATCGGAACCGGTGGGCGGTCCACGGCTGGGTGCGATCGGCGGGTTGCTCCCACCAGCCGTCGTTCAACACCAGGTCGGGCCGTCCGTCGCCGTTCACATCACCGAGGCCGCTGCCGTGATAGTACTCCGCCCACGTCGCGACCTCCGTCACGCCTTGAAACGTCCACGGTTTCGTGGGGTCGGCGGGGTCCGGACGCCACCAGCCCCAGCGTCCCTCCCAATGCGAAAGGAGCCCCACTTCGCCGTCGCCGTAGGGTTTCACCAACTCAGGCGATTCGCCGTAGACGCGGTGGGTGACAAAGTGCTTCTTCCAGAGTCCTCCGTCTCCGCGCGGGTTCTCATACCAAAAGGCTTCGTGGTGTTTCACCCGGCCGCACACCAGGATATCAGGCCAGCCGTCGCGGTTGAAATCATGCACGAAGGAAAAGAGGCTGTCGGTCGGGTGCTTCTCCAGTTCCTGCGGCACCATGGGATAGAACTCGTGCCGGCGGACAAAGCCCGGGCCTTCATACCAGTAAGGCCCGCAGACGATATCCATGTGGCCATCGCGGTTGAAATCACCGGCGGAGATGCCGTCGGCGAGGTACTGGTCGTTGAGCACGACCTTCTCGAACTGCAGCGGGGCGGAGGCGGACAGGATGGAGGCGCCCAGCAAGGCGCCGGGCAGGGCGAAGAAGCGGAGCGGGGTCATGGGCGGGGTACCCCGAAGCCAACGCCGCAGGCGCCGGTCTGGCAAGTGTGGCGCCGCCCGGCCCGTCAGATAACGAGCGACGCCCCGGGAGCGAGCGTACGAAACGTCTCCTCAGACCGGCCGGTGGCGCGCAGCGCCGCCTGCAGCGCCTGCAACGGTTCGTCGCGGGCCTCGTCGGTGAGCGGGAAGGTGCCCCAGTGCATGCCGAGGCTGAGGCGGGCGCCGAGATCGTCGTGCAGGCGGAGGGCCTCCGCCGGGTTGCAGTGCTGGGCCGCCATGAACCACCGCGGCTCGTAGGCGCCGATGGGCAGCAGGGCAAGATCGGGCGGACCACACCGCTGCCGGATCTCGGCGAACATGACGTCGTCGTGGCCGGTGTCGCCGGCGAAGAGCACGTGCCGGCTGCCGCTGCGGACGGAGAATCCGCCCCAGAGGCGCCGGTTGCGCAGCCCGTGAAGGCGGTTGCTCCAGTGGCGGGCCGGGGTCAGGCGGATGGTCCAGGCGTCGCCATCGATCGAATACGAGTCCCACCAGTCGAGCTCCTTGATCCGGTTCGTGGCGAATCCGGTGCGCCGGCCGAGGCGGGCGTGGCCGAGGGGCGCGACGAGCACGGCGTCCGGATGGCGTGCGGCGAGGATGCGCAACGTTGGCAGATCGCAGTGATCGTAGTGGTCGTGACTGAGCAAAATGGCGCGCAGGGCGGGCAAGTCCTCGAGGCGGACTCCCGGAGCGTGCACACGGCGCGGCCCGAACCAGCCAAACGGGCCGGCCCGTTCCGCCCACACAGGATCGAAGAGCACGGCACCCGCCCGCGTCTGGAGCAGGAAGGTGGCGTGATTGACCCACGTGACGACCGCGCCGTCGCCGCTGGGCGTGGCCGGCGGAGGTTGCGGCACGACGTCCACCCGGGCGGGCCAGGAGGCGGGCCGGGTGGTGAGTTTCCAGCGCAGGACCTCCAACCAGGAGCGGTTGACGTGGTACCGTGGATTGAAGAACCGCCGTCCGTCGCAGTGATCCGAGACCGGAAAGCGGGGGGCGGAACCCATGGCGTACGCAGGCCGGATCCGCGCTTACAGCAGCTTGCCCGGCTCGTAGGCGGCGGCGCCGGGCACCTTGCGGGCGAGCGGAGCCACCGTGCGGACAAAAGTGTCGACCTGCTGCGGGGCGGCGCCGACGAAGCGCTTGGCGTCGGCGAGGATGGCATGCAGACGGGCGGCCGTGAGGCCGAGGCGGGCATCGCCGGCGAGCCGGTTAACGAGGTCGGGATCGGCGCCGTCGCGAATCGCCGCGGCGGCGGCGAGGGCATGCTCCTTGATGGCGGCGTGCGCGGTTTCGCGGCCGGCACCGGACTTGACCGCCTCCATCAGGATCGTCGTGGTCGCGAGGAAGGGCAGGTTGCGCGCGTTCTCGGCGGCAATGACGGCGGTGAAGACATTCATCTGCCGCAGCACGGTCAGGAACGTTTCGAGCAGGCCGTCGATGGCGTAGAAGGCGTCCGGCAGCGCGACCCGGCGGACGACGGAGCAGGAGACGTCGCCTTCGTTCCACTGGTGGCCGGCGAGCGCGCCAGTCATGGTGACGTAACCCGAAAGGATGGTGGAGAAGCCGCAGATCCGCTCGCAATTGCGGGCATTGACCTTGTGCGGCATGGCCGACGAACCGACCTGACCCTTCTGAAAGCCTTCGGTGAGCAGACCCTGTCCGGCCATGAGCCGGAGGGTGGTGGCAAAACTCGCGGCGGCGGCGCCGACCTGATGCAGCGCGCTAACGGCTTCGAAGTCGAGGGAGCGCGGATAGACCTGGCCAACGGCGAAGAACGATACGTTGAAGCCGAGATGCTTGAGGATGCGGGCTTCGAGGCGGGCCACCTTCGCCGCGTTCCCGCCCAGCAAGGTGAGCTGGTCCAACTGCGTCCCGACTGCGCCCTTCAGCCCGCGCACGGGATAGCGCGTGAAGAGTTCGTCGAGCCGGGTGTAGGCGGCGAGCAGCTCCTGGCCGAACATGGCCAGCCGTTTGCCAAGCGTGGTGGGCTGCGCCGGCACATTGTGGGTGCGGCCGGTGAGCAGCAGATTGCGGTGGGCGCGGGCCTGCTTCGCGAGGGCGAGCAGGGCGGCGGCGGTCTTCATCCGGACGACGCCGAGCGAGCGATGGATCTGGAGCTGCTCAACGTTCTCCGTCAGGTCGCGGCTGGTGAGGCCGAGGTGGATGGACTCGCGTCCGGCGAGGGCGTTGAACTCCTCGATGCGTGCCTTCACGTCGTGCAACGTCACGCGTTCGCGCGCGTCAATGCTGGCGAGGTCGATCCGGGCCTTGACCTTCTCGTAGTCGGCGATGGCAGCGGCGGGAATGGCCACGCCGAGGTCGCGTTGGGCCTTCATCACGGCGATCCAATAATCGCGCTCCAAGGCAATGCGGCCGGCAGGCGACCAGATCTCCTTGATCAACGGGGAAGCGTAGCGTTCAGCGAGGACGTTCGGGACGGCGGAGGACATCGAATCCGGACGATGAAGGGGAGGGTCGGGGGGCGTCCAACGAAAAGCCGTCGCGCCTTCACCCGAGCAGGCAGGCCGCCGAGGTGCGCAATGCGAACAGGTTCCGGATCAGGCGGCGAGACAGCGCACAGCCATTTCGCGCAGCACTTCTTCCTGCTCGTTCGGGCGTTGCACGATGCCTTCGAAGGCGGCGATGAACTCCTGCTGGTTGTCGATCAGGCGCCGCAGCGACGGCAGACGCGCGCCCCCGGCGAGCTTGCCCACGTACCAGGCGTTCTGGGTGAAGAGGTTGAACGAGCTCTTCTCGGTCGCGCCAACAAAGTGGCGGCCGTAGGCGGCCTGGGCCTTGGGCAGGCCGTCGAGGCCGCGCGGACCGAGACGGACCTCGCCGGCGTCGAGCAGCGCGCGCACCTGGAGCAGGATACGGTTGCGATTTTGCAACGCGCTGATGATCGGCCGGGCGTCGCCACCGGCAAAGAAATGGCGATGGAGGGCGGCGAGTGTCCACGGGAGGTCGCCGCTGAAGAAGGCCTCGGCTGCCTCGAAGAAATCGCCCTCGGCCACGTTGGGCGTGAGCTCGGCGACGAGCGCCTCCTCGATGCGGGCGCCGGCGTCGGCGTAGGTCGCGAGCTTGTTCACCTCCTCGATCAGCAACCGCGTGTTGGGTCCGACCTTCGCGAGGAGCAGGGCGAGCGCATCGGCCGACAGGGTAACGCCGAGCGCCTTCGCCTCGGTGAGCACGACGCCCGAGAGCGCCTCCGCGGCGTTGTCGCCGTCGCCGCCGGCGAGGGCGAAGTCGGCCTGCTTTTCGCACCATTTCGGGAAGGCGCGCCGGCGGTCCACGGGCGAGGCGGTGATCAGCACCGCGACCTCCGCGGGATTGAGCGAGGCGAGCAGCTCCTGCAAATCCTCGACGAGTTTCAACGTGCTCTCGGCCCGGCCGGTCACGCTGTCGGCGAGGAAGTTGACGTCCTTGAGCCAGACCGCGCGGCGGCCGCCGAACATCGACACGGTCTGCACGCTCTCGCGGAACCGGTTGATCGCCTGCTCGACCTCGCCGACGTTGCCCGCAAAGCCGCTGATCACCTCGCGCGAGAACTCGTCGGGGACCTCGGCGGACAACGCCGCCCAACGATCCTTGCCGAGGCGTCCGACGAGGAAGTCGTCGGCACCGCAGATGAAGGTGAAGGGCTTGGGCTCGGGCATGGGGAGGTTCTTGGCGGGTGCGGCCCCGGATGAACACAAAAAATTCCGGCCTCCGCGCATGTTCGGTCCGCCTTTTTTACGGAACCTTTCTGGGCCGGGTGCACTCCTTGGTGCGGCGCCGCCTGCATCGGGCAAAAACCCCAACGCGCCGGAGTTGCGCTTTCGGTGCAGCTCCTACGTTATCCCACCCGTCTTGCCTGTGACCCTTCGCCACCTCCTGATCGCGTTCCTCCTTGCCGCCGCCTGCGCCCGTGCGGCGACGGCGCCCGACAAACCGGCCCAGCCGGACGACGATCTGCGCCTGCCCGGGATCTTCCAGAGCCTGCTGCCGTTCACCGAAGGGAAGTACGCGCTCAAGCTCACGCTGCGCCCCAACTTCGGCGACCTGACCAAGCGCGACTACCTGCGCGCGCCAATCGGCCTGCGCTACGGTTTGAGCGAGCGGTGGGAAATCAGCGGCGAGGCGCAGACCTATTTTGCCCACGGGTTGAAGGACCGGTCGTTCTTCGATGACTCCGGCGTGGCCGGAATGCGCTTCACCAGCAAGTACCACCTGGCGCGCCCGCTCTTCGGTCACTGGGATACGGCCACGGGCATCGAGTACCTGCGCCCGCTCAACAATCCGCCGCCGGAGATCACCGACGGGCTGCAGCATGTCGTGCCCTTCGTCACCTTTGCGCGTCCGATCGCGGGCTATCCGGGTGCCCGCTTCTTCTGGGGCCTCGCGGCGGACCTGATCAATCCGACCCACATCCGCGGCGACATGGTGCGCAACGAGCTCAACGACGACACGCTCACTTTCACCACGGGTGTGGTCTGGCAGCGTTTTCCGTTCACCTACACGTTTGAGACCGCGTTCTCCACCACGCGGGCATTTGGCGACATTGACGAAGAGTTGATCACGGTGCGACCGGGCGTGGTCTGGCGCGTGCCGCAGAAATACACGTTCGATTCGAAGGCCGAGTGGTTCCTCGGTCTCGGCCTGCGCGGGGAACATGGACCGGAGGGCACGGATTTCGGGGTCTCGGCCCGCGTGAAGGTCAGTTTCGATTTCAAACGTTGGCTGCGCGAGCGGCGCGAAGCACGGCGCTGAGCGTGCTCTGCGTGTTGGCTTGCGCAGGGCCGGTTCCGTCCAACCATGGCGGCCCTCATGACGCACGCCGCGCTCCCGACCTATGCCCGCTGGCTGGTGCTTGCCACCGGCGCGGGTGATGTCGCCGCGGGACTCGCCCTCGTCGCAGTTCCCGGCGCAGTGCTGCCGCTGGTGGGCCTGGTGGTGCCGGAGGGTGATGGCGCCGTCTACCTGCGCTGGGTGGGGCTCTACGCGGCGGCCTTGGGCGCAGCGTACCTCCTGGGCGGACAGACTCGCGCGCCCGGCGCGTTGCGCGCGGTGTTGTCGCTCACGCTGCCTTTCCGTGTTGGTACAGGCGTCTTTGTGTCGCTGGCAGTCGGGCGCGGCGCGCTTGCGGCGCCCTGGCTGTTCGTGGCGGCGATCAATCTTGGGTTGGTGGCGGCTCAGAGCTGGTTGCTGGCAAAGGGGGTGGACCGTGCGGACTGACGCCACCGAGTTTGAGCGGGACCGGGGCGTGCTGCCGGTGGCGGTGGCCGTCATCGCCGCGAGCTACGCCTACTACCTGATTTTCGCGGAGACCGCGTTCCTTCGCCTGGCGGAGTCGGTCGGCCTCGAGGCGCGGCAGATCAACTTCCTCCGCACGGTGCTCGGGGTCGGCGGAATGGCCGGCGGTTTGCTGGGCGGCTGGCGGTTCAAGCTGGTGCACTACTCCCGCATCGTCTCCTGGGCGATGCGCGCGTGCGCCATGATGGCCGTCCTGACGCTCGTGGTCACCCGCTGGGAAGTCCTGCTCCTCGTTGCGGGCGGCATCGGCCTGACGCTCGGTTGGTTGCTTGTGGCGCTCGTGGCCGGATTGCGCGGGTCGGTGGGCACGCCGCGGCTCGGTCTGTGTGTCGGACTCGGGCTGGGGCTGGCTCAGGCGATTTTCAGCCTGCCGTGGGTCGCAGCGGCGTCGCCCACCATGCAGGTGGTGGTTGTCACCGTGCTCGTCGGCCTCGCGGCCGTGGCCACGCCGTGGCTCACCCCGCAGGAGCCGTCGCTGTCGTGGACCTTTGATTACCGGATCGACGGCATGGCGGCGTGGATGGCACTGTTTGTCGCCCTCATCTGGACCGATGCGGCAACCGTGACCCTGCTGCCGTCACCGTCACCCGCCGGCGGCCTTTTGGCGGCGGCCGTGGCGCTGGCGGCCTCGGTCGCGGCGGGCCTTGCGCTTGACCGCAATATCCGCGCGTCCGTCGTGCTGGCATCGCTCGTCTTGCTGCTCATCGGCGGCGGGTGGGTGGCGCAGGGTGGGGCGGGTGGCTGGCTTGCCCTGCTTCCCAATGCGGCGGGCGGAGGCGTGGTGGCGACCGCCCTCTTTTATCTCGCGGCCCGAGGCGGCCGGCCCCTGCAAACCGGGTTGCTCTTCGGCCTCAGCCTCTGGGCAGGTTCGGCGCTCGGCGTCGGCATGGCGCGGGAGCTCGGGACAATGTCGATCACCTTCCTCGCCGGTGCGACCGTAGTGGTGCTGGGCGCGCTGGGCTGGCGCGAGAAGCTGCGACGCGACGAACCCGCGTCCTGAGGCGGCTCCCGCCCCGAAGATGAATGCGAATTCATCTTCGGTTCATGGGGCGTTCATCTTCCTCCCGTAGGGTGGGGAGGATGAAAGCGTTGCTCGCAATCCTGGGCGGTCTGGCCGTCCTCACCCCCGGCCTGGCCGCCGAACGCACCCTCGCGGTGGACAAGGCCCATTCCCGCGTCGAGGTCGCCGTCAAGGCGACCGTCGATTCGTTCGTTGCCACCCTCTCCGATTTCAATGCCGCGGTGGCGGTCGATCCCGAAGCCGGACGTATCACCTCGGCCGTGTTCAGCTTCCGGTTTGCCGATGTGCTCACCGGCAAGAAGGACCGTGACCACGAAATGCTCGTCTGGGAGGACGCGGAGCATTTTCCGGACGGACGCTTCGAACTGACCGCGTTGGACCCCGCTCCTGCCGGGGGGTATGTGGCGCGCGGCCGGCTGCGCCTCCATGGCATCGACCAACGGCTCGAGTTTCCCGTGACGGTCACGAGCGACGGGCTCCGCTACTCCATCGACGGTAGTGTGAAATTGGATACTCGGGACTTCGGTCTCGAGGTCATCCGCAAGCTGCTCGTGCTGAAGGTCGACCCGCAGGTGCAGGTTCGCTTCCACCTCCAGGGCTCCCTGGCCAACCTCTGACCCGCTTTCCCATGGTCGCCTCGCTCTCCACCCTCCATGGCGTCGACCCTCTGGTCGCGCCCTGATCTCCTTCTGCCCCGCCAACCCGGCCACGGAGGCGCACCTGCGCGCCGTGCTTGAGCATGCGGTCGCCCATCCCGGCAAGCTCGTGCGCGCCCGGCTCGTCCATACGATCGCACGGCATCAGGGTCTCGGCGAGGATGAGGCCCTGCAGCTCGCCTGCGCCATCGAGTATTTCCACCTCTCGTCGCTCCTGCTCGACGACCTCCCGTGCATGGACGACGCCCAGGTGCGCCGCGGCGAGCCGTGTGCCCACCGGGTGCACGGCGAGGCGACCACGATCCTCGCTGCGCTCGCGTTGATCAACCGCGCCTACGCGCTCGCCGGCATGGCCTTCGCGGACCAGCCGGGCTTCGTCCGCGTGCAGGCGCACGCCTGCCTCGATGCGTGTCTCGGCTCGTCCGGACTGGTCGGTGGACAAGCGCGCGACCTGCGGTTCGCAGAGAGCGACCTTTCGCCGCGGGAGATCGGACGCATCGCGGTGGCGAAGACGGGGGCCCTGTTCTGGCTCGCCGTGATGTTGCCGGCGCTGGCGGGCGATCCGTCGGCGGCCGAGCGGCGTGCGCTCAAGGCGCTGTGCGTGTACTGGGGGCTGGCCTTCCAGGCGCTCGACGATGTGCGGGATGTGCTGGGTCGTACGGACGACACGGGCAAGACCACGGGACGTGATCGCGCCCTGCTTCGTCCCAACCTGGCACTGGCGTTGGGCGTGCCGGCCGTGCGGTCCCGTCTCGTCCGTCTCTTTCTGCTTTCCGAAAAGGCACTGGCGCCCCTGCGGGCGAACGGGGCCCGCTGGACCTGCCTGACGGAGTTCCAGGATGGCTTCGTCGCGGCGCAGACCGCCGCCGTGGCCCGGGCGGCCTGATCACCATGCGCTTCCTCTCCCTCGTGTTCGTCAACCTGCGCCGGCACCGGCTGCGCGCCCTGATCGGCGTCGCCGGCATCGCCTTCGGTGTCGCCGCCATGCTCGCGATCCTCGCGATTGTCACGGGGGCGATCGGCATGTTCGAGCGGATCCTTTCCACCGACAGCCACTACCTCGTGTTCGAGCGCAACGTGTCCGATCTCTTCTTCAGTTCGGTCACGGATGCGCAGGTCGCGGCCGTGCGGGCGAGCCCGCAGGTCGCGTCGGCCCATCCGTTGCTCTTCGGCATTGTCTCTTCGCCGGGGCATCCGGTCATCACCTGCTTCGGACTCGAGCCGGACGATCCGCGGCTGGCGCGGGGCGAATGGCTGTCCGGGCGGGCGGAGGACTTCGGACGCGAGCCGGGCGCCATTTACCTTGGGGCGCGTGCCGCGGAGTTCCTCGGCGTGCGTGCGGGGCAGGAGCTGGAGATCGGCCGCGGGCGTTTCCGGGTCGGGGGCGT
This sequence comes from uncultured Opitutus sp., assembly GCA_964476565.1. Lineage (GTDB taxonomy): Bacteria > Verrucomicrobiota > Verrucomicrobiia > Opitutales > Opitutaceae > CAMAXB01. The sequence goes on from CAYZBG010000006.1 coordinate 26,330, forward strand.
GTTCAAGAACGAGAACGGCTTCGAGGATGGCGGGGTGTTTCTGCCCCTCGCCGAGGCACAGGCCTTTTTTCACCGGGACAACGTTGCCTCGGTCGTGGCAGTGAAGCTGCGCGCGCGCGACGAGGGCCCCGCCTTCAAGCGTTCGCTCGAGGCAGCCCATCCGGGCGTCATCGCGCTGGAAAACCGCGAGTTCAGCCAAACCTACAACAGTTTTCGCATCCTGCATTTCACCGCCTGGGCGGTCGGCCTCTGCGCCTTCATCCTCGGCGGTCTCGGGGTGGCCAACACGATGCTGCTGTCCGTGTTCAGCCGCATTCGCGAGATTGCGGTGCTGCGGGTCTGCGGCTTCTCCGAGCGCCAGGTGGCGGCGCTGATCGTGTCCGAGGCGGCCGCGATCGCCGCCGCCGGTCTCGCCGCGGGCTTTGCGATCGGCTTCGTGCTGCTGGCCGTGCTGGAGCGCATCCCGCAGTTCCACGGCTACGTGCAGGCGGTCGCGCCTGCCGGGGTGCTCGCGGGCATCGTTGGCACCGCCCTCTGCACGGCGATGGCGGGGGCGGCCTATCCGGCGCGGTTTGCCGCGCGCATCCAACCGGCGGAGGCCCTGCGTTATGAATGAGTCCGCTCCCGAATCCGTGCATCACGAACGCGGAGGCATTCTGGCCGCGGCCCGCGAAGTGTGGAAAAGCTACGATCGCGGGCGCATTGCCGTGCTGCGCGGCGTGAACCTCGACGTCCGGTCGGGCGAACTGGTCGCGCTCTGGGGCGCCTCCGGCTCGGGCAAGAGCACGCTGCTGCACCTGCTGGGCGGCCTCGACGTGCCGGATCGCGGCGATCTGCGCGTCTGCGGACTCGATCCGCGCCGCGAAGCGGACCGACTCACGCTCCGCCGCCGTCACCTCGGCTTTGTCTTCCAGCTGCACAATCTCATTCCCGACCTGACCGTGCGCGAAAACATCCGCGTGCCGGCGCTGGCGCTTGGCCGTCCCGTCGACGAGACGGAGGCCCGCGTGCGCTCGCTGGCAGAGCGGGTCGGCCTCGCGTCCCGCCTTGGTCACCGCGTGCAGGACCTCTCCGGTGGCGAGCGCCAGCGGACGGCCATCTGCCGCGCGCTGATGAACGCGCCCCGCCTGCTGCTCGCGGATGAACCGACCGGGTCGCTCGACGAGTCGACCGGCGACACCGTGTTCGCCCTAATGCGCACGCTGGCCGAACAGGAGCGCATCGCGGTCTTGCTCGCGACACACGAACGCCGGTTTGCCGAGCAATGTCACCGCCTGCTGCGCGTCCGCGACGGCCGGCTCTCGGAGGTGTAATGTGCCCGCCGATGTCCATCCCGACCTTCGTGCGCCGCTCGCGAACGCGGTCAGAGTGCACGCCCTGGGCTGGCTGGCCGTGGCCAACACCGTGGGTGTGCTGCTCGCGGCGCTGCTGATCTGGCCGGACCTCGGGGCGTGGCTGGGACCGCTGACCTACGGCCGCTGGATGCCGGTGCATCTCAACGGACACCTCTACGGCTGGTGCTCCCTGCCCATCGTCGGGCTGCTCCTGCGCGGCTACCTGGATGAGCGCCAACCCGACGCGGCCCGGCACGTCCGCGTGGCGCTCGGGGCCTGGTCGCTCGCGCTGGCGCTGGGCTGCATGGCGTGGCTCGGGAGCAACACGAGCGGCAAGCTCTTCCTCGACTGGCACGGTTGGAGCCGGCCAGTGCTGCCACTTGCCATGTGCGTGCTCTGGACCGTGCTGGCGGCCCACGCGTGGTCGCGCCGGCAGCTTGACGCCCGTGCCATCGTCCTCGCTCGGGGGGTTCTGCTGGCGGCGCTGCTTCTCGTACCCGGGCTCTTCTACTGGTCTGCGGGACGCGACGTCTATCCGCCGGTCAATCCCGACAGCGGCGGCGCGACCGGCGCCTCCCTGCTCGGCTCCACGCTGGGCATCGTGACGATCTTCGGCCTCATGCCCGGCCTGCTCGGCGTACGCCGAACCGTATCCAAGCTGCGGAGACACATTTTTATCGTGGCCTTGGTTGCTTCGTTCGGGGTCTACGCGGCCATCGACCATGGTCACGCGAGCCATCACTCCAAGGGCCAGATCCTGGGGCTTGGTCTGCTGCTCGCGTGGGTGCCCCTCCTTGCATGGTTCCTGCGTGGCCATGCGTGGAGCGCGGCGGGCCGGGCCTGGTTGCACGCGGGCCTCGGCTGGTGGGCCGTGCTGGCCGCGACCGGATGGCTGACCTTCCTGCCCGGGCTTTCTGAGCGACTCAAGTTCACCAACGGGCTCGTGGCGCACGCGCACCTGGCGATGGCCGGACTGGTGTCCTGCGTGGGCATGGTCGTCCTGCAGGAGCTGGCGCCGGAGCGCCCGGTACGGCGCGGTTTCTTCCTCTGGCAGGTGGCCTGCGCGGTGCAGCTGGCCGCCCTGTGGGTCGTGGGCTGGTACGAGGCTCAGGCCGGCGCCGACCTGTTACTGAGTGCACCGTGGACCCAGGCTGGCTACCTGGTCCGGTTGGGCTCGGGTGCGGTCATGGCTGGTGTGGCGTGGACCTGGCTGGTCGCGGCCTGGCGCGACGCCCGTGATGTGCCGACACCCGCCGCTGTCGTTGTACCGGAAGGAGCCGCGTCATGAAACGCGTCTGGAGTCTTCGCCGGATCCGCGCCGTGGCGTGGGTGGCAGGTGCGATGGACACCGCCACGGGACTTGCGCTGGTCGCGGCACCGGCATGGGTGCTCGGGTGGATGCGCGTGCCGGCCGTGCCGTCGGATGCGCAGGTGTGGCTGCGCTGGGTGGGCGCCTTTGTCGGTGGCGTCGGAATCTGTTACCTCGTTGCGCTGGCGCGTGGTGGGGTCGAACGCCTGCGGGCCGTGCTCGAACTCACGCTCGTCTTGCGCGCGGCGGTCGGGGTGTTCACGGCGGTGTCGATTGCCGGTGGATCGCTGGATCCGAGCTGGACCTCCGTGCCGGTCACTGACCTCGGTCTGGCGGCGCTGCAAGGATGGTGGCTGGTGAAGGGGGTGTGGCGTCATGAATGAGCCCACTCCGATGTTACCGGGGTGGCTCCGCGGGATCGCCGCCGCGGTGGTGGTAGCGGCGACCTATTTCTATTTCCTCATCTTTGCGGAGTTTGCCCTGCTGGAGCTGGCGCGTGATCTCGATCCTGGCGGCGGGCGCCTGCGGGTGTTGATGGGCGTGCTTGGAGCCGGCGGAGTGACCGGCAGCCTGCTGGCCGCGCGCTTTTTTCGTTCGGGCATGTACGCGGAAACCGTGGCAGGTGCCTTGCTCGCCTGCGGCGTCACCGCCGCATGGGCATCGTGGGCCGGGGCATGGGTGGACCTCGTCGTCGCCGCCGGTGCCGTGGGGCTCTCGCTCGGCGGGCTGACGGTGACCCTCGCCAGCGGACTGCGCGCGGCGATCGGCGAGCGCAGCCTTGGGCGCTGTCTCGGCCTTGGCACGGGCGTCGCCTACGCGATGTGCAATCTACCGGCCATCTTCACGGCGAACGCCGCCCTGCAGACCGCCTTGGCGGTCGTTGCGGTCAGCATCGGGGCGCTGGCGACGATCGCGTTGCGCGGTCCGTCGGGCACCGCCGAGTCTGAGCCGACGGTGGCGCCTTCTGCTCTGACGGTGGGGCGCTGGCTGGTGGTCCTGCTGATGCTGGTGTGGTTCGATTCGGCTGCCTTTTACATCATCCAACACACGCCGGCGCTGCGGGCGGCCACGTGGGAAGGCGACGTGACGCTTTGGGTCAACGCGGCGGTTCACCTCGGCGCAGCGCTGTTGGCCGGGGCGCTGCTGGATCGCGGACGGCGCGGCCCGGTGGCGGGTGCAGCCGCCGCGCTGCTTGCGCTCGCCTGCCTCGGCCTCGACGGCGGTGTGATCGAAGGCTGGCCAGTGGAGTGGCTCTACACCGCGGGCGTGTCGTTGTACTCGGTCGTGCTCGTCCACGTCCCGGCACAGTCGGGCCGGCCCTGGGTGGCCGGACTCGTCTTTGCCGTCGCCGGCTGGGCCGGATCCGCCCTCGGGATCGGCATGGCGCAGGATTTGCAACGGGTGCCCCTTGAGTTTGTCGTCGCGGCGGGGGCGGTGCTGGCGGTGGTGGCGTTCGCGCCACGGGTGCGTTGGCCCATGGCGGTCGCCGGGATCGCGGTGGCGATGCTGGCGCCGGGTGGGTTGCGGGCCGGGACGCCGCTGATTGAGCAGGGGCGGAGAGTCTACATCGCCGAAGGCTGCATTCATTGCCATTCGCAGTACGTGCGTCCGCGCACCGACGACGTGGTGCGCTGGGGACCTGCGACCGATCTGCCGCAGAGCCTGAAAGAGCTGCCTCCGCTTTATGGCAACCGGAGGCAGGGACCGGATCTCGCGCAGGTCGGCAATCGGCGCAACGAAGTCTGGAACCGCCTTCATCTCATCGCGCCCCGGTCGGTCTCCCCCGGTTCGCGCATGCCATCGTACGCCCATTTGTTCGCCGGCGGCGACGGGCGGGGCGAGGCGTTGGTCGCCTACCTTGCGTCCCTCGGTACCGACACCCAGGCGGAACGGCTGGCCCAGGTCCAGGCGTGGAAGCCGGCACCGGGCACGAAGCCCGCCGCCGACGCGGCGCGCCGATTCGCGGCGCTGTGTGCGCCGTGTCATGGCGCCGGAGGGCAGGGCGACGGGCCGCTGGCAGGCCGGCTTGGGGCCCCGCCGCCGGATTTCAGCCGCGGCGCGTGGCGCTACGTGCGGGACGATGACGAGGTCCTGGCGTTGATGCGCATCGTGAAGTTCGGCGTGCCGGGCACGGCTATGGCCGGGCACGAGTACCTGCGTGACGAGGAGGTGTTCGCGCTCGCGCTGCACGCCCAGGCCTTGCACGCTGCGGGTGGCGGCAACCCGCGTCCATGAAGATTCTCATCGTCGAAGACGAACGCAAGGTGGGGCAGTTTGTGGAGAAGGCGCTGGCCGAACAGGCGTACACCACGCACCTCGCCCCCACGTGCGCGGAGGCGCGCGATGCGCTCGCCGAGACGCCCTACGATGCCATCGTGCTCGACCTCGGCCTCCCGGACGGCGACGGCCTCGACCTGCTGCGCGAATGGCGGGCGGCGGGGTTCAACGAGCCTGTTCTCATCCTAAGCGCGCGGGACGCCGTGGCCGACCGCATCAAGGGCCTCAACCTGGGCGCCGACGACTACCTGCCCAAGCCCTTCAGCGTCGACGAACTGCTGGCGCGTGTGCGTTCGCTCCTGCGCCGGCAGGGCGGCGCGGCACGCGCGACCGTGCTGGAGCATCAGGGCATCCGCATGGACCTGCTCGCCCGCCACGTCTCACTCGACGGGGTGCCGGTGGAGCTGACCGCGCGCGAGTTCGCGCTGCTCGAGCTGTTCCTGCAAAACCGGGGACGCGTGCTCACCCGCACCCTCATCGGCGAGAAAATCTGGGACGCGTCCTACGACCTCGAGACCAACCTGATCGACGTTTACGTGCGCCGCCTGCGCAAGAAGTTCGAACGTCCCGGCGCGCCGCCGCTGATCCGGACGCTGCGGGGCACGGGATACCAGTTGGCATGAAGACCGGCTCCTTCACCGTGCGGCTGGTGCTCCAGGTCGCCCTGCTGGTGACCCTGACGGCCGCGGCCGTGCTGCTGGCCGGCGGCTGGCTCGTGCAACGGGAGATGATCCGCAGCATCGAACTGCTGCACGAGGCCGAGTACGACGAGCTGCGCGCGCTGATCGGCACCAGCCAGACGCTGACCGCGGCGGAGATTGGCGCGCGCATCCGCCATGACACCGAAAGCGACGCGGCGCTGTACTACATCCAGGTGCATCGCGCCGACGGCCAGGTGTTGTTCCGGTCGCCGAACCTCGGCGAGAATCTCCTGCCGGATCTGTCCGGTGGCGAACTGCACTGGACGACCTCCCTGCCCGGGGTGGGAGAGGTGCGCGTGTCGGAGTTTCATTTCCAGCCGTGGCACATCCAGATCGCGAGCCCCCTCGCGCCGCTCCAGCGCCTGATGGGCGAGTATGCGCGCGTCGGTGGCGTGCTCGTCGCCGCGGCCGCGCTGGCGGGTGTCGCGGTCGGTTATGGCTTTGCCCGCGTGACCCTGCGGCCGGTGCGCGCCATCGAGCAGACCGCCCGACGGATTCGTGGCGACAACCTCGGCGAACGCATCCCTACGCCCTCGGGCAACGACGAACTCGCCGCCCTGACCCGCCTGCTCAACGAGACCTTTGAACGGCTTGAGGCTTCGTTTGCCCAGGTGACGCGGTTCACCGCCGATGCCTCGCACGAGCTCAAGACGCCGCTCGCCCTCATCCAGCTCAACGCCGAACGCGCGCGTGCGCGTCTCGGCCACGACCCCGAGGCGGTCGAGGCCATCGGCTCGTTGCTCGAGGAGATCGGCCGCATGCATCGCATCATCGAGAGCCTGCTCTTCCTCTCCAAGGCGGATGCCGGCGTGCTGGCGCTGGAGCGCAAGCCGATCGACGTGCCGGCCTGGTTGGCGGATTTCGCCGACGACGCCCGGGTGCTGGCCGAGGACCGCGGCGTGCGCTTCGAACTCGGACCGGTGGCGTCCGGCCCGCTGGGTGGCGAGGCCAGTCTCCTGCGTCAGCTGCTGCTCAACCTGGTCGCCAATGCGCTTCATGTCTCGCCCCCCGGAGGCGTGGTCCGGCTCACCGCGGAGACCCGGGGCGGACGGTGGACGTTCCTCGTCGAGGACGAGGGACCCGGCCTGCCACCCGACCAGCTGGCGCGGGTCTTCGAACGCTTCGTCCGCTTCAGCCGGCCTGGGGTCGATCGGGGCACCGGTCACGGTCTCGGCCTCGCCATCTGCCAGGGCATCGCGCGGCTGCACGGTGGAGAGATCCGCGCGGAGAATCGGTCCGACCGTTCTGGCCTGCGCATGGTCGTGACCCTCCCGGCGGGCTGAGGGCCACCCGCCACAGGGTCAAAAGAGCTCGGTCTGGCGCTCGACGCGCAGATCGACGGGATCCCAGCACAAGGCGTCGTCGATCTGCGGCGAATTCATGCGGGGATTCACCGGCACGGCGGTGAGTGTATCGGCCGGCACCGGTTGGCGCAGGGACGGGAGCGCGGCCGGATCGCTGCGCCGCGGGTCGAGCCAGGCTTCCCAGTCGTCGGCCTCGAGCAGCACCGGCATCCGGTCATGGATCGGCGTCATGAGCGCGTTGGGTGCCGTGGTGAGGATCGCGCAGGTCTCGAGCGGCGTGTCATGATCCGGCGGATACCAACTTTCCCACAGCCCGGCGAAGCAGAACGGCGCACCGTCGCGGCGGCGGAAAAGCCAGGGCTGCCGGGCGCGGCCCTGCGCCTGCCACTCGTAGAAGCCGCTGGCCGGAATGAGGCAGCGCCGCTTGCGCAGCGCCTCGCGGAAGGTCGGTTTTTCCGCGGCGGTCTCGGCGCGGGCGTTCACCGGGGCGTTGGCCGCCTCGTGGGTCCACGACGGTAGCAGCCCCCAGCGCAGGAGCGCGAACTCCCGGGCGCCGGCCGCGGTGGTGCGCACCGCCGGTAGTCGCGTGCCGGGCGGCACGTTGTAGCGCGTGACGGGCATCGGTTCCGGCGGGGCGACGCCCAGGCGGGCAAGGACGAGGCGCAGGTCGGCCTGAAGCAGGGCGTAGCGCGTGCACATGGCGGACTCAGGAAGCGAAGAGATCGAGTTGCGTGCCGCCCGGCCGGCGGAAATGCGCCGTGGACAGCTCCCCGCGGCCCTGGTTGAGGCCGAGACGGCGGGTCATGACGTGGAACAGCTCGCGGATCTGATCGGCGAAGATGCCCTCGCCCCGCATGCGGCGGCCCCAGTCGCTGACGTTGAGCTCGCCGCCGCGCAGGGCGCGCACGCGATCGAGCACCCGCGCCTTCTTACCTGGGGCATGCTCGTCGAGCCAGGCGAAGAAGACATCCTTCACGGTATAGGGCAGGCGGAGCACGACGTAGCCCGCGTGGCTCGCGCCGGCGGCGGCCGCGGCCTCGAGCAGGGCAGGCAACTCGTGGTCGGTGAGTCCGGGAATAACGGGCGCCACGATCACGCCGACCGGAATGCCGGCGTCGGCGAGGGCCCGCAGAGCGCGCAGGCGATGGGCGGGCCTCGAGGCGCGGGGCTCGAGGCGGCCGGCGAGGTCGGCGTCGAGCGTGGTGAGCGTGAGGTAGACCGACACGCCCTGCCATGGGACGAACGTGCGCAACACGTCGATGTCGCGCGTGACCAGGTGGTTCTTGGTGACGATACCGACGGGATTGCGGAACTCCGCCAGCACCTCGAGGCAGGCGCGGGTCAGCCGGAAATGGCGTTCGCACGGCTGGTAGCAATCGGTCACGCCGCTGAACGCCACCAGCTGGGGTTTCCAGCCCGGCGCCGCGAGTTCGCGGCGCAGCAGTGCCGGTGCGCGCCGCTTGACCAGGATCTTGGTTTCGAAATCGAGACCGCTGTTCCAGCCGAGGTAGTCATGATACGGCCGCGCGTAGCAGTAGGCGCAGCCATGTTCGCAGCCGCGGTAGACATTCACGCCGGCGGAGTAGGGGATGTCCGGGCTCTCGTTGTAGGTGATGATCGTTTCGCTCGCGTCCTCGTAGAATACCGTGCGCGGATCGGGTTGCTCCGCCGGATCAAATTCCGGCCCGAGGTCGGCGTCCGGATCGGGCACGACGTGCAGCCGCTCGAACCGGTTCGGCGGCTGCAGGCTCGTGCCGCGACCGGGCGCAGAGGCGGGTCGGGGTGGCGTCGACATACCCTGACCTTGTCCGGCGTCCGCAGGCGCGCAACCTCCGGGCGGCCTTGCCAGCGGGCCGGCGGCGCGCTGACTGTGTTCGTCTCCACCCGCCGCGGGGCACTTTGCCCGGCCGGTCGGGTCGTTTACGTCGTCATGCGCCCTTTGCTCGTCCGCCTTCTGTGTGTCCTCGTCGTCCTCGCCGGTCCCTTGTCCGCCCAGGAGACCAAGGCTCAGCGCGACCTCAAGGCCCTGGTGGAGCGGCAGAAAACCCTGCTGGCGCGGGCCGAGCGGGCGGACAACGAGGCCGCGATCGAGGACGTGCGCCCCCTCCTGCAGCAACTGGTTTTCGACTACGAGCGCTACTTGCGCGACTTCCCCGACGAGGCGGCCGCCTACGCCAGTTATGCGCTGCTGCTGGGCAATCCCCTGATCGACGAGCGCAAGCGCGCCTTCGCCCTGCTCGTGAAGGCCAATCAACTCGACCGCAACCTGCCCCTGGTGAAGAACCAGATCGGCAAGATCCTCGCCGAGGAAGGCCGGCCCCTGCAGGCGCTGCCGTACTTCCTCGCCGCGGTGGAACTCGAGCCGAAGGAGCCGCTCTATCATTACCAGATCGGCACCCTTGTCACCGAGGCGCGCGACGATTTCCTCAAGAGCGGGGAGTGGACGCGCGAAGGTTTGGACAAGGCCATGCTCAACGCCTTCGACCAGGCGCGCACCCATGCGCCCGACAACCTGTTCTACGCTTATCGCTACTGTGAGGCGTTCTACGATCTGGCCGCGCCGGACTGGGACCGGGCCTTCGCGGAGTGGCTGGCGCTCGAGGCGCGGCTGACCAAGCCCGTGGAGGTGCAGACCGTGCGCCTGCACCAGGCCAACGTGCGCCTTCGCCAGGGCCGCCCCGCCGACGCGCAGGCCCTGCTCGCCACCGTCACCGAATCCGTGCTTGAGGCCCAGAAGCAAAAGCTGGTTGCGCAACTGACGGTCCCCGCCGACAAGTAGCGCCTATGGATTTTCTCGGCATCGGGCCTGACGAGCTGCGCAAGGGCCTCATCCTCTACATCGTTCTGGTCGCGAGCCTGAGCGTGCATGAATGGGCGCACGCGTTCACCGCCGACCGTTTGGGCGACGATACGCCGCGGCTGCAGGGTAGGGTTACCCTCAACCCGATCGTGCACATGGATCTGCTCGGCACGGTGATCTTTCCGCTGCTCTGCATCTTCGTCTTCAAGGGCGGCTTCTTTTTCGGTTGGGCGAAACCGGTCTTGGTCAATATCTCCAACTTCGAACACCGCCGGCGCGATCACATCCTGGTGACCCTCGCCGGCCCAGGCTCAAATTTGGTCCTCGCGCTCATCGCCGCGATCGTGGGCGGACTCGTCTACGGCCTCGACCCCAAGACGCCCGAGCTCTTCCTCCTGGTGATCGGCCTGAACGTCGTGCTGGCCGTGTTCAACATGATCCCCATTCCGCCGCTCGATGGCGGACAAATCATGCGTTACGTCGTCGGAATGAGTGAGGAGACGTTCTTCAACCTCGCGCGCTGGGGGTTCCTGATCCTGCTGGTGGCCATCAACCTTCCGCCCGTGCGCGCAGTCCTCGGCTTTGTGATCGATCTGGTGCAAACCCCCTTCCTGCTCGTCTACGGCCTCATCGCCACATGAAGCCCCGCCGCGCCCCGCGTTCCTCGCTCGCGGCGCTGCCGGTGACGTCGCAGCTCGCGACCCTGCGTGCGTGGCTGGCGTTCGCGGAAAAGGTTTACCACGACGCTGGCCTGGTGCTCGGCCAGGTGGCGACGAACGCCCACGATGAGGCGCTCTATCTGTTCCTGCGCACCCTCGACTGGCCGCTCGACAGCGATCCGGCCGTGCTCGACCGCGCCCTCGCGCCGGCGCAGCGCATCGCCTTGCGCGAGGTGCTGACGAAGCGGGCCGTCGACCGCATCCCCGCCGCCTACCTCACCCGCGAGGCCTTCCTCGGCGAACACCGATTCTACGTCGATGAGCGCGTCATCATTCCGCGCAGCTATTTCCTCGAGCTCATCCCGACCTTGCCCGCCTACCTGCCGTCCGGCCTGACCGTCCGGCGTGCGGTCGACGTGTGTACCGGCTCGGGCTGCCTGGCGATCCTGCTCGCCCACCAGTTCCCAGAGGCGAAAGTCGACGCCATTGACCTGTCGCCCGCCGCCCTCGAGGTCGCCGCGATCAACGTCAAGGCGCACGGGCTGCAGCGGCGGGTGAAACGGTTCGAGAGCGATGTCTTCGCGAGCGTGCCTCTGGCAACCTACGACGTGATCCTCAGCAATCCGCCCTACGAGCCCTCGGCCCTCTGCGACGACCTGCCGGTGGAGTTTCAGCGCGAGCCGCGCATGGCGCTCGACGGCGGACGGGACGGACTCGACATCATCCGCCGCCTCCTGCGCGAGGGCCGCGACCGGATGGCACCCCATGGCATCATGGTCATCGAGGTCGGAGCGCTGCAGCCAGCGATGAACCGGGAGTTTCGCGCGTTGAAGCCGCAGTGGCTGCCCACCGAGGACGGAAGCAACAGCGTGTGCCTCATCCGGGCCGATCGACTGCGGGCGTGGACAGGTTGAAGCTGCGGCTCCCTCCGGCTCGTTCTCTTTCTCGAATCGATCGGCAGGAAAACGATTACGAGAACCAGAGCGATTTCAGCACGGTTGTGCGCAGGTGCCGTTGCCTTTCCCCCGCTTCGCGCAGACGGTTCCGGTCCGACCATGCCGAACGCCCTCGCGAACGAAGCCTCACCGTACCTGCGCCAGCACGCTGACAACCCGGTGGACTGGCTGCCCTGGGGCGAGGACGCCTTCGCCCGGGCGCGCGCCGAACAGAAACCCGTCTTCCTGAGCATCGGGTACGCGACCTGTCACTGGTGCCATGTCATGGCCCACGAATCCTTCGAGGACCCGGCGGTCGCGGACCTGCTTAACGCGCACTTCGTCGCCATCAAGGTCGACCGCGAGGAGCGGCCCGACGTGGATCGCGTGTACATGGCCTATGTGCAGGCACGGACCGGACATGGCGGGTGGCCGCTTAACGTCTGGCTGACGCCCGACCTGAAACCCTTCTTTGGCGGCACCTATTTCCCGCCGGAGGATCGTGCCGGCCGGGCCGGATTCGCGTCCGTCCTTCGTGCCATCGTGCAGGGCTGGGCCGGTGAACGCGAGGCGCTCGTCGCCGAGGCTGACCGGGTGCTCGGCCTCCTGCGCGCGCGGCAGGCCGAGGGCCTCGGCGCCACCCCCGCGGCGGCGGACGAGGATCTGACCGAGGCGGCCGGCGACGCCTTCGAGAAGGCTTACCAGTATTTGTACGAAAACTACGATGCGACGCACGGCGGGTTCGGCGGCGCCCCTAAGTTTCCCCGCTCGTCGAACCTCCACTTTCTCTTCCGCTGCGCGGTGATTCAGGGACTGGACAGCGAGACCGGCCGCGAGGCGGTCCAGATGGCCGCCGACACGGTGGCGGCGTTGGCGCGGGGCGGCATCCATGATCATGTCGGCGGTGGTTTTCACCGCTACGCGGTCGATGAGACCTGGTTCGTGCCGCATTTCGAGAAGATGCTCTACGATCAGGCGCAGATCGCGGTGAACGCGCTCGACGCCCACCTCTACACGGGCCGCGATGCCTTCGCGTGGCTGGCGCGCGATGTCTTCGACTACGTGCTGCGCGACCTCGCCGCTCCGGCGGGCGGATTCTACTCCGCGGAGGATGCCGATTCGCCCCGGGCCGACGGCGCCGGGGCCGCCGAAGGGGCATTCTATGTCTGGACGGAGGCCGAGCTGCGCGCGGTGCTGCACACAGAGGCGGAGCTGGTCATCCGGCATTTCGGGGTGCTGCCCGAGGGCAACGTGCCGCCCGCGCTCGATCCCCACGGCGAGTTTAAGGGCACGAACATCCTTCGGCAAAAGGCGTCGCTGCTCGACACGGCGGCCGCGCTCGGCCTCGTCCCGGAGGATGCCGCGCTCCGGCTGTCTGCGGCCCTTGAACGGCTCCGTGCGGTGCGGGCGCAGCGCCCGCGTCCCCTGCGCGACGACAAGATCATCGCGGCGTGGAACGGCATGATGATCGGTGCGCTCGCGCGCGGCGCGGCGAGCCCGGCCGCCTGCCTGGCCGACAAGCAGCCTTTTTATCGCGACGCTGCCGAGCGGGCCGCCGCCTTCCTCGAGGCCGAGGCGTACGATCCTGTCCGGGGCGTGCTCTACCGTACGCCGCGCGGCACGCGCGGAGCGCCGGAGGCCTTTGCGGAGGATTACGCGGCGCTGATCGGCGGTCTGCTCGATCTGTACGAGGCGACCTGGACGCCCCGCTGGCTGCTCTGGGCGGAGCGGTTGCAGCGGACGATGGATGCGATCTTTTGGGATGAGGCGGACGGGGGCTATTTCAACACCCCGGCCGGGGACACCGCACTCGTCCTGCGATTGAAGGACGACTACGACGGGGCCGAGCCCGCCGCCAATTCGCTCGCGGTCGCGAACCTGCTGCGTTTGTCCGGCGCGTTGCACGACGACGCCCGGCGTACGCGGGCGCTCCGGACGCTGGCGGCCTTCCGCACCCGCTGGACCACGGTACCCCAGGCGTTGCCGGAAATGCTGACCGGCCTGGAGCGGGCCCTCGAGGCTCCTCGGCAAATCGTGCTGGCGGGCGAACCGGGTGCTCCGGATTTCGAGGCGTTGGTGGTGGAAATCCGGGCCCGTCCCGGTCGTCGCCGTACGGTGGTCGCCGCGCGGCCCGGACTGGTGGAACGCGCGCCGTGGCTGGCGGGCATGAGGCCGGTCGGAGGGAAGGCGGCGGCGTATGTGTGTGAACACTACACCTGCCGGGCGCCGGTCACCTCGCCCCTGGCTTTGTGCGAACAACTTGCGTAAGCGACCCCGGCGGTGCGGTTTGCCGGGGATTTTACACCTTTCTGACAGTTTCGACCTTCTCTCACCGTCGCCCGGGCCGATGCTGAGGGGAATCTTGCGGAAAGCAGGGTCGGAACGCGATTTCTGTCTCGGAAACGAACTCGCCAACGACGTCACCCTTTGCGAGTTATAACCGAGATGAACGAGCAACGCCCAGAGCCGTCCCCGCGCGGGGAAGGGTTGCTTGCGACTGCCGTGATGGTCGTCGGTCTGCTGGGTCTCGCCGGGTGGATGTCGGGCCGCATCGCCTGGATCACCTGGCTGCCAACCGGAGCGCCGTTGCGGGTCAACACGGCGGTGGCCCTCGTGCTGTTGGGCGCCGCATTGCTGGCCCTGCGGTGGAATCGGGTTGGGGTGGCCAAGGTTGCCGGGGCCTTTGTGTTGCTGCTCGGCGCCCTCAGTTTCGCGCCCGTCCTGCTTGGGCGGAGCCTGGGTCTCGATCTTCTGTTCCCGCCGGAGGTGGCGGCCGGCGCGGCCGATCCCGGCGCCGTCCCGCCGATTGCGGCGTTCGCGCTTCTGCTTTCTGGCGCCATGGTCCTCCTTCAGGCTGAACCGCGGCCCCGCTACGGCGTGATTGGTGTGCTGGGCGGATTCGTGTTTGCGACGGGTGCCCTCACCGTCATCGCCTACGCGCTCGGCCTGCAGGCGGGATTCAGCGGAGGCGAGCACATGGTCATGTCGTTGCCGGCGGCCGCCGGTCTGCTGCTGGCCAATGGCGGGATGCTCTATCGGCTCAACCGCGGCCTGTCCGTTCCCCGCCGCAGCATCCTGCGCTCCCGTGTGTCGATCAGCGCGGCGGCGGCGATCGTTGCCTTGGTCGGCTATGGCGCCGTGGCCAGCAACCGTTCGCAACAGGCAGTGATCGCCTGGGTGGCCGAGGCGCAAACCTTTCTCACCGCGGCGAGCCGCCTCGAACTTGGCCTCACGCGGCTCGAGTCCGATCTTCGCGCCCGGCTGCTGGTGGGGGAGGATCGCCTAGCCGGGGGCGGCATGGCTCCGGAAACGCAGGTACGGGCGGAGTTGGAGACTCTTCGACAGCTGGCGCGCTCAACTCCAGACGAAGCGGCCGAGGTCGAAGCGTTGGCGGTCCTGGTCGATCAGAAGCTCGGCTACCTGCGCGATGCCGTCACCGCCGCGGACCGGCGTGATCGCCTCGGCGCGATCCAGATCATCCACAGTGGTGAAGAGGCGGCCCTGATGACGGCGATCCGCGGCCACCTCGCACAGTTGCAGGACGCGCGTCAGCGCCAGCTCGCGCTGCGCACCACCCAGAGCGTCGGTCTCGCCGGACTCACCCATCGGATCATTCTGCTCGGCAGCGGGCTGGCGCTGGCCCTCTTCTCCGTCGCCCTCGTGCTGATGAATCGCGCCCGCCGCGCTCAGGCCGAGGCTCAGGCGAAGCTGGAGGAGGCCAACCGCTTTCAGCGCGCGGTGCTCGACGGCACGGTCTACGCCATCATTGCCACCGACCCCGACGGCGTGGTGCGGGTCTTCAATGCCGGGGCCGGCCGCATGCTCGGCTATTCAGCCGAGGAGATGGTCGGACGCGCCAGCCCCCTCGCCCTGCACGATGCCGATGAGCTGGCCGCGGCCCGGGCCGCCGTCCCGGCGGCGACGGATCTGGAGGTCGTGGTCGGTCGCGCCCGCGAGGGCGGAGTGGAGGAGCACGAGTGGACCTGGCAACGCAAGGATGGGCGCCGCCTGCCCGTGCGGCTGAGCGTGACGGCCCTGCGCGACGCCGCCGGGGCGATCACCGGCTTTCTCGTGCTCGCCAACGACCTCACCGAACGCAACCGCGCGATGGCGGCGTTGCGCGAGAGCGAGGAGCGGTTCCGCAGCGCCTTCGATTCCGCCGGTATCGGCATGGCGCTGGTCGACCTCGACGGCCGCTGGCTGCGGGTTAACCGCGCCATCTGCGAGATCGTCGGCTACTCGGAGGGGGAACTCGTGGGCAAAACCCTGCTGGATCTGACTCATCCGGAGGACATTCACGTCGACACCGAGGAGATCGGCAGCCTGCTCGCGAACCGGCAGCGTTACTACCAGGTCGAGAAGCGCTACATCGACATCCACGGGCACACCGTGTGGGTCCGGCTCACCATGTCGTTGGTGCGCGACGGCTCCGCCGTGCCGCTCTACTTCATCGCGCAGATCGAGGACATCACCGTGCAGCGCCGCTACGAGCACGCGCAGCGCGAGAGCGAGGAACGCATGCGGCTATTCGCGGAACATGCGCCCGCGTCGGTGGCGATGTTCGACCGCGACATGACCTACCTGGTGGCCAGCCGCCAGTGGTTCGTCGATTACCGCCTCGAAGGCCAGCCAGTCATCGGGCGCAGCTTCTACGACGTCTTCCCTGACCTCGCCGGCATGTGGCGCGAGGTCCATCAGCGCTGCCTCGCCGGGGCGGTCGAGAAGGCCGAGGCCGACCTGATCGAGCGGGCCGACGGCACCCGGCAGTGGTTGAGCTGGGAGGTGCGTCCGTGGTACCGCGGTGACGGGGCGATCGGCGGCATCGTGATGTTCACCCAGGACATCACGGAGCGGAAGCAGCTCGAGGAAAACCTCGCCCGCGCCCGCGACGAGGCGATCGAGGCGTCGCGCTTCAAGTCGGAGTTCCTCGCCAACATGAGCCATGAGATCCGCACCCCGATGAACGGCATCATCGGCATGGCGAGCCTGCTCATGGACCTGCCGCTCAACACCGAAGCGCGCGAGATGACCCGAATCATCCAGAACAGCGCCGAAAGCCTGCTCTCGATCGTCAACGACATCCTCGACTTCTCGAAGATCGAGGCGGGCAAGCTCTCGATCGACTTTGCCCGCCTGCTCCTGGGCCCGCTGGTCGACGAAGTCCTGGCCCTGCTCGCGCCCAAGGCCCAGGCCAAGGGCCTCACGCTGCGCTACGACTTCGACGACTCCCTCTCCATGCCGATGCAGGGCGACGCGGGGCGCATCCGCCAGGTGCTGCTCAACCTGCTCGCCAACGCCATCAAGTTCACCGAACGCGGCGAGGTCGCCGTGGCCGTCCGCAACCGCGGTCTCTCCGGCGGCCGGGTCAGTTTCCGTATCGAGATCAAGGATACCGGTATCGGCATGTCGCGCCGGGCGCAGGACCGGCTTTTCCAGCCCTTCGTGCAGGCGGACGGCACCACCACGCGCCGCTTTGGCGGCACCGGCCTGGGCCTGGCGATCTCGCGCCAGCTGGTCGAGCTGATGGGCGGCGAGATCGGCTTCGAGAGTGTCGAAGGCGCGGGCTCCACCTTCTGGGTCGACCTCAGCCTGCCCATGCTCGCGGCTCCCCCGGAGAATACGCCGGGGTCGCTGCCCGCCGGCCTGCGTGTGCTCGTGGTCGAACCGCAGGCGTCGGAGGCACGGGCGCTGCTCGAGCATCTGGCCGCGCTGGGCGCGACCGCCAAGGCCGTCGGCACCGCCGGGGAGGCGCTGGCCGGACTGCGTTCGCCCCCAGCCGCCGGCGCCTTCCAGGTCGTGCTCATCGCCGCGCACCTGCCCGACGCCACCGGCCTCGAGCTGGCCGGCCGCATCCGGCGCGATCCCGACGTCAATCCCTCCCGTCTGCTGCTGGTCGCTCCCGCCGACGCTCCGGTGCCCGCCGAGGCGCTGGCCGAGGCACGGATCGAGTCGGCGCTCACGCGGCCGGTCCGGATGGAGCAACTCTATCGCGCGCTCCTGCCCTCGGGCTCGCGGCCGCCGTTCGGCGGCTCCGCCTCGCCCCTGCCGCTTCCCGCCTCGGCCGACTCGGCGCTGGGACCGCGGCTCCTGCTCGCCGAGGACAACCTCGTCAACCAGATGGTGGCGCGCCGGATGTTGGAGAAGCTCGGCTGCCGCGTCGATGTGGCGGGCAACGGTCAGCTTGCCCTCACCGCGCTTCAGACGACGCCCTATGACGCCGTGCTGATGGACTGCCAGATGCCCGAGATGGACGGCTACGAGGCGACCCGGCGGCTCCGGGCCGCCGGTCGCACCGTCCTGAACGGCACGGTCCCGATCATCGCCCTGACCGCCTTTGCCATGCCCGGCGACCGCATGAAGTGCCTCGATGCCGGCATGAACGACTATGTGAGCAAACCGGTGCGGGCCGACGCGCTGGTCGAGGCGCTGGCCCGCTGCGGCGTGAAACTCCGTCCGGCGCGCAAAGACGGGCGCGCCCCATGAGCGGAGCTGATCAAGCGCCGGCGTGGCGCGTCATGCTCGTCGACGAGCGCACCGTGCTGTTGCCGGTGTTGCGCGCCGTCCCCGGCCTCCAGCTCGACCACGTGCTCGACGAGGAAGCGCTCCGGCTCGAGCCGTGGGGCTCCCAACCCGCGGCCGTGGTGTTGGTGCGCCGCTCCGCCCGGGCCGATGCCGAGATCGGCCGGATGGCCGGTCTGCGCAATGCCGGGTGCACCGCCGGATTTTTGTTCGTCACCGAGAAGCCGGACGACGCCTTTGCTGAGGCCGTGATCTCGGCCGGTGCGGTGGATTGCGTGGCGGAGGCCGACCTCACGCCGGCGCTCTTCCGCCGCATGCTGCGTCTCGTCGAAGCGGCGCGGCACGGCGGCGGTCCCGGCTTTGAACGGCTCAGTGCCCAGATCATGGCGAACCTCACCCATGAGGTGCGCACACCGATGAACGGCCTCATTGGCATGACAGGCCTTTTGCTGGAGGGCTCGCTGGCCCCGACCCAGCGCGACCTGGCGCTGGCGGTGCAAAAGAGCGCGGAGGCCCTGATGCGTGTGCTCGGGGATCTGTTGGATTTCTCCGTGATCGAATCCGGACGGCTGCGGCTCTACGAAACCGACTTCGATCTGCGGGAACTGCTCGTCGAGGTGATCAACGCCCACCGCGAACGCGCCGAGGCGAAAGGCATCACCTTGCGGGTCGAGTTTCCCGACGGGTTGCCCGACCGCATGCATGCCGATGCAGCGCGCCTGCGCCAGGTACTGGCCAACCTGATCGACAATGCGATCAAGTTCACCCCGCATGGCGATGTCTGCGTGCGCGCCTCGACGTCCACCACGGCCGACGTGGTGCGGCTGATGCGCGTGGCCGTGACCGACTCCGGGATCGGCATCTCGCGCGCGACGCAGGCGGAGCTGTTCAAGCCCTTCATGCAGGCGGATGTGAGCAACACGCGCCGCCACGGCGGCATGGGACTGGGGCTGGCCGTGGCCCGCCGGCTCGTGGAACACATGGGCGGCCGCATCGGCGTCGAGACCCAGCCGGGCGAGGGTGCCACCTTCTGGATCGAACTACCGCTCGTTGCCGGCGGTGAGGTCGCCGTGCCGCCGCCGGTGCCGGCGCCGGCCGCCCCGGCTCCGGGCGCCTGCCACCTCCTCATCGTCGACGACAACGGCGCCAACTGCACCACGCTGCAACGCGAGCTCGCGCGGGGCGGGCACAGTTGCGACATCGCCCGAGACGGCTCGTCGGCGTTGTCCATGCTCGGCTTGCGCCCGTACGACGCGGTTCTGATGGATGCCCAGATGCCGGTGTTGACCGGCATCGAAGCGGCGCGCCGCATTCGCGACGGACGCGTGCCGGGAGTCAGCGCGCAGATGCCGATCATCGGCATGGTGGCCTACGGGCGTGACGATGACCGGCGGTTGTGTGAGGAGGCGGGCATGGATGCCGTGCTCGAGAAACCGCTGGTGCTCGACCGCGTGCAGCCGCTCATCACGCGCATGGGCCTGCCGAGCTCCCTGCGCGGAGGGACCGCCCCGGGCTTCAGTTCGACGGCGTCTCCTCCGGCCCGGCGCACCCTGGTGTTGGAGGAAACCCAGCTCGAGCACCTGCGCGCCCTGCAGGATGACGAGCAGCCGGAGTTCGTGGCGGAGCTGATCGATCTGTTCCTCACCGAGACGCCGCGCCGGCTGAGCGAACTCAGCCTCGCCCTGGGCGCGAGCGACCTCGGCCTCGCCGCACGCACCGCCCACACCGTGAAAGGTGCAAGCGCAACCTTCGGCGGACGCGAACTGCAGGCGCGTTGCGCCGAGTTGGAGAAACTGGCGTCCGGCGGACGGCTGGCCGAGGCGCGGGCCGCCGCCCGCGAACTCGAGCGGGCCTACGAGCGGCTTGCCTCGGCCCTCACCCAGCACAAGAGAAGGCGTCTCCTTGAAGATCCTCACCGTTGAAGACGATCCCGTGGCGAACCGCGTCCTTGACCAGACGCTGAAGCGCCTCGGGCATGACGTGCTCCCCGCCACCGATGGAGAGCAGGCGCTCGCGCTTCTCGCCCGCGAACAACCGCGGGTGGTGGTGAGCGACTGGACCATGCCGCGAATGGATGGACTCGAGCTGTGCCGCCGCATCCGCAGCCGCGCCGGGGCCGACTACGTCTATTTCATTCTGCTCACCGGCCGCACGGGCGATCACACCAATCGCGAGGCGGCCGCTGACGCCGGGGTCGACGATTTCCTCACCAAACCGCTCGACCTGACCGAGCTCTGGATGCGCCTGCGGGTGGCGGAGCGCATCCTGCGTTACGCCACCCAGGTTCGCCAGCTCGAGGCGTTCCTGCCCATCTGTTCGTACTGCAAGAAAGTCCGCGACGACCAGAATTACTGGCAACAGATCGAGAGCTATATCAACGAGCGCACGGGCACGGATTTCAGCCACTCGGTCTGTCCCGGCTGTTACAGCGCCGTCGTGCTGCCCGAGATCGAGAAACTCAAAGCCGGCGCTCCGCCCCCTCCTCATGTCCGACGCACGCATTGAACGGCTCGAAGAACGGCTCGCCTGGCTGGAACGCCACGTCGAGGAACAGGACAAGGTGATGCTCGAGCAGGCGGACCACATCGACCGCCTGCGCGCCGAGCTTCGGTTGTTGCGCGAACGGGCCTCGTCCGGTCAGGCAGCGGCAGGCGACTTCACCGAGCCGACGGACGAGCGTCCGCCGCACTACTGAGCCCGCGTGCCGGGTGACACCGACATTCCTGTCGGTGCCCCGTGAGAAACAACGCGAGCGGACAGGCAGGATGCCTGTCTCATGCAGCCGTTCGCGCCTCATAGGCGTCGGCCCTACCTCACCACACAATCTTCCGCTTCGCCGGATCAGCCTGCTGACGGTAAAAGAGCGCCGTTGCGCCCACCGCGCCGGCACAGACGCAGCGACCTTCGTCCGCGATGCGCTCGACGAGGGTCGCCCGCTCATGCCGGTCGGCGCCGAGGAAGCGCAACTTCACAAGCTCGTCGGTGTTGAGGCAGCGCTGCAGCTCCTTGAAGAATTCCGGCGTCAGCCCGGCCTTCCCGACCTTAAGGGCGGGCTCCAGCGTCTGGCCGAGACCGCGGAGAAACGTCTTCTGCGCACCGGTGAGGGGAAACTCGTACATGGATTCGTCGGATAGCCTTCTGGGGTCGGTCGGCCGAGGCAAGGAGGCTGTGCCGGATTCTTTTGTTCGGAAAATTCCGGATGGCAGGGGTTCGACCAAATGCTATGCCAATGCCATGCGAAAATCATGGTGCCTGTTCTGGAGTGTGCTCGCCGCCTTTACACCCATGGCGCCGGCCCAGGATCTGACGATCACACCCTTGGCGTGGATCAACACGGAGGACGCACCCGACAGCCTGCCTCAATCGAGTGATCGCCGGAAGCCGGACCTTCCCGAGCAGATCAAGGCTCTCGGACAACCTGCCTACGCGGAGGTACGCCTGGTTGTAGCCCCGTCGGGCGCGGTTGCTCGGCAGGAGGTGGCGGCATCCTCGCCGTGGCTGCGCCCGGATATGCCCCCGCTGGGTCGTTTCAAGGCGGCAAAACGTGACGGACGGCACGTCTGGAGCGAGGTCCGCTACCTGGTGATCTTCAATCCGGCGACGGCGCGCGAGTCGGGTCCCGAGGCCACGCCGCGCCTGATCGAGGTGGTGCCTCCGGCGGGCTTGCCAGCGCGCCCTGGGACCAGCGACACCATCGTACCGGTCCGGGCGGAGGTTGACGAACAAGGCCGGGTGGTGGGAGCGCAGGTGTTGGCGGGCGAGGAGCGTCTCGCCGACGAGGCGCGGCGCGCGGTCCTGCGCTGGCGGTTCGCACCGGCGAGAAAGAACGGAGTCGCCGTCCCAGCTAGCGTCGACGTACCGGTGGTGTTTGGCGCGTTCGATGCCGTCGCTCCCGGCGAGTCGCATGAAATGCCCGAACCGGTGAAGCGAGTGAGACCGGTTTATCCTCACGGCCTCATGCTGTCGGGTTTGACCGGGGAAGTTGTGGTGAGCTTCGTCGTGTCCCGCGAGGGCCGGGTGCGTTCGGCTGAGGTGGTCCGCTCGAGCAATCCGGGGTTCGATGAAGCGGCGTTGGATGCGGTGACGCAGTGGACCTTCAAGCCGGGCAAGGTGAAGGGCGTGCCCGTGAACACGCGCATGCAGGTCCCGATCGTATTCGCGATTTCCGGTGAGGAGTCGCGTTCGCCCTACCGATTCAACAGCAAGCCGGAGGCGCAAAAGGGCCTCCCACCCGAATTTCGCTTCGATCATGCCCCGACCGTGCGCGGAGCAGTGGTGCCCGTGTATCCCTTCGAGGCGCTCGAGGCGCGCGCGGGAGGCAAGGTGGTCGTCCGCGTGGTCATCGACGAACGCGGTGCGGTGGTGGCGACAAAGGTGGCGGAAAGCCCCCGGCCGGATCTCGGCCTCGCCGCGCAGGCGATGATCGAGTGCTTTGAATTCACCCCGGCGTCCCGCGAAGGCCGGCCGACGCCCACGGCCTTTGCGTTTGAGGTCACGTTTGATCCCGTTGGTACCGGCGATGCCCCGGTGTCGGACCGGGCGGCGAGCATGATGCGCGCCTTGGCAAAGGGAAACCTGAAGCTCGCTCTCGCCAAGGAACTCGACGGCCCCGTGACACCGGTATCGCAGCGGAGGCCCCGGTTCCCACTCGACGTCCCCGGCGATGTGGCCTCCGGCCGTGCCGTGGTGGAGTTCATCGTCGACGAACGCGGGCTCGTTCAGCTGCCGCGCGTCATCGAGGCGTCTTTGCCCAGTTTCGGCTATGCGGCCGTCCAGGCCGTGTCGACGTGGCGCTTCCGCGCGCCGGCAATCGCGGGCGATCCCGTCCGAGTCCGCGTGCGGCAGGCGATCACGTTCGATCGCTGAAGAAGTGCAACCGGGTGTGTCCGCCCGGCTGAGGTCCGTTCGTTGTGATCATGGACGCCATCCATGATCACCACCGCCACCCTTCCACCGGCTGAGTGCGAGCTGACCCTCTCGCGCATCCTTCCGGCCCGGCGCGAGGCCGTCTACGCCGCCTGGACCCGGCGCCTTCCGGAATGGTGGGGACCCCATGGCACGACCGTGCCGGATTTCGAGATGGACCTGCGGCCGGGCGGGAGCTTTCGCACCGTCCTGCGGGCGGCGGATGGCACTGAGTTCACGACCCGGGGTGTCTTCCTCGAGGTGGTGCCCAACGAGCGGCTGGTGTTCACCGACGCCTTCGATCCGGGCTGGTTGCCGCACCCCGAGATTTTTTTCACCGGATTCGTCCGGTTCGAAGCCCTGTCGGGCGATGCTGCCCGCTGTACCGTGCGTGCGCTCCACTGGACGGCCGGACAACGGGCACGGCACGAACGCATGGGGTTCCACCCGAGCTGGGGCGAGAGTCTGGACCGCCTGGCTGCCCTCGTCGCCAAACACTGAATACTTCCATGAGCCAACTGCCTCCCTCCTCCCCCGGGCGCGTCGCCCGTCTCGTTCCCGCCGTGGCGCGTGTGCTGCTCGGCCTGCCGCTGACCGTCTTCGGTCTCAACGGTTTCCTGAACTTCATCCCCCAGCCGGAGGTGGCGCTGCCCGAGCGTGCGACCGCCTTCGTCGGGGCCTTGGTCGCATCCGGGTACATGATGCCGCTGATCGCCGGAACTCATCTGCTCGTCGGCGTCCTGTTGCTCGTCAACCGTGCCGTGCCGCTCGCCCTCGTGATCTTTGCCCCGTTCATGGTCCACAGCGTGGCCTTCCACCTTTTCCTGGAACGTTCCGGCCTGCCCATGGCCTTGGTCTTCCTCGCGGTCGAACTCTACCTCGCGTGGGTCTATCGCGCGTCGTTTCGCACCCTCTTTGTCGCCGTGCCTCCCGGCCGGCCCACCGCCTGAACCAGCAACTTTTTTCCCATGAAGACACCCTGCCACCTGCATCCCTACCTCTTCTTCGGCGGCAACTGTGCCGAAGCGCTGGAGTTCTATCGCACCGCCCTCGGCGCGCAGATCGATGTGATCATGCGCTACAACGAAGCCCCGGATCCGCCGCCGCCCGGCATGCTCCCGCCCGGGTACGAGAACAAGGTCATGCACGCCTCCTTTCATCTGGGCACGAACATGATCATGGCCTCGGACGGCTGCGGCGAGGTCGGCGGCTTCAACGGCTTCATGCTGTCCCTCTCCGTGCCCACCGAAGCGGAGGCGGACCGGCTTTTCGGCGCCCTCGAACAGGGCGGCAAGGTTGAGATGCCGCTGGGAAAAACGTTCTGGTCCCCGCGTTTCGGCATGGTGCGCGACCGCTTCGGACTCGGCTGGATGATCAACCTCGTGCCTCCCGGTACGGAAAAGGCCGCCTACGGGTGAGGGAGGCCCGGTCGGCGCCCGGGGCCTACACCCGCTGGAGGTGCGTGTCCTTGAAGGCGGACGGATACTTGAGGCCGTAGCCGAGCAGCCGGTCGAAGCCGATGTGCGCGAACCAAATGAGCACGAAGGGATACAGTCCGGGCGCGTCGAGCGCGGCGGCGGCGGCCGCGAGCAGGGCGGGTCCGAGGTAAGTGTGCAGGGCGTTGTAGGACCACGCTCCCACGGCGTGGCCGCGCAGGTAGCCGAGCGCGGCCACGTCCGGGGCGAGGAAGAGCAAAGCGAACAGGCCCCAGGAGGCCCCGAGCTTGCCGTAGGCCACGGTCGCCGCGATCAACACGACAAGGCCTTCGGCATGCAGGAGCAGTCTCGGACCGGAGAGTGTCATGGCGCGAGCAGAGCGGATTCGCCGTCCGGCTGCGAGCCCGGCGCCGGCCGCTCACCAGTCGCGCCACAGGCTCGCCGGTCCTTCGCCGTGACCGTACTTGCGGGGATCGAGTCCGGCGGCGAGGGCGATGCGATTGAACAACTCGCACAGCTCCTCGGCTTCGCTGGTCTCGATCACGTTACCGCCGTGGTCCTCGTTGAGGACATTGAGCGCTTCCACCGCCGTTTGGAACGCCTGGAGCTTTGCCGGCTCGCTGGCGTTCTCGCCCATCGCGAGCAGGCTCGCCAGCAAACGATCGAGGATGGCCTCGGCCTCAGCGCAGGTTTCCTCGGTGTACTGCTCCAATTCGTCGTAGGTTGCCCACAGCGCGAACGGGTAAAACTCCCGGGTGGCGTCCAGGCGGTCGGCGTAGCTTTGCATGCAAAGGGCAGGGGAGTCGCCTGACGCCGGGCGGGCGTCGGGCGGCTTCGACGTCACGGCGTCGTGGTCGGCCGGTTTTGCGCCGCATCCTCGTACTGCTTGAGCATGGCCAGCGAGGGATGTTGCTGGTGGTCCGAGCGCGAAGGACGCACGGTCTCGTCGGGGTAGCGGCTCGTGGGATTGCGCATGATGTCGCCCACCACGTACCGCGGGGCGGTCGAACCGTCGGAGGAGGTCGGACGCTCGTCGAGGTAGATCAGCCAGGCGGCCTGCGGGTCGCGGGTGAAGCGGTAGTTTTGCCGCGAGACCAACTGTGCAATGGACTGCTCGGTTGCTCCCGCTGGCACTGGCACGGCCGGCCCCGAGACCGGACGGATGAGCACATAGGCCGACCGCTCCTTGGGCAGCATCGACGCGCAGCCGGAGAGGGTGACGACAAGCGCAACGAGCAGCAGCCGCGCGCCAACGGTGGGGAGGAAGGAGGGCATGGGCAGAAAGCGACGGGCGGTGATGTGAACGACGGGGCGGGAACCGGGTAGGAGGAACTTGGAACGACGCCGGAGCGGTGAGAACGATCGCCGGCGTTTCCGCCTTCGATTGGCAAAAGAAACACCCCTCGGCGCGTGGCCGCAAGTTCGGATCGTACGCGCCTAAGCTTCGTGAAAAGCGGCGGCGTAGCCAACGACGAAGGCGGGTCCTTCGGTCCATCCCAAGGCCATGAAGTGCTCGTTAGAGGGGTCGAACGGACAGGTAGGCTGGGCAATGGGCACAAAGCCGAACCGTCGGTAGTAGCGGGGATCGCCAAGGACAAACACGGGCAGATGTTGCGCCCGGATCTCGGCGAGGCTGGCGGTGATCAACCGGGTACCGACGCCCCTCCGCTGCACGTCGGGCCGCACCGCGACCGGCGCGAGATGGTGTCCGATCACGGTGTCGCCGTGGTAAGCCGGCGAGTACGCAACATGGCCCGCCACCCCGTGGTCATCGCGGATCACCCATTCGTGCGTGAGCCGGCCCTCTGTTCGGAGGCGGGCGACGAGCCGGGACTCATAGCGGCTCGGAGCAAAGGCGGCGTCGAGCAGCTGCGTGATGGAACCGTAATCCGGCGGGGTCGCCGCGCTGACATGAAAAGCCATAGGTGGGCTTAAATGGGGCCGTTCCAAGGCAACTCACGCGCACGCGATTCCGGCAATCTGATTCGAAGAATCGGCGTCGACGGGTGGACAGCGACGGCGTTTGCAGGCTTTGTCCGGACCCATGGCCGAACCTCTGTCCTTCTCGATCACCCGGCGGGTGGAGTTTCACGAAACCGATGCCGCCGGCCTCATGCATTTCTCGAACTTCTATCGCTGGATGGAAGTTTGCGAGCACGCCTGGTTCCGGGCATGCGGCGCGGCCATGATGAGCGTGTCCCCGGAGGGTGATCGGCTCGGTTGGCCGCGGCGGGAAGCGTCCTGCCAATTCCTTCGCCCCTTGCGGTGCGGAGACGAGGTGCGGGTGACCGGCACGGTGGTGGAGGTCGGGACGACGCAGCTTACCTTTGCGTTTGTGTTCGAGAAGGACCGGGCCGGACGTTGGACGGAAGTGGCCCGTGGCACGATGTCGACGGTGCACGTGCGGCAGGATGCGGACGGTCGGATGGAAGCCGTACCCATGCCTGAAGCGACCCGGAAGGCTTTCTCCGCGTGAAGGGACGGCGCCCGTCCTCAGCCGGCACGGCTGGTCGCCCAACCCAGCGGAGAGAATGCGCACACGACAGCCAGCCAGAGCACCGCGAGGATCAAGAGCGCACAGCGATAGATCCGTCGCTCCATGGCGGTCATGGTGGAGGCAGTGCTGGTACCGGGACGCCAGGTTTCGGCTGAGCCTTGCGACCCTGCGGGCCGATGGCGGCTGACTGCAACCATCACGGCGGTGCAGACGAGCGTGATGACGAATCCCCAGTTCAGCGGGCTCTGCAGGTAGCGCGGCAAGGCATTGGAAATGTCCTTCGAACCGAGCATCCAGAACGTGACCGCACCCAGCAAAGTGCCGACGATCAAGGTTGCGGTTGCACCACGGGGAGTGGCGGTCGTGGTGAAGATGCCGGCGACCACGCACACGAAGACCGGAGGCGCAAGCAGTGACCAGAGTTGTATCAAGTAAGCAAATACGCCTTTGAATTCGCGGATCCCAGGTGCAAGGAGCGCGCAAAGCACGAGGATACCGACCATGAGCACCCGCCCGAGGCGCACCCGCGCCCGTTCCGACAGCCCGGGGAAAGCCCGGCCGGCGAAATCGAAGGTGAGCATCGAGGCTGCGGCCGAGAGTCCCGCCGCCACCGTGCCGAGGATGGCCGCAAGCAGGCCGGCGAGCACGAGGCCCTTGAGACCGACAGGCAGGTAGGTGGAGACGAGTTGCGCGTAAGCCTGGTCGGGGTGGGCGAGGTTGGGTAAAAGCCTGGCTGCGACGACCCCGGGCGCCGCGATGATGAAGAGCGCCGCCACCTTGAGAAAGGCGGCGAAGATCGCGCCCATCTTCGAATGAAAGAGGCTCCGTGCGGCGAGGGCGCGTTGCACGTAGTCATGATCCGTGCAGTGACCGTGCACACCGAGGATCATCGCTCCCGTCAGGAGCGGCAGCCAGCCGAAGGCGTGGTCCCAGGGCTGGACCAGATTCCACGGGCTGCTCCCGTCGCCGGCGCGCGTCGCGAGCACTTCGCTCCAGCCGCCGGCGGCTCCAACGCTCACGATCAGGGTGACCGTGCCACCGGCCAAGAGGAGGGTCGCCTGCAGGAGATCCGTCCACAGCACGGAGCGCAGCCCGCCGAGAATGGCGTACGTGCCGGCGGCCGCCGCGATCGCGAACACGGCGAAATGAAAAAAGACCTCGCCGTTGCCGCCGAGCAGGCTCGTGAGCACGGTCGCGCCGGCGTAGAGCGCGGTAGCGATGTTCGCGGCGAGGATCATGACCACGTTGATCCCGGAAACGAACAGACGCGCGCCCGGACTGTATCGCCGCTCGAAGAACTCCGGCGCCGTGCGCAGCCGTAGCGAGAGATAGACGTCGACGAAGAACACGGCGAGCAACACGAAGCACAAGGCGCCGACCATCTGGAACGCGCCTGCGACCAGGCCGATGCTGTAGGCGAGCCCGGCCTGACCGACGAATTGCTGGCTGGAGATGTTGGCGGAGAACATCGACGCCCCGATCAACGGCCACGTCGCTTCGCGATCGGCGAGGAACAGCGTGTCTGTGTTCCGAATCCCGCGGCGGCCCATCCATACCCCAAAGACGATCACCAGCAGGAAATACCCGCCGACGATGCCGGCGTCCCACGGCGACAGCGTGGAGGCGTTCATCGAAGGGGCAGGCGCGAGGCGGTTTCGACGGGAGGCAGCATCCAGCGGTCGCCCACCTGCCGCTGCCAGGCGTGGAGGCGCCGGGTGAGGTCGGCCACCAGCGGCGCGAACTCCGTATCGGCCGCGCGGTCCTCGATCTCATGCGGATCCGTCTCGAGATCGAAGAGCTGCACGCGTTCGCGTTCGGCCACGCGGTACTTGATCAGCTTCCAACGATCCGTCGTGAGGGCGCGCTGGCAATCCATGTAGAGCGAACCGAGTTCCTCACGAATCGATCTCATGGGCGTCGAGAGTGCGGGCAGGAGGCTGCGGCTGTCGAGACCGTCGGGGGCAGCGAGGCCGGCGAGATCGCACAGCGTCGCGTAAAGGTCGAAGGCGTAGGCGAGGCTTGCACAACGGCGTCCGCGCGGAAGCCCCGGACCTTTCATGATCAGCGGCACCCGGATACTGTGCTCGTACAGGTTCTGCTTGCCGAGCAGGCCATGGCTGCCGAGGGCGAGGCCGTGGTCGGACGTGTACACGATGAGGGTGTTCTTGTCCGCGCCCGTCTCGCGCAGGGTCGCGAGCAGCCGGCCGAGCCAGGCGTCGTGGTGGGAGATCATGCCGTAGTAGCCGGCGAGATGTTCGCGCACCGTCGCGGGGTCGCGAGGCGTCGGGGCCAGCCGCTCGTCACGGATGTCCAGTTCGCCGTTGTCGAACCCGTGTTCCGGCCGAAAGTTCGCGGGCAACGGAATTTCCTCAGGTGGATAAAGCGCGCGAAACTCCGCGGGCGGCGTGCGCGGGTCGTGCGGGGAAGTCAGCGCCACGCAGGCAAAGAAGGGTCGCGCCCGATCCCGGTTGCGCAGAAAGGTCTCCGCGGCGCGGCAGAAGAGCTCCGTTGAGAATCCGCGCCCGATGCGGGGAGCAAGGCCGGCTGCGATCTCGCGCAGGCTGCGCACTGGCACCTTGTCGTGGTCGCACATGCCGCCGTGAAAGATGGCCTCGCCCGCCTCGAAGGAGCGCAGGAGCGCGGGCAAGTCGTTGTGCCACTTTCCGGTGAAGAAGGTCTGGTATCCGGCTTCCCCGAACACCTGCGGAAGCGTCGGCGCGTCGGGCGCCAGGGCGACTTGGTAGGCGGGTCCTTTGATCAGCGCCGGGGAGGCGTCCGCCTTGACGGCGTTGCGACCGGTCAGGAGGCAGGCGCGGGAAGGAGCGCAGACGGCCGGCATGAAGCTGCCCATGATCTGCACCCGGCTGAACGTCACTCCGTCGGCGACGAGGCCATCCAGCGTCGGTGTGCGCACCACCGGATGCCCGTGCGCGCCGAGCGCCGCGGCCTGGTGGTCATCGGCGATCACCAGAAGGAGGTTGGGCGGGGCGGAGGCGTCCATGAGTGGCAACAGCGGGGCGGGGTGCGACGGATGTGAAGGGTTAACGCTTGCGAGGGACGCTTCGACCCCAATTAAGCTGCAACAGTGCAGCAACCCCGACGCGCGACCCTGAAGGACGTGGCCAAGCGAGCCCGGCTGAGCCTGTCGGCCGTGTCGCTGGCCCTGCGCAAACCGAAGGCCCTGCCGACCGCGACGGTCGCACGGGTGCGCAAAGCCGCGGAGGCCGTCGGCTACGCGCCCGACCCGGCCCTGACCGCGCTTGCCGCTTATCGCAGCCGCCAGCGCGTACGGCGCGATTTCGCTGTCATCGGCCTCGTCTCCAACTGGTCGAAGCGCAACGAGTGGTTCCATCGTGCGAGTGCGCAGGCCCTCTGGGAGGGTGCGTCCGCGCGCGCCCGGGCCCTGGGCTATTCCTTGCAACATCTCTGGGCGCGGGAGGCGGGAGCGACACCGGCGCGCTTCAGTCAGATCCTGCTCAATCGCGGCATTCGCGGGCTCATCCTCGCGCCCTTCGAGCATCCCGACGCTCCCTTCGAACTGGCCTGGGAGAATTTCGCGGTGGTCACGATCGAGCGGCCCACGCGCTACACGACGTTCCACCATGTCGTGCCGAGCTACTTTGCCGACATGCTGCTGGCCTGGGAGCAGTTGAGGCGCCGCGGCTATCGGCGGATCGGACTCGTCCTCGATCATGCGCTGGCCGAACGGGCCGCCCATCAATGGGAGGCTGCGCATGCTTTCGAACAGGCCCGCACCGGCGCAGGCGATCCGCCCGTGCCGACCTTCGTCACGCATGAGGAGAAAGGCTCCGCGGGCGTGCTCGAGTGGCTGCGCACGCACCGGCCCGACGCCATCGTCAGTCGGAGCGATCGCGTGCTTCCGGTGTTGCGCGAGGCCGGCGTGCGCATGCCGGCCGACCTCGGCTACGTCAGCCTCAACGTCATCGACGATGCGCCCGGCGTCAGCGGCATCCTGCAACCGCGCGACATCATGGGCGCGGCCGCGGTCGATGCACTCAACGCGCAACTGCTCATCAGCCAGCGCGGCCCCGGCGAGCGCTCGGTTGGCACCCACGTCGATGGCGTGTGGCACGAAGGTGGCACGGTGCGATCGTCAGGTCGCGCCTCCCAGCGATAGCCCAGGTTCCAAAGGACGTTCGCCTAGCGCGCGGGAGTTACACTGTTGCAGTAGATCGATGGTTGCGGGGGGCGGTCCCAAGAGGGAGTCTTGAGGGAACCCCGTGCTCCACCCCTTTCGCTGTTCGTCTTGATGAAGAAACGCTTTCGGCTGCTCGCTTGTCTGCTCGCCGTCGTGGGCGCCTGCCGTGCGGTGGGGGCGAACGCGTCATGGCCGAACATCGTCGTCATCCTCGCGGATGACCTGGGCTACGGCGACGTGCAGCACCTCAATCCTGCCCGTGGCAGGATTCCCACGCCGACCATCGACCGGCTCGCGCAGGAAGGTCTGGTCTTTACCGATGCGCACAGCGGCTCGTCCGTCTGCACGCCGACCCGGTACGGTCTGCTCACCGGTCGCTACGCGTGGCGCACGCGTCTGCAGCGGGGAGTCATCGACGGCTTCGCTCCGCCGCTGATCGATGCGGATCGGTTGACGCTGCCCGCGATGGTGCGCGGCCGTGGTTATCACTCGGCGGTCATTGGGAAATGGCACTTGGGATTCACCTTGGACAAAGGCGAGGGCGCAACCGGTCAGGAACCCGGTGCGCGCGGTGCGCCTCTAGGTGCGCGCACCGCCGACGGGCCCGTCTCTCGTGGATTCGATTTCTTTTATGGCGTCCAGCACGCGCGATCGATGGGTACGTTCTTCGAGCAGGACACCGCCGTCGAACACGTCCAACCCGTCGATGCCCTTGGCAAGCTGACGCATCGGGCCACGGCCTACATTCGCGAACGGGCGCGCACCGGCGAACCGTTCTTCCTCTATTTCGCGCAGACCTCCCCGCATACGCCGATCGTGCCCTCGGCTGCGTGGAAGGGACGCAGCGGGCTCGGCGATTACGCGGACTTCGTCATGGAGACGGACGGCTCCGTCGCGGAGATTCTGCAGGCGCTCGATGAAGCGGGCGTGGCCGAGAATACCTTGGTCGTGTTCACGGCCGACAACGGTTGCTCGCCGCAGGCGAACACCGACGACCTCGAGCGTCGGGGCCATTTTGCGAGCGCGCAGTTTCGCGGTTACAAGACCGACATCTGGGAGGGAGGACATCGCGTGCCCTTCATCGTGCGCTGGCCGGGGAAGGTGAAGGCAGGCGGAACGACGCGGGCTCTCGTGGGGCTGAACGATCTGATGGCCACCGTTGCCGAGCTGACGGACATCCGTCTGGCGGAGTCCATGGCCGAGGACAGCGTCAGTTTCCTCGATGTGTTGTTGGGCCGGAAGGATGCGGCGCGCCAGTCGCTCGTTCACCACAGCATCCAGGGCAAGTTCGCCATCCGCCAGGGGCCGTGGAAGCTTGCGCTGACTTCCGGCAGCGGTGGCTGGAGCAAAGGCGTTGAGGAAGGATCTCTCCAGCTCTACAACCTCCACGAGGACGAAGCCGAGACGACCAACCTTGCCGCCCGGCATCCGGCCAAAGTGGCGGAGTTGAAGGATCTTCTCGCCACGATCGTCGACCGCGGGCGCAGCACGCCTGGTCCGGCGCTGCTTAACGATGTGCCAGTGCAGTGGCGCGAATCCGACTGACCAGGGACGAACCAGCAACGACGCCAAGGCTTGGCGACCGCCCCGCACTCCGTCTGAGCCAGCACTCACTTGCTTCCAAACCTTATCCCATGATTCGAATGACCCGTACCCTTGCTCTCCTGTTTGCCCTCGCGGGCACGACGCTGCCGGTGACCGCCGCGGGCAAACCCAACATTCTCGTCCTCTTCACGGACGACCAGGCGGTCGAAACCATCCGTGCGTTGGGCGACATCGACATCGACACGCCGAATCTCGACCGGCTCGTCGCCCGAGGCACGACGTTCACGCACGCGTACAACATGGGCTCGCACACGCCGGCAGTGTGCGTCGCCAGCCGGACGATGCTGATGACCGGACGGAGCCTTTGGGATACGGAGCGCATCTACGCAAAAGCGGATGAAGAGCGGGTGGCGGGCAGGCTCTGGCCGCAGTTACTCGCCCGCGCCGGGTACCGCACCTACTTCACGGGCAAGTGGCATGTCCCGGCCGATGTGACCCAAACCTTTGACCGCGTGAGCCACGTCCGTGCGGGTATGCCGAAGGACGTGCCCGCCGGATACAACCGGCCGCTCGAGGGGCAGCCCGATCCATGGAGCCCGTCCGATCCCGCACTCGGTGGCTTCTGGGAAGGAGGCACGCATTGGACGGAGGTGACGGCCGATGACGCCATTGGTTTTCTGGCGGAGGCGAAAACACGGCCTGAGCCCTTCTTCATGTATGTGGCCTTCAACGCCCCGCATGACCCGCGACAGTCGCCCCAGGCGTACGTGGACCGTTACCCGCTCGAACGCATCGCCGTGCCAGCCCCGTTTCTCACCGAGTATCCGCACAACGAGGCGATGGGAGCCGGACGTACCTTGCGCGACGAACGCCTCGCGCCGTTCCCGCGCACGGAGCACGCCGTCAAGGTGCATCGGGCCGAGTACTACGCTTTGGTGACCCACCTCGACGAACACATCGGCCGCGTGCTCGCGGCGCTCGACGAAAGCGGCAAGGCGGACAACACCTGGATCTTCCTCACCTCCGATCATGGTCTGGCGGTCGGTCGCCACGGTTTGTTCGGCAAACAGAACATGTACGAGCACAGCGTGCGCGTGCCCTTCATCGTCGTTGGCCCCGGGATCGCTGCCGGACGGAAGATTACGACGCCGATCTACCTGCAGGACATGATGGCAACCTCCCTCGAACTCGCGGGCGTCGAGAAACCGGAACACGTCTTCTTCAAGAGCTTGTTGCCGCAACTGCGCTCACCGGAAGCGCCGCCACCGTATCCGGAGATCTACGGCGCTTATCGCGACCTGCAGCGGGCGATCGTGCACGGCGGTTACAAGCTGATCGTTTACCCGACGGCCAACGTGGTGCGGTTGTACCACCTCGCGCAGGATCCTGAGGAAACGCGCGACCTCGCGAACGACTCCGGACACCAACGCGTCCGCCAGGGTCTGGAGGAGCGCCTGCGGCGGCTGCAGCAGACGATGGACGATCCCCTGGTGAGGTAGAGCTGCTCCTACTTCTTCCAGACTTCGCTCTCCGCCGTCACGGCAACATCCCAGGGCTGCGGTGGCAGCGGCGTGTAGAGGGGATCGTTGTCGCGTTCCGGGAACGTGGCGAGGGGCTGGGAAAGGCGGGCGAGGGCGGCGACCACCTCCGGATCTTGGCTGGCGATCAGGTTGCGTTCCTCCCACGGGTCGGAGCGCAGATCGAAGAGGCGGGACGGCCGCCGCTGGGTGTCGACGTAGAGCTTGAAGCGTTCGTCGCGCAGCACGCGGTCACGGTAAACATAAGCGTTCTCCACGCCGTTGTTGGTCAGGCGTGCGTGGTTGCCGCCGCCCATCGCGAGAATCCACTCGTGCGGCGATCGGTCTTCCTGTCCGAGCAGGGCTGCAACGGCGGGCTTGCCGTCGTACACGAACGACGAATCGGGTTCTGCGCCGGCGATCGCGCCGAAGGTCGGCAACAGGTCAGCAACGGTCAGGAGGGCGGGGCTGACTTTGCCGGCAGGCACTCGGCCCGGGCTGTTCACGACGAACGGGGCACAGACGCCGGCCTCGGAGGTTTGGCCCTTGGCGCCCTTGACGGCGCGGCCGTGACGGGCGCCGGTGATGTTTGCGGCCGTACCGTTGTCGGTCGTCAAGACCACGATCGTATTGTCGCGCAGGCCGAGTTCGTCCAACGCCTTCACGAGCCGGCCGGTCAGGTGGTCGGCGTAGCGCACCATCGCCTTGTGCTTATCCAACGTCGTCGTGACGCCGGGCTCGGCCGGTGTGGCCACGAAGGGACTGTGCGGCAGGCACATGGCGTAATAGAGGAACATCGGCTGATCCTTGTTCTGCCGCATGAAATCGATGAGGAAATCGACGAACAGGTCGTCGCCGAATTTCCCGGGGCGGAGGGCGCTGCCATCCTCGGTGTGGACGTAAGGATTCCAATAGCGCTCGTCGCTCTGGGGATTGTTACCTTCGCTGCCGGTCCACATGCAGTACGCGTCAAAGCCGACGTCGCGCATGGCTTCGGGTTGCACGCGAAAATCGTTGATCTGCCACTTGCCCGCGACCGCGGTGCGATAACCCGCGTGCTTCATCACGCGCGCGATCGACGGGTTTCGTTCCCAATCGTAATGCGCCCCGCCGCCCCACCGCGGCACGTCCCAATGGTTCACCCAGCCGTGGCGGAAGGGATACTGTCCGGTCAGGAACGAGAGCCGCGTCGGCGTGCACTGGGGCATGACGTAGAAGTTCTCGAACCGCGTGCCCGTGGCCGCGAGGGCATCGATGTGGGGTGTACGGATGTCTTCCGCGCCGTAGGCGCTGATCCATTCCTTGCCGAGGTCGTCGAGCAGGATGAAGAGGATGTTGGGCCGGTCGTCGCGCCGTTCGGAGGCGGCCAGCAGCGGTACGACCAGGAAGCCGAACGCGAGCAGGCGAATCCATACGCAGCACGGATGAGGGACAGGTCGGTGAGCCATGTCGAAAGAAGGTTTAAGAGGATGGATGAGGGTGAAAATGCAAAGCGGAACCCCCGGGCATGCCCGAGGGTTCCGTGAGTGCAGCCCGGCGCGTGTCGCAGGCCGTGCGAACGCGGTTCAGAAGTGGATGTTGATCGAGCCGATGATTTCGCGTGGGGTCGCCGTGTTAGCCCGGGCGCGGATGAAGAACTCATCCATGAGGTTGCTCACGTTCAGGCCAAACGTCGTGGGCTTGTCGAACACGTTGCGGGTGTAACGGGCGAACAGGTTGATCTGGGTGTAACCATCTTCCTGGATGAAGCGGTTGGTGCTCGTGCCGAACTGCTGGATCGGGCCCCAGGCCTTGATGCCGCCGCCCCCCACGCGCAGGCCCTTCAGGGAGCCTTCATCGAACGAGTAGGACGTGAAGAAGGTCAACCGGTCGGGCGCGGCACCTTCGAGGCGGAGACCGAGGGCGTTTGTGTCGGACCGTACGGTGCGCGCGTCCAAATGGGTGTAGCCGACCGTGGTCTGCCAGCCCTTGGCCAAGTTCAGGAAGAGTTCGACATCCAGGCCTTCGGCGCGGTCGTCGGTGATGTCGGTGGTGCTGCGAGAAGCGAACGGATTGTAGTCGCTGCGCACGACGTTCGCTTTGTCGATCCTGAACCAGGAGACCGATCCAGAGATGCGGCCACCCCAAAGACCGTCCAGCTTCAGGCCAACTTCCACCGCGTCCGATTCCTCCGGTGGAAAGTAGTCGTTGGTGTCCACATTGAAGCCGTTCGGGTCAAACGAGGTCGCTTGATTCGCGTAGAGAATGAACATGCGGTTCAACGCGTAGTTGACGCCGATCTGGTGGCTGACATCGCGGGAGGTACGCTTGGTGCCACCCGAACCGTCCAGCTGGAAACCCCAGCCGGTGACCTCGAAGCTGCGAAGTCCGGCGAGGATCCTGAGACGTTCGTCGAGTAGCGCGAAACTGTCGCTCAGGTAATAGGTGCGAACCTCCTCGTAGGATTTGGCGTTTTGATTGGTGCGAAAGCCGGCGTTGCGGATCTCGGACCGCGTCGGAGCGTCGTCCAGCCAGACGCGGGCACCGGCGAGCAGGTCGGCGCGGGTGAGCGTGTTGCGGAGCGCACGTCCCTGGGCGGCAAGCCCGTCCAAAACAGCACGCTCGGCGGCGTTGCCGGGACGGAGTTGATAGGCGTCTGACCAGCGGGTCGACTTGGTGTAGCGGGCGCCGGCAATGATGTTGTGCTTGATGGATCCGGTTTCGGCGCGAATGAGGGCGTTGAGCGTATGGGCGTCCTCGATGTTCAGGTTGATGGTCGACTGGTAGAGTGCGACGACCGATCCGGTCGGGGTGAAGGTGTTGAATTCGCGGAAGGTGACGTCGTTCTCCTGCTCGGAGCGCATGTAGTTGTAGAGGAAATCGACCGACTTTCCGACGCTCTGCTGGAGATTCAACTGATAGTAGGTGGCGTCCTGTTCGACCTCCGAACTCGCCGTCTCGCTGGTCCATTCCCACGGGACGAAGTCGTTGTTGAAGCGAACGCCCGACTCGGTGATGCCCTCGACTGTGTCCGTCGTATCGCCATCGCCGTTCAGGTCGATGGGAACCTGCATGAATGGATACGTCGCGCGGTTGGTCGGGGTTCCCGTCGTCCCGCTTCGGCTGGCGAGGACGCGCACACGCGTGGAAGCGGTGGCCTTCCAGTCGGCGCTGACGGCACCGAATGACGTTTCCTTGTCGTCGCGCCACCGCCATCCATCCGTCGATTCGTACGAGCCCAGCACCCGCACGCCGAGGCCCGGGGCGACCTTGGCCACATTGATGTCAAAATCGCCACCCAGCGTCTCGTTCGATCCGAAGCGCATCGTCAGGTGATAGTGATCGCTGCCGCGCGGACGCTTGCTGATCATGTTGACCAGACCGCCCGGGTCGGACTGCCCGTACAGGGTGTTCGGTCCCTTGACCACCTCGATGCGGTCGACGAGGTACCGCGGAATGAAGTCTCCGCCCATGACGCCGTCGAGCAGGATGTTTCGGTTGCGAAATCCGCGAAGCGAGAACATCGCGTTCTGATTGTTGATCTGTCCCCGGGTCGTCTGGGTGATCGAGGAGTTGAAATCGAGGGCGCGCTCGATGTCGCCGACGACGGCGTCGCTCAGGAACTCCGACGTGATCACGTTGATGGTCATCGGCACGTCGCGAAGGAGGGTATTCATCGCCGTGCCTGAGATGGTGTTCGATGCCTGGTAACGGTCGGCGTCCACCGAAGTCACGTCGAAGGGATCGAGTTCGACGACCCTCTCGGAGGTGGCGTTCGGGTCCTGGGCAGTGGGCTGAGCCATAAGGGAAGGGGCGGCGATCGCTCCCGACGCGAGAAGGACGAGAAGACCGCTAACGGCGTTGCGCCGGGTGGATGGGCATTCGTTCATAGCAGGCAGGGTTGGTTGGTGCGACCGGGGTGGGTGCGCGGGGTAGGGGGCAAAACCGAGCGAACGACCGACGTCGAATCGCGGTTATAGATCGTGTTTCTGCGGCTCCCAGCCGTCAGTC
The DNA here is from genome assembly GCA_964476565.1 of uncultured Opitutus sp. Taxonomy (GTDB): domain Bacteria; phylum Verrucomicrobiota; class Verrucomicrobiia; order Opitutales; family Opitutaceae; genus CAMAXB01. Next base: position 64,217 of record CAYZBG010000006.1, read on the forward strand.
GCAACGACCCGGTCGTTGCAACAGTGCAGCGGACCGCCGATATAAAGGGACTGTGCCCTGGAGCGCTGGCAAGGGACCCGCACGACGGTACGGGCGTCCGTCCGTCAATGGGTCCGCACTTTCCGATCCGGGGCAGCACTGCCGGACCCGTTTCGGGCCGCACAAATGCAGGTTAGCGGCCAAATCCGTCGATGACGACGAGCAGCGGGCACCTTTGCCGTAACCCGTCCCGTCGCCAGGCGAATTCGGGTCGAAACTGCGAGGCGCGCCACGAGGCTTGCCGAACCCCACGCTTGCGTGCGTGGATTCGGAGCAGCGGAGCTCCGGGCTTGGCGATCGCCGCCCGATTGTTCCCGCCCGTCGCGCCTCCATTTGAGCTTCATGAAACCTTCGCCTCTCAACCGCCGCACGTTCCTGAAGGCATCCGCCACCGGTGCGTTTGCCTTCCAGTTTTTCCCCGGGAAGCTCTGGGGGGCCGACGCGCCCAGCAACCGGCTCAATCTCGCCTGCGTCGGTGTTGGCGCCCGCGGCATCGGTGTGGCCAACCTGAAGTCCTGCGCCCACGAGAACATCGTGGCGCTCTGCGACGTCGACGCCGACTACGCCGCGCCCACGTTCGCGGCGTATCCGCGGGCCCGGACCTACACCGACTACCGCGTGATGTTGGAGAAACAGAAGGACATCGATGCGGTGATCGTGGCCACGCCGGATCACACCCACGCGGTCATCACCCTGGCGGCGATGGCGGCCGGCAAACACGTGTATTGCCAGAAACCGCTGACCCGCACGGTGGCCGAGGCACGCCGCGTCGCGGCGGCGGCGAAGCGTCACGGGGTGCAAACGCAGATGGGCAACCAGGGCCACTCCAGCGAACACCTGCGCGTGCTCAAGGAGTGGATCGATGCGGGCATCATCGGTCCCGTGCGTGAGGTGCACGCGTGGACCGACCGGCCCGTGGGCGGCGATCCGTGGTCGACCTATTTGATCCAGGCGAGGCCGGCCGCGACGCCGTCCGTTCCCTCCACGCTCAACTGGGACCTCTGGCTCGGGCCAGCCCCGGAGCGGCCCTATCACCCGGACTACCACCCGCTCACCTGGCGTGCGTGGTACGATTTCGGCACCGGCTCACTCGGCGACATGGGATGCCATGTGCTCGATCCGGTGTTCTGGGCGCTCGATCTGGGCGCGCCTTCGACCGTCCAGGCGACGACGACGCACTGGGAACCCGACGTGAGCGCGGAGACGTTCCCGCGCGCGTCGGTCGTGCGGTACCATTTTCCTGCTCGCGGCGAACGTCCGCCGGTGGCTTTGACCTGGTATGATGGGCGGCTGATGCCACCGATTCCTCCTGAGCTGGAGGCGGGGCGGACGCTGCCCAAGACCGGCGCCCTCATCATCGGGGACAAGGGGACCCTCGTTCACGGTTCCCACGGCGCGTCGGCCCTGCGCCTGTTGCCTGAGTCACGCATGCGGGACCTTGTGCGGCCCCCGCGCACCTTGCCGCGCATTGCCGGCGGTCATGAGCAGGATTGGCTCCGGGCGTGCAAGGAAGGCCCGGGTGGGCGTGCCGCCAGTGCCGAGTTTGGCTACGGTGCTGCGCTCACCGAGATGGTGCTACTCGGTGTCGTGGCGATCCGTCATCCGAACGTCCGACTCGAGTGGGACGCGGCGGCTGCCCGCTTCACCAACAGTGCCGAGGCCAACGCCCTCATCGATCCGCCGGCGCGGGCCGGTTGGTCGACGGTGTAAGCGAGACGCGTTCCCTCGGGACGGCGGTCGGCGCCTGGGCCGCAAGGTGTTCGCGCGTCCGGCTTAGCCGCGGGACGGCACGGCGACGAGATACAGCTGCGGTCGCGGCTCCTCGGCCCGCACGACCCGGCGGGTGAGCGTGAACCGGTTGTTCGCCAGCGCGGTGCGCAGCGCCGTTTCGAGCGGGCGGAGCGTTTCGGTGCCGGAGGCGACGCTTTCGTAGACCAGCACGAGCTGGCCGCCGTCCTTCAGGGTGGCGCGGAGCCGACCGAGGCCCGGTCCGGCCGGATCGGTCCAGAACAGGTTCACATTGACGGCGAGGATGCGGTCAAAGGCCGCCGCCGGGAGTTTGGCATCCTCAAGGGCCTGCGTCCGAAACTCCGCGCGTCCGGCGGACACATGGGCGGCGTTGCGTGCGCGTGCGCGTTGCGTGGCGAGGGCGGAGCGGTCGAGCCCCAAATAGTGGCCGTCGCCGCGGGCGAGAATCTCACCGATCAGCGCGGCGGATACACCCGGCCCTCCGCCGATCTCCAGCACGCGGTGACCGGGGGCGACATCGAGGGTGGCCACCGCGCGGACAAGGCGACGGGGAATGGCCGGCATGGCTCACCAGGCCCAGCGCACACCGCCGTGGGCGAAGCGGGGCGGCGCGACGTTAACGAGGCCGTCGGCGGAGCGGCCGGTCTCGACGCGTTCGTCGAAGAGGTTCTCCACCGAGGCGAATACCGTCCAGCGGTCGGCAAAGGTGCGGGACAGGCCAAGGTCGACCGTGGTCGCGGCGGCGAGGCGGAGGGCGTTTTCGTCGTCCTCGAACTGCGCACTCGTCCAGCGGATGCGCGCGGAGACCCGCACTCCGGCCGGGGCGGACCAGGTGCCGCCGAGGACGAGGGTGTGGCGCGGCACTTGGGCGAGGCGTTTGCCGGTCAGGTCGGCGGGCGGCGACGCGCGCCGAACGCGGGCGTCGGAGAGCAGGTAGTCGGCGGTGAGGCGCAGATCGCGGTGGGGCAGCCAGAAACCGCCGAGTTCGAGGCCGCGCACGCGCACGGCGTCGAGATTGCGCCGCTGCCGGCCGCTCCCGCCGGCGGGTACGAAGCCGACTCCCGGCACGTTGCCCGGGCCGCGGCCGAGGGTCACGTTGGCGACGGCGTCGTCGAGGTCGTTCTGAAACACGGCGGCCTGGAGCCCGCCGCGGGCAAATGTCGCTTCCACGCCGGTCTCGACGCCGGTCAGCGTCTCCTCGGCGAGCGCCGGATTCGCCTCGGTGATGACGTTGCCGACGCGGAAGGGACGGTGCAGTTCGTTCAGGGTGGGGACGCGGAAGGCCCGGTAAGCGGCGGCCCGGACGCGCAGGCCGGGCCGCGGCGTCCAGACGAGGCCGGCCGTGGGGCTGAACTCCACGCCATCGGTGTCCGCATAGCGGTCGTCGCGGACAAAGGCGCCGGTCGCGAGGTCGGACTCGCGGCGGATGCCGTCGCGGTTCTCCCAGCGGTCGATCCGTGCGCCGAGGCTCGCCCGCCAGCCGGAGGCGAGCGGACGCTCATGCTGCACGAAGGCGCCGGCGAACCGCTGCTCGCCGCCGGCGATGCGGCGGCGGGTGAAGGCGCCGTTCGCCAGCAGGAAGAACTCGCGGGTCTCGCCCTCGACCCAGCGCACGTCGGCTCCCGCGGTGGTGCGGGCGTCGCCAGCGTGTATCCAGGACGCGGTGACGGCGGCGCCGGCGGCGCGGGCGGGCACGTCGTACTGGTCGCTCGCGGGCGTCTCGGCGGTGCGGTCCGCGTTCACGCCGGAGAAGAAGCTGGCGAAGGTCTGGTCCTGGGCGTACGCGACGGCCGACCACGCCGGCCCGCCGGCCACGGCGCCTTCGAGCGCGGCGGAGACCAGGGTCTCGCGGGTACGGTTGCGTTGCAGCGGCGTGCCGTTGTCCCGCTCCTCGTCGAAGGTGCGGGCGGTGAGCTGCAGGCGCGTCTCGCCGGGCAGGACGGTGCGCCAGGCGGCCTGCGCCCAATGGTGGCGGGCGGCGGCGCGACGGTCGATCGGCCCGCGGCGCTCCGGGGCGACGAGAAAGAATCCGTCGGACGCAAAGGCCCGGGCAGCGACGGAGACGGCGCCGTCGCCGGTCGTGCGCGTCAGCCGTGCCTCGCCGCTGCGCGTGCCGTAGTCGCCCACGAGGGTGGCGACGGCGGAGGCGTCACGCTCGAGCGGCGCGCTGAGCAGCTGGATCGTGCCGCCAAGCGCGGCGTTGCCCCACGTGCCGGAGCCGCCACCGCGCACGAGTTCCACGCGGTCGAGGCCCGTGCGGGGCAGCTTGGTCCACGAGACCCAGCCGCCAAAAGGATCGTTGAGCGGGATGCCATCCAGCAGCACGAGCGAGCGGCTGGCGCCGCTGGGGCCGAGGCCGCGCAAGGACACCCCTTGGGCGGTGGGATTGGCCGTGAGCGAGCCGCTGCGTCGGAAGAGGCTGAAGGCCGCCGAGCCGCGCAGGACGTCGTCGAGGGCGAGCGACGGCGCGGCCTCCAGGTCGGACGCGCCGAACAGATCGACGGCGAGCGGACTGTCGGCCAGCGGCACGGCACTGCGGGTCGTGGTAACGACGAGGCGTTCGAGCTGCGCCGGAGGTTCGGCCGCCGTGAGCGGCAGGGCGGTGAGGAGCAGCAAAAGGAGACGGGCGGGGGGCATGGTGAGGTGTTCGAGGATCAGTCCGATCGGTCGGATCTTTCCGGGGAATCAAAGTACCCAACCGGCAGCTCGCGCCAAGTGCCGGGCGCGAGATCGCCGAGGGTCAGGTCGCCGAAGCGGCTGCGATGCAGGGTGAGCACGGTGGCGCCAGTGGCGGCGAACATGCGGCGCACCTGGTGGTATTTTCCTTCGGTCAACGTGAGCTCGGCCGTGCGCGCGTCGAGCAGGTGCAGCGCAGCCGGGGCGCAGGGCGCCTTCTCGCCCTCGAGCTGGAGCGTGCCGCGGGCGAAGAGGTCGACGAGGTCGGGGGAAAGATCGCGGTCGACGCGGGCCGTGTAGACCTTGGGCACCTTGTGTTTGGGCGAGGTGAGGCGGTGCACGAGCGCGGTCTGGTCGGTCAGGAGCAGGAGGCCGCTCGTGTCCTTGTCGAGACGCCCGATGCTGGTGACTTGCGGGTTGCGGGCGCGCCAGCGGGCCGGCAGCAGGTCGTAGACCCGCGGTCCCTCGCGTTCGTCGTGGGAGCAGACGAGGCCGGTGGGCTTGTGCAGGAGGAGCAGCAGGCCCTCAGGATGGTCCAGCGGCTCGCCGTCGACGCGCACGTCGTCCTCTCGGGCCTTCGCGCCCGGATCGTCGGCGACGACGCCGCGCACCGTCACGCGCCCGGCATCAATCCAGGCGCGAGCTTCGCGGCGCGAGCAGTAGCCGAGGTTGGCGAGCAGTTGGTCGAGACGACGCACGGGCCCAAGGCGAGCCATGTGCGGGGAAATGGCAAGGGCGCGTCCGCGTAACCAAGCCCACTGCGTGTTCACGAAGACAGTTCACCAAAGGCTGCAGAGGCCTCAAAGGAGCGGCCGCCGCGGCCAGGCTTACGCTGCCGCTTTTGCATCTTGGGAAAACTGAAGATGCCTTCCACAGGAGGTAACGGAGGTAAGGGAGACAGGCACGTTTTGAGTTGGCTGCGGCCGCACGCGAACGTGCCTGTGGCTTACAGCCGGTTCGACTCTGTTGGCTTGGTTTCCTCCTGTTCAAACCGGCTCGGTGGATCGAATGGGGGTCTTCAAACCTTTCACAGGAGAGCGCAAAGAGCGCAGAGCGTGAGACGGGCGCCGACAGCGGTGGATCCAGGAGCGGCGACACTCTTGTCGCCGAACCCGCAGGCGGACGGTCTTTGCATGTCGGTCCCGCACCAAACCCGGCGACAGGAGTGTCGCCACTCCGTTTTCCGCGCTCTCGGCGACCTCCGGTGAGGCCGTTTGCATTCGGCTGGCTCGACGTGTCCGGGGCGTTCGCTCAGACGTAGGGCACTGTATGCTCTTCCGCGTTGTTCTCCTCGTGCTGGCCTTGGTGCTGCTCGCCTTTGCCTCGCTCACGACCGTGCGCGTGCCGGTGGCAGTCGATTGGCGGCTGGCGCTTCTCGCTGGGGAATACGGGCACTGGCTCGTCGCGTTGCCGCTGGGACTGGGGGCCGTGGCGTGGCGGCTGCGGGCGGGGGCGCCCGGCTGGGCCTGGGTAACGCTGGTCCTGTGCCTCGCGGCCACCGGCTTGTTGCTCAAGCCGTCGTTCCAGGCCTCCGGCCTCGCGGCCCGGCTCGGCGAACGCCTGCCGGCGACGTGGCGCGACGCCGCGCCCAAGCGTCCAGCCTGGTCGCTGCGCACCTTGTATCTGGGCAGCACCCCTGCGCCGGTGCCGGCCGAAACGCGGACCTTCGCGCCCGGGCTGGCGTTGGATTTTTTCCGTCCGCCGGGGCAAGCGGGTCCGGTGCCCTGTGTGATCGTGATCCACGGCGGTGGCTGGGACGGCGGTGACCGGGGACAACTGCCGCAGTTCAACCATGCGTTGGCGCATCTCGGTTATGCCGTGGCGGCGATTTCCTACCGCCTCGCGCCGGCCCACCGGTGGCCGGCGCAGCGGGACGACGCCCTGGCGGCGATCGCCTACCTGAAGGCCCACGCCGGAGAGCTGGGCATCGATCCCGACCGGTTGGTGCTCTGCGGACGCTCGGCCGGCGGACAGATCGCTGCGGCGGTCGGGTACACGGCACGGGATCCAGCCATCCGCGGCGTGGTGGCGTTGTACGCGCCCTTCGACATGCACTTCGTCTGGTCGATCTCGCGGGACGACGATGCGCTCAATTCGCTCAAGCTGATGACGCAGTTCCTGGGCGGACCGCCGACACCGGAGCGGGCGGCCGTGTTTGATTCGGCCAGCGCGCAAGCGCATGTGCACCGGGGCGAGACACCGCCGACACTGCTTGTGCACGGGGAGATCGACACGCTGGTGTGGCACCGGCACAGCGAGCGTCTGGCCGCGCGCCTCGCCGAGGAGCAGGTGCCGCATGTGTTCCTCTCGCTGCCCTGGGCGGTGCACGCCCTGGAGTTCAACCCCTCCGGCCCGGCGGGACAGCTGACTTACCACGCGATCGAGACGTTCCTGGCGGCGACGACGGCAGCGCGAACCGCGCCCGGAACGCCAGCGGCGCGCACCCCTTCTGCTCGCGGAAGCGGCGATTGAAGTTCGCCAGGTTGCCGAAGCCGCAGTCGAACGCGATGGCTGCCACCGGCCGGTCCGTTTCCGCCAGCAGACGCGCCGCCTTCGCCACCCGCAGCCCGTTGACATAGCGGACGAACGGCTCCCCGGCGAAACGCCGGAAGAACCGCGAAAACGCGGCCGGGGAAAGGTGGACCACGCGGGCCACGTCGCGGAGGTAAACGGGTCCGTGGTCGGCCTGTTCGCCCACGAAGGCGAGCGCCCGTCCGAAGCGGTGCGCCGGTCCGTGGCGCGGTTGCGGCAGGTAGCCGGCGGAGGCGATCGGTCGCGCCTCGTCCTGCCGGGCCAGCGCATCGAGCAGGCGGGCCAGCCGGCACCACGCGTCGAGCCCGCGCGCCGCCACGAGATCGGCCCAGATACCCCGGTCGACACCGCCCGCCGGGAAACGCAGCCCCCGCGCCGAGCGGGAGAGCACGTCGCGGACCGCCGCGAACTCGGGACCTTCCTGGGCGAGGAACAGGTCGGCGGTGAACTGGGCCACGACCGCACGGTGGGCACCGGCGCGCCGCACCGGCCGCTCCGACGACCACGTGTGCGGCAGGCCGCTGCCCAGCAGCACGAGGTCGCCCGGGCCATAGGGCTCGATCACGTCGCCGACATACCGCGTCCCTTCGCCGGACTCGATCCACGTGAGCTCGCATTCGACGTGGTAGTGCCAGGCGAATGGGAAGGCGGACTCGACCCGCCGGAAGGCGAGGAACGATTGCTCTGACGGCCGGGGTGCGCGGGGCTCGAAGCGCGGCTTCATGCCCCGACCGTCGTCGCCTGCAGAGAAAAGAGCAAAAAAATACCAGAACTCGCCCGGGGCGTAGGAGCCCGTTCGGTCGCGTCCGGCTAAGATCTGGGCGAAGGTCAAAGGTCGCAGGTCCAAAGTCCCCCGCAGCTCCGCATCGCAGAGCTCATCCCCTCCCACTTGGACCGCTCCGGCGGGTCAGTGCCGACTTTGGGCCTTCCGATCTTCGATCTTCGACTGACTGCAACTGCCCATCCGACGGTTTCTCTCCTCCTACCCATGGTCTCTTCGCCTGTTCCCGACTATGCCCCTGCCGCCGACCTGCCTCCGCTGGCGGGCATCGCCACGTTTTCCGAGGCAGCGCGCCGCGGCCTCTCGGTCGAAGCCTGCGTGGCGCGCCACAAGCGCCATCACTGGCTGCTGCGCCGCCTGCACGAGGTCTTCATCAAGCGCCTCGCTGCCGAACCCTGCTACGAGTTGAAGATGAGCTTTGGCCTGCATGCGCACCTGTGCGCCGAGCATGCCGCCGCTCTGCGCGAACGGGTGGGGGAGATGCGCGAGCCGCCGCTCGGTCTCGACACGCCGCCGAGCGAGGCGCTGGACGTACTCGGCGACGAATTGCTCGCCGCTCCCGACACCGCGGCACTGGTGCTCGGTATCTATGAAGTCGCCCTGCCGGCGCTGGCCGAGAGCTTGCGGCGTTACCAGGCGGACACCAACCGGCTCGTTGACCATCCCTCGTGGCGGATCAACCGGTTCGCCCTGCTCGAGCTCGAGGATATGATTGCCTACGGGACGGCAGCCGTGGCGGCGCTGGTCACGGCGGACCGGCGCGACACGTTGCAGGACTGGGCCGATTACCTGCGCACCCTGGTGGACGAAAAGTCCGACGGACCGGTGCATCGGCAGTACTCGGCCCGTCCGTTCCGCTACGACCCGGTGCCGCGCCGCGACGAGCGTTTTCCCGACCCGTACAACATGGGCGTGCACGCCGAGGCCTTCCTCTACGACGAGAGCCTGCCGGCGGCGCCGAAGACGCTCATGCTCTATTACAAGCGCCTGCGCGAAATCGATGTGCCCGAGATGATGGCGTCGATCCTCGCCGAAACGACGGGCAAGCCGTGGGATTACACGCGCGACATGACCCGCCAGCTCTGGGACGAGGCGCGGCATGCGATGATGGGTGAAGTCGGCTTCGTGCAGGCCGGACTCGACTGGCGCGACCTCGTGAAGGTCAACTTCACGTGGTCGCTGGCCTTGAACACGCAGCTCAAGCCGCTCGAACGCCACGCGGTGCTCTACTTCATCGAACAGGGCCTGATGCCGAAGACGGGCAAGCGCTTCGAGTGGGAGACGGCGCTCGCGTCCGGCGACGATTACGCAGCGACCATCCAGGATTTCGACTGGGCGGACGAGGTGTTGCATGCCCGCATCGGACGCGACTGGTACGTGAAGCAGATGGGCGATCCGCGCAAAGCCATCGAGTACGGCGATGCGTGTTGGACGAAGGTGCTGATCGACTGGGAACGCTACCGGGCCGACGGCAAGACCCGGCACGAGAATTGGTGGCCAGAGCTCTACCGCCGCTGGTGCGCGGTGCGCGGTGAATCCCCGGATCCGCGGGTCGAGGCCTTCGCCACCACCTATCAATCCGTGCGCGCCGATCTGCGCGACCTGAGCGCCTCTGCCTGACCGCGGCGCAGCCGTGGTTGCAGAACGCCTGCGCCTGCGTTTCGTGGCATCGTGAATCTTGCGTCGCTTCGCCTCGTGGTTGGACTTGTCCTCGCCAGCGGCGCGGCGCGGGCCGCCGAACTCACCGTCTTCGCGGCGGCGAGTTTGACCGATGCCCTCGCCGAGGTCGCGCGGGCCTATGAGGCCACGACCGGGGATCGGGTGCGGTTCAATTTCGGGGCCTCCAGCACCCTGGCCCGCCAGATCCGGGAGGGCGCTCCGGCTGACGTGTTCGTTTCGGCCGACGAAGCGAAGATGGATGAAGTCGCCGCGCGCAATCTGCTCGTGCCGGAAACGAGGCGGGTGCTGCTGGCCAACACGCTCGTGCTGGTGGTGCCGAACGAAGGGCGCGTGGCGGTGACGCGGCCCGCGGACCTCGTCGGGCCGGCGGTGCGCCGCGTGGCGCTCGCCGAACCTGCCACCGTGCCGGCGGGCATTTACGCCCGCGCCTACCTCGAGCAGGTCGGACTCTGGCCGGCGGTGGCACCCAAGGTCATCCCTGCGGCCAACGTGCGTGCGGCCCTGGCCGCGATCGAGGCGGGCAACGTCGATGCCGGCTTCGTCTACAAGACGGATGCGGCCCGGTCGACGCGGGTGCGCGTGGCCTACGAAGTGCCGGCCGGGGAAGGGCCGCGCATCGTGTATCCGGTCGCGGTGCTGCGCGACGCCCGCGCGCCCGACGCCGCGCGGCGGTGGGTGGCGTACCTCGCCTCGGCGGAGGCGAGCGCTGTTTTCACCGCGCACGGTTTCCTCCTGCCGACACCCTGAGGTCTGAAAGGAGCGGCGACATTCCTGTCGCCGGGTTTGGTGCCTGATGTGCTCCCGCCTAGCGACCTGGGTACGGGTTCGGCGGCAGGAGTGCCGCCGCTCCTTTATCTTCCGGTCCATCCGTCTCTTCAGGATGGCGAAATGACGCCGAACCGTCACCGTTCGCGCGATGTCGGTTGAGATCTGGCAAACCACGCTGCTGACCCTGCGCGTCGCGGCCCTCAGCACCCTCGCGATCCTGCCGGTGGGCGTCGCGCTGGCGTGGCTGCTGGCGCGTCGCGAGTGGCGGGGGAAGTCTGTCGTCGAGACGATCGTGGCGCTGCCGTTGGTGGTGCCTCCGGTCGCGACCGGGCTGGTGCTGCTCAAGCTCTTTGGCCGCAACGGCCCGCTGGGTAGGTTTTTTGAGGATACGCTCGGCTGGGAAATCGTCTTCACGTGGCGCGGTGTGGTGCTGGCAACGGCGATCATGTCGTTTCCGCTGCTGGTGCGCACGGCCCGGGTGGCCTTCGAAGGCGTAAATCCCCGCCTCGAGCAGGTGGCGCGCACGCTCGGCGCCGGGCGGTTCCGCGTGTTCTGCACCATCACGCTGCCGCTGGCCATGCGCGGATTGGTGGCGGGCGCGGTGCTGGCGTTCGCGCGTGGGTTGGGGGAGTTTGGCGCAACGATCATGGTGGCCGGCTACATTCCCGGCGAGACCGCCACGCTGTCGCTGTCGATCTATCACCTGGTCGAGCTCGGCCGCGACACCGAGGCGCTCGGGCTGCTGGGGGTTTCGCTCGTGATCGCCTTTGCCGCGGTGTGGTGGAGCGAGGCGTTTCTGCGGAGGAAGACGCCGTGAACCTCGACCTGCGTGGCCTGCGCCTGCCGTTGTCCCGGTTCTGCCTCGAGGTCGATGTGACGCTCTCCGGCCGCGTCACCGCGCTGTTCGGACCGTCGGGCGCGGGCAAGACCTCCCTGCTCGAATTGATCGCCGGCCTGCGCCGGCCCGCGACGGGGGGCATCGCGCTCGGTGGGACGATGCTGACGGACGTCGCCGCCCGGGTGTTTGTGCCGCCGCCCCAGCGCCGGGTGGGCTATGTGCCGCAGGAAGGCGCGTTGTTTCCCCACCTGCGGGTGCGCGAGAATCTCCGCTATGGCGAGCGGCGGGATGCCGGGGGACCGGCCGGTCTGACGTTCGACCATGTGGTGGAGGTGCTCGAAATCGGTGACTTGCTCGATCGCCGGGTGCCGTCGCTGTCCGGCGGCGAGAAGCAGCGGGTCGCCCTGGGGCGCGCCTTGCTCTCCGGTCCCCGCCTGCTGCTGCTCGACGAACCGCTGGCCGGCCTCGATGCGGGGCTCAAGGACCGCCTGATGCCCTACCTGCAACGCGTGCGGGACGAGTTTGCCCTGCCCATGGTGTACGTCACCCATGCGGCCGAGGAAGTCATGGCCCTGTGTGACGACGTGGTCGTGCTCGAGGCCGGGCGGGTGGGGCGGCGTGGTGCGCCCGCCGATCTCTTTGTGCCGACGGACACGCCGCAGTACCGCCTGCGCCCGCTGGCGTAGCTGCGTACCTTGGCAGTTCAACGACCCTCCTGCCGAGGGCGGCCACGGGAAAAGGCCTTGCGAATTGTCTCGGCAAGGCGGGGGGCATTTGGGATGCCTTGCGGGCTTTTAGGCATACCACGTTTTATATGGCCCACTGGGAATACAAGGTGATCACGAGCGGGAAGGGTGGCTTCGCCACGCCCGCGTTGATGGAGAAATTTCTGAACGATCTCGGCAAAGACGAATGGGATATCCTCTCATTCCACACTGCGCCGGATAATCCGCTCGCCTTCCACGGCTTGGCGCGACGTTCGACGCAGCGCGAATGGACGCTGGAGGATGCCGCCGCGGCCGCCGCCAAGGCCGAGGCGGACAAACTCCGCGCCGAGTTCGCCGCCAAGTTTGCCGGCGCCCAGCAAGGCGGCTCGGCCGAGCAGCCGTCCACCCTCGCGACCGAGGAGGTGGGCAAGGACGACGGTCTGCGCCGCCTGCGTGACACCGATCGCGACCACGATCCGGAGGCGCTGGCCGACGAAGCCGCTGGACTGAAGGGCGACGACTGGGACGACATGCCGGAGGAAGACGAGCTGCCCACCTTCTTCGAGGCGGTGAAACCCCACCTGCGCCGCAATCAGCGCGGCCCGGGTCAATCCGTGGCGATCGACTATCTGGCCAAGCGTTGGGACCAGCGCGAGGCCGACATCACCGGCGCCCTCGTCGAGTGCGGCCTGACCGTACCGGAGACGGAGGAAAGCCCGGCCGAGTATTTCGAGTTCGAGGGCGACCTTTATTGGCTCAACCGCAATCCGCGCGGACAACTCTTCCTCAACGTGCGGGAAAAGCCGCGTCCGGTCTTCCGCACCGCGCAGGCCAAACGTCTGCCCGACGACGATCCGGCGGCGCAGGAGCTCAACGCCGAGGCCGCCGCGAACCGCAAGGCGGAGCAGCCGCAGCGGAAGGAACGTGATCGCGAGCGCGAGCGTGATACGCCGCGCGCCGAGGTACCGGCCCGTCCGGCCGAGGAGGCCTCCACCGCCCCCGCCGAACCGTTGCCGGCCGGCGAAGCCCTGCTCGAGAAGATTCGTCCGCTCATGCGCCGCAACCGTCGCGGTCCGGGGTTCTCCGGCACGACGGGTTTCCTCGCCAAGGCCTTCAAGCAAAGCGAAGCCGACCTGGTGGCCGCGCTCGCCGCACTGGGGCTGAGCGCGCCGGAGAAATCGGGCGGCAAGCCCGAGTACGTGCGCATCGGCGCCTACGAGTATTGGCTCAACAAGGACAGCCGCGGCGGCATCTGGATCAATGGCCGCGATCGCCGCGAAGGCGACACGGCCCCGGCCGAGTCCGGCGCGCCTGAAGGCTCGGCGGAAACGCCGGCGTCCGAAGCCGTGCCGCCGCCCGAAGGCACCGTGCCCGTGGGCGAGATCGCGCCCGCCGAACCGCAGGTGGTGGTGACGCCGGAAACCGCCCCGGCGGCCCCGACCGAGACCGCGCCGGGTGAAGGCTCGGCTGACTCCGCGTCCGACGCTGAAGCCGCCTCGGATGAAGGTGCGTCTGCTGCTGCGACTCCGCCCCCCGTCGTCGAAGGCGCCGATCCCGGCCTCGTGGCGTTGCGTGGCCAGTTGAAGCCGAATCGCCGCGGCAGCGGTGCCTCCGGCGAACTCGGCTTCGTGCAACGGGCCCTCGAGCAGAACGATGAGGCCTTCGCCGCCTTGCTGGCCCGGGCCGGCCTGACCATTCCCGCCACCGCCGAGGAGAAACCCACCTACGTCGAGTATGGTGAGGAGATCGTCTGGGTGAACCGCAACCCGAAGGACGGCTCCCTCTGGCTCAACGCGAAACCCCGCGCCTCCCGCAAGGGCGGCCGCGGTCGCGCGAAGAAGGCAGAGTAGGGCTGCGCTCAAACCCTGCGCCACCGGCCTTACCACCGGTGGCGCGCAAGGTCTTTCGGCCCAATCCGCCTGCTAGGGCGGACGCCCGAATCAGTTCGTCACCGGACACGATGGAGGGATAAGGCCGGGGGCACGTTTACCCTTGGAGCTCAGGGATGACTGGGGTTTTTGGAGTTTGATCCCTAGACGCTTGCGCCTTGTTATTAGGGTGCTCACGCGCGTGTGAAGCATGCTTTACCCTGTCGGATCGAAGCGATTGATACTTTAAGCGAAGGCCTGTTTGCGCGTTCCGAAAATGATGTGCCTGGACTCGCCTGTCTTGTTCACGATGAGCCGGCTTGGCATCAGCCTCGCTTTAATGGGCCTGCTGTCAGCCTGCCAGCATCGCACCCCCACTTCCGGCTGGCCGATGCTTATCTTTGTGAATCTTTACCCCAACGGAGTACCGTTCTCCTTGAAGGGGCCACCGCCCGTAATCCTGACGTTTGAAGGGGAACGACTGCCCGATCTGTCTGGTGTCAATCAGGACTACTTCTTCCCATCAAACCCAGCAATGGTTCTTGTGGCTGAAGATGCCTATCGGGCCGGCTTGTTTGATCCGAAGAACCATCGCTTTGTCCCGAGTCGAGCGAAGCGCCAACCGTCCCCTGATGGGATCCATGCGGTCGAGATACACCACCTGTTCATCGACCGTGGACCGCAAAATGTCCTCCGTTTGACTGACGCTGCGGACACGGTGCTGCAGAACCGCTGGTCACCCGGAGTCTTCACCGGTGTATTCTGGTCTCCCGATGGAACTCGCTACGGCTTTAACGAGAGTCATCCCGACAAGGGAGACCGACGAGCGCTCCGCATGTACGAACGCGCCTCGGGTGAAGAAGTTCACCTCGAGCTTCGCTTCGATTCGTCCACCTCTTTCTTTACAAACGACCAACTTGAGCGGCAGGCATCGCTCGCTTTGCGACATTGGCTCACACCCAACCAGTTTGTCGTCTGGGTCCACGGCCCATTTGATGGACCTCTGATGAGTCCGCAGTGGGGTTATGAGGCGTTGGTCGATTTGTCGGTTCCCGCACCGGCCGCGAATGCGCGAATGCTGCGAGCGTTCGTGCGTCGTTAGGTCCGAGCCAACCGTCACGGTCACGCCCGCTGGCATTCTGACCGGCGTGGACGAAATCGCGCCGGGTCCCCTTGTCCGTACCGCCGTCTTCTGCTACGGTCCGCGCCGCATGCTCGCGATCACCGACTTGCAGAAATCCTACCCCAACCCCGGCGGTGCCGGACGACGGCTCATCGTCGACGTCCCGTCCTTCTCCCTCGGCGCCGGCGAGCAGCGGGCGCTGCGCGGCGAAAGCGGGTCGGGGAAAACCACGTTCCTCAATCTCATCGCCGGCATCCTCGAGGCCGATGCCGGACGCATCGTGATCGGCGAAACCGACGTCACCGCGCTCAAGGAGGCCGCCCGCGACCGGGTGCGGGCGCGTGCTCTGGGCTACATCTTCCAGACTTTCAACCTGCTTCAGGGGCACACGGTCCTGGAAAACGTCCTGCTCGGCATGGCCTTCGGGCCCGGTGTCGACCGCGCCCGCGCGGGCGCGCTGCTCGAGCGCGTCGGACTCGGGGACAAGCTCGGTCACTACCCGCGTCAGCTCTCCACCGGCCAACAGCAACGCGTCGCCGTGGCCCGCGCACTCGCCAACCGCCCCGCGCTTGTCCTGGCCGACGAGCCCACCGGCAACCTTGACCGCCGCAATGCCCGCGAGGCGCTCGCGCTCATCCGGGAGGTCTGCCGCGAGACGGGCGCGGCCCTGCTGCTCGTGAGCCACGACGAGGACGTCCTTGCGCAGTTCGACCCCGTTCAGGATTTCTCCGCCCTCAACCGTGCCGGGAGGGCGGCCGCATGACGCTCTGGAACCTCATCTACCGCAGCCTGCGCCAGCACGCGCTTTCCACCCTCGTGACCGCTGGCAGCATCGCCCTCGCCGGCGGACTGCTGCTCGCCGTCTGGGTGATCAAGACGCAATCCCAGGCGGTCTTCGCCCAGACGAATTCCGGCTTCGATGCCGTCCTCGGCGCGCGCAGTTCCAAGACGCAGCTCGTGCTGAACGCGATCTTCCACCTCGAGGCCTCGCCGGGCAACGTTGCCGCCGCCGATGTCGCGATGATCTCCCGCCACCCGGCGGTGAGGGCGGCCATTCCGATCGCCGTTGGTGACAATTATTACGGCTGGCGTATCGTCGGCACGCTCCCGCGTCTCTTCACGGACATTGAGTATGTGCCTGGCAAGAAGTACGCCCTCGCCGAGGGCCGGCTGTTTGCCGACGGTGCGCGCGAGGCCGTCGTCGGCGCCTACGCGGCCCGCAAGCTCGGCTGGAAAGTGGGCGACACGTTCCGGCCGTATCACGGCCTGACCTTCGACCCGAAGACGCAGCACGAGGAAATCTACACCATCACCGGCATCCTCGCCCCGACCAACACCCCGACCGATCGCGTCATCTGGATCCCGTTGTCCGGCGTGCAGACCATGGCCGGCCACGATCCGCGCACCGCCACCGATGTGAGCGCGGTGCTGATCCAGCTGCGCGCGCCGACTGCGGGCATGATGCTCGACATGATGATCAACCGGCAGGGCGACAAACTGACGTTCGCCTATCCGATCGGGGCGATCGTGGCGGACCTGTTCAACAAGATCAGCTGGTTCGACCAGGTGCTGACGCTCCTGGCGGGCCTCGTGGCCTTGGTCGCCGCTGGCTCCGTGCTCGTGAGCATCTACAATTCCATGAGCGCCCGGCAGCGCGACATCGCCATCCTGCGTGCACTCGGCGCACGGCGGCGCACGGTGTTTGGCGCTGTGGTGGGCGAGGCCACCGCGATCGGCGTGCTCGGCGCCGCCCTCGGCTTCGCGGTCTACGCCGTGCTCGCGCAGGGCGTGGCCGCCCTGATTCAGGAACAGACCGGCGTGGTGATCGAGCCGTGGCAGTGGCAGCCCGTCTTCGCGTGGACGCCCGGCATCCTCATCGGCCTCTGCGCCCTCGGCGGCGTGGTGCCCGCCTTCAAGGCCTACCGCGTACCCGTGGCTGAAACCATCGCTCCGGTCTCTTGAACCCCGGACGCT
This sequence comes from uncultured Opitutus sp., assembly GCA_964476565.1. Classification (GTDB taxonomy): domain Bacteria; phylum Verrucomicrobiota; class Verrucomicrobiia; order Opitutales; family Opitutaceae; genus CAMAXB01. Next base: position 80,952 of record CAYZBG010000006.1, read on the forward strand.
GAACCCGCTCCCTATTTTCCCTCCTCCTTCTCCATGAAAAGTCATCTCCTCCTCGGCCTCGTTTCCGTCCTCGTCGTCCTCAGCGGCTGTAAGAAACAGGATCACGTCCACGCGGACCACGCGCATAACCATGGCGGTCATGTCCACACGGCGCCGCACGGCGGCGTGCTTGTGGAACTGGGCGAGCACGCCTTCAATCTTGAGTTTGTGGTCCAGCCCGACGCCGGCCGTCTGCTCGTGTACCTGCTGAGCGGCCACGCGGACCAGTTTGTGCGCAGTAACCTGCCGTCGATCGAACTCTGGATCATGGACGGCGAGCAATCGCGCGAGCTCGTGCTCCAAGCCATGGCCAACCCGATCACGGGTGAGACGGTGGGCAACACCTCGCTGTTCTCGGCCGAGGCGGACTGGCTCAAGCGCGGCGCGGCGTTCACCGGTGTGATCAAGTCGGTCAGCCTGGGTGGCGCCCGCTTCGAGGGCATCCGTTTTGCGATTCCGGCCACGGCACCCTAAACCGGCCGGAAGCTTTTGACGAATTCGCCCGGGTGACTACGGTGCGATTCAGTTTCCCATGAACGCCGCCCTTGTCCGCTCCCTGTCGTGCCTCCTGTTGGTTGTTTTGCCCGTTTTCGCCCAAGGTAACACGGCGGCCCTGCCCAAGCCCACGGAAGTCGACGGCGGATACCTGAAGGTCGGCTTCGATGTGCTGGCCGGGTATACGTTCGAGGCGCCGCCCTTCGATCCGAATGCAGCGCCCACCGCGACGCCTGCCACCGGCGAGGAACAGATTCCGGCGGAGATCAAGGCCCTCAGCGGCAAGCCAGCCCTCGTCACCGGCTACATGATGCCGGTGCGCATGGAGAATGGCCTCGTGACGGAGTTCCTGCTCGTGCGTGACCCGGCCATGTGCTGCTACGGCACCGTGCCCAACATGAACGAATGGGTCGTGGTGAAGATGAAGAACGGCGTGCGTCCGCTGATGGACGTACCGGTGTCCTTCTACGGCAAACTTCAGGTTGGAGCGATGTTCGAGAACGGTTACCCGACCGGGATTTACCTGCTCGAAGGCGAGCGCATGGGCGCGGTCCAGCAGGGTTGAGCCCTGCTCTCGTCATCGTTCTCGTAATCTTGCTCTTTCTCGGATCGGAGAACGGGATCTGAGAAGAAGAACGAGAATGATCTAAACCGGGAGAAACTGGCTGAGCTCCGTCTCCCCGCCTACCGCGAGATATCGCGCTGGGTCAGCACGCGGAAGCCATGGTGGTTCAGCGTTTGCGTGGCCACGTCGGTGTCCTCGGTGTTGATCACGACGGCGGAACGACCCTCCGGCCGCTTGATGAAGCTGTAGATGTAGTGGAGGTTGATCTCGGCCTCGAGCAGGGCGGCGAGCACGGGCTTCAGGTCGGCCTCGTCGGCGATCTCCACGGCCAGCACATCGCACTCGGTGTAGGGAAAGTCGTTGTTGATCATCAACTCCTTCGCCTTGTCCGGATCGTCGACGATCACGCGCATGATCGCGCTGTCGGTCGTGTCGAGCACGGTGAGCGCCATGATGTGGACGTTGTTGTCCTTGAAGAGCGCGGTGAGATCGAAGAGGCGACCGACGCGATTCTCCGCAAAGACGGAGAACTGTTTCACGGGATCGGTGGCGAGTTCGGTCCGGGTGGAGGCCATGGCAGAGGGCGGTCAGGCTGGGCGGTCGACCGCGTCGGGTCAACGGCCGGGACTTTTACACTTCGATTACATTAGGCGCCTTGCTGTAAGTTGGCTGCGAGTGCAGACCGTTGGCTCCAGCTTCGGAACCGTCAACCCGGAGAATCCCCCATGCCTGCTGCGAAGATGAAAGTGGCCCACCTGCTGGACCACGGATGGAGCGCTGCTCCCACGGCCACCTTGGCCTCGACCGAAATGCTGGAAGCGGAGCCCGCGCTCCTGCCCGGCGAATCCTCCGTCCGCCTCATGGCGGTCGCGAAGAACGTATCCCTTGCCGACAAGCTGCACGTCGACCTTGCCCGGGCCGTCGTGAAGGCGAAAACCCCCCAGGAGTTTGCGACGTTGATGATCGATGCGCGTTACCAGGCGCTCGGCGGCGCGCGGGGCTTCCTCGGGGCGGCGGCGACACCCGTCACGGTCTGTCCCGACGGGATCGGCTATTTCCGCCATTACAAGGGCGGTTCGATCTACTGGTCGCCCGGCACCGGTGCGCATGAAGTCCATGGTGCCATCCGCGCCAAATGGGCGGCGATGGGCTGGGAGAAGAGCTTCCTCGGCTATCCTCGCACCGACGAGACGGTGGGCCGGGACCCCAAGCAGGAGGGCCGCTTCAACCATTTTCAGGGTGGGTCGATCTACTGGCATCCGCAGACCGGCGCCTTCGAGGTGCATGGCGCCATCCTGGCCAAGTACCGCGAGCTTGGAGCCGAGGCCAGCCTGCTGGGCTATCCGACCACCGACGAAACCGCGACGCCCGACCGCGTGGGGCGCTTCAACCATTTTCAACGCGGATCGATTTACTGGACGCCCTCGACTTGGGCGCACGAGGTGCACGGCCTGATCCGCCAGTACTGGGCCCAGCATGGCTGGGAACGGAATCCAAAGCTTGGATACCCGTTGACCGACGAGCTTGTCCCGCACCGCGGCATCGGCCACACCGCCGCGCCGAGCCTGCGCAAGCCGCTCGCGAACCTGCCCGCCGATGTGCTCCGCCTGCCCGATGAGTCTCCGCCGCCCACCTTGACGGTGGTGCAGCCGGCGACCGCCTCGACCCCGCTGCGCACCGCGGCGGTACGTCGCACCGCTGCCGCTTCGGCGGTCCGGACGCCGGCGGTCACGGCCCAACCGGTGGTCAAGCTCGGTACGACCGAGGCCCTCGTGGCCCGCCCGATCGTGGTGCTTAACCCCTCCATATTCATCGTCGACCATCGCGGACGCAGCCAGGACCGTTACAGCGACTTCGAGAACGGCGTCCTCTTCTGGCGTCGCGCGACGAATGCCGTCACCGAACTCGCGCCGCGGGCCAAGGCCCCCAATGGGGCGAAGATGGCGTGGACCGCTGCGGAGATCGCCGCCCTCGCTGGCGCCCGCGTGCGCCAGGCGCTCGGGGCCTTTCCCGGTGCGACGGCGGGCAACGCGACGTTTGCCGGCACGACCGGCTACTCCTACGACGGCGCGGGCGTGCACAACCGCAACCATCGGCTGCGCCTCGTCCTGCAGGGACAGCGCCGTTCGGGTGTGTCGTTCGTGCCGGCGGCGGCCGTCATCGAAGTGCGCGCCGAGATCTCGTTCGACCCGGTTGACCGTGAGATCGTCGGCTACCTCACCGGGTGGTCGTTGGTCTCGAGCCAGGGCGACTTTCATGGCGGCGGCGACCTGCGCCGTGCCCTGCATGCGCGGCTCGATCCGGCGATCTGGAAGCAGTTCCTGATTACCAAGGTGCCCGCCACGAAGGACGACCCGATCGCCGTCCTGTCCGTCAAGACCCACGCCGACGGCCGGGTGGCCGTCTACTTCGAACCCTGAGCGGACTGCGTTCCGCCGTTCCCTGCGTCCTTAAACCGTCACTACGGAGATCTTTTCCATGCCCGATTCCACCGTCCGGACCGCCGCCGTTTCCCGTGCTGCCGTCCGCCCCGTCCCTGTTTCCGCCACCGGCACGAGCACCGTGCCAGCGCAACGCCTCGCCACCCAGATTCACCAGGTCAACCTTGCCCAGCGCGCGACGGCCTCCCGCCAGCTCAAGGCGATGAAGGTCACGCCGGCGGAGTTCGCCCCCGCGTTTCGCCAGCTCGCGGCCAAGAATCCCACGCAGGCGCGGCAACTCGCCGCCGCCTTCGACGACACGCTCGAGACCGATGACGCGGTGCGCCAGCACTTCGACTTTGTCGCACGCACCACGCCGGCCGAGCGCAAGCTCGTCTTCGATGCCTACCGCGCCGAGGGCAAAGGCCAGCGCATCGTCCACGCCGTCGGCCTCATGCCCGCCGCGCATGGCACCGTGCTGATGAAGGATTTCATGCTCAAGACCGACGGCAAGGTCGACCAGGCCGCGGCCAACGACGCGGCGGCGTGGATCTCCTCTCAAGGGAAAACCCTGCGCCAAAAGCGCGCGCGGGTGCCCGGGCCCAACGCCCCGCATGACTCCGCCGTGGTCGAGTGGGTCGAGGAGAACATCATCGATCCGATCGTCCAGGCCGTGAAGAGCGTGGTCGATGCCATCGTGAAGGCGGTCGGCGACATCGTGAACGCGATCGCCAACGTGATCCGCGACATCGTGAACTGGACGGTCCAAGCCGTGGCCGACCTCGTGAAGGCCGTGATCGCCGCCGGCAAGGCGATCGGCGACCTGATCCAGGGCGCCATCCGCGTCGGCATGGAGATCGTGAAGAAGATCATCCAGGGCATCGAGGCGGCCGGTAAGGCGATCTTCGATGTGCTCAACGCCATCGCCAACTTCGCCATCGCCGCGGTCAAGACCGTGCTGGAGGCCCTGCGGCAGATTGGTCGCGCCATCATCGATCTCGTCGGCTGGCTGGTGAACAAGACGATCGAGGTGGTGAAAAAATTTGCCCAGGCCCTGCTCGATCTCGGCAAGGCCATCGGCGAGATCCTCATCGAGGCGATCAAGTTCGGTGCCGCGCTGGTGCGCAACATGGTCCGCGCCCTGATCGAGATCGGCAAGACGATCGGCAACATCATCGTTGCCGCGATCACCAACCCGGCGGGTCTGCTCGACACCATCGTGCGCGAGATGCGGTCGCTCGGCCACACGTTCCAGACCATCCTGTCGGACGTGGCCAAGCAGGGCGCGCAGTTCCTCAAGAACACCGCCGCCGCCGTCGCGCGGGTGGCGAACACGTTGAAGGACCTCGCCGTCTACATCGCCACCGCCGCGGTGGAGGCGGTCAAGCAGGTCGTCGCTGGCGTGCTCGAGATCGGCCGGGCGATCGGCGACCTCGTCATTGAGCTCGCGAAGCAGGGCATCGCCCTGGTGCGCAAGGTCATCGACGCTGCGTTCAAGCTGGGCCAGACGCTCTGGGAAGTCGTGCGCGGCATCGCCTCCCTGGTGGGTGAGGCGCTGCAGCTCGCGGTGAAGGCGATCTTCGACCTGGGCAAGACCCTCGCGGAGTTCACCCTCTCGGTCATGCAGGCCACGTGGGATCTCGCCGGCAAGCTGCTCGATGCCGCGATCAAGATTGGCAAGGCCGTGGGCGACGTGCTCGCGACTGCGATCCAGCAGGGCTTCGCGGTTTTCCGCCGCACCCTGCACGCGCTGCTCAGCCGCCTCGGGCCGGTGGGCGAGTTCTTCGACTGGCTGCTCAAGCAGGCCGGTGAGCTTGCCTCCCTCGCCTGGCGCGAGACGATGAACGCCCTGCAGCGCATCGGCCGTTCGGTGCGCGACGCCCTCAACTGGGCGAAGGCGAAGTCCGAGGCCGTGCTGCGCAAAGTCATCGCTGCGGTCGAAGCGGCCGGCGCGATGGTGTCCGATCTCATTGAATGGGCGCGCGAGGCGGGCGACAAGGCGATGTCCCTCGTCGGCGAACTGCTCTACCGCGCGGGCCACACCGTCGATTACATCCTGCTCTGGCTGGAGAAGGACGTGCTCGAAGGCGTGCGCTCGATGATCAACGGCCTCTTTAAGGCCGGTGCCGCCGTGGCGGACCTCGTGGCCTGGGCGGTGAAGAAATCGTTCGAGGTCGTACGCGACGTGGTGGCCGAGCTGCTGAAGCTGGGCGTGACCATGGCACAGCTCGTGGCCGATACGATCGCCCACCCCGACAAGGCCTTGGAGAACCTGGTCAAGGCGTTCGAGGCGGCGGGCAAGTCGCTCAAGCAGATCGTCGAAGCCGCCGTGGTACAGCCGACCCAGGAGGCCGCCCGCCGCGTCTTCGCGACGCTCAAGGCGCTCGGCAAGGCCGCGGTCGACGTGCTCATGGGCGCGCTCGAGATCGGCGGAAGCGCGATCGCCCTCGCGCTCACCCTCGTGCTCGAGTGGTTCCCGGGTTCCTACCGTCCGCTCACCGCCGACGAACTCGCCGACGCGCAGAAGGTGTTCGGGAAGTCGATCGACCTCGCCAAGGTCCGCCTCGCCGTCATGTCGCTGCCGGTGGACCTCGTGCAGAAGATCAACGGCGAACGCGCCTTCACCACGATGTACCTCATCAACTTCGCCTCGTGGAACCAGCTCGACCGCCCGACGCTCATCCACGAGCTCGTGCACGTCTGGCAGTCGCTCGTCGAGGGGCCGTTCTACATGGTCGAGGCCATCCATGGCCAGATGACCGACGGCTACAATTACGGTTACGACGACGGCTACGATGGCGAAGGGGCTCAGGACGAACTCAATGCCGCCGGCGGCGACTTCGATTCGTTCAACCGCGAGCAACAGGCGTCGATCATCGAGCACTACTTCGTGCGCCGCTTCTTCGGTCCGGCGACGGACGGAATCGCGCGCGATTGGACGGCGTGGCAGCCCTACGCGCAGCAGGTGTTTGCGTGATGAGCCCGACCCTGAACGGTCCCTGGGTGATCGCCGGCCCCGCGCCGGCCATCGCCCGCCTCGAACCTCTGCTCGCCGCCCGTCGGGCGGCGGGCGAGGTGTCCGTCTGGGTCGGCGACGCTGGCGAGTTTGCCGCCACGCCGGGCCGATTCCTGCCGCGGGGCGCGGCGGGCGTGTTGCTCGTCGGCGACAAGCGTCGTTCGCCGGGCCGCGTCCTGCCGGGCTTATTCCTGCACGAGAACGACGGCCGGCCGGTGCCGGCCGGCTGGCTGCCCGACGTCGGGGCACCGCTGGCCACCTACGCCGCGACGGCCGCCCGCGTGCTCGCGCGTCCCCGCGAGGACCGTTCCCTCGTCGTGCTCGGGCAATGGGAGGACCGGTTCCTGCGTGTCGGCCTGCGCACGGAGCGCTGGATGGAGAAGCACGGCCACGCCGATGCAGTGTTCAACTGGACCGCGGACCGGATCAGTCGCACCGACATGATCGCGGGCCTCCGCCACGGTCCGGCCCTCGCCCTGTACTTCGGCCATGGCCGGCCACGCGGCTGGGCGGGATACCACGGCGTGCGCACGGACCACTTCGAGCGACCGTGGACGGAGCCGGTGGCGGCGCTGCTCGCGCTCTGTTGCGAGAATGCCAGCCGTCACCACACCGGCCTGAGCTTCGCCGAGCGTCTGGTGCTCACCGGCGTCTGCGGCGCCATGCTGGCGGCCGTGACCAAGACCCGGCACGAGGACAACCGCCGGTGGGGCCCCGAACTGTGTGAGGCGTTCACCGAGAAAAGCCCCGCGACCCTGGCCGAACTGGTTGCCGGGGCCGATGTGGCGCCCCGGTTCAAGACGCAGACGGCGTACCGGTTCATCGGCGATCCGCTGATGCCCCTTGCCGGAGCGGAAGGGGCGACGCGCGCAGCCGCTCACGTTTTTGCGCCGGCGCCGGACGAGGCCCTGCCCCCCTGGGAAGATGCGCCCGTGTGACGGCGTCTGACCACCCGGTCATGGGGCCTGGACGCGAGGGCGGACCGATTCGCCCTCGATCCAGACCCCGTCGATCATGAGTCGCTGGGGCAGGGCAGGTTCGCCGCGTTCGTGCCGCTCGCGCAGACCGATCACGAAGTCGACCGCCGCCGCCCCGACTTGCCGCGGATTCTCATCCACGCCGGCGATGTGGTCTCCGGGATGCAGTTCGCTGAGCAAAACCAGCCCGAGATCCTCCGGAATGCGGACACCGGCGCTGCGTAACGCCGGCAAGGCTTGGGGCAGTTTGGTCACGATGGCGTCAGGCCGGGCGGCCTCTCGCCAGGCGTGGAACGCCGCCGCATCCCACGCCGGCAGGAGCAGGGGCTTGAGCCGCTGGCGCGGCGATGCTTCGTATTGCTCCACCAAATACCCGGCGAGCCAGTTGTGGTCCACCCGGTCGTCGCTCGCCCGCAGCATGACGAGGCCGATGCGGCGGTAGTTGCGCGCCTTCAGTTCGCGCAGGGCGAGACGCACGCAACGGTACTGGTGGGCGCACACGAGGTGAAGGGCAGGGGAGGCGAGCGAGTACCCGATCGCCACGGAGGGGAACTGATGCCAGTCCAGCTCCAGCGTACCGCCGGCCTTCGGCAGGGGCGCGACAATAAGCCCGGCAATGTTGCGGGTGCGCAGGATCTGGCTGGCCCGTGCCGGCGTCATGCCCGGCTCTGTCATCCAGAACGGCTCCAGCGCGTAGCCGAGTTCGCGGGCCCGGGCCTCGGCACCGGCGTGCTGCTCACGAAAGATGTCCACCTTGCGCCATGCCTCGCGGGTGGGAAAGGCGGTCAGCCAGGCCAGCGTTGCCTGATACTCGACGGGACGAAGCCCCGAACGGTAACGCGCGAGCGAGACCACCATCGGGTCGGGCACGTAGCCCCGTTCGCGGGCCAAGGCCTGCAGACGTTCCCGGGTGGCGGCCGGCAGGCGGGGATCGTTGCGCAACGCCAGTGACACCGTCGTGTAGTGCACTCCGGCCACCCGGGCGAGGTCGCGCAACGTGAGTCGACGGGACGGCATGCGAAAGACCCCGACCCTGTCCGTTTTCGCCCGCCCGGCCAGCCGATTATTCAACAATAAGAATGAGCGGTCCGTTTACCCCGGGCCGAGGGGGCGTACCGATGGGGGATCGCGGCGCCACCCCGGCTCCGCGGTCACCCCAACACCATGAGCACCCCGTATCGCCGTTGTCCGTTTCCCCTGTCCGGAGCCGTCCTCGCCCTCATGGGCGCGCCGGCCATGTGGGCGCAGGCTGCCCCCGCCGCCACCACCGCCGAAGTGGTCGAGCTGTCGGAGTTTGTCGTCGAGTCCATCGCCGAAGGCCAGGCCCGCGCCCTGCAAGAGCAGCGTGATGCCGACAACATCAAGAATGTGATCACCTCGGACGCGGTCGGCCGCCTGCCTGATTTCTCGGTCGGTGAAGCCCTCTCGCGGGTCGCCGGTGTCTCGGTGCAGAAGGACCGCGGCGAGCCCGAGTTCATCACCATTCGTGGCGCCGCGCCGCGGTTGAACGCCGTCGCGTTGAACGGTGATCGCCTGCCGTCGGTCTCCGATCCGACCGAGTCGCGCAACGACCGTTCGGTGACGTTGAACGCCGTGCCCACCGGCCTGATCTCTGCCATCGAGGTGGCGAAGTCGGTCACGCCGGACATGGATGCCGATGCGGTCGGCGGTTCCGTGAATCTCACCACCCGCAGTCCGCTCGATCTCGACCGACGCCTGCTGGACGTGAAGGCGGAGTGGGGCCGGAACGATCTGAACGATGGCGACATTGCTTCGTTCAACCTGACCTACGGCGACCGGCTGGGCGCCAAGCGGAATCTGGGTCTGCTCATCGGCGCCTCCTACCAGACCAACGACCGCGCGATCGACGAGACCAACATCAACTATGGCGACGTCACGCCCTTCGGCGTCACCCCGGCCACGCCGTATCGCACGATCCAGGATATCGAGTACCGCCATCGTCTGTTGGAGCGCGATCGCAAGGGCGTGAATGCCCAGCTCGACTGGCAGCCCAGCGAAGGCAACCGTTTCTATGTCCGCGGCTTCTTCAACCAGTTCCGTGACACCGAGGAACGCCTGCGCCTGCGCAACCGGTTCAACTCCGACGGGCGCTTTCTCGCGGGCTCCGGCACGAATCCGGACGTCGGCATCGTCGACGGCTACCGCACGATCCGTCAGGATCGCGAGGGCTACAAGGACACCCAGACCGAGCAGTTCGGGTTCGGCGGCCGACACGAGCGCGAGGCGTCGCTGCTCGATTACAGTGTGTCCTACGCGAAAGCCCGTTTTGAGGTGACGCGCGACGTCATCAATTGGGAGAACCGCCTCACCGACGCGCCCAACCTGCGCGACGGCGTGCCGGACGCCCGTTACGATGCGACTGACTTCGAGTTCCCCGCGGTCACGTTGCTCACCGCCGGACCGTCCGATCCCACCCGCTTCCAGCTTCGCAGCGGACGCGGCGATTTCACCGACCAGGATGATCGCAGTTCCGAGTCCGACGTGAACGGTGCGCTCAACTACAGCCGGTCGTTTGTCTGGGGCGAACGTACCGTCCGGCTCAAGACCGGTTACCGTGCTCGTCTGAAGGAAACGGCCACCACCCCTGGGGAGCGACGTTACACCCGCAACGCCTCCGCGCCGACGCTCACGCTGAACAACTTCCTCACCGGCGGCCCGGCTATCTCGATCTTTGACGGACGTTATCCGATCGGGCCTCGGACGGATTTCACCGCTGCCCGTGCGGCCTTCTACAACGACCCGGGCGCGTGGACCTTCGATGCGGCCGGCGACGTCTTGAACAATACGCTCAACACTTACACCGGCGAGGAGGACATCCATGCCGGATACCTGATGGGGACATCGGATTTCGGTTCGCTCCGGTTGGTGGCCGGGGTCCGCTACGAACACACTGACAACCGCTACACCGCCTTCCGCCGCCGCACGGGCGACGTCGCCGCGGCGGTCGACCGTGTGACCGGCGAAAGCTCCTACGGCAAGGTGTTCCCCGGGGTGCTCGCCACCTATCGTTTGGGCAAGGACCTCGTGTTGCGCGCCGCGTGGACCAACACCCTCGCGCGGCCGGACTACAAGGACCTCTCGCCCTTCACCGACGCGGACATTCAGTTCGATGATCCGGCCCTCACCGACGTGACGCTGCGGGTGGGGAATCCCGACCTAAAACCGTTTGAGTCGATGAACTGGGATGTCTCCTTGGAATGGTACTACCAGCGCACCGGCTACGTGTCCGTCGGCGCGTTCTATAAGGACATCGAGAATTTCGAGTACGATGCCTTCACCGATGTCGTCAGCGCGGCGCCTCCGGCCGAGACCGGGTCGATTCCCGGGGCGGCCGCCAGCTACCGCATCCGTCGGACCCAGCCGGTCAACGGTCCGTCGGCGCGCCTGAGCGGGATCGAACTGGCCCTCTCCCACAAGTTCGCCTCGTTGCCGGCTCCGTTGAACGGATTGGGCGTGATCGCCAACGCCACCTTCATCGAAGGCCGTTCCGATCTGCCTCCCGGCGATCCCCGTGGCCGCCTCGACTTGCTGCCCGGTCAGGTCGACCGCGTGTTCAACGCCCAGATCTACTGGGAGAACCATCGCTTCGCGGTGCGGGCAGCGTGGAACTACAATGGTGCGTACCTCGAAAGCATCGGCGCGGACGCGGTCCGCGACATCTACGTCGACGTTTCCGAGTCGCTCGACCTTTCGTTCGAGTGGAAAGTTGCCCGCAACCACCGCCTGTACGTCGAGGTGAAGAACGCGACCGACGAGTACATCGAACGCAAGTACCAGGGCTTCGCCAACAAGCCCACGCTGCGGGAGGAGACGGGCCGGGTCTTCCTCGCGGGCGCCAAACTCGAGTTCTGATGCGGATCGGTGCCGCCGGTCTGCGTCGCAGTGCGGCAGACCGGCGCGAGGCCCGCTCAAGGTCCATCTATCGCACCCGGTCCTTGCGTTTGGGCTTGGTGTCCCCGGGCCATCGGCATCACTTTTCCATCGGCTCGGCATCGGTCTCATTGCCTCAACCCCACGTTGCCCATGTTCACCCCATGAAACGCCGCGACTTCTTCGCTTCGCTGGCGGCCACCTCGGCGGCCGGTTTGCTCGCCGCGCCGACCGCCGCCCGGGCCGCATCCATGGGGTCCGCCCCGGGACATGTCCGGGTCAAGTCGGTGGAGGCCTTCGCCTTGCCCCGCCTCAACCTGGCCCGTGTGGAAGCCGACAACGGCGTCGTCGGCTGGGGCGAGTGCGGCCACAGCGGCGGCGCCCTCGTTCCCCGCGTCGTCAACGCGGAGATCGCCGACCTCGTCAAGGGTCATGACGTCTTCGGCGCCGACACCGCTTGGCGCCGCATGTACTACGAACTCGACGAACTCGGCCCGGGCGGACTCGCTTCGCAGGCCATCGCCGGCGTTGACTGCGCGCTCTGGGATCTACGCGGCAAGCTGCTCGGCCTGCCGGTGCATGCTCTGCTTGGTGGAAAGCATCGCTCACGCATCCCCCTCTACGGTTCCTTCAGCCGCAGCCTCGGTGGCGATCGTTTCATGACGCCGGACCAGTGTGCCGAGACCGCCGCCGGCCTTGTCCGGGAGGGATTCAAGGCGATTAAGCTGCGCCTCGGCATTCGCGAAGAGAACGTCGATCCGGCCGACGATCCGGCCGAGCCGTGCACGCGTGCCGTGCGTGACGCCATCGGTCCGGATGTCGCACTGTATGTCGACGCCAACAACGGCTACACGCCGGCCCGCGCCATCCGTGTCGGGCGCATGTTGGCGGAGACGTTCAACGTGACCTGCTTTGAGGAACCGGTCGCCGCCTACCACTACGCCTCCCTGGCGCAGGTCGCCGATGCCCTCGACCTCGACATCGCGGCCGGCGAGCATGAGTACACGCGCTGGGCGTTTCGCGACCTCATCCTGCAGGGGCGCCCCGACGTGCTGAATCCCGATGTCTCCAAGATGGGCGGGCTCACCGATGCGATGCGCGCCGCCACCTTGGCCGAGATGTTCGACAAGCCCATCTCCGTGCACAACGCGCGGCCGACGCTGCTGACCGCCGCCCACCTCCACTTTATTGCCGCCGTGCCGCTGGCGAACCGGCCGCAGGAACACCCGGCCCGCGACCGTCTGGCGGAGCTCTGGCGGTATTTCCGCAACCGTACCGCGGTGGCCGACGGCTGGGCCGTCGTCTCCGATGCTCCCGGCCTCGGACTCGAGGTCGACGAGGATGCCGTCCGCCGGGCCGCCGCGGGCTGACCACACTTTTTCTGCCATGAACCGCCGCCACTTCCTCTCCGCTTCCGCCGCTACTTTGGCGGCCAGTTCCCTCGCTCCGGCATCCCGCGCCGCCGCGGGTTCCGCCTCCCTGGCCGATACCTTCGCCCGCCTCGATGCGGCGGCGGCCCGGCCCGTGCTTGAGGTCTCTTCGCTAAAGGACCCGGTCATCATCGAGACGGTCGAGGTCCTCCAGCCCGCGGCCGACAAGTACGTCGTGCGCATCCGCGCCAAGGGCGGCGCCACCGGCCTCGCCGTGGGCAACGAACTCCAGATGGGGTTCCTTTATCCGATCCTGAAGCAGCGCATTGCGCCGTATTTGATCGGCAAGGACGCGCGCAACTGGGAGGCCCTGCTGGAGGGCGTCTATGTCCACGCCTCGAACTACAAGCTCCAGGGCCTGCCGTTCTGGCTGCCGCTCGCCAACGTGGAATTCGCGATCATCGACCTGCTCGGCCGGGTCGCCGGACGCTCCGCCGCGCAGCTCATGGGCGGCGTGGTACGCGACAAGGTGGAGGTGTATCAGGCGTTCAACGACCGCGAGAAGACCCCCGAAGCGAGCGTGGCCAACGTCGAGAAGACCATCGCCGTCACCGGCGCGAAGGCCGTCAAGTTCAAGGTCGGCGGCCGCATGAGCCGGAACCGCGACTCGTTGCCCGGGCGCACCGAGGCGATCATCCCGCTCCTGCGCAAGCGCCTCGGCGAGTCCATGACGCTCTACGCCGACAGCAACGGGTCCTACGACGTGCCCGAGGCCATCCGCATCGGACGGATCCTCGAAGACCATCGCGTCGCGTTCTACGAGGAGCCCGTGCCCTTCGATCACTTCGGCGACACCAAGGCGGTCGCTGACGCCCTCGACATTCCCATCGCCGGTGGCGAGCAGGACGCCTCGATGTACAACTTCACCTGGTCGCTCGCCCACGACGCGCTGCAGATCGTGCAGCCCGACCTGTTCTACTTCGGCGGTTTCGTGCGCAGCATCCGGGTGGCCCGCATGGCAGCCGTGTTGGGGCGCGACTGCACGCCGCACATCTCCGGCACCGGCCTCGGCTTCATGTACATGCTGCATTTCGCCGCCTGCGTGCCCAACATTGGCGCGCACCAGGAATTCAAGGGCTTCGAGGGCGATGTGCCCGCCACCTGCGCAACCTCGTCCCTGCAGTCGGAGAACGGCTTCGTCACTCCGCCGTCCGGTCCCGGCCTGGGCGTAGAGCTCGACCCGCAGTGGATCGGGCGGGCGCGTGTGCTGTGACGATCGTCGCTACTAAGCCTGGTTCCGGTTGATCATGCCGACCGATGCTGTGCCTTCCGCGAGGGCGGGTCGACGATCCGCGGGTCTGTGGGCCGGGCCTGTCGCGTTTGCGATCGTCTTCTGGGGATGGGGCGGACCGGAAGGGCAGCCGCTCCTAGGCGCGATGGCCGCTGTGGCGGTGTGGATGTCGGTCTGGTGGATGACCGAGGCCACCCCGCTCGCGGTCACTTCGCTGCTGCCGCTCGTGCTGTTCCCGCTGCTGGGCATCGCGGATGCGAAGCGGGTGTCCGGACACTATTTCAACGAGATCATCGCCCTCTATTATGGCGCCTTCCTCATCGCCCTGGCGATGGAGCGTTGGCATCTGCATCGGCGCATTGCGCTCCACCTGCTGGCGGCGGTGGGCGTCACGCCCGGACGCATGATCGGCGGCTTTCTGCTCACCGCCGGGCTGCTCTCCATGTGGATCTCCAACACGGCAACGGCGTTGATGATGCTGCCGATCGGCCTGGCTGTCATCCGGCAGGTGGACGAGGCGGCGGGAACGGAGCGAAGCCGGCCGCTTGCGCTCGGGCTCATGCTGGCAATCGCCTATGGCGCATCCATCGGAGGGATCGCGACGCCCGTCGGCACGCCGACGAATCTGGCGTTCATCAAGATCTATCGGGATACCTTTCCCGCGGCGCCGGCGATCAGCTTTGGCGAGTGGATGCTGGTGGCGTTTCCCATCGCCGTGCTCCTGATGCTGGCCACGTGGTGGCTGCTGGCCCGCGTGTTCTGCCGGACGGAGGCCGGTTTGACGCTCGACCGCAATGTCATCCGAAACGAACTCGTTCGGTTGGGTCCGGGGACGTGGGAGGAGCGTCTCGTCTTCGCCGTCTTCGTTTCCGCCGGCCTCCTCTGGGTTTTCCGATCCGATCTCAACCTCGGTTTCGTTGCCGTGCCCGGTTGGTCGCGGTTGCACCCGGTGCTCTCCAATGTGGACGACAGTACCGTGGCAATTGCGCTGGCAGTGCTGCTCTTCCTGCTGCCGTCGCGCTCCGAACGGGGCACCTTGCTCGATGCCAGCACGATCGCCCGTGTGCCGTGGGATGTGTTGCTGCTGTTTGGCGGCGGCTTTGCCCTGGCCAGCGGCTTCGTCTCCACCGGGTTCTCGGCCTACCTCGCGTCCGGCCTGGGCAGCCTCGGGCACGTGCCCGAGATCGTCGCGCTGCTCATCGTGTGCGCCTTGCTCACGTTCTTGACGGAGCTCACCTCCAACGTCGCCACGGCGACCATGTTTCTTCCGGTGATCGCCGCTTGGGCCGTGAGCGAGGGCGTGCACCCGCTGATCCTGATGATTCCCGCCACCCTTTCGGCCTCGATGGCGTTCATGCTTCCGGTCGCCACGCCCCCGAATGCAGTCGTGTTCTCCAGCCGTCGCGTGCGGGTCGCAGACATGGCGAAGATCGGTCTCGCCCTCAATCTCATCGGCATCGTGGTGATCGCCTCGCTTTGCCAATGGCTGCTGCCCGCGGTGTTGAACTTCGATCCGAACGTCCTGCCTTCGTGGGCTCCGGCCCTCGGCTCCGCTCCAAGATAACGTTGCCTCGGCGGGATGGCGCTCCGACGGTGGCGGCGGTCCATGACGCCTGCGTCCGCCCCTCATCATCGTGACGTCGCGACCCGTGCGGAGCGGGCGGCCGGTCTCGTGTTGCGCGGCGTGCTGCTCAACCTCGGCCTGGCCCTGGTGAAGTTCGCCGGAGGCATCATCGGCAATACCTACGCGCTGGTGGCCGACGGGGTGGAGTCTCTGCTCGACGCCTTTTCGTCTGTGCTCGTGTGGGCCGGTTTCCGCGTC
This sequence comes from uncultured Opitutus sp., assembly GCA_964476565.1. GTDB lineage: Bacteria > Verrucomicrobiota > Verrucomicrobiia > Opitutales > Opitutaceae > CAMAXB01. The sequence continues at coordinate 96,838 of CAYZBG010000006.1, forward strand.
GCCTCGCGCCCGCCGGACGCCGATCACCCCTACGGCCACGGCAAGGCCGAGTCGCTCGCCGGCCTGGCTGTGGCCCTCGTGGTCTTCGCGGCCTGCGTGTGGATTGCGGTGCACGCGGTGCGCGAGATCGTGACGCCGCATCAGGGGCCGCATTGGGCCACGCTGCCGCTGCTCGCGCTCATCGTTGCGGTGAAGTACGGATTCTCCCGCCGCCTGCTCGGCGCGGGTGAACGCGAGGGCAGCACGGCCCTGCACGCCGAGGCGTGGCACCACTACGCCGACGCCGTGACCTCCGCGGCCGCCTTTGCCGGCATCGCCATCGCGGTGGCGGGAGGCGAGGGCTATGAATCGGCGGACGACTGGGCCGCGCTGCTGGCCTGCGGGGTCATTGCCCTCAATGGCGTCGCCATCCTGCGCCGGGCGCTGGGTGATGTGATGGACATCGCCGTGCCCGAGGCCTTCGAAGGAGAGATTCGTTCCGTCGCCCTGGCCGTGCCCGGCGTGCGCGGGCTCGACAAGTGCCGCGTGCGCAAGAGCGGCCTGAGTCACCTCGTCGATATTCACGTCGAGGTGGATCCCGAGCTCTCCGTGCGGAGCGGCCACGCGATCGCCGGCGCGGTCAAGCATGCACTCCTGCGGTCCTCGTTGCGGGTCTCCGACGTCCTGGTGCATATCGAGCCAGCTGCGGCCCCCGCTGAGGCGGGGGAAGGCCCAAGTGCCAAACTTCAAAATCCCAAACGTCCAAATCCCAAATGACAGCGCGCCGCTGGCGCTCGGGGTCAGGATTCTGAGATTTGCGGAGGTTTGCCCCTTTGCTTTCCCGACGCGTGCGGGCGTTTATTTGGGATTTGGACGTTTGGGATCTGAGATTTCGCCGTCGCCCCTCGACGGCGTCCATTCCGCCAAGTTTTGCGTTGAGAATCGCAGATAATACACAGCGGACCGACGGCGATTGCGGTTTACTCTGCGGGTTCCTGCCTGAACCTTCATCGCGAGGTCGCCGCTATGAAAACACGCAATCCGTCGGTTCCCCTCAGTGAAAACAAGAACCTGCTGAAGTGGGTTGAGAAGATGACGGCGCTCTGCCGT
>CAYZBG010000007.1:0-32950 GCA_964476565.1 uncultured Opitutus sp.
CTTGGTCCGGGAGCATCGACTCCGCACTCGCAGCGGAGACTGGCTGTCGTTGAGGGCGGACACGGTCTGTCTGCACGGAGACGGTCCGGGCGCGATCGAACTTGCGCGCCACCTGCGGACCGGTCTGGCCGATGCGGGGGCGAGGGTGGCTTCGCTGGGGCCATGAAGACCCTGCTGCTAACCGGCTTCGAGCCCTTCGGTGGCGCGGCGGCCAATGCCTCAGCCGAGATTGTCCGGGAGCTGTCGGGCCGGATCGTCGCCGGTTGGCGGATCGAAGGTGCCGTTCTGCCCTGCGCCTTTCGCGCTGCGTCCCGCGCGCTGGCCCGTCTGCTGGAACGGCACCGCCCGGGGGCGATCGTGTGCCTCGGTGAGGCCGCGGGGCGCGGGGCGGTCACGCCCGAACTCATCGCCGTCAACCACGACGATGCGCGCATCGCGGACAACGCCGGTCACCAGCCGGTGGATACGCCGGTCGTGTCCGGCGGAGCGGCGGCCTATTGGAGTTCGCTGCCGGTGCGGGCGATCGTGGCGGAGCTGTCGGCCCGCGGCATTCCGGCCACGGTGTCGCGTTCGGCCGGCGGCTTCGTTTGCAACCACGTCTTCTACGCGCTCATGCACCGACTGGCCCGGCGGCGATCCCGGGTCCTCGCGGGGTTCATCCATGTGCCGACTGCCGCCGAAACCTCCTGGCCGGTCGCACGCTCCACGGCGGGCATCGCGGCGGCGCTGGACGTCACCGTGCGGGAGGCGGAAGCGCGGGCGCGGACGGCCGCCGCGCATAAGCGATCATCGCCAAGCCGGCGGCCACGAGGAAGAGCGAATAAAAGGTCCCCCGGCTGAGCCCGAGGATCAGACCGGCGGCATCCGGCTCCCGAAAGAGTTCGCCGATTGACCGGAGCGCGGCGTAACCGACGAGAAATTCGCCGCACAGCTGTCCAGGGTGGCGCCGGACGACGTCGGAGCGCCAGAATCGCAGCTGCATCACGGCCAGCAGCAAGGCCCCTTCCAGGGCAGCCTGGTAAAGCTGCGATGGATGGCGGGGTAGACGGTCGCCACTGAGCGGGAACACGACCGCCCAGGCGACGGCGGCGGGTTTGCCCCACAGCTCGCCGTTGATGAAGTTGGCCACCCGGCCCAGCATCAGGCCGAGGGCGGTGACGGATGCGACCAGGTCGCCGAGATGAAGAAACGGAATCTTCTGGCTGCGAGCGAACCAGACGAGCGCAAGGGTCACGCCGAGGAATCCGCCGTGGCTCGCCATGCCGCCCTCCCAGACGCGCAGCAATTGCGCCGGATCGTGGCGCAGCACGTGGGGCTGATAGAGCACGAAATACCCGAGGCGGCCGCCGAGGAACACGCCCAGGATGAGAAGAAACATCAGGTCGCCGATCTTGGCCGAAGGGAGCAGGGATCGCCCACTCCGATGATAGCGATGCAGCAGCCAAAACGCCCCGACGAAGCCGAGCACATAGGCCAGGCCGTAGTAGCGCAGACCGAAATTCTCACCGAAGCGAATGAGGAACGGGCTCAGGTCGTGAACCCAGTAAGGCGAATCCGTCATGATTTGGGCGCGGAAAAAGGCGGGTTGGTGCCGGAGCCAGCGTCGCCGGGGCGCCGGACCCGAACCTGCTTCTGCTGACGGGCGCGGGCCAGTTCGCGCATGTCGACGGCGACATCGTCCTTCTCGAAGATTTCGCGGCCGAGCAGGTGTTCAAAAACGTCCTCCATGCTGAGCACACCGGCCGTCGCACCGAACTCGTCGACTACGACGAGCATCTGCTGATGCGCCTTTAGGAAGGCCTGCAGCGCATTGGCCACGGTCACGGTCTCGGGAATGAAATGCACCTCCTGCATCAGTTTCTCGACGAGGTCGAAATCCTGGTCGTTGGCCTTCGCTTTCAGCAGGTCGCGGCGGCGAACCAGCCCGACGATGTCGTCGAGGTTGCGCCCGTAGACCGGAATGCGGGCGAACGGCACATTCGGGTAGTCGCGGAACACCTCGCCGACCGTCGCGTTGCGGCGCAGGGCGGTGACGACCGTGCGCGGAGTCATGATTTCGCTGACCCGCACGTCGTCGAGCGAGAGGGCGTTGGCGATGATGCTGGATTCGCTGCGGGACAGGGTGCCCTGCTGGGCGCCACGTTCGGCGAGGAGAATGATCTCTTCGTCCGACCGCGTCGGCTGTTCGGGCGTCCGAACGACGACCCGGACGATCAGGCTGCAAAAGTAGGTGACGGGGCGCAGGGCGTTGCACATCCACATCAACGGATAGGCCACGATCGGTTGGAGGCTGCGCCGGTAGGCGACACCGAGATTCTTGGGCAGCACCTCGGAGAAAACGAGGATCGCCAGGGTCAGCGCAGCGGACAACACGCCGAGCACGGCGTCGCCATAAAGCTTGGTCGCGAGACCGCCGATCGTGACCGAACCGAGGGTGTTGGCGATGGTGTTGAGGGTGAGGATGGTCGAGATGGTTTCCTCAAGGTTGACCTTTAGCTTCTCGAGGACCTCGCCGCGCTTCGGCCGGGCCTTCTTCAGGCTCTCCACTTCCGTCACGGTGGTGCTGAGGATCAACGCTTCCATCAACGAGCAACAAAACGACACCAACAGGGTGAGAACGATCGCGACGACCAGGAGAAGCATGTCGTGAGTGTATGCCACCGGCGGCGTTTAAGATGCAAGAGTGCAGCGTGCGCCCTTCGTCGAGCGGGTCGCTCCGCGCGCCCTGCCGCAGCAACGCGTCAGGCAAGGGCGTCCCGACGCCGAAAGTCTGGCGCGGGCCACTGCACGCTTGCCGGACGCGCGTTCGCGGGCCGTAGTGGCGGCGCATGTCCACGCTCAAACGCACGCCCTTGCACGCGTTCCATGCCGCCCATGGCGGTCGTCTGGTCGATTTCGCCGGCTGGGAGATGCCGGTGCAGTACCGCAGCATCCTCGAGGAGCACAAGGCAGTGCGCCGCGCGGCGGGTTTGTTCGATGTCAGTCACATGGGGGAGGTGGACGTCCGCGGGCCCGATGCGGCCCGTTACCTGAATCGGCTCGTGACCAACGACGTCGCCCGCCTTCATCCCGGGCGCGTACTCTACACGCCGATGTGCTATCCCTCCGGCGGTGTGGTCGATGACCTGCTGATCTACATGCGCGGTCCGGATGACTACTTCCTGTGCATCAACGCGGGCAACATCGACAAGGACTTGGCCTGGATGCACGCGCAGGCAGCCGGTTACGCGGTGACGATCCAGGACCGCAGTGCGGACTACGCCCTGCTCGCGCTGCAGGGGCCGCGGGCCGAGTCGATTCTGCAGGGGCTGACCGGGGCCAAGCTCGGAGCGTTGAAGTACTATCATTTTGCCGAGGGCACGGTGGCCGGGGTGCACTGCCTGATCAGCCGCACCGGCTACACCGGCGAGGACGGCTTCGAGCTGTACCACGCGGCGGGCGACGCGGTCGCGTTGGCGGAGGCCCTGTTCGCCGCCGGGCAAGCCTGGGGCCTTGAACTGGCGGGCCTCGGGGCGCGCGACAGCCTGCGGCTCGAGGCGGGTTATCCGCTCTACGGGCACGAGCTCACGGCGGACCTGTCGCCGCTCGCCGCTGGACTCGGATGGACGGTGAAGCTCGACAAGGGCGAAGACTTCATCGGCCGGGCGGCACTGGTGGCCGAGAAGGCCGCCGGCAGTCCGTCCAAGGTGGTGTTCTTCAAGACCGGCGATCGTCGCATCGTGCGGGCGGACACGCCCGTGCTCGGCCCGGACGGTGAGGTTGGCAAAGTGCTTTCCGGCACGCTCTCACCGATGCTCAACGAGGCGATTGGGTCGGCCCTGGTGCGCGCCTCCGCGGCTGCCGGCGCGCTCGCGGTCGACATCCGCGGCACGCGGATCAACTTGCAGCTGGTCAAACCTCCGTTTGTCGAACTAAAGAAGGCGTCATCATGAGCAGTGTCCCCTCCGATCTCCGCTACGCGAAGTCCCACGAATGGGTAAAGCCGTCCGCCGACGGGACTGCGCTCGTGGGCATCACCGATTACGCCCAGAGCAGCCTCGGTGACATTACGTTCGTGCAGACGCCCAAGGTCGGCGCGGTGTTCGCGGCCGGGCAGACGTTTGGCGTGGTGGAGTCGGTCAAGGCCGCCTCCGACCTCTATGCCCCGGTGGCCTTCACGATTCTCGACGTCAACCGCACCTTGGATCAGGCGCCGGAAACGGTGAACCGCTCGCCTTACGGCGACGGCTGGATGCTGAAGGTGAAGCTGACCGATCCGGCCGCGGTGAACGGGCTGCTCGATGCGGCAGCGTACACCGCCTCGATTGGCTGACCGCCTCGCGCAAATCGAACGCGTTTGCGGGCGCAAACGCTCCTTGGTTTGGCCTGAACCCTGCTTCCCACCGGCAGTGCGTCCGCGTCCTTTCCCGTTCTGCCGTGCCTGACCGAAGCCGACCCTGGCTGCGGGAGGACCGCGCAGCCTCCGCTCGCTTCGCGCCGCGAAATCCTTCATGGTATGAAGAAGTCGCCGGGAATTTTCGGATTACTTAGTTGGTCTTATTTCGTAACGCCCCCGGGACCGGCGACGTCTCGTCCCCTGCTTATCTCCATGGCCCATCCCACACTGCTTGTTTCCGTGCTGCTGGCCGCCGCCCTTGTCGGGGGCTGCGCCAAGAATGACGCCCCGCAAGGCGCGCCGACGGGGAAGGCGGCGGGAGGAGGTCCCGGAGGGGGCGCGCGCGGCGGCAACCAAATCCAGGCGGTCGAGGTCATTCCGCTGCAGAAACGCGACCTCGTAGAGAGCCTCACGGTGGTCGGTTCGCTGGCCCCGAACGAGTCAGCCGACATCCGGCCGGAGGGCGCGGGATTGGTGAAGGGAATTTTCTTCGAAGAGGGCCAGAAAGTGAAACAGGGCGATCTGCTCGTGAAGATCGACGACTCCGAATTGCTCGCCCAGTACGCGCAGGTGGAAGCCCGCTTCAAGCTGGCTGAGCTCAACGTGGCGCGCAGCGAGAGCCTGTCCGAGTCGCGCACCATCCCGCAGTCCGAGACTGACCGCGCCCGTTCTGAATTTTCCTCGGCCCGCGCCGAACTCTCGTTGCTTCGCTTGCGCCTGCAGAAGACCGAGGTCCGCGCACCGTTCGATGGCGTCATCGGGTCGCGTTCGATCTCCGCCGGCGATTACGTCACGACGGCGACGATCCTGACCACGTTGAACGACCTCAGCCGGTTGAAGGTCACGTTCCAGGTGCCTGAGCGGTTCCTTGCGTTGGTACGCAACGGCACGCCGTTTGCCATCAAGTCCAGCGTGGTCGAGGCCGCCCAGCCCGTCACCGGCGAGGTTTACTTTGTCAGTTCCGTGATCGAGCGCGCCACGCGGTCGAGCGAGGTCAAGGGCATCGTGAGCAATCCGCCGGCAATGTTGCGGCCGGGCATGTTTGCCAATGTCGACCTGGTGCTCGACGTCCGCAACGGCGCCCTCACGGTCCCGGAAGGTGCGATCATGACGACCGCCGCCGGTTCGCAGGTGATCGTGGTGGATCCCCAGGAGGGCGGTCCGGTGGCCAAGTTTGTTCCCATCCGGCTCGGGCTTCGTTCCCGGGGCTATGTGGAGATCGCCCCGCTGCAGGGCGAACTGCGCGAGGGCCAGGAGGTGGTCGCATCGGGTGTGGGGGCGCTGATCCTCTATCCGGGCATCAAGCTTCAGCCTAAGCCGCTGCGCGCTGAATTCCTGCCCAAAGACGGAAAGCCCTCCGCCAAGGAGACCTGAGCCATGATCCTCTCCGACCTCTCCATCAAGCGCCCGGTCGTCTGCCTGGTGGCGTCGATCCTGATCGTGCTCATCGGCCTGCTCGCGTTCGCCCGTCTGCCGGTGCGCGAGTATCCGAGCACCGATTCGCCGATCGTCTCGATCTCTGCGTCCTATCCGGGCGCGTCGGCCGAGGTCATCGAGTCCAAGGTCACCGAGCCGCTCGAAAAGGAGGTCGCGACCATCGAGGGCATCCGCGTCATCCGGTCCACGTCGTCCCAGGAGCGGTCGAGCATCACGGTGGAGTTCAATTTGAGCCGCAACATCGACGAGGCGGCGAACGACGTGCGCGACCGCGTGTCGCGCGCCCGAGGGCGCCTGCCGGTCGAGGTCGAGAACGTGGAGGTCAGCAAGGCCGACGCCGACTCCAGCCCGATCATGTCCCTGTCGTTCAACTCCGACCGGTTCACCCGGCTCGAGCTGACCGAGATCGTCGATCGCATCGCCCTGCAGCGCCTGCAGACCGTGCCCGGAGTCGGTGCGGTCGAGTTGCGCGGACGTCGCTACGCGATGCGCCTTTGGGTCGACAGCGACAAGCTTGCCGCCTACGGCCTCACCATTTCCGACGTCCAAGCCGCCCTGCGGCAGCAGAACGTCGACCTGCCGAGCGGCCGCATCGAATCGCTTGCCCGTGAGTTTCCGATCCGGCTGCAGGGGAGCATGTCTGAGCCCGTCGACTACGAGAACCTCGTCTTGGCGACCCGCGGCGATTACCAGGTGAAGTTTTCCGATGTGGGCCGGGTGGAACTCGGCGCGGCCGACTACCGCAGCGAGACCTACTTCAAGGGGCGTCCGACCGTGGGCGTCTCCATCATCCGGCAGGCGCAATCCAACCTGCTCGATGTCGCGAATGGCATCAAGGGTCTCATCCCGATCATTCAGGCCGACATGCCGGAAGGCGTGAGCGTCAATGTGGGCTACGACACCAGCGTGTTCGTCGACCGCTCGGTGCGCGAGGTGTACCAGACGCTCTGGGAGGCGTCGATCCTCGTGATCCTGATGATCTTCCTCTTCCTGCGTGACTGGCGCGCCACGCTGATCCCGCTGGTGGCGATACCGGTGTCGATCATCGGCTCGTTCGCGATCATGGGCGTGCTGGGTTTCTCCATCAACGTGCTCACGCTGCTGGCCCTCGTGTTGGCGGTGGGTCTCGTCGTCGACGACGCGATCGTGATGTTGGAAAACATCTACCGCCGCATCGAAGAAGGGGAACCGCCGATTCACGCCGCCGTGCGCGGCGCCCGCCAGGTCGCCTTCGCGGTCATCGCCACCACGCTTACCCTGGCAGCGGTGTTCCTGCCGGTGGCCTTCCAGAAGGGGCAGACCGGCCGCCTCTTCTTCGAGTTCGGCATCACGTTGGCCGTGTCGGTCATCGTGTCGTCGTTCGTCGCCCTGACGCTTACGCCGATGCTCTGCTCGCGCCTGCTGAAGGCGAAGATTGTTAATGGCCAAGCGAAGCACGGCTGGTTCTACGACAAGACCGAGCCCTTCTTCGAATTCATCAACCGGGTATACGAGCGGATGCTTCGGGGCGCCCTGCGCGTGCCGTACCTCATCCTCGGCGGCTCGCTCGCGTTTTCCGTGGCGGGGTTTTACCTCTACGGGAAGCTGCAGAAGGAGCTCACGCCGTTGGAAGACCGCGGCATTTTCTCCGTCAGCTTTGTGTCCCCGGTGGGTTCCACCCCCGAGTACAACCGCATTTATTCCTACGAGCTCGAACAGCAGATCCTCGCTGTGCCGGAGGTTGACCGCACCTTCCATCGCACGGGCGACGGTCGCGCGTTCATCTTCACCACGCTGGCGCTGTGGGAGGACCGCGAGCGCAAGACCCAGGACATCGTCGCCAGCCTGCGGACCCGTTTCGCCCGGGAAAACACCGGCGGCCAGGTGATCGTCTCGCCGGTCCGCCCCTTCGGCGGCGGTCGTCGCGGCGGTGGCGGTGGTGGTGTCGAGATGGTGCTGCAGGGCAGCGAATTCAACGAACTGCAGAAGATCGGCCAACAGGTGCTGCAGCAGCTGCGTCAGAGCGACGTGCTGCTCCAGCCGCGCGTCGACCCGTCCCCGACCAAACCCCAGCTCGACGTGCGCATCGATCGTGCCCGTGCGGCCGACCTGCGCGTGCCGATCGCCGACATTGCCACCACCTTGGAGACCTTGCTCGGGGGACGTCGTGTGACCCAGTTCCAGCGCGGCAATCAGCAGTACGACGTGCTCGTGCAGCTTGAGGATGCCAACCGGGCCACGCCCTACGATTTGGCCCGCCTCTACGTCAAATCCCAGGACGGCAATCTCGTGCAGCTGAGCAACCTCGTCACGTATCAGGAAGGCTTGGTGCCGGAGAGCTTCCCGCACTTCAACCGCCTGCGTTCCGTTACGGTTTCGGCCCAGCTGATGCCCGGCAAGACCCTGGGCGACGGCGTGGCCCACCTCGAGGAAATCGTGAAGCCGCTCCTACCGCCGGGCTATGCGTACACCTGGGACGGTGAGACGCGGGAGTTCGTCGAGAGCGGCAGCGACACCATCATCCTCTTCGGCCTCGCGCTGCTCTTCACCTTCCTGATCCTGGCCGCCCAGTTTGAGTCCTGGGTGCACCCGATCACGATCTTTACCGGAGTCGCGATCGCGATCGCTGGCGGTATCATGGTGCTCTACTGCTCGCGCTACTGGGGAGTGCCGCTGACGGACAACATCTTCTCCCGGTTCGGCCTGATCATGCTCATCGGTCTCGTGGCGAAGAACGGCATCCTGATCGTCGAGTTTGCCAACCAGCTCCAGGTGGAAGGCAAGAACGCCTTCGACGCCGCCTTCGGCTCGGCCACGCTGCGTTTCCGCCCGATCTTGATGACCTCGATTTCGACCATCCTCGGCGCGGTTCCGATCGCGTTTGCGACGGGAGCGGGCGCCGAGACGCGCAACCCGATGGGTCTCGTGATCGTCGGCGGTCTCACGATTTCGACCTTCCTCACGCTCTTCGTCATCCCGATCTTCTACATCCTGGCGGACAAGGTCGTCTTCAAGCTGACCGGTCACTCCAGCACCCACGGCCTCAAGCGGGCCGAGGAGATCGAACGCGAAGTCGCCGACACGACGCCGGAAAACCACCGCGAGCCGGCGTTGGCGAAGTAGGCTTTCCGCCGAACCGGCAAAGGAGTCAGCAAAAAGGCCGCCCCCGAGACGGGGGCGGCCTTTGTTTACCCGGAGGGTAGGGCAGGTCAGGCCTGCTTGGCCTGCTTGGAGGCCTTCTGGCGCGCTCCGTTGTCGAGAATGCGCTTGCGCAGGCGGAGGCTCTTGGGCGTGACCTCGAGCAGTTCGTCCGCGGCGATGTACTCGATGCAGCGCTCGAGGGACATCTTGGTGGGCGGCGTGAGGCCAGCGGCCACACCTTCACCTTGGGAACGGAAGTTGGTGAGTTTCTTTTCCCGCACCGCGTTGATCGCGATGTCTTCGTTGCGCGGGTTCTCGCCGACGATCATGCCTTCGTACACCTGCTCGCCCGGAGCGACGAAGAGACGGCCGCGCTCCTGACACATGACGAGCGCATAGGACGTGGTTTCGCCCGCCTCGGTCGCGATCAGGGTGCCCGTCACGCGGGTGAGCACTTCACCGGCGTACGGTCCGTACTCCTTGAACAGATGGCTGGTCACACCGCGTCCAGAGGAGGCGTTGATGACGTCGATCTCGAGGCCGATCAGGCCGCGGGTCGTGATGGTCGCTTCGATCATCGTCGAATGCGGCAGCTTCTCCATGTTGGTCAGCTGGCCCTTGCGGCCGGCCAGGTTCTGCATGACGGCGCCGACGCACTCGTCCGGCACTTCCACCCAGACGGTCTCATAGGGCTCGAGGCGCTCGCCGTTCGGTCCCTTGCGCTCGATCACGGTCGGGCGGGAGACGAGCAACTCGTAGCCTTCGCGGCGCATCGTTTCGACGAGCACGGCGACCTGCATGGCGCCGCGGGCCTTGACGTTGAACACGCCGGCCTTGTCGGAGTCCTCGATCGAGATGGAAACGTTGGTCTTCAACTCACGCATCAGGCGCTCACGCAGCTGACGAGAGGTAACGAACTTGCCTTCCTGACCGGCCAGCGGACCGTCGTTGACGCAGAACTGCATCTCCAGAGTCGGAGGGTCGATCTGGGTGAAGGGCAGGGGATGGGCGTCTTCCCGCACGTCGAGGGTGTCGCCGATGTCGACGTCCTCGAAACCGGACAGACCCACGATGTTGCCGGCCGTGGCCGACTCGACCTCACGCTGGCCCAGGCCGGTGAACTCGAAAATCTTGCTGATGCGCGCGCGGATCTTTTTGCCGCCTTCGGCATGACGGAGCACGAAGACCGGGTCGCCGATGCGCACGGTGCCGCCGAGGATCTTGCCCACCGCAATGCGGCCCACGTAGTCGTTCCAATCGATGTTGGACACGAGCATGTGGAAGGGATCGTCGGGCTTGGCGAACGGCGGCGGGATGTGCTCCAGAATCGTTTCAAAGAGCGGGGTCATGTCCTTCTTCTCGTCGTCGAGCTTGTACATCATGTACCCGTCGCGGCCGGAGCCGTACACCACAGGGGCATCGAACTGCTCGTCGTCGGCATTCAGCTCGAGCAGCAACTCGAGCACCTTGTCGTACATCTTCTTCGGGTCGGCGTTGTCGCGATCGATCTTGTTGATCACGATCACGACCTTGAGGCCGTGGCCGAGGGCCTTGCGCAGCACGAACCGGGTCTGGGCCTGCGGGCCGTCGTAGGCATCGATCACCAGCAGCACGCCGTCGACCATGCGCAGGGCGCGCTCCACCTCGCCGCCGAAGTCGGCGTGGCCAGGCGTGTCGAGAATGTTCACGATCTTCCCCTTCCAGTGGACGGAGGTGTTCTTGGCCTTGATCGTGATGCCCTTCTCCTTTTCGAGGTCCATGGAGTCCATGGCGCGCTCCTCGACTTGCTGATTGGCGCGATAAACGCCACCTTCCTTCAACAGCTTATCGACCAGGGTGGTCTTGCCGTGGTCAACGTGCGCAATGATGGCGATGTTACGGATGTTCTGATTCATGAAACGGGTGCAGTGAGGCTGCGGACAAAAGGGAGAACGTGCGGACCGCCCCGGGGGAAGGCAAGGCCGAAGGTCCCCGCGTTGCAGAACCTTTACCGCCCCGGTGTCCGGTCCCCGTGGCTCACTCGGCGAACACAGCCGCCCGGGCAGCCGCATCCAGCTCCCGCCATTGGCCTGCAACGAGCGGCTCCAGCGGGAAGCGCCCGATTCGCACCCGGATCAGGCGGAGGGTGGGCAGGCCGACCGCGGCCGTCATGCGCCTCACCTGGCGATTGCGCCCCTCGATCAGTTCCAGCGCAATCCACGTGTCGGGAATGGATTTGCGCACCCGAATCGGCGGAACGCGGGGCGGGAGTGTCGGTTGCGGCGCCAGCTGCCAGGCGCGCGCCGGCAATGTGGGCCGCCCGTCCAACGTGACGCCGGTGGCGAGCCGGTTCAGCGCTTCGCGCGTCGGCACGCCTTCGACTTGGGCCCAATACTCGCGCCGATGCTGCCGCCGCGGGTCGAGCAGCCGGGTGTTCAAGCCCGGTTCGTCGCTGAGCAGGAGCAACCCCTCGGAGTCGGCGTCCAGGCGTCCCAGAGGGTAGACGCCCGACGGGAGACCGAACTCCGCCAGTGTGCGCCAACGCGAGCCGGGTTCCGGCGTGAACTGGGACAGCACGCCGTACGGCTTGTGGAACGCGAGGAGCATGGACCGGACGTTGCCCGCAGGGTTGGGCCGGATCGCACCGCAAAGCCCACCGCGGAACTCAGCCCTTGTTGCGGGTCGAGACCTCGATCACGTCGTGCGGCGCGGCCTCTTTCTGGCCGGCCGGACTCACGTGCATGTAGCGAGCCTTATCGCGCAGCTCGGCCAGGGTGGCCGCTCCGAGGTAGCCCATGCCGCTCTGCACGCCGCCGATCAGGTTGGCCAGGACATCGTCCGCCGTGCCGCTGACTTCCTTGAGGGCCTCAATGCCTTCGGCGGTCAGTTTGCGGGCCTTGTCTTCCTTGTCGTGACCGTAGCGCGCGGCGCTCCCGGCCTTCATCGCGGAGAGCGAACCCATGCCGCGGTACTGTTTGTAGACCTTGCCGTTGATTTCGAGGATCTCGCCCGGCGCTTCGCGACAGCCGGCGAGCAGTCCGCCGAGAATCACTGCATCGGCGAGCGTCAGGGCTTTCACGATGTCGCCGCTCTTGGTGATACCGCCGTCGGCGATGATGCGGACACCGCGCCGCCGGGCGCCAAGGCTGGAAACATACAGGGCCGTCAATTGGGGAATGCCGACGCCGGCGACAATCCGCGTGGTGCAAATCGAACCCGGCCCCTGGCCGATCTTGATCGCACTCGCACCGCAGTCGGCCAAATAATCGACGCCCGAGGCGCTGGTGACATTGCCGGCCACGATGGTGAGGGCAGGGAAGGCGTCGCGCACGAGGCGGACCATGTCGCCCACGCCGGCGGTGTGGCCGTGGGCCGTGGAGACCGCCACGCAATCGACCGCCTCGTCAACCAGGTTGCCCACGTGGCTGATGATCCGGTCCCGGTCGAGTTCGCCCGTCGGTTTCCGCACCGGGGCGATCGCCGCGCCGACGACGAGCCGAAACGCGCTGTCGCGGGCTGGCTTGCGGCGGGAGCGGGCCTCGCTGGTGATGCGTTCGACGTCCGAGCTCGTCACGAGCCCGCGCAGGCGGTCATCGCCGTCCACCACCAGCATCTTGTTGATCCCAACGTTCTCGGTGAAAAAGGCATCCGCGGCCTTGATCGGGTCGGACGAAATGACGTTCTCCCGCACGGTCCGGAGCGACTGTCGCGGCGTCATCACGTCCGCCACCCGCTTGGCCTTGTAGCGTTCCTTGACGAGGTTGCCCGACAGGAGACCGCAGAGCCGGCCCGCGGCGTCGACGACCGGGAAGGTGGAGAAAGCGAACTTCTTTGCTTCGATCATCGTCAGCACCTCGCCGATGGTCGTCTCCGGCGCGACTGTGATCGGGTCCTGGATCAACCCGTGAATGTGCCGCTTCACGCGGGCGACCTCCTTAACCTGATCCTTCGCCGTCATGTTGTAATGGATCAGGCCGAGTCCGCCGTTGAGGGCCATCGCGATCGCCATGCGCGACTCGGTGACCGTGTCCATGTCCGACGAGATGATCGGAATCGGCAGGCGAAGGGAGTCGGAGAGCGTCGTGGACGTGTCGGCGTCCTTCGGCAGAATCGTCGAGTACAGGGTCGCAAGCGAGACGTCGTCGAACGTCAGCGCGGTGGGCAGATTCTGGCGGAAGAACGCATCGGCCGGCAGATAAAACTCGGCATCGATCGCGCTGGCGGAAGACGTGGCAACCTTGGTCATGAGTTGCCGCTATCGCAGTAAGCTCCCGCCCGGGAAGGGCAATTTCTTTTTCCGGCCGCGCTCCCGGACAGCAGGCCCGGGACAGCGCGCCGGCCCGCCGCGGTTGACTTTGGCCCACGCTGTGAAAAGTCGGAGGCAACGCGCGCCATGACCTATCGCCTTGCCTATCGCCGCTATGCGCTGCCGCTGCGCGCCCCGGTGCGCACCGCGCACGGCGTCTTGTCCGTGCGCGAAGGGCTGCTCGTGCGCCTGGAGTCGGAGGACGGGACGGTCGGCTATGGCGAAGCTTCGCCGCTGGAGGGCTTTGGCCGCGAGACGGTCGATGCGGACGAGGCCTGGGTAAGCGGGTGCGGGGACCGGATTGACGCGGAGACCTTATCCCAGATTCCTCCGGGTTTGGACTGCCTGCACCGGGCGTTCGACGTGGCCCGAGGCGAAGCACCGGTGCCGAACCACCCGTACCTGCCGGTCGCCGCCCTGCTTCCCGCCGGCAAGGCGGCCTTGGCGGCGCTTCCCGCCCGGGTCGAACTGGGATTTCGCACCTTCAAATGGAAAGTCGGTGTGGGCGATCCGGCGGACGAATGGGCGCTGTGCACTGATCTGCTGGCCGGTCTGCCCACGGGTGCCCGGTTGCGGCTCGACGCCAACGGCGCCTGGGATCGGCGGGTGGCTGAGCGCTGGCTGGCCCGGTGCGAGGACTGGCCGGTTGAGCATGTCGAGCAGCCGGTCGCGCCGGAATCGCGCGGGGCCGACGACCTGCTGCGCGGCCTGGCGGAGGACTATCCGACGCCGATCGCTCTCGACGAGTCGCTGGCGGGGGCAGGGGACGTGGAACGCTGGCTCGGCGACGGCTGGCGTGGCGTCTACGTGATCAAGCCCGCGTTGGTCGCCCACCTCTCCGTGGTGCTCGACCGGCTGGCCCGGGCCGGGGCGAGGGTCGTTTTTTCGTCGGCCCTCGAGACGCGGGCGGGAACGCGGGCCTCGCTCGCCGCGGCCTTCGCCTGGACGGGCGAGGTGCGCGCTCTTGGCTTCGGGGTGTATCCGATTTTTAATGACGCCCGGTTTGACGGACCCGCCGCCGTGCCATTTGTCCGCCGCGAGGATCTGGCGGCGCTCGATCCGGAGGCCGTATGGACCGCGCTGAGCTAGCTCGCCGGCTCGGGCACGAGCCCGCCTTCGCCGAGCCGCGCGAGGTCGAGCTTGCCGAGGGCGATCCAGCCCGGTTCATGGCGGCCTTTGGTGAAGCCGTCGCCGCCGGCGGCCGCGTGTTTCTCGCCGATCCCGGCTGGGGTGCCCGCGAGCGGGCCCAACTCGCGGCGCTGCGCGCCCTGCCACCGCCGGCCGATGCGGCTGGCTGGCTTGCCATCCCGACCGGAGGATCATCGGGCAACCTCAAACTGGCCCGCCACGACGAAGGCACCCTGGGCGCGGCGGTGCTCGGCTTCAGCGCTGCCTTCGGCCCCGGGCCGGTCAACGCGGTTGGCCTGCTCCCGTTGCACCATGTGAGCGGCCTGATGGCGTGGCTGCGCTGCGTGCTGACCGGCGGCACCTACGTGCCATGGGACGCCCGCCGCCTGTTGACCGGCGACCGCCCGCCGCTCGGCGCCGGTGCGTGGTTCATCTCCCTCGTGCCGACGCAACTCGCCCGGCTGCTCGCCGAACCGGCTGCGGTCGCGTGGCTGCGCGGATTTCGGGCGGTGTTTGTCGGAGGCGGACCGGCGTGGCCGGAGCTCCGGGCGGCGGGACGCGCGGCGGGTCTGCCGTTGTCCTTCACTTACGGCATGACCGAAACGGCGGCGATGGTGACGGCGCTGATGCCCGAAGCCTTCCTGGCCGGTGCCGAGGGCTCGGGCCGGCCTTTGCCTCACGCCCATGTCACGCTCGACCCCGAGGGGCGGATTGTCGTCGCCGGGGAATCCTTGTTTCGCGGCTATTATCCGGACGGACGTCGCGAGACCGCCTGGGCGACCGAAGATCTGGGGCGTTGGGACGAGCAGGGCAGTCTGCATGTGCTGGGACGGCGCGACGGGTTCATCATCACGGGCGGCGAGAAGGTTGATCCGCTCGAGGTGGAGACCGTGCTGCGGAGCACCGGTGCGTTTGCCGACGTTGCGGTCATCGGCGTGGCCGATGCCCAGTGGGGCGAGCGGGTTGTCGCCTGTTATCCGGCGAACACCGGGACGCCGGATCTCTCGCGGGTGATGCCGGCCCTCGAGGGAGCGCTCGCGCCGTTCAAGCGCCCCAAGGCCTTCGTGGCGGTGAAGGACTGGCCGCGCAACGCGCAGGGAAAACTCAATCGGGCCGCTCTGCATGAGGCGGCGGCCTCGGCCTGAGTCGTCAGCCGCGGTCAACCCACGCGGCCACGTCGGCCGGCATCGCCGTGCGTTCGCGGGTGTCGGTGCGGATGCACACGTGCTCGGTGCGCACCCGGGCCGCGAGCTTGTCGGGACGACCCAGCCGGACGAGTTCGAAGGCGAGGGCGAAACTATGCTCGGTCAGCCGCGTGGGCGTGACGGCGATCCGCAGCTTGTCGCCGGTGAATAGCGGGCGCAGGTAGTCCGCCTCGCTGCGCGAAACCGGGAGCACGACGCCGTCGCGTTCGGCGAAAAAGGCCCGCACCGAGATGCCGGCGGCCGCGAGGGCCTCCTCATAGGCTTCGTGACACATCGATAGGTAGTTCGGAAAAAACACCACGCCGGCCGCATCGGTGTCCGGGAAGTGAATCGTGCGTTCGTACGAAAAGGGCATGACACCCACGAACGTGACCGCCGAACCCGATTCGCGCAATGCGCGAACCGTGCGCCCGGGGTTGCGAAGCGCGCTCCGGCCCACCACCGTGTTGCCCCATGCCTTACGTTAACGTGAAGATCACCCCGGACGGCGTCACGGCCGCGAAGAAGCGGCGTCTGGTGGAGGACATCACCGCCTCGCTCGCAAAACACCTCGGCAAGAAGCCCGAGCACATCCACATCGTGATCGACGTGGTCGAGGAGGAGAACTGGGGCTATGCCGGCATGCTCACCTCCGAGTACCGGAAGCGGCAGGCGTCGCGCGTGCGCGTGCGCGGTGACAAGCTGGTGGACAATTGAGCCTGCGGTTGCGCCATGACGAAGAACGAAATCGCCGATGTCCTCACGCAGATTGCCACCTTGCTCGAGCTGAAGGGGGAGAATCCCTTCAAGGTCCGGGCCTACGCCACCGGGGCGCGCGCCCTCGAGGCGATCGAAGAAGCGGATCTCGCGCGGCTGATTGCCGCGGGCGAACTGGAGTCGGTCAAGGGCATCGGCGAAGCCCTGGCGCAGAAGATCGGCGAACTGCACACGACCGGAAAACTGGCGTTTTTCGAGAAACTGCAGGCCTCGATTGAACCCGGGCTGGTCGAGATGCTCGAGGTGCCCGGGCTCGGTCCGAAAAAGATCCGCGCCCTGCATGACAAACTGGGCATCGCCACGCTCGCGGCGTTGTCGGCCGCGTGCCTCGACGGCCGGGTCGCCGCCCTCGAAGGCTTCGGCGAGAAATCGCAACAGAAGATCCTCGAAGGTATCCGCAACCGCGAAGCCTACGGGCGCCGGCACCTGTGGTGGGACGCCTGGCAGACCGCGATGCCGATCGTGGAAGGCCTGCGCGGCCTGCCGCAGGTTCATCACGCGGAGGCCGCTGGCAGCCTTCGTCGCGGACTCGAAACGGTGGGCGATCTCGATTTCATCGTTGCCGCGGAGGACGTCGAACCGGTGGTGGACTGGTTTACGCGCCGACCGGGCGTCAAGGAGGTGACGGCCCGCGGTGAAACCAAGGCGAGTGTGCGCTTCGAGAACGGTCTGCAGGCCGACCTGCGCATCGTGCCCCGGGAACAGTTCGCCTTTGCCCTGCACCATTTCACCGGCTCCAAGGATCACAACGTGCAACTCCGCCA
Source organism: uncultured Opitutus sp. (assembly GCA_964476565.1). GTDB lineage: Bacteria > Verrucomicrobiota > Verrucomicrobiia > Opitutales > Opitutaceae > CAMAXB01. The sequence goes on from CAYZBG010000007.1 coordinate 17,071, forward strand.
GCGCGCCCTGGCGCGCGGCTTGAGCCTGTCCGAATGGGGGCTTGTCCCAGCGGAGGGCGAAGGAACGGCGAAGGAAAAGGCCGGCCACCACAAGAGCCTGAAGGCGGCATCGGAACGCGACCTCTTCCGCCACCTCGGTCTGCATTTCATTCCGCCGGAGCTGCGCGAGGGGCTGGGGGAAATCGAGGCGGCGGAGCAAGGTGAGTTTCCGGAGCTCGTCGCCCCCGGGGACCTGCGGGGCGCCTTCCACAATCACACCACCGCGAGCGATGGCCGCAACACGCTGAACGAGATGGTCGCCGCCGCGCAGGCGCTGGGCTGGGACTACCTCGGGATCGCCGATCATTCGAAGGCGAGCTTCCAGGCCAACGGGCTGTCGGAAGAGCGGTTGCTCGCCCAGGTCGAGGAGATCCGCGCCCTCAACCATTCCCGCCGCTTCACCACGCACGTCTTCGCCGGGATCGAGTGTGACATCCTCGCGGATGGACGTCTCGACTATGACGACACGACCCTGGCCTCGCTCGATTATGTGGTGGTGTCGGTCCACAACGCCTTCAGCCAGACCGAGGACGAGATGACTGCGCGCCTCATCCGGGCGATCGAGCACCCGTCGACCACCATGCTCGGGCACCTCACCGGCCGCTTGCTGTTGCGACGCGAAGGATACCGGGTGAACGCCGACAAGGTGATCGCCGCAGCCGTGGCCAACGGCGTCATCATCGAGCTCAACGCCAGCCCGTGGCGCCTCGACATGGACTGGCGCCTTTGGCGCAAACATGCCGGTCGCGGTCTGATCACCGCCATCAATCCCGATGCCCATGACACCCATGGACTCGAGCACGTGCGCGCTGGCATCAACGCCGCGCGAAAAGGCGGGCTGACCGCGGAGCAGGTGCTGAACACCCGTTCGCTCGCCCAGGTCCGCGCGTATTTCCAACGCCGGCACCGCTGAGCGCTAGACTCTCGCACTACCCAGACATGCCCTAACGTCCGCCACGCCCCAGCAGCATGACTGGGACGGTGGCGATGAGGATCTTGAGATCGAGCCAGAGCGACCACTGATCGATGTAGTCGAGATCGAGCCGGACCCAATCGGCGAAGTCCGCGATGTCGTTGCGTCCGCTGATCTGCCAGAGGCAGGTGAGTCCCGGCTTCACACTGAGGCGGCGCCGATGGGCATCGTCGCTGATCCGGGCAATCTCCTCGACGGGCAGCGGGCGCGGACCGACCAGGCTCATTTCACCCCGCAGCACGTTGAGCAGCTGCGGCAGTTCATCGAGGCTGTGGCGCCGGAGGATGCGACCGAGGCGGGTGATGCGCGGATCGGCCCGAACCTTGAAGACCGGCCCGGTCATTTCATTGCGTGCCGCCAGCTCGGCTCGCTTCAGATGCGCGTCAACCGTCATCGTGCGGAACTTGTACAGCGTGAACGGACGACCGTTGAGTCCAGCCCGCTCCTGAGTGAACAACACCGGCCGGCCCGACGTAAGCCAGATCGCCAGCGCCACGAGCAGACACACGGGAATGAACAGGACCAGCAGGAGGGTGCCCGCGATCAGGTCGAAGACCTGCTTGATCACGAGGTGGGCCCGCGGCGCAGCCTGCGCCCGGTAGGTCAGGACCGGTTCGCCGCCCAACTGGTCGACGGCGAAGCGATGGGGCGAGGCGGCCACGAGACCCGGACGAACGATCGCTTCGACACCTTCTCGTTCGCAGGCGGCGAGCAGGGGGGCGAGGAGGGCCGGGTCGAGACCCGACAGGCTTAGCACCACGGCGTTGATGCTGTCGTCGTGGAGCCGGCGGCTTAACGCGGTGGCCGGCGCGGACCGAGGATCGAACTCGCCTGCGTCGATCATCAGGTCGCGTTCCCCGGCGGATAAAGAGGCCAGCAGACGGGCGTTCTCCGCCGGCGTGCCGACGCGCAACACCCGCCGGCGAAACTGTTCGCGCGCCACCGTGGTTTCCTCGAACCAGCGGACGAACTCGTGGCGCACATAGACGAGCAGGCTGCCAAAACCGCCGACGAGCAGAATGAGTGAACGCGCGACGTGCACGCGCATCAGGAAGACGAGCACGATCAGCGCAAAGGTCGTGAGGGCGCCGGCCCGGAGCAGAATCAGCAGCGTGCCGAACCGCGAGGTCAGACGTGGGCGGTCATAGAACCCCTGGCTGGCCAGCATGGCCGGTCCGAGCAGGGCAACCGTCGGAAACAACCAGAGATGGTACGCGAAATCCTCCAGCGGGGCGAGGTCGAGCCACGGGAAGCGCGCCCGGAGCAGATAGGCGAGCGCAAGCGCGAGGGCGAAGAGGACACCGTCCAACCCCTGCAGAAACCGGACCCGGGTGCGACGCGGATGGGAGAGCACGGTGAGCGGAGACGGACGCCGCGGCAGCCGGCGGACGCCTAGAATTGCACCTTGTAGATCGTGCCGGCCGGATCGATGAACGTGAGGCCCTCGGGGGCGATGCCGATGATGCGCAGCTCGAGGGTCCGGTCGACGATGTCGTTGAGCCGGAATACGCGTTCGTTCATCGACACCCGAGGATCAGTGGCAGAGGCGCGGATGCCCGTGACCCGCAGCGTATCCAAAAAGGCATTCACGCGGGGATCTGATTTCGGCCCCGCGGGCGCGGCGGGAGTGGTGGCGGCTGCGGTGGCAGGAGGCACGGCTGCCGCCGGTTCAGGGGCGGGAGGTGCGACGGCGGCGACGGCAACCGCCGGTTCGGGCGCCGCCGGCGGTGGAGCAATAGGCGGGAGCGCAACCGGGACGATGTCGACCGGGGCGGGCGTGGCAGCCGCCGCGGCGGTGGTCACGGGTGTGGGTGCCGCGGGCGCGGGGGTTGCCGGTGCTTCCGCGCGGACCACGGCCGGTTCGGCTGGCGTGCGGAGCAGCCACCAGGTCAGACCCACGGAGGCACCGATCACGAGCGGGATGGCGACGGCGAAGACAGCCCACTGGGAGCGCGGCGCCTTGCCTCGGCGCAGCGGAACGGAGGCCGCGGGCGTGGTGGAGTCGGTGGGCGCGACGGACGGTGCGCCGGGACCTTCTTCGTGGCGCATGCGCTGGGCTTTTTTCAGGGCTTCGTTGATCAGGCTCATGCGGGTGCAGAGACGGTCGGGGCAGGTGAGGAGAATGGTGGATCGAGGCCGAAGGTCGATGCTGGAGCGCGGGCCGGGCTACTCGGTCAGGGCGCGCAGTTCCTTGATCGCGCGGCGCATGTCCCAGTAGGTCACTTCGTCGGATTCGCGGATGAAAGCGGCGAGGAGCGCCTTGTCGCAAAGATTGTTCACGATGCGGGGAATGCCCTCGCTGGCCTTGTGGAGCGAACGCATGGCCCAGTTCGTGAAGTGCGGGCGACCCGAGCCGCCGGCGAGCGTGAGGCGGTGCTGCACATAGTGCTGCAGGTCGGTGAGGGTCAGCGGATTCAACTCGTAATGGACCCAGATGCGCTGCCGCAGCTGGCGGAGTTCCTTGCGCGCGAGCACGTCCTTCAGCTCGGGTTGGCCCATCAGGACGACCTGCAGGAGCTTCTGCTTGTCGGTTTCGAGGTTGGAGAGAAGACGGATCTGCTCGAGCACCTCGAAGGACAGATTCTGCGCCTCGTCGATGATCAGGACGATGTCGCGCCCGCGATGGATGCGCTCGAGCAGCACGTGGTTCACCTGCGCGACGAGGTCATTCTGCGAGCTCGCGGTAGGAGTCTCGCCGAGCTCCGTCAGGATTGCCTTCAGCATCTCGGTCTCGGAGACGCGCGGGTTGAGGATCAGCGCCGTATCGAACCGCTCATGATTGATCTCATTGAGAAAGCGCCGGCAGAGCGTGGTCTTGCCGCAGCCCACCTCGCCGACGAGCACGATGAAGCCCTTCTTCTCCTGCACCCCGTACTTGAGGTGTTGCAGGGCTTCGAGGTGCGTGGGGCTGAGATAGAGGAAACGAGGGTCCGGGGTGATGTTGAACGGCATCTCCGAAAACCCGTAAAAGCTCTGATACATGCGGAGTTGTACGTAGGCGGCCCCCTGCGCAAACGCACGCCAAAAGCCCGGGGGCTCCGGGTGCCCGGCCCTATTTTAGACGGATTTAACACCCTACGCCTGAGTCCACGCACGCCTGCCACCGGGTTGGCAGCCAAATTTGCACCCGGTGGAAGGTCGGGGTTTGCGTCGTCCGGTCCGATGGTCCTACATCCGGAACAGATGCTTCGGCGGATCATCATCACCTTCTATTTGCTGCTGTTTGTGGGCGTCGCCGCCGGCTCGGCCGGCTTTCTTTGGCAGACACGCGCCGAATATCTCCGGCTGCAGGAGATCGAGGAAACCAGCCGCCGACGGCTTGCGTTGGCCGAGGAGAGACTGCGGGAACAGCGCCGGACGCTTGAGCGCATGCGCAACGATCCGGCCTATGTGGAAATGGTGATTCGCCGTCGCCTCGGTTACGCCAAACCTGACGAGTTCATTTTCCGCTTCGAGCAGTGATCGCCGCGCTGCCCCGGCGTAACTGGGACTCGAGCAGGAAGAGCAGGAGCTGGAAGACCAGGTTGATCGGCGGTACGAGGTTCAGGAGCGTGAGGAACGGCGACCAGCCGAGATCGCGCAGCCGGGCGGGATCGAGCCAGAAGAGTTTGATGATCGTCGCAGCCGCTGCAGGCAGGAGCACGAGTGGCTCGTACGGAGTACCCAGGACGAGGGCGAGCACCGCGACGAAGAGCAATCCGCCCGACCCGGCCAGGATCAACCATCGCCCTAGATACGCCTGTCGTCCAAGCCGCGGCGGGAACAGCTCCCGACCTTTGGCTTGGTGACGTGGCGGGCTGGACACCTGCGCCCGCGCGACCTGTTCGCAGGCACGCCGGTAACGTTGATGGAGGGCCTCCTGGCCGTCCGGCCAGGGCACGCGTTGATCGGCCGGCCCGTCGTACAGCTCAAAATCGGAGTGTGCGCGCACCACCGCGAGCAGGTCCTCCAGTGCTTTCATGCGCAGGCCGATGTCGCCGGGGCCGAGCGGCAGGGCGACCGCGCCCTCGTCGTCAAACAACTCACACTGCAGGCCGGATGCCCGATGATGCCAGGCGTACGCTTCACCGGAGCCGGCGTCTTCGCCTTCGGCGCGGTCGGGAGCCCAGTCGACCAAGGCGGAGGCGATCGCCGCGCGTAGCCGGGACCGGCGCTGACCCGCCGGCGAAGCCGGGGCAGGCACGGGCGTTGGCTCCTCGTCGTCGAAGGGGGAAGCCTCGCGGGGCCGATCGACGCCCGGAGGCAGGAGATAAAGATCGTAGCTCATGGCCGACGCGGAGCGAAGGCGGCGAACGTGGCCGAACGGGCGGGAAGATAAAAGCGGAAACGCTGCGCTGGCGGTGCCACCCGGCGCAACGCGCGCATCTATCGGGTGCAGACGCCGGCCAAAAAGGATTTGCCGGCCATTCTGACGCCGGGCTGACTGCAACGCCTCTGCCATGTCGTCGCCCATCCTTGAAGTATTCAAACAGGCCGGCCAAGGCCACGTCTTCGCCTTTCACCCCCAGCTGATGCCGGATGCCCAGCGCCGGCTTGAGGCCCAGGCTGCGGAGATTGATCTCAAGGAGATCGACCGGTTGACGCGCACGCTGCTGGCCAAGCAGGGGGCGGCGGCCCTCGACTTGTCCGGGCTCGAACCTGCACCGTACGAAGCCCTGCCGGAAAACGGTGGGAACGCGGGTGCCTGGCAGGCGGCCAAGGCCGCGGGCGAGGAGGCGTTGCGCGCGGGACGCGTGGCGGCATTCACCGTCGCTGGCGGACAAGGCACGCGCCTCGGCTACGACGGGCCGAAGGGCACGTTCCCGGTCACACCGATCAAGGCCAAGACGCTCTTCCAGGTGTTTGCCGAAAAGATCCGCGCGGCCGGCCTGCGTTACGGACGGGCCATCCCGTGGTTCATCATGACGAGCCACCAGAATCACGAGGCGACCGAGAGCTTTTTTGCCGATCACCGGTACTTCGGTCTCGACCGCGCGCGCGTGCATTTCTTCCGCCAGGGGCGCATGCCCGCCGTCACGCCGGAGGGCAAGATCATGCTCGAGGCCAAGGACAGCATCGCGCTTTCGCCCGACGGCCACGGCGGCTCCCTGCGGGCGCTCGAACGCAGTGGCGCGCTTGACGCGATGAAGGCGGACGGCATCGACACGATCAGTTACTTCCAGGTCGACAATCCGCTCGTGCGGTGCATCGACCCGACCTTTATCGGCTGGCACCTGCGCTCGCGCTCCGAGATGACGAGCAAGATGGTGCCGAAGGCCTACGCGGCCGAGAAGGTGGGGCACTTTTGCCGCCAGCGCGGCCAGCTGGTGGTGATCGAGTATTCCGATCTCCCGGCCAGCTATCAGCAGGAGATCGACCCGGCCACGGGCCGGCTCCGGTACATTGCCGGCAGCATTGCGATCCATGTGCTCGACCGGGAATTTGTCCGGCGCCAGGCCACCGGCGGCGCGGATGTGGCGCTGCCCTTTCACCGCGCGGACAAGAAGATCGCCACCATCGACGCGGCGGGCAACCCGGTGTCCCCGGCCAAGCCGAACGGCGTCAAGTTCGAGATGTTTGTCTTCGATGCGCTGCCCTTCGCCCGCAATCCGCTGGTGATCGAGACCCGCCGCGCCGACGATTTCTCGCCGGTCAAGAACGCGGAGGGCGTCGACTCGCCCCAGACCGCCCGCGATGACCAGCTGCGGCAGTTTGGACGCTGGCTGCGGGCCAACGGCGCCAGCCTGACGGTCGATGCCTCCGGGCTGCCGACCTTCCCCCTCGAGGTGTCTCCCTTGTTCGGATACGATGAGGACAGCTTTGCCGACTCCTGGCGCCGCCTCGCTGTGAAGCCGTCTCCGGCCGCCGGCCTTTGCCTCGAATAACGCCTTTCTTCCGCCCATGACCACCTTCGAAAAAATCACCGCGGCCGGACGTTCCGGCGACCTGCTCCCCTCGACCGTGGAGAACCTCACCGCTTGGCTGGGCGCCGGCCTGCCGGCCTGGTTCACGGCGAGCGTCGACGAACTCGTGGGCAAGTCCGCCTGGGGCGAGTTGAACGATCGCTTCTACCGTTACCTGGAGTTCGGCACCGGTGGCATGCGCGGACGCACCATCGGGGTCGTCTCGACGGCGGCGGAGCAGGGGAGCAGTGGCGCCTCCGGCGGCAGCCCGGCCCATGCCGCGGCGGGCTGCAATGTGCTCAATGACTTCACCCTCGTGCGCGCCGTGGTCGGACTCTACCGCTACGTGCACGCCCACCTGGAGCAGTCGGGCCGGCCCGATGCCCCGAAGCTGGTCATCGCCCACGATGTCCGCCACTTCTCTCGGCATTTTTGCGAGCTGGCGGCGTCGGTGTGGACCCGGCTCGGTGGCACGGCCTTCATCTTTTCTGGTCCGCGTTCGACCCCCCAGCTGAGTTTCAGCGTGCGTTGGCTGAAGGCCCATTGCGGCGTGGTCATCACGGCCAGCCACAATCCGCCGCACGATAACGGGTTCAAGGCCTACTTCGACGACGGCGCGCAGGTGGTTCCGCCGCACGACACGGGCATCGTGAAACAGGTGAACGCCGTTCCTCTCGCGGAGCTGGCGGGTTTCCTCGTGCACGACCTCGGGCGGGTCATCACCTTGGGCGAAGCGGCGGACGAGGCCTACCTCGCTGCGGCGGCTGGCGCCGTGATCGATCCTTCGGTCTTTCGCCAGACCGAGCTGAAGGTTGCCTTCACCAACATTCACGGCACGGGCGGTGTCTCGAGCGTGCCGCTGCTGCAGCGTGCCGGGTGCACCGTGCGCGAGGTGGCGGCGCAGTCCGCGTTCGACGCTAGGTTCCCGACGGTGAAGTCACCCAATCCGGAAAACGCCGAGGCGCTCGCCCTCGCCGTGGCCCTTGCGGAGAAGGAAGGGCTCGATGTCGTGATGGCGACCGATCCCGACTCCGACCGCATGGGCTGTGCCGTGCGCGGCGCCGACGGCAAACTGCATCTGCTCACCGGCAACCAGATCGGCTCCCTGCTTGCCGACTACCGCCTCACCAAGTTCAAGGAGCGCGGTCTCATCCCCGCCCAGGGCTCGGATCGCGTCGCGATCATCAAGACGTTCGTGACCACGCCGCTGCAGGATGCCATCGGCCGCGGCCACGGGGTGAAGGTCATCAACACGCTCACGGGCTTCAAGTGGATCGCCGCCAAGCAGCGCGGCTACGAAGACCGGCTCAAGGGTGCCTTGCTGGGAAAACAGGGCATCGCGCTCGACTTCGACGCGACCCCGCTGACCTCCCGCGCCCGGCTGCTGCAGGAGCACAGCACGTTCTACGCGTTCGGCTGCGAGGAGAGCTACGGCTACCTGCCCAACGATTCCCTGCGCGACAAGGACGGGAACGCCGCCTGCCTCATGCTTGCCGAGGTCTGTGCCTGGGTGAAGGCGCGCGGCTCGAACGTCATGGCCTACCTGGACGAGCTGTATCTGAAATACGGTTACTTCCTCGAAGGCACCATCAACCTGTACTACGAGGGTGCGGCCGGGGCGGCGAAGATCCGGCGGATCCTCGACACGTACCGCAGCGCGCCGCCCACGGCGTTTGGCGACGTGCGCGTGACTTCGTTTGAAGACTTCGGCCGCATGGACATCCGCGATGCCGACGGCGAGTTGATCCCGAAGCAGGACCTCTACTTCGTGAAGCTCGCCAATGGTTACAGCTTCGCCGCCCGGGGATCCGGCACGGAGCCGAAGATGAAGTTCTACGTGTTCGCCTCGGCTCCGGTGAAGCACGCGTCCGAGCTCCCGGCGGCCAAGGCGGCGGTGAGGACGGAACTCGAGCGGGTGAAGGCCCTGATCGAGGCCGACGCCAAACGCCGCGCGGAAGGCTGACCCGCGAACCTGCGGCAGAGTCCGGGAACCCCGCCGCGGGGGCACTTGCGCCGTGGGCGGGTCCGTGCACGCTGTAGCCGTGCGCCCCTCCCACGTTGTCCGCTTCACGCACCGGTCCGGTGCGCTGGTATCGCTCGTTGTGCTGGCCAGTCTGCTCGGAGGCTGTGGCGGCCGCGAATCGCTGGCCGACCAGGCGGCGGCCGATCAACGGCTGCTCGCCGGCAACGGAGCCGAACCGTCAAACCTCGATCCGCACACGATCACGGGCATCCCGGAGCGCAATGTGGTCATGACGCTCTTCGAAGGGTTGACCCGTTTCGACCCTGCCACGCTTGAGGCGCGGCCGGCGGCTGCAGCGCGTTGGGACGTGTCCGCCGACGGATTGGTCTATACGTTCCACCTCCGCGCTGGGCTCCAATGGTCCGACGGTCGGGACTTGAGCGCCCACGATTTCTACCGCTCGTTTCGCCGCATCCTGTCCCCGGCGCTCGGTTCGGACAACGCCGACGAAATGTACGTGGTCGTCGGTGCGGAGGCATTTCATCAGGGCCGCAGCACCGACTTCTCCACGGTCGGATTCCGGGTCATCGATGACCGGACGCTCGAAATCCGACTCCGGCACCCGTCGCCGTACCTGTTGCGCACGATGGCCTCGCGCACGTGGATTCCGGTGCCGATGCATGTGATCGAGCAGTACGGCGATCCGCTCGATCGCAACAACCCATGGACCCGGCCGGGACGACTCGTAGGCAACGGTCCCTTTGTCCTGCACGCCTGGGAGCCAAACCGGCAAATTGAGGTGCGCCGCAATCCCACCTACTGGAATCGCGACACCGTCCGGTTGAACGCGGTGCAGTTCTTCCCGATCGAGAACGAAACCGCCGAAGAGGCCGCGTTTCGTTCCGGTCAGCTGCATCTCACCGAACGCGTCCCACTCGCGCGCCTCGACTCCTATCGGCGCGATGCGCCCGAGCTGCTGCGTATTGCGCCGTTGTCCGGGGTGTACTTCTACAATTTCAACGTGAACCAGCCCCCGTTCACCGATGTACGGGTCCGGCAGGCGCTGGCGATGGCGGTGGACCGGGAGGAGATCGTCAGCAAGGTGACGCGCGGCGGCGAGAAGCCTGCCTATCATTTCACCATTGAGGGCATCGGCGGCTACGTCAGCGAAGCACGCACGCGGCTCGATTTTGATGCGGCGCGCCGGTTGCTGGCCGAGGCCGGTTACCCCGGAGGACGCGGCTTTCCGCCGATCACGCTGCTCTACAACACGGCCGAGAATCACCGCGTCATTGCCGAGGTGCTGCAGCAAAAATGGAAGACGGAGCTCGGCATCGAGGTCCGGCTCGAGAATCAGGAATGGCGCGTCTACCTGTCCAATATGGACGCCGGCAACTTCCAACTGGCGCGCGCGGGCCTGGTCATGGAGCCGTTCGATCCGGCGCAGTTTTTTAAAGTGTTCACCCAGACCTCAGGCTTCAACCGCTCGGGCTGGTCCGATCCGGAGTACGATCGCCTCTACGACGAGGTGATGAACACGGCGGACGAGACGCGACGACTCGCGCTGATGGAGCAGATGGAGCGAATCCTGACGGATGCGATGCCGATTCTTCCGGTGTACTACTATACTCGGCCGTACCTGCTCGACCGACGGGTGCAGGGATGGACGGACAACCTGATGGGCCTCGCGCCCTTCGAACAGGCCTGGCTGGACTGAGGAGTAGGCGCTCACGGCAGGCGGTCGAGGGCTGACTTGCGGCGGTCGCCGGTCCAGGCCTCAGGATCGGCCTCAGTGAGATCCGGCCGCGGGTTCTGCAGCAGGAAATCGTGGCCGAATGGCAGCTCGTCGCCGAGCTCGAGGAAGTACGGCTGGAGGGGACGCTGGGCACGCGGACGGGCGGGCGGCGGATTGGGCTCGCGGCGTGGGAACGGACGCGGGCGTTGGATCGTCAGGGTTTGCATGGGTGGGTGGTGGTTGGCCACCTCCTGCAACCGCACCGGCAGGGCCCAAAAAAAAGCCCCCTCCGGTTTGGCACCGGAGGGGGCGGAAAGTGATATTTCAGCTCCCTCGCGGCGCGTGAGTAACGGATACGGACACGACAACGGCGACCACGGAAAGGACGTGGGCGAAAGCGGAAGCTTTGATCGTGTGCGCGAGCGACATGGGAAACGTTATCGGAAAAAGACGCGGGATCTTGAGTACGTCAAGGCGCTTTCTGGGCGCTGAGGTCTGTCACTGGGGTGGGCTTCAGGGCGGAATCGACGCCCCCGCGCTCGTCGAACACGAAGCAGGCCCCGTCGTAATGGGCGTTCCCGCACGTCTCAAAGTACTTCAGGATCCCTCCGTCCAGCTGGTGCACGTCCTGAAATCCTGCCGCCTGCAGGAACGGCGCGGCCTTCTCACACCGGATCCCACCCGTGCAGAAGGTGACAACGCGGGCCGACTTGAGTGACTCCGGCAGGGCGGCGACCGCACGAGGGAAATCGCGAAAGTGCCGGATCCCCGCCGGGACGGCACCGCGAAAGGTTCCGGCCGCCACTTCATAATCGTTGCGCGTATCGAGCAGCACGACGGGCCTGCCCTCGTCCAACCACTGTTTCAGCGTGGCGGGAGCCACGCGGGGAGCCGGCCGGCGGGCGGGGTTGATCCCGGCCACGCCAAAGGCGATGATCTCGCGCTTGATCTTGATGCGCAGCCGGCCGAAGGGCTGGCCCTCGCTTTCACTCTCCTTGGCGGCGAAGGTCTCCAGTCCGCGGATACGACGGATCTCCGCGGTCAGCGCCTCGATGGCGGGCCGCGCGCCCGCCACGAACACGTTGATGCCTTCCGGTGCGAGCAGGACGGTGCCCTTCACCCCGCCGGCCTCGGCCGCGGCGTGCAGACGCACCCGCACCGCCTCGAGATCGTCCAGCGGAGCGAAGAGGTAGCCGGAAATGTTGAGTACGCGGGCCATGGTTGACGGGGATTGTCAGGGTAGGGCGGACCTTCCCGCCTCATCAAGCCCGCGGCGCATGCTTCCGACTGGCCACCGGACGATGGCGGGGCTTCGCTGGGTCCCATGCAGCCGTCCACCATCAACGATGTCCTCGGCGCCCTCGACGTGATTGTCGGCGCGTGCCGGCGACGGGGAAGTCCGGCCGGGTACTTCGCCGCCATGTACCGGCGCGTGACCGCCGAGGTGAAACGACGCATCGAGGCCGGTGAGTTTGACGACGGACCGCGCATGGAGCGCTTCGATGTTCTCTTTGCCCGGCGATACCTCGATGCCTGGGCGCAGCATGAGCGGGGCGAGGTTCCGACCGGTGTCTGGGCGCTGGCCTTCGCCACCGGCGAACGCTGGCGGCCGGTGGTGCTGCAGCACCTGCTGCTGGGCATGAATGCCCACATCAATCTCGACCTGGGCATCGTCGCCGCCGAGGTGACTCCCGGCCCGGCCCTCGCCGGACTGCGCGCCGATTTCGACCGCATCAACGGCATTCTTGCCTCGCAGGTCGACGATCTGCAGGCCCGGATGGCGCACATCTGGCCGGCCGTCCGCTGGCTTGACGCCGCCGGAGGGCGGATTGACGAGGCAGTGATCAACTTCAGCCTTCGCCGCGCACGGGATCAGGCGTGGCAGATGGCGGAGTCGCTCGCGGGGGCCGGCGACGAACCGAGCCGGGCCGCGATCGTCCGACAAGTGGATACGGCCATGACGGCCCTTGGCGACCGCGTACTTGCCCCGGGGATCAAGCTTTCCGCCGTGCTGACGCTGATCCGGCTGAGGGAACGCGGCCCGGTGGGCGCCAAGATCGACGCCTTGTTCCGTTGAGTCGGCTCATTCCACCCGGAGCACGCCGCGCATCAAGGTGGCGTGGCCGGGGAAAGTGCAGAGGTACTCGTACTCGCCGGGCTGGTCGGGGGCGGTGAAATAGATCGTGTCGCTCTTTTGCGGCTCCAGCAGGAGGGTATGGGCAATCACGTCGTCGCTCTCGGGCACAAACTGACGCGGCATGCCGTCGATCCCCAGGTTGAGGGCGGCGTTGCCCACGTCGGTCCCACGGCCCGGCCGGACGAGCACCCAGTTGTGCAGCATGTCGTCGGGGTTGTTGAGGACCAGTTTGACCCGGCTGCCGCGTTTCACCGTGAGGCGCTCTTGGTCGAACTTCAGTCCGGAGACCGTGTTCAACGCGAGGGTCACATCCACCTGTCCCTGCCACGCCGCCGGCGGTTCCGCCGTACGTTTGGGGAAGCTCGCCCCTGCGGCGGTGTTCGCGGCCACGGCGCTCGGGCCGCACAGGTCGGCGAGGGCCTGTTCGGAAATGATGCGGTCGCCGTCGGGCCTGACGTTGAGGGTGTAGTACGCCGTGTCGTGAACCAGGGGCTCCCCGTTGGCGCCGCTGCGGCGCACACCGGCGGCCCGGAGTTCGTGCACAAAGCCTTCCTTCATACCCGCGACGGCAAGGCGGACGCTCAGTCCGTCCTCGGCGACCTGAGCCAGGGCGACCGGGCAGGACTCCTGTTCCACCGCACGACTCCCGTACGCCTCGTGGTAGAGGTAGGTGAAACGGGTGGCGCGGTAAGAGCGCGGATCGCCAGCCGTGGTTGGGTCAATGGGGTGGGTGAAACTCACGACGAAGCCGTCTGGTTGGGCGAGCACTTCCTTGATCTCAAACGGCGTCTGGCCGGTCCAGACGAGGCGTTCCAGCGAGAAGTCCTTGGGGCCGACTGAACCCCAACCCCGGTTGGTGCCGCCCACGAAGAGCGATCCGTCCACGCCCCACGCAAATCGCATGACGCCGGACTCGAAGCCGGAACGGAAGCTGTAGGCTGCGCCCTGATACACGCCCTTCACCTGTTCGAGCGACATGCGGAGGATTTTGCTCTGGCCTTGATCGCCGATCAGAAACTGGCCGGCAAACGGACCGAACCGGCCTGACGTGAGATCTTCCGTGATGTCGGAATTTGAGATGCCCAGGATGGTGTGGGGCAGCCAGACGGCGGGCGGTTTCACGGCCGGCAACCGTTTGGCCACCTCGTGCATGGGTTCACCGAAATCACGGATGTCGGCGAGGCGCATCGGCACGTTGGCACCTGCGAGGTCGGTCCAGGCCAGTGAGGCCGGGTGACCAAAGAAATCTCCCGGCTCAATGTGGGCGACGCGGCCGGAGCCAACCCATTCCCCCTGATTGTCGGTGAAGAACCAGTCGCCCCGGGAGGAGCGCGTGAATCCGGCCGGCGAGCGCAGCCCGGCCGCCACCGGCGTCATCCGGCCGTCCGGCGTGATCTCCATGATCCAGCCGCGCCACGGCACCGGACTTTGCGTGGGCGCGCCGAACGCCACATTCAACGTCACGCGCAAATTACCCTCGGGGGTGAGCACCGGTCCGAACGCGTACTCGTGGTAGTTTCCGTAAATCGGCAGCACGGCCACGGTGTCGAAGCGGTCGGCGCGGCCGTCTCCGTCTTCGTCCTTGATCCGGGTGATCTCCGGACGCTGGGCCACAAAGTAGCCGCCGCCCGGGGCGGCGACGATGCCCAGAATCTCGTGCAGGCCCTGGGCAAACAACGTGTACGTGGGCTTGGGATCGTTTTCGTAGGCGCCTTCCACGCGCCAGATTTCGCCCCGACGCGTCGTGACCAGCAGGCTGCGGTCGGGCAGGGCCAGCAGGCCGCCGACTTCGAGCACCAGGCCTTCCGGAATGGGCAGGCTGATGCGCCGGTAGTAGGCCGATTCGCGTTGCACGAGCTCGTCGGGCGGACGGGCGAAGCGCTCCTCGGCCGTGGGGTTGTTGGCCGATTGGGCAAAGGCGACGGAGGCGAGGCCGAGAAAGAGAGGGAGGGATTTCATGATGTGCGGCTCACCAAATCAGACTGTAGCGGAAGGACCGTTCACCGGTGGTCGTGCCCAGGGGCACAATGAGCTGCCTTCGTCCGCGGTCGGTGCGGATCAGCGGTCGCAGCGCGGAATCATTTTGCCCGACGTCGAGGTACCACCGCCGGTTCCCGATGATGTATCCACCCGGTCGTGACACAATCGTGGCGTCCTCAGCGAGGAGCAGATAAGCCGTCCCGCCGATCGGATCACCCTGGATCGTGACGACGCGGTCCAGTCCCTGGCCATCCGCGCGGGGGGCAATACGGTCGGTCACCTGCGCAGAGCTGATATCATAGCGGAAGGTCGGAACGCCGTCCCGATCCAGCGTGTAGCCGCGCGGCTTGAGCAGGGCGGTGTCACCCGGGGGCCACGGCGCCGAGGCCATGCCGAGGCTTGCGACGGCCGGGCGGCCATCCAGCGTCAGCACTGAACCGGTGGGCCGGGCCGTCTGCTCGATGCCACGGTCACGCCACAGGTCGGTGACGTCAGCAAAGCCGCCGCGCCACACCGCGAGCAGGGTGCCTTGGGCGAGGTCGTAGGCGAAGTGTCGCCCTCGGTTGGAACCGACGACCATCGCATACACCCGCTTGCCGCCCTCGAAGGCGAAAAACGTCCGCTGCAAGCGGGGACGTCCACCTTCAGATTCGATGCGAAGAGCGGGACGATCCGAAGCGGAAGAGCGGGACGGGGCCACGGTGAGCGACACCTCATCCGCGCCCGGTGCAGCCACGATCCAGGAGAGCGCGGGTTGACCACGGGCCGTTGTGCGCAAGTAGACCAACTCGAACGGATGTCGGCCCGCCGGCAGCTCGACCGTGACCGGACGCTCCCCGCCGTGGGCTTCGATCACGGTACGTCCCGCGACCGAGAGGGAGGCGATCCCGTTCGCGGTCAAGGCCATGACCTGCGCACCGGAAACCGGAACGTGCAATTCGCCCTCAACGACGAGGGCATGGGGCGCCGAGATTCCGGCCAGTCCGGCCCGGATCTCAGTGGTCGTGCCCTCGCGTTGCGGGCTCCGCCCAGAGAGAGCGTCCCGGCTGGAGAAGGAGCCTTCGTACACCTGGTAGCGCACCGCGTGGACGGACGGGGCGGCTCCACCGAGATGCCGGTAACGTAGATTCCGAAATGCCACCGGGCCGTGATCGCCCTGGATCATCAGCGG
>CAYZBG010000007.1:33050-86392 GCA_964476565.1 uncultured Opitutus sp.
CGCGGCCGGTCGATGGCCCAGCTGTCGAAGATCTGGATCTCATACCGGCCTTGAAGGTAGAGCCCGGAATTGGAACCCGCGGGTACGAGGTACTCGACCTCGAGTTCCAGGTCCCCGTGTTCCCACGTGGTGAAGAGGTTCCGCCCCTGCACGCCGTCGGCGGGTGCGTTGAGCAAGAGGCCGGTGCCCTCAACCGGTCGGAGCACCTTTTCCACCCGGGGGTCGCCGGCGATTGCCCCGGCAATGCGCCAGTTGTCTCCGTCGGACCGGAAGCCAGTCAGATCGCGCAGCTCGACCGCGTCAGGCGGCCGGATGGCGGCCGAGACCAAAGGGGCGCTAATCAGCAGGACAATCGCCGTCCGGCACCACAGGAAACCAGGAGAGAGAGGGGAATACACGTCCCAAGCGCAACGAGGCGGCGCGACGTTGTCGAGCGCACGAACGGGGGAACCGTTCGGCTCAATGCGTCATCAGGTAGTGAATGACGTTGATCGCGAGCGGGTAGGCCGTGGGCTCGGAAAAGACGCGGAAAAATTCCTCGTTCTCGCTCTCCCGCTCCCAGCCGTCGCTCACGTCCGAGTTGTGCAGGGCCACCGCCACGATGCGCTGTTTGTCATCCATCAGCGCCCGCACGTGCATCGTCTCCGAACCCGGTCCGCGATAGCGGATCGAAAGCGGGGCGTTTGGATCGTCGGGGTACGACCGGCGGTCCCAGAACTGCATCGTCGGAATGCGCAGGCGATGCGGCGGTCCTTTGATGTGAAAGACGCTGCGGAAAATCGGATGGCTCATGTCGAGCTCGACCCAGCTGTACTCGGGCACCACGCGGGCCATCTGGCGCTGGAAGTGATCCCACGCGGCATGACCCCAGAAATCGGTGACCAGCAGAGAACCGCCGCGCCGGAAGTAGCCGCGCAGCCCTTCAATCTCGGCGTCGTTGAGCAGGATGCCCTCGATGTGGACCATGAAGATGAAGGGATAATCCATCAGCTCGGGATCGGTCAGCCGCACCACGCGTGCATCCGGATCCACGGCCATCGAGGTCATCTGTTGCAGCCGGTAGGACAGATTCAGGTCGGCGTCGGGGTAGTCGACCCACCAGCCAAGGCGGCGTCCGGGACCTGCGCCGTCGCTGATCGTCGGGTCAGAGCGGAAGAGAACGCGGGCGAACGTGAACACGTCCTTCTCGAAACCCGAAGGGTTCGTCCAGGCCGGGAGCACCACGCTGTGCGGCACGGTTTCACGTGCGGTGCGTACGGTGTCCTCGTTGACCCACGCGCCGCCTTCGAGGCGGGCATACGAGCTGCCGTCGTCGTTGCGGAACACTTGGGCGACGCCCAGGCAGCCCACTCCTGTGGCAATGGCGACGGCGGCTAGACGGCGAAGCGACAACATCTCGTGTCCGCCGATGAGCGGACAATTGGACCATAGGGCAGTTTGCCGTTTTCGCCACTGGGAAAACGTCGGCCGCCGCAAAGAATCCATGAATTCGGTGCGTGGCTGAATCGACGGACGCAAAAAAGGCGGGCCGCGTCCGGCCCGCCGGGAAATCCTGACATGCGCCTCCGGACTACTTCGTCTCGGCGAACGCCTGGTACTGCGACGCGATGTTGGCGGCCGCGGTGTCGCCCTCGTGGAAGACGAACCGGTAGCGGAAGGTGATCTTGCCCTTGGCGGGAACGGTGATGTCACCGGCCGAGGCGTTCTCCAACCGCTCAAAGTCGTGCACCCCGAACGGATTGGCGGCGAACAGCCCGTAGTCGCGCACGTGCCACCAGGTCGGGTGGCGCGGGTTGGACGGATGATCGAAAATCGCGACACCCACGACGCCCTTTTCGAGCGGAGCGTGGTAATCGACCCACTTTGCCCGCTTGCCCCAGGTGTCGCCGTTCTTGATGCCTTCGCTGTTCACAATCGTGCCCTTGTGCGGCACCTGCCGGCGGTTCTCGCCGCGCTTGGTCAGGCGCATGTCCTCATTCAGGCGGATCGACATCGAGCCCTCCTTGGTGTCGCCGAGGACCAGCGGGCTTTCGCCGGCGAACAGGGTGACTTCGAAATCGAGCTGGCGGCCGCCCGGAATCGCACGGATGCGGAGGGTGCGTTCGTCCCGGCAGATCACCGTGCCATCGCGCAACTGCCAGCGGTTGGCGGTGCGGATGATGCCGGTGGCGCCGCTGCTCGTTTCGAGGATCTGATCCTGCACGATCAGGCCGGCCCGGGCGTTATCGAGCCAGAAGTCGTGGCCGTTGACCTTGCCATGGGAGAACCACAGCCCGCGGTGGTGCGGGTGGTCTTTCTCCTCGCCGAGCGTGCCGTCCTTCATCGGCCAGTCGCGGGTCAGCGGTGTGCCATTGGCCAGGAGCACCGGGTAGAGGTAAGGTTTGCTCGCATCGGCGTGCCGGTACTCGGTGAAGAGCTGGCCGCCGATCTCCACCCGGATGCGGTCATCCAGACGGGAGACCGCCACGTGGTCGGCAGACGCGGCAGAAGCGGGCAGGGAAGCGAGGGCAACGCACGCAAGCGTCGCCAGGAGGACATTGCGGGGGCAGGGCATGGGGAGACGGGAATCCCGGATCCCGGCTGCTTCAACCGAAAAATTCACCGGGCGAACCTGCGGCGCCGGCTTGCCGCCCGCTTGCTTTTGCCTTCGCTTCCCTCTGTCGGTACAACCCCTCCACCCCATGATGCGTCTTCGATCCCTGGCCCTCGGTCTTCTCCTTGTCGCGGCGCCCGCCGCATTTGCCGCCTCCGGCTCGCTCCCGGCCCTGGACGCCCAAGGCAACCCGCCCGGCTTCCGCACCCTCGCGATTGGCGATCGCGCCCCCGATTTCAAACTGCCTGGCATCGACGGGAAGACCTACACCTTGGCAGATTTCGCCGGGCCCGACGTGCTCATGGTCCTGTTCACCTCCAACCATTGCCCGACGTCGCATGGGATCGAGAAGCGGCTGATGAAGCTGCGCGAGGACATGCGCGGGAAGAGCTTCGGACTCGTTGCGATCAACCCCAATCACCCGGACGGCATCCGCATCGACGAGCTCGGCTATGGCGAGTGGGGCGATTCCTTCGAGGAAATGAAACCCTACGCGGAGTTCAACGGCTGGGACTTCCCGTATTTGTACGATGGCGACACCCAGACCGTGGCGCGCGCCTACGGCTGCCTGGCCACGCCGCACGTGTTCATCTTCGACCGCGAGCGCAAGCTCCGCTACGCAGGCCGGTTTGACGACTCTCGCTATGCCGACGAGTCCACCGTGAAGCATCCCGACGCCCGCAACGCGATCGAGGCCCTGCTGGCCGGCAAGCCGGTGCCGGTCGAGCTCACCAAGCCGCATGGCTGCTCGACCAAGTGGCGCGAGAAGGCCGTGGCCAATCAGCAGATCATGGCGAACTGGGAAAAGATTCCCGTCACGCTCGACATGATCGATGTCGCCGGCGTCGCCGCGCTGCGTGCCAACCCGACCGAGAAGTTCCGCCTGTTCAACGTCTGGGCCACCTGGTGCGCGCCATGCGTCGAGGAATTCCCGCTGCTGGTGAGCCTGTCGCGTCAGTTCGGTACCCGGGAGTTCGAGCTCATCACGCTGAGCATGGACCAGCCGGCGCAGGCCGCCAAGGCCCAGGCGTTCCTGCAGGAACAGGGCGCTGGCCTGGTCAAGCGCACCCAGGATTCGGTCAATCGTGAAGGCCGGAGGACGAATCACTACCTCGTGAATGGTGGGAGCAACGACGAACTCATGGCCGCGCTCGACCCGGAGTGGCCTGGACCGATTCCCCACACCGTGCTGGTGGCTCCAGGC
Source organism: uncultured Opitutus sp. (assembly GCA_964476565.1). GTDB lineage: Bacteria > Verrucomicrobiota > Verrucomicrobiia > Opitutales > Opitutaceae > CAMAXB01. The sequence goes on from CAYZBG010000007.1 coordinate 36,848, forward strand.
GGCAAGATCGTCTGGCGCCACAACGGCGTCATTTCGCTGGAAGAAGCACGTCGCGCGATCGTTGAGTCGCTGTCGCGTTACTACCAGCCGGCAGCCCGGTGATCGCCGCTGAGGACGTACGGCTGCGGGCCTTTGCGATCGCGGACACCGATGCGGTGGTCGCGGTGTACCGCGATGCGGTGCGAACGCTCGGGCCCCAGGCGTACGCCCCGCGCGAAGTGGCGGTGTGGGCGTGCCATCCGGAAGACCCGGTGGCCTTCGGGCAGCAGCTCATGACGGGCGTCACGCTCCTGGCCGAGCTCGACGGAACCGTGGCAGCGTTTGCGCAGCTGCAGCCGGCCGATCACGTGCACTATCTTTATTGCCGGGGCGACGTCGCGCGGCGGGGTCTGGGCAGCCGGCTCTTGCTCGCGTTGGAGCAACGGGCGCGCGAAGCCGGGACCTCACGGCTGACCACCGACGCCAGCCGGCTGGGCCGTCCGTTCTTTGCCCGTCACGGCTTTGCGGTCGAACGCACGGAATGGGTCGAGCGCGGCGGCGCGACCTTTGAACGCTTCCGCATGGTGAAATCCCTCGGCTGACTCAGCTGCGCAGCAGCGCGAAGGCGGTGCCGCGGCTCTTGGTGGCGAACTCGGCGAAGAGGCAGGTCATCATGAAACTCTCAAGCAGTCGGCTTTGACGGATGTCGCCGAGGTCGATGAGGTCGAGCCAGCCGATCTGTTTCAACAGGTTGGTCACCGTCTGCTTGGCCGCAGCATCGTTGCCGGCGAGCAGGAGGGTGGGAATGCCGTCGGCGTAGACGGGATCCGCCATGCGCGCCGCCGCGATCATGTTCAGCGTCTTGACCACGCGGCTGTCCGGCAGCCACGCCTGCACCTGTTCCCCGAGAGATCCGCCGGGAAGGGCGAGTTGGGGAGGGCGCACGCTCCAATCGACGGCGTTGCCCAAATCGATCACAATCTTCCCGGCAAAGACGGCGGGGCCGATCGAATCGAACAACGGCCGCAACACCGTCCATGGTTGGACCGCGGGAATGACGACCTCGCCGAACGCTGCGGCGTCCCGAAACGACGTGAGGCCAGCCCGCGGCCCGGCCTCCTGCGCCCAGGCGATCAGGTCCGGTTTGTCGGGCGTGCGGCTGCTCAGCCGAACCTCGTGTCCGGCCGCCGCGAACGCCTTGCCGAGGTTCCTGGCCACGCTGCCCGCACCGAGAAATCCAATGTTCATAGGTCACGCCAACGTGCGCGAGCCGGGCGGACTGTAAAGCCGGTCTTGCGAAATACGCAGGCGACGGCGATTTCCGGCTCAACTTGCCCGCCGTTCCTGCTACCACGGCGGAATGAGATCCCTGCTCTTGTTCGGCATGTTTGGTTTCGCCCAGGGTCTGGCCGCCGCCTCGGGCTGGACCATCGCCACCGTTGCGGGCACCGGGGAGCCGGGGTTCTCCGGTGACGGCGGCCCGGCGGTGTCCGGCCGCATCAACAACCCGTTCGGCGTGGTGCGCGGCCCCGACGGTGCGTTGTGGTTCTGTGAATACAGCGGCCAGCGGATCCGCAAGATCGACCCGGACGGGACGCTGCGCACCGTGGCCGGTACCGGTGGGAAGGGTTACACGGGCGATGGCGGTCCGGCCCTCGCAGCCACCTTCAACCTGCCGCACGAGATCCGGTTTGATCCGGCGGGCAACCTCTACATCGCCGACATGGCCAACCATGTCATCCGGCGCATCGATGCCGTCACGGGGATTGTGACTACGGTCGCCGGCACCGGTGAGCGCGGCTACTCGGGCGACGGCGGGCCCGGCACCGAGGCGCGACTCAGCTCACCGCACAGCCTGCAGTTCGGACCGGACGGACTGCTTTATATTTGTGACATCGGGAATCACGTCATCCGGCGCTGGGATCCGCGCACCGGGCGGATCGAGGCCTTTGCCGGCACGGGCCGGGCGGGTGACACGCCCGATGGGGCGCCGATCGCCGGCACGCCGTTGCGCGGACCGCGCTCGCTGGACTTCGACCGCGAGGGCAATCTTTGGCTGGCCACGCGCGAGGGCAACCAGGTGTTCCGCTTCGAGCTGAAAGCCGGCACGATCCACCACGTGGCCGGCACCGGCGCCAAGGGCTTCACCGGACACGGCGGACCGGCGCGCGAGGCCACCTTGAGTGGACCCAAGGGCATTGCGGTGGATGCCGATGGCAACGTGTGGCTGGCGGACACGGAGAGCCACAGTGTGCGGATGATCGATACGAAGACCGGGCGCATCGAATTGATCGCCGGTACCGGTGAGGCGGGCGACGGTCCTGACGGGGATCCGCGGCAATGCCGGCTGGCGCGCTTGCACGGGCTTTATGTGGACGCGGACGGCGCGATCTACATCGGGGACAGTGAAGCCCACCGGATCCGGGTGCTGCGGCGGCGTTGAGCCTGCGCCATGGCCGGTCCGACCGATGATTCCCTTGTGTTGCGCCCGGTGGCGTATCTGCGCACGCCCTTTGCGGAGAAGTTCGGCGTGCCGCGCCAGAGCGGTCTGGTGCCGGCGGCCGAAGGGCGGGTGGAGTTCGTTCCAGAGTTCGATCGCGACGAGTTCGTGCGCGGACTCGAGGCCTTCACGCACCTCTGGCTGATCACGCATTTCCACCAGAACCCACCCTGGACTGGGTCGGCGACTGTGCGTCCGCCGCGCCTGGGTGGGAATGAGCGGGTTGGGCTCTTCGCTTCGCGCACGCCCAACCGGCCGAATCCGCTCGGCCTTAGCCTGGTGCGTCTGCTCGGCATCGAGCCGGCGCCCGGGCTCGCGCTCAAGGTCGCAGGCGTGGACGCCGTCGACGGCACGCCCGTGTTCGACGTGAAACCTTACCTGCCGTGGTGTGAAGCGCCGGCAGACGCGGCCGCAGGCTGGGCCGGGGCGCCGCCCGCGGTACGCGATCTTTCCCGCGTGCGGCTTTCACCCGAGCTGGCGGCGCACCTCGGTGCGCAGACCCTGCCATCCGGCGAGAGCGTACTTTCCCTGGTGCGCCAGGTGCTGACGCTCGATCACCAACCGGCGTACCAAGACGAAGAAGCCCGGGTGTACGGGATGACCCTTGCGGGCTGGAACATTCGGTGGCGGCCGCTGGCCGACGGCGGCGTTGAGGTGATCTCCGCCGACTTGGTTCGCCCGGTGCGACCGCGGGGCGCATAAAAAACGGCGTCCCCCGTAGAGGACGCCGTGGGCGAAAGGTCCGTGCGAACCACTCAGGCCGCGGGCAGACGGGGCGCCTCAGCCAGGGCCGCGTCGAAGGCCTTCAACATGGCGGCAATCGATTCGTCCGTCTCATCGCCCATATTGGAGATGCGGAACGTCTTGCCCTTGAGTTTGCCGTAGCCGCCGTCGATCACGAGCCCGTGTTTGCTCTTGAGGATCTTGTTCAAGGCCCCGAGGTCGACGTTGAGGGTGTTGGCGAAGCAGTTGAGCGACACCGAGCCGTAGCCCTCTTTGGGGAACAGCTTGAAGCCCTTGGCGAGCACGTGGTCGCGCACGGTCTTGTTCAGGCGGGCGTGGCGGGCGAACCGGTTGGCGATTCCCTCGGCCTTGATGTCCTCGAGCTTGGACTTCAGGGCGTAGATGAGCGGAATGACCGGCGTGCTCGGGGTCATGCCGTTCTCGTGGTTCTTCTGAAATTCGATCAGGTCGAAATAGTAGCCGCGGTTCGCAACCGTGGCGGCGCGGTCGAGGGCGCGCTTCGACACCGAGCACAGCGCGAGTCCGGGCGGCAGCGCCAGGGCCTTCTGCGAGCCGGTGATCAGGATGTCGATGCCGAGCTGGTCCTTCGGGATCGGCAGCACGCTGAACGAACTGACGGTGTCGACGATCGAGATGACGTCGGGGAAGGAGCGGATGACCGCCATCAGCGCCGGCAGGTCGCTCATGCAGCCGCACGACGTTTCGTTGTGAATGAGCGTGATCGCGTCGTACGCGCCCGTCGCGAGTTCGCGGCGCACGGCCTCTGGATCGACCGGCTGGCCCCATTCGAACTTGAGCGCGGTGGCCTGCAGGCCGCAGCGCAGGGCGACGTCGTTCCACTTGTCGGAAAAGGCGCCGTTCATGCAGTTCAGCACCTTCTTTTTGCAGACGTTGCGCAGGGCGCCTTCCATCACGCCCCAGGCGCTGCTCGTCGACAGGTACACGGGGTCCTTGGTTTCCATCAACGCCTGCAGGTCGGGCTGCAGGGATTGGTACAGCGCGACAAAGTCGGTGCTGCGATGGCCGATCATGGGCTTGGCCATGGCCTGCAGCGTCTTTTCCGAGACGGCGATGGGACCGGGGATGAACAGTTTATAGCTCATGGAGAGAACGTTTGGCGTAGATGTGGATTGCGTGAATCGACAGGCGCGCAGATAGAGGAATCATCACCAATCCCTCAGCCGGCCCTGTCCGTCAATGGCCAATCCCGCCCCGTGAATGCCCGCCTCCTGGCTTAAGAAAAAGTTAAACACCTTTGAACTGTACGTGATCGACGTGATCACGGGCAAACGCGAGGACACCGGGGCTACGGTCTTCGCGGGGTTCCTGCAGGCGCTGTCCGGGCTTTTCAGCGGGCTCGTGCAGGCGCGCTGGTGGCTGTATCGCAAACGCATCCTGCACGACCAGCCGCTCGGGTGCCTCGTGGTGGTGGTGGGCAACCTGACGGTGGGCGGAACGGGCAAGACCCCCGTGGTGGAGAAGTTTGCCCGCGCCCTGCGCGACCGCGGGCGCAAGGTCGCCATCCTCAGTCGCGGCTACAAGAGCAAGGCTCCGCCCCTGTGGAAGAAGTGGTGGTACCTGGTCTCGCACACTTCCGAGCCGCCGCCCCGCATTGTTAGCGATGGCAAATCCGTCCTGCTCGACTCGGAGCAGGCGGGCGACGAGCCCTACATGCTCGCACGCAACCTCCCGGGGGTGATCGTGCTCGTCGACAAGAACCGGGTGAAGGCCGGGACCTACGCGATCAAGCGCTTTGGCTGTGACACACTCGTGCTCGACGACGGCTTCCAGTACCTGCCGCTCAAGGGACGCCTCAACCTGCTGCTCGTCGACAAGACCAACCCTTTCGGCAACGGTTACACGCTGCCCCGTGGGATCCTACGCGAGCCGATCCACCACCTGAAGCGGGCGAGCTACGTCTTCCTCACCAAGTCCGACGGGCAGCGCGATCCGGAACTCGAGGAGCTCATCCAAACCTACAATCCCGGCGTCGACATTATTGAGTGCGCCCACCGGCCGCAGTACCTGCAACGGTTCGATGCCGACGAGCGGCAGCCCCTCTCGTTTCTCAAAGGCAAGGCCGTCGGAGCCTTCAGCGGCATCGCCGTGCCGGAGAGCTTCGAGAAGTTTCTCACCGACCTGGGTGGCCGCATCCAGTTTACCCGCCGGTTCCTCGACCACTATCGTTTTGCTTACGAGGATTTCGTCGAAATCTTCAGCGCCGCCCTCGAGGCGAAGGTCGATTTCATCGTCACCACGGAGAAGGATGCGGTGCGGATGACTCCGGGCATGCCCTGTCCGGTGCCAATCTATTATCTGCGGCTTGAGATCGACATCATCAGCGGTGCCGCCGACTTCGACGAGGCCGTCGCCCGCATCTGCTTTCCGGAGCAGGGCACCGGTTCCCGCGCGCCCGTGTCCGGGGCCTAGTCGGCCGGCTCCAGGCTCCTCATTTGGACTGGCCGAACCCACCGCCGGTCCCTCACGCTGTCAGCGCTTTCCTCCTATGCCCTTCCTTGCCCCCGCCTCCCGCGCCGGTCTTCTGATCGGCCTCCTCTTCGCTCCGCTCGCCACCCCGTCGCAGGCCGACGTGGGCTTGGGCGCCCAGCCGCTGCCGGGCGCCGAGGTGCTGTTCGACGGCACGGCCGAAATGCTCCACGCCAAGTGGACCTATTGGCAGGGGCCGCGCTTCGCGTCCGCGCTGCCGATCAAGTGGCCGCTCGTGCCCGACCCGGTCGACGGCGGCCTGGTGCTGAAATCGGAGGATCCGGCTGCGCCCGTGGGTCGGTACGGCTCGGCCGACATCGTTACCAAGAAAGAGTACCGCGATTTCCGGCTGCATATCGAGTTTCTCGTCATGAACCCGGCCGGCAACAGCGGGGTGTATTTGCAGAATCGGTACGAGATACAGATCGAGGACGGCGTGGCGACGAAGCACGGCATGGGCGCGGTGATCAATGAAACGCACTCGCCGTACTTTGCCTACAAGGGTCTCGGCCAGTGGAACGCGTACGACATCCAGTTCCGTGCCGCCCGGTTCAAGGACGGCAAGCTGGTCGAGAAGGCCTTGGTGACGGTCTATTTCAACGGCATCAAGGTGCACGCCAACCACCCGATCGAGAAGGTCTGGGGCGGGGCCAACTCCGGCATCGACGGCGGCAACGACGGCGGCCGGGGCATCACCGACGTCCCGGGCGGGCTCAAGCTCCAGTGCGAGGGACACGATGTGCGTTTCCGCAACATCTGGATCAAGGAGCTAGATCTCGAACGGCCCACGTCGGATTTTCCCCGCAACCTGTAATCGGGCGGGTCCGGGCGCGGCTCAGAGCACTTCGAGGTCGGCCCGTACAGCCGCCTCGAGCCGGGCGAGGGCAGAGGCGACCGCGGGGTCGTCCGGCCCTTCGACGAGCAGCCTAAGTTTGGCCTCGGTGCCCGAGTAGCGCACCAGCACGCGGCCAGCGGAGCCAAACCCGGACTGCACCTCCGCGATGGCCTGCGTAAGGCGGTCGAGTGACTCGAGCGGCTTCTTCTCCCGCACCTTGAGCGCTGCCGTACGTTGGGGAAATTTGCGCAACACGCGGCGCAGTTCGGAGAGTGGCTGGCCGGTGGCGCGCATGACTTCGATCACTTTCAGCGCAGCCACCAACCCGTCGCCGGTCGGGGAAACGTCAGAACAAATGATGTGTCCGCTCGATTCGCCGCCGAGGTTGGCCCCTTCGGCCTGCATGCGCTCGATCACGTAGCGGTCACCGACGTCCGTGCGCAACACCGTGCCGCCCGCCGCTGCGACCGCGGCGTCGACCCCGAGATTGCTCTGCACGGTCACGACCAATTTCCGACCAGCGAGCCGGCCGGCGCGCAGATCGTGCAAGGCGAGCAGGGTGAGGATCTCATCGCCATCGAGCACCGCGCCGCGCTCATCGCAGAGAATGCAGCGGTCGCCATCGCCGTCGTGCGCGACGCCCAGTCGGGCGTTCTCGGCCACGACGCGGGCGGCGAGCTGTTCCGGATGCTCGCTGCCCACACCGTCGTTGATGTTGCGGCCGTTGGGCGCATCGCCGATCCCGACCACCTCGGCGCCGAGCCGGCGCAGGACCTCGGGACTGGTGGCGCAGGTGGCGCCGTGGGCGGTATCGAGCACGATCCGCCAGCCGGCGAGCGCCTGCGCCGGCAGCAAGGCGAGCGCTGCAGCGAGGTAGGGTTCACGGAGATTGCGATGCACGATCGGACCCGGTCGGGCCGGGCGGGGATCGGGAGGAAGCAGGGCCTCGATCGCCAGTTCGTCGGCGTCGGTCAGCTTGATGCCCGTGCCGGCGAAAAACTTGATGCCATTGTCGGAGGCCGGATTGTGCGACGCCGTTACCACCACGCCGAGCGTGGCGCCTTGGGTGCGGGTGGCGCGGGCCACGGCAGGTGTCGGCAGGACGTCCAGCATGACCGGCTCGATGCCCGCCGCGCGCAGGCCGGCGGCGACGGCCGCAGCGAGCGTTTCCCCGGAACCGCGCGTGTCGCGTCCGATCAGCGCCGTCCCTTTACCCCCGGCCCAAGTGCCCGCCGCAAAGCCCAGCCGGGCGGCGAACGAGACGTTGATCACCGGTCCACCGAAGGGTCCGCGGACGCCGTCGGTGCCAAAGTACTGGCGTTTCATGCGTGGAAAAAGTCGCGCGTTGCGGCGATCTTCGCCTTTACCGCCCCGCCGAGCAGGAGTTCGCGGGCCTGCGCCGTGCCGGCCTGCACCGATGGGACGCGGTTGCAGACCCAGAGGGCGGTCGCGGCGTTGAAGACGATGGTGTCGACGAGCCCCGCCGGACCACGACCGTCGAGCACGGCATCGACCAAGGCCAGGTTGGCGGTCACGTCACCGCCTTGGATGTCCGTGAAGGGCGCGGTGTTGAAGCCGAAGTCTTCCGGCGACCAGAGTCCGTCGACCTGATGCAGGCGTCCGAAGCCGCGGACGCGGTTGGGCGTGGCTGTGGTGAGCTCATCGATGCCGCGTTCCGGCGAAACGATGCCGTGGACGGAGAGACCGGCGGTTGCCCCGAGCAGATCGAGCACGGCGGCGAGGCGTGGCACCCATGCGGCGGAGAACACCCCCAGCACCACATGGGCCGGACTCCCCGGATTCACCAGGGGACCGAGGATGTTGAATACGGTGCGCCGGCCCTGGGCGGCGAGGGCTTTGCGGACCGGAGCAATGTGCTTGAAGGCCGGATGGTAGGCGGGGGCGAAGAGAAAGCAGAACCCGAGCTGATCGAGTGCGTCGCGCAACGTCGCCGCCGGCGCGTCCAACTTCACGCCCAGGGCGGCGAGCAGGTCCGCGCTGCCGCATTTGGACGTGATGCCCCGGTTGCCGTGCTTCATGACCTTCACGCCGGCGCTGGCGAGCACCAGCACGACGAGGCTGGAAATGTTGAAGCCGCCGGCGTGGTCGCCGCCGGTGCCGACGATATCGATCGCCTCGGCGGACCAACGTCCGAGTCCTGGATCGATGGCGCGGGCCCGAAACTCGCGGGCAAACGCTGCCACCTCCGCGGCGCTCTCGCCCTTGTCAGCCAAGGCGGAGAGGAACGCCGCCTTCGCGTCCTCAGGAACCGACTCGGACGCGAGCGCAGCCGCGGCGGTGGCAACCTGGGCGTCCGACAGATCCTGCCGCGCCTGCAGGCGTTGCGTGAGTTCGGAGAGTTCGGTCATTCGCGGATGGAATCGGAAAACCGAAGGCCGAGGAAAGCATAAACTCGACAGGCCTGCTTCCGTATGGAAACAAGCCGCGTGCGCTTTCCGGCTTTCCTTGCCCTCGTCTTGCTCGCCGCGGTCGCAGTCGGCGCCCAGCCGGCACCGCCACCGTCCAACGCGGAGGATCATTTGTCGACGGCCGACGCGGTGATTCTCGGGGTGGTGGAAGGGATCACGGAGTTTTTGCCGGTTTCGTCCACCGGGCATCTCATCATCACCAACCGGATGCTCGGTCTCGATGCCGACGAACCCATGCGCGACGCCCAAGGCCAGCCGTTGTGGTTCAAGCCGCCGTCTGCGGAACATCCGGAGGGAATTCCCCTCACGGTGAAGCTGGCCGCCGACACCTACATCGTCGTGCTGCAGATCGGGGCGATCTTTGCCGTGGCGTTTCTCTACTGGCGCCGCCTGCGCTCCATTGCGAGTGGACTGCTGGGCGGCGACCCCCATGGCCGCCTGCTGCTCAGGAATCTCGTGCTCGCCTTCGTTCCCGTGGTCGCCACGGGGCTCGCCTTGGAGAACTGGATCGAAACGCACCTGTTTTCGGTGCCAACCGTCATCGCCGCCCTCGTCGCCGGTGCCTTCCTCATGCTGGCGGCCGAACGCTGGCGGCGGATGCAGGCGGAGGCACGCCCGGCTCCGGACCTGCATGAATTGACCGTTCGGCAGGCCTTGATCATCGGCTGCATGCAATGCCTCGCGCTCTGGCCGGGCATGAGCCGGTCGATGTCGACCATGGTGGGCGGATACTTCGCGGGACTCACCCCCGCGCGGGCGGCTGAATTCAGTTTTCTCGTGGGGCTGCCCGTGTTGGCGGGGGCTGCGGTCTACAAAGGATGGAAAAGCGGACCTGCCATGGTGGCGGTGTTCGGTTGGACGGAGATGCTGCTGGGCGCCGCCGTGGCGGCAGTCAGCGCTGCGGCCGCGGTGACGTTCCTCGTGGGCTACCTGTCCAAGCGCGGCCTGGGGGTTTTTGCTGCGTATCGTTTGCTTTTGGCGGCGGTACTTGCAGCTTGGTACTTCCTGTAAGGCAGATATTTTGGTGGATCGATGAACCTTTTGCGCCCGGTCCTGTCCGGAGGCGCCACAGCTTCAATTACCGTGGGAACAATCGAACACTTTTCGCGTCAGAGTGCGGTTGAACGTATGTCAACTAAAGCACAAGAAGTGGCCATGGACCGCCTGTTGGTCGACCGTTTCAAGCAAGGTGACCCGACGGCGTTCGACGAGATGGTGAGCCGGTATTGGGACCGCATCTACGCGATGGTCCACCAGCTCCTGCGCAACCAGCAGGACGCCGAAGAGGTCACCCAAGACGCATTTATCCGTGCGCATCGCGGTCTGGCCAATTTCCGCGGCGAGTCGGCGTTCTCCACCTGGCTCTATCAGATCGCCACCAACCTCGCCCGCAACCGGTACTGGTACTGGTGGCGCCGCAAGCGCGACAAGACCGTATCGTTCGACCAGCCGGTTGGAGACGACAACAGCACGCCGCTGTCGGAGGTGTTCGCCGCCGAGCTCGAGACCCCGGAAGACGCGACCGTCACCCAGGAACTGGTGGACCGCATCGCGACCGGCATGGAGCGGCTCAGCGCGAAACACCGCGAGATCCTGATTCTCCGCAACGTGAAGAACCTTTCCTACGAAGAGATCGCCGTGATCTTAAATATCTCCGTGGGCACCGTCAAAAGCCGCATCGCCCGCGCCCGCGAAAGCCTGCGCGAGACCCTTGGGGAGGAATTCAAATGAAAGAGTCACGATTCATCGAACTCCTGAATCTCTACGTAGATCAGGAATTGTCGCCCGCCGAGGCGGCACAGCTGGAGGCGGAGATCGCCTCAAACCCGGCCCGGCGCCGCACCTACGAGCAGTACTGCCGGATGCAGCGGGGCTGCGCGATGCTGTTTGAGCAAATTCGGTCCAACGCACCCGCGCACGACGTGCTCTCACGCGCCGGGCACGCCGCGGACCGGAAGGTCCTCGATTTTCCGGTGGAGCGTGCCGCCCCTCGCCGCGGTTTTGGCGCCACGCTCGCCGCCACCCTCGCGTGGGGTGGGGGCCTCGCCGCTGCCGCGGCCGTCGTTACGGTCGCGCTGGTGCGCCAACCGGTATCGCCGGGCGGATCGATGGCGGCCGTCGACACACCGGTGGCCGCGTCCACCGTTGCCGATGCTTCCGAGGCCGCTTCCCGGCGCCCCACGCACTATCAGCTCGCCGCCAGTCTCAATCCGGGCGCCAGCGGTGCCGCCGCGTTCTCCAACCAAGAGACGGTTGATCTGGGCTGGATGAACACCGTGCAATTGTCGGCTTTGCCCCGGCTGTCCCCGGAGGATCTCGAGTTCCGCCAAGACGTTCCTGTCGCCCCTCGCGCCACGTCACTGCTGCACACGCACTCGGTGCCGTACACGCCGGGTGAGGCGTTCAACGCCTTCGAATTCCGGCGCTAAGCCGTCCGTACGTTTTGCCCGCAAAGGCGCCCGGTCACGAACCGAGCGCCTTTTTTATGAGCTGCTCGGTCGTGGCCTTCGGGCCGAGGGTCAACGAGGCCCGCCGCACGGCTTCGTCCGCGTCCGCGGTCTTGTAGCCCAGAGCCGCCAAAGCCAGCACGGCATCGCGAATCCGTTGCTCTCCGGCTGGAGCAGATGTACCGGGTGCCGCTTCCGACGGAGCTTCGATCCCGGCCGCCGTGCCGCCAACGCCCACCTTGGAGCGCAATTCCACGACGAGGCGTTCCGCCGTTTTTTTGCCGATCCCGGGCGCCTTCGCCAGCGTGGCAATGTCGCCCACGCGGATCGCTCCCTCAAGCACGGGCAACGACAGGCGGCTCATGATACCGAGGGCCATCTTGGGGCCGACCCCCGTGACCTGTTCGATCATCAGCCGGAAAAAATCGCGCTCTGCCGGAGTCGCAAATCCGTACAACGTCTGCGCGTCCTCCCGGTAGATCACCAGCGTGTGCAGCTTCACCGTCGCTCCGGGAGCCGGCAGCTTCTCCGCCGTCGTGACCGGGATGTGCACCTCATAGCCGAGGCCGTTCAGTTCGATCACGGCGTGCAGCGGCGTGCACTCCACCAGCACACCTTGGAGCGAGGTGATCATTTCAGACCCAGCACGTCCTGCATGTCGTACACGCCGGCCGGACGACCGACGAGCCATTGCGCCGCCCGGAGCGCGCCCCGGGCGAAAATACCCCGGTCCGACGCCTTGTGTGTCAGCTCCACGCGTTCGCCGAGGGCCGCAAACATCACCGTGTGGTCGCCCACGACATCGCCGCCGCGCAGGGCGTGGATGCCGACCTCCGTGGGTGTGCGTTCCCCGGTGATGCCCTGGCGGCCATGGCGCAGCGCAGAGGCGTTCAACTTCCGCTCCTCGAGAATGATTTCCAGCAGACGCGCCGCCGTCCCGCTCGGGGCATCCTTCTTGAAGCGGTGGTGCATCTCGATGACCTCCGCGTCGTACTCCGAGCCGAGCACGGCCGCGGCCCGCCGGGTGAGGGCGAAGAGCAGGTTGACCCCGACCGAGTAGTTGCCCGACCAGACCAACGGAATGCCCTGGGCGAGACTGAGCAGATGGGCCTTCTCGTCGGCGGCATGGCCGGTCGTGCCGATCACCAGCGGTTTCTTCAGGCGCACCGCCTCGCGCACCACGGCTGCCGTGGCTTGGTGGGAACTGAAGTCGATGATTACGTCGCCACCCCGGGCGAGGCCCGCGGCGAGATCGTCGCCCACATCAAGCGCGACGCCCATGGGGACGCCGGAGGCCTGTGCGGCCTCCGTGATGGCTTTGCCCATACGCCCGCGGGCGCCGACGAGTGCAATGCTGATGGCCATGGTGTCGAAGGTCAGCGGGAAAGCCCGGCGAGTGCGGCCGCGAGCACCTTGCGCCCGGCGTCGCTCAATTCACACAGGGGCGCGCGCACCTCGGCGGAGCTGATCAGTCCGGCGTCCACCATCGCGTGCTTCACCGGCACGGGGTTCGGTTCGACGAACAGCGCCTTGAAAACCGGATACAGCTGCCGGTGCACCTTCGTGGCCTGGGCAAACTCGTCCGCCCGCGCCAGCCGCACGAGCTTGCTCACCGCCTTCGGCAGCAGGTTCGACGCGACACTGATGACGCCTTCGGCGCCCACAGCCATGAACGGCAGCGTGAGGCTGTCGTCGCCACTGAGCACCACGAGGTCCCGCCCGAGCGCCTGCTTGAGCAGATCCACGCGGTCGACCGAGCCGCCCGCCTCCTTCATGTAGCGAACATGCGAATACTTCGCCCGGAGGCGTTCGACCACGGGCACGCCGATTTCGATGCCGCAGCGGCCCGGGATCGAGTAGAGCACGATCGGCCGGTCGGTGGCCTCGGCCACGGCGCAGAAATGACGAAACAGGCCCTCCTGGCTGGGCTTGTTGTAATAGGGCGCCACCACCAGCATGGCATCGGCACCAGCCTCATGCGAAAGGCGGGTCAGCTCGACCGCCTCGTGCGTCGAGTTGGAACCGGTGCCGGCAATGACCGGCACGCGGCCGCGCGCCGCGGCGATCACCGCCGAGATGACGTCTAGGTGCTCCTCATGGCTGAGGGTAGGGGATTCACCCGTGGTGCCGACGGGAACCAGCCCGTCGACGCCGCCTTTGATCTGAAACTCCACGAGCTTTCGCAGGTCGTCGTAGGCGACCTTGCCTTGGGCAAAGGGAGTGACGAGGGCGGTGATGGTGCCGGTGAGCGGACGCTGCTTCATGGAGGTCGGAAATGATACCTTGCCGAGGAAAGCAGCCCACTTTACCAAATGAGCAACCCTTTTCTGGACCGCGCCCTTCTCATGTCCGCCCACACCGAACTTTTCAACGACCTCCTGAAACTCGCCGTCGAAAGCGAAGCGAGCGACATCGTCATCAAATCCAACAAGCCGGGCTATGTGCGCATCGCGGGACGCCTGAAGCCGGTCGACATGGATCCGATCACGTGCCCCGAGGCGCAGGCGTTCGTTGACGAGCATGTGCCGCGCGTCTTTCGGACCAAGTGGGAAGAGGACGGCCAGATCGACTTCGCCTATTCGGCCGACGGGATCGGGCGTTTTCGTGTCAACGCCTTCCATCAACGCGGCCTCGTCAGCATCGTCTTTCGCCACATCAAGAGCCGCGTGCCGGAGTTCGACGACCTGAATTTGCAGGGCGAACCGCTGCTTAAGCTCGCCCAGGCCAAGGACGGCATTCTGTTGATCTGCGGCGCCACCGGATCGGGCAAGAGCTCGACCATGGCGGCCATGCTAAACTGGATCAACCGCAACCTCGACCGCCACATCGTCACGATCGAGGATCCGATCGAGTACACGTTTCAGGACGACAAGTCGCTGTTCCAGCAGCGCGAGATCGGGCTCGACGTGCCGAACTTCGAAATGGCCATCAAGTCGGTGCTGCGCCAGAATCCCGATATCATTCTCATCGGCGAAATGCGTGACCGGGAGACGTTCGAGACCGCCATCTCCGCCGCCGAAACCGGCCACCTCGTGTTCTCGACCATGCACGCCGCCACGGTTGCCCAGTCGCTCACCCGACTGTTTGAGTTTTTCCCGCCCGAACAGCTGGTGCAGGCGCGACGTCAGATCGCCGGCTCGATCCGGGGCTTCATCTGCCAGAAACTCATCCCGACGATGGAGGGCAACAGCCGCATCCCGGCCAACGAAGTCCTCAACTGCGACAGTGTGGTGAAGAACCTCATCCTCGAGGGCCAGAACGACAAGATCCAAGCCATCCTCGAGGGCAGCGTTGATTCGAACAGTTTCTCCTTCAACAAGGACATCTATCGCCTCGTGAAGGCCGGGAAGATCAGCAAGGCGGACGCGCTGCGCTTCTCGCCGAACCCGCAGGCTCTGGAGATGAACATGAAGGGTATCTTCATCAAGCAGTGACCGGATCGTGCGCGTGCGGCGGAGTATTCTTGGTCTGACGATTCTTCTCTGCAGCGCCGCCGTCGCGGTCGCCGCATCGACGACCGCTGCACCGGCAGGACCGGAACGTTCCGCCAACGCTGATGCCCGCGCCGAACGCGACCGGTCTTCGCCTCAGGCCGAGTCGAGCCGGTCGTCGGCCCCGGCGAATCCGCTGGAGCCGTTCCTGCGCCAATGGATTGATCCGCGGAACCGCGTCGCCGCCGCGATGACGGAGCGGAAGGACGGCACGGCGCTGCCGACGCTGACAACCTCACCGCGCCCGGCGAGCGATTCCCGCGAGCCGGTTACGATGCCGCCGACGGGCACCGGGCCGGTCGAGACGAACCCTTACGTCGCCGCCATGAACGCATCCGCGTCGTCAGGGGCAACACCCGCCACGACGCCGGGCGCGCCAACCGCGACCCGGACCAATGCGCCGGCTCCGGCCTCCGCGGCAAGCCCGCCGGACGCGCCGCCCCCGGTGCCCTCCTCGGGTTACCGTCCGCCGCCCGCGAGAGACGCGAAATACTTCCCGCAGCAGAAGCGGTTTTAGGGCTTGGTTTCGCACGCCGCGGGCCTTAGCCCTTGGCGTTTCACTCACATGGCTACCGCACTTCTATTTGCCGGGCAGGGCGCCCAAAAAGTCGGGATGGGCAAGTCGTTGTACGACCAATCCGCAACCGCGCGCGCGCTTTACGACCAAGCCAGCCAGGTGCTGGGCTGGGACCTCGCCAGGGTGTCGTTCGAAGGACCGGACAGCGAACTGACGCAGACGAAGGTCTGCCAGCCGGCCCTCTTCGTCCATGGGCTTGCCTTGCACGCCCTCCTGCGCGAGCAGGGCAAACTGGCCGACGTGAAGTTCGCCCTCGGCCTCAGCCTCGGTGAGATTACGGCTCTGACGGCCGCCGGCGTTTTTGATTTCGCCACCGGGTTGCGCGTGGTTGCTGAGCGCGGCCGCCTCATGCAGCAAGCCTGCGAGCAATCGGTTGGCGGCATGGCTGCCGTGATCGGGGAGGAGAGGGGAGCGGTCGCGACGTTGTGCCGGGAATTCGGCATTGAGGCGGCCAACTTCAACGCTCCCGGACAGATCATCGTTTCCGGCGAGAAGGCCTCCGTCGATGCCGCCGTTGCCGCCGCCAAGGAGCGGGGCATGAAGAAGGTCATTCCGCTGAACGTCGCCGGCGCCTACCACAGCCGACTGATGGAACCCGCCCGCGTGGCGTTCGCGCGCTTCCTCGACACGGTTCCATTCGCGGCGCCCACGTTGACCGTGTTCACCAACACCACCGGCCAGGCGATTGCCGAGCCGGCTGCGATCAAGGCCGCTCTCGTTGCCCAGGTCGTGTCGTCGGTCCTTTGGGAAGACTGCATGCGCAGCGCGGCCGCCGCCGGCGCCACGGCATTTCTCGAACTCGGACCGGGCGGGGTGCTCGCCGGACTCGCCCGCCGGACCGACAAGGCCTGGAATGTGCGGAGTCTTTCCGAATTTTCCGACCTTGCCGCCTGATCTTCCGCGCCGTCTCGCCCGTATTCTCGACTGTATTCATGGACGTTTCCCTCACCCGTAATTTTTGCATCATCGCCCACGTCGACCACGGCAAGACGACGCTTTCGGACCGCCTGCTGGAGTACACCAACACGGTGTCGCAGCGGGTGATGACCGACCAGCACCTCGATGCCATGGACCTCGAGAAAGAGCGTGGCATCACGATCAAGATGCATCCCGTGGTGATGCATTACCCGGCCAAGGACGGCAAAATCTACAAGCTGCACCTGACCGACACGCCGGGACACGTGGATTTTTCCTACGAAGTTTCCCGGTCGCTCGCGGCCTGCGAAGGCGCGTTGTTGTTGATCGACGCCGCCCAGGGCGTGGAAGCGCAGACGGTTGCGAACGCCCACCTGGCCTTCAACCAGGGCCTCAAGGTCATTCCGGTCATCAACAAGATTGATCTCCCGAGTGCCAACCTCGAGCTGTGCATGAAACAGCTGGAGGACATCCTGACGATTCCGGCCGAGGAAGCGATCTTGGCCAGCGGCAAGTCCGGCATCGGCATCCAGGACATCCTCGAAGCCGTGGTGAATCGCATTCCCGCCCCGCGCTGGGCGGATTACCCGACCCTCCGGGCCTTGGTCTTCGATTCGAAGTACGATTCCTACCGTGGCGTTATTTCCTACGCCCGCGTATTCTCCGGATCGCTCCGGGCGGGCGAGATGATGATGCTGATGAGCACCGGCCAGCGCTCCGAGGTGAAGGAGGTCGGCGTGTTTCGTCCGGGGATGGAAAAGGTTGCCCAGCTCAATGCCGGCGACGTCGGCTACATTGTCTCGAACATCAAGAGCACCGACGAGATCAAGATCGGCGACACCATCACCCACGCCAACAAGGCGGCGGACGAGATGCTGCCGGGCTACAAGGAAGTGCGGCCGATGGTGTACTGCGGCCTGTATCCGCTCGAGTCGAACGACTACGAGAAGCTCAAGGTGGCGCTGGGCAAGCTCCGGCTCAATGACTCCGCGCTCGTGTACTCATCGGAAACGTCCGTCGCGCTCGGTTTTGGCTTCCGCTGCGGCTTTCTCGGTCTGCTCCACATGGAGGTTGTGCAGGAACGCATCCGTCGCGAATACGACGTCGACATCATCTCCACGTATCCGAGCGTAGTCTACCGGGTCAAAGTCCACGGCGGCGAGACCATGGAGGTCGACAACCCCGTCAATCTGCCGGACCCTGGCACGATCGAGGAGATCGCCGAGCCGACGATCAAGGCGGCGATCCACATTCCCAACGAATACGTGGGCGACATCCTCAATCTTGTGATGGAAAAGCGCGGCTCCTGCGATCACACCGACACGCTCGACGGCAGCCGCGTGATGCTGACGTGCACGTTGCCGCTCAATGAAATCCTGGTCGATTTCAACGACCGCCTGAAGAGCATCACCCGCGGTTACGGATCGATGGATTACGAGCTCGGCGAGTACCGCGCGTCGGATCTGGTCAAGATGGACATTCTCGTGAACAGCGATCCGGTCGACGCATTTGCCAGCATCGTGCACCGCAGCAAGGCGGAGATGCAGGGCCGCGCGCTGTGCGAGAAGCTCGCCGAGATCATTCCGCCGCAGATGTTCCGGATCGCGGTCCAGGCCGCCATCGGCGGCAAGATCATCGCCCGCGACAACGTGAAGGAGATGCGCAAGGACGTGACCTCGAAGTGCTACGGCGGCGACATCTCCCGCAAGCGCAAGCTCCTCGACAAGCAGAAGGAAGGCAAAAAAAAGATGAAGCAGATCGGAAAGGTCTCCATCCCGCCCGACGCCTTCATCCAGGTGCTCAAGAATTGACCTCCCGGCCCGTCGCATCCCGCGGGCCGTTTTCACTTCCGCCGGTTTCCACCCTCAACGCGTTTTCCCACCGTGTTCAGTTTCTTCGCCTCCCAGGAATCCAAGATGCGCACCAACGCCGGCAACTGGCTGGAGGTGGCGGAGAAGGTGTATCATTACCGTCGCGACGTGCTGGCGGCGCCGCTTCTGAGCGAATTGCTCGCCCGGATGCAGGCCCTGCGGCAGGCCCTGAAAGACCGGGCCGATGCGGCGAAGCTCAAGCTGGCCATCGAAGCCCTGGAGGACGTGCTGCGCCGGACCGGCGGGAAGATTTATCCCAAGTCATCCTTGGTCGAGAACGTGGAGTTCTTCCTCGTCGCGGCCATCGTGATCCTCGGCATCCGCACCTATTTCGTTCAGCCGTTCAAGATCCCGACCAACTCGATGTGGCCGAGTTATCACGGCATGACCGGCGAGGTGTTCGAATCGACGTCGGAGGAGCCGGGCTTTGTCGCCCAGGGCTTTCGTTTCGTCACCGAGTTGGCCAAACCGATCCGCATCGACGCTCCGGCCGAGGGTGAGGTTTCGATCGTCTTCAACACGGCGAGCGGGCGGGCGGCGTTTCGGGACGTTCCGGGCCGGAAATGGTTCGTGATTCCGACGACGTTGCGTGAGTACCAGCTCAACGTGGGCGGCGCGGTCGTGCCCGTGCGCGTGCCGGCGGACTTCGATCTCGATCGCGTGCTTCAGGAAGCCTTTTTTGATGGCTTGGATGGTTATCCGCGGGGACGGGCGGTTAACGGAACGCTCGGTCTGTTGCGCACCGGCAAACGCGTCGCCCGCGGCGAACGGGTGCTGTCGTTCGACATTCTTACCGGCGACCAATTGTTCGTGGACCGCATGAGCTATCATTTCGTGCGGCCGAAGATCGGGGACGGCTTCGTTTTTCGTACGGGACACCTGCCGGAACTGCACGCGATGATTCCCGGCAGTCCGAAGGATCAGTATTACATCAAGCGTCTCGTAGGTGGACCGGGAGATAGCCTGGAGATCCGCGACTATGCCTTGCTGCGGAATGGCGAACCGATTGAAGGCTCGCCGGCCTTCGATCTGAACGCCAAGCGGGAAGGGCGCTATCCCGGTTATCGCAATGAAGGCCGGATGTACGAAGGTTCGAAACTGGAGGTGCCGGCCGATCGGTACGCAGCCTTCGGTGACAATTCAGCCAGCAGCCTCGACAGTCGTTTCTGGGGAACCATTCCTGCGAAGGACGTCGTCGGTCGTCCGCTGCTGATCTACTATCCGTTTACGCGCCGTTGGGGTCCGGCACCCTGAACGGGGGCGAACACGCCCAGCTGCGACGCAACGCTGTCAGAGAGAACTGCGAGGGCCGCCTTGGCCTCAGCGGGTCAGCATTGCAGAATTGCTAACGTCTTGCGCCGGTCCGCGTTACCCCTCGAACTGCGCACAATAAACAATTGAGTCGGGAAGGAACTGTGCTACCGTGGCCGTCATTAAGTCCACATAAGTCGCCTGGCGTCAAGACAACTGAAAACAGGAAGCATTATGACGAAGGGGAAAAAGTCCGAGAAACTCACGTTGAGCATCCCAGAAGAGGCCTACGCGAACTTTGTCGCAGTAGCCGAGCGGGCGCACCTGACGCCGCACCAATACGGGGCGCTAGTGATTAGCCGCCTGTCCGATCTCCGGCCAGAGCGTGCACTGTCGGCCCTCACTGCCATCCCGGACGATTTCTTCAAACGTGGCCCCGGACGCCCACCGGCCGGCACCGTTCGGGCCGATCTTCACGTTCTGGAGCCGGCCGGACAGAACCCCAGCTAGGACTTTCTCGGCCACGTGCCACGGCAGCAGGGAGCAGCGCCAGGCACCGCCGGCGCTGATCCAGAGGTTGAGGCGTTCGAGTTGCTTGGGCGTGCAAGGCTTGCCGTCGATCTCCAGGTGTTCGAGTGCGCAGCCCAATAGGCCCGCCCGGTGCCATTCCGCGAGCAATGCGGGCACAAAGTGGCGATGCCTAGGACGAGGTACGGTCAAACGGTAATCAAAGGCCGGCAGCGCCATTTGCGTGCCTGCTATCGGCCACAACGGAGACTCAGGTAATGCAAATTCGTGCCGATTGAGCCCGAATGCACGGAGTACCGCCTGACTTGATCGGATTGATCAACTCGTACGCTCAAGCCGCCGACGCAGCAGCGCCGCTGTGGATCTTCATGCTGCACGCTCAGGGCGTGCTCGCAGAGTATTGGTATGTGTTCGTCGGTTTGGCATTCGTGCAGGTGATGCTGACGGCGTGGATGATCTTCGAGATCATGCGAGACTTCCGGGGTGGAAACCGCGTGGCGTGGCTGATGGTCATCGGTATCCCGTTCCTCGGCTTCGTGCTGTATGTGACGTTGGGCCTGAAGGAGCGCGAAGAGATCGCATCGCGTGCATGACACGGCCTCACGCAAAACCCGGCACGCACAACGCTGCGCTCGGCAAGGCAGTAAAGGGCGTGCCTCCGGCCGCGGGCTAGATACGCCCCCCCTCCTTGCCCCCTTATCGTACCATACCCCTACAAGGTATTGCTCGCTTCGCTGCGCTCCACCTTTCCGGGGCCGGGGTGCAGGCACCCCTATGGAACGAGAAGGGGTCAATCCGGGCGAGCGAGATAACGGAGCAGGGTGCTCCGCACCGTTCCGCCCGGGACGACTCTTCAAATGCATACGACGTACGACCTCAAAAGTAACAAAATCGTCTACGCGGACGGGCCGGACCTGCTGAACGACGGCACGAGGACGCTCGGCGAAACGGGAATCCAATACATGCTCGGTGCGCTGTCGACCAAGTGGGAATCGGAGGACCTGCTGCGAGTGATTAACGCGGCTCACGCGCACGAGCAACGCCGGCACCGTTAAGCGACAACCCCCGGCTCCCCCGGGGGTTTTTTTGTAGTCGGGTGCCTGATACAAACCAACAGACCGCCTCGATGGGGCAGTCCCGAGAACGCGTGGGCTCAAGTGGCTCGACTCCTCGGGGGGTGTGGCGTGCGTGCGGTGCCCCGGCTTAACCTCCGGGCAGCTCGTCGCCGGGCAAGCCCGGGCGAGCTGTCGGGGTGGGTGTGCGCTCGAGGCTGGCAACCTGCCCCTCGTCACTCGGCGTGTCTTCTTCGACCTCTGCAGGCGTTACACCAATCGGACGCATGAAAACGCGACGGCCGGCGAAAACGATCCCGCGCTCATCGATGCGTTCCAAGCCTTCGTCGCCGGGATGGATCACGCGGCCGTCACTGAGGAGAACGCGCCACTTGATGCCCGCGCGCACGACGCCTTGCACCCAGAGCGGAGCAGACGGCGTGTCATCGATGACCCACGCGAGACCGAGGCCCTTCGGTTCGTCTTTCACGGCCGGCTGTACGTCATTCGCGGCGGGTGGAATGACGTACACGGGCGCAGGAGACGGCGAGGCCGGAGCTGGCAGAACAGGCGCGGACTGAAACTGCCGGGCCGGCGTGGGTGCTTGTACGCCGGCGATCTTCGAGCGCACGAGATCCGGGAGGACTCGGCCGAAGAAGATCCAGACGAGCACGAGCACGAGGCCGAGGGCTACCCAGACCATTTTAAGCGGGATGCCCTTCGCCCGGAATCCTGCGTCAGCCTTGCCGCCGCCGGGCATACCGACGCCGGCCGACGTGTCGTAGCACTCGGCCAGAGGCAGATCCAACTTGAACGTCTCCACGTTGAGCGTGGGCTCGTTGGCTGAGCTCACCGGGCCGGGATACGTGTGCGCCGTGAACTTGTTGTCCCCACGGAAGCGGCCGTGTTTCTCCAGCCGGTGGTTGCGGCAGTAGGTGAAGTCCTGGGCGAGGCGGCAGAAATTTTGGTCAACGAGCTTGGTGTTCTGGGTGATGAAAATGACCATGTCGCCGAGCTTGCCGTGCTGGCTGTTGTAGAAGTCGACGTGACGCGGGGTACCGGACCAACCGCGGGCGCGCCAATGCGTGTGTACCTCGTCGATCACGTAGAGGACGGATTTGACCTCGCCCGTCTCAGGATCGAAGCACGGCGAATAGTCGACGTCCGGACCGGTCTTGTCGGCATAGCCTTCGGGCTTTTCGAGGATGAAGCCAGGTCGATGGAGCCAGAAGTCTTTGGTTTCTCCGTCGTCGAGCATGGTCACACGCTCGCGGACGTTCACGTTAGGGAAGCCCCGCTCGATAAGGAGGGCCTGAAGAATATCGAGGTGAATCACCATGTTGGTGATCACGTGGCGCGTGCCCTCGGTAAGCTCCTTCCAGATCGCCATCATGGCGCGGAGGGATTTGCCGTTCCGGGGCTTCCCGACGTAGAAATGAATCATGACCCGTTCTCGTGGTTGCCGCCGCCGGCTGACTGGCGAAACAGGCGAATCATGAAGCCGACGGAGAAGACCACGGAGGCGTAGCCGAAGCCGGCGAGGAACCAAGCAACTTGCCCCTCAAAGGTGGAGGCGTCGGTAGTTGGAATGGGGATACTCATATAGGGAGGAACATCTTGAACCAGTTCCAAAACATGGCGGACGGAAGAAGGACGCTTTGAGTGATGAAGTACCACACAGGCGCAGACAGGAGCATGACCCACGGAACGACGTGATCCGCGATCGCGATCGATGCACTGAGACCAGATCCGACCGGGCCTTGAGTATTGACCGCGACGAGATCGGACCAAGGCAGGCCAGAGCTGACGGCCGCGAGAATCGCCATAGGCATGGTCAGGGTGAGCGGCAAAATGATCGCGAGGATGATCAGGCGGGCCGGATAGCCGAGCCAGCCGCCGGTGCCTGCGATCTTGATCGAATTGATGGCATCGCTCGCGCTCTTCGCCCAAGGCGTCGCGGCGGCGAAAGCGTCCGTGCAACGGCGGACCTCACCGAAGCACCAAATCATATACGCAATGACGATGCCCCATGCGATGAGGCGACGGAAGAAGGCCGCGGCGAGGGTGATGAGGTTACCCCATGGACCATCGGCGGCGAAGGGATTCTTCGGGATCTTGATCGTGGTGGAGGCGTTGGCCTTAAGGTCGATCGATCCACTCGGCGCAGATCCGGCGTCCGTGGTGGTGCCAGGTGTACCGAACAGGCCAGCCGCGGACTGCCCTTGATCGCGCGCTTGCTCAGCCCAGCCGGTCGCAGTTTGGAGCGCATCCGCACCGATCTTGCCGGGCACGCGATCGGCCTCGGTTTGGGCTTCCTCCGCGAGGCTTATGTTTTCGTCGCGCTGCTCAATCAGCGTATCGAGTCGTTCCTCGACGCCGGACAGATCAATCTCGCCGGTACCGGTACCGCCGCCAACGGTGCCGGTCACGTTCACGTTCTGCGTCCCTTTGCCGAGTTTATCGATCGCAGCAGTGATCTTGTCCACGCCTTGGCGGTATGTGTTCTTGTCGAGGCGTTCAGTATCGACGGTACCGCTCGTCTGCGTCCAAACACCCGTGCCGGCTGTGGTGGCCGAGGGCGGCGCGGCGGTGGGGATGCCTGTTGGGCTGGGCTGCTGTGTTGGGGGAAGGCTCGCCGGATTCTCAGTCTGAGTCGGTGTGATCGGATTGCCAACGGGCGCGGCCGAGTCGGGGTTCCAATCATCGTCCACCACCCAAATGTCGTCTTGGAATTGGGCCTTCACGAGCGCAGTCTGCTGAACCTGCGTAACGTTTCCCGGGACCTGGAACGCGACGTCGTACGAGGCACCCGGTGCCACGACTTGCTCGTGCAGGAGATTCCCGTTCTGGTCGCGCCACTGATATTTCACCTCATTCTGTGAGCTGTTCGTTCCCGTGGCACGAACACCCTGAGGCGGCGGCGTGGATGGATTCCCAAGGCTGACCCAGACGTAATTATCGGCTATGAGTGCACCGGAAGGAGGAGCTTCGACGCCATAAGGAACTAAGAGGAGGAAAGTGTCATAAGGGGCGTAGAACGTGAAGGTCTGGGTTTTGGTACCGTTTCCCGACTGAACGTATTGGTGAGATGAAAGCTGCGTGCTGGTGGTAGACTGTGCCGAGTAAACAACAGTATATGCGTCGGCAGCTCCTGGCTGAGATCCTGACCACGTGGCCGTTTTTGAAACCGATAGGGCCCAATTGGTGCCAGTGTCGGTTTTGGTGACAAGCGTAGCAGTGGCTTCAAAGCTGCCGCCGCTGTAGGACCCGGATGCGGTGGAAGTTTGGGCACTGAGATCTACGCCGACCGAAAGTAGGACCAGACAGCCCAAGAGCAGAGAAAGCCGGCGGCGAACAGAAGCATTTCCATGATTCATCGGAGTAGAGGGTTGAAAACGGAAACGCACTCGCGGCCGGGGGACGCGCCTGACGGCGCTAGCCCCCGGCCGGAGTGCGTTGGCCGCTTACTTGGCCTTGCGGAAGAACCGCACACCCACAGTCACGAGCGCGACCGCGATCATGATGGTGGCGACAGTGCCCCAGATCCCGTCGATCGTGTCGAGGTTGGTGTTCAGGACCGCACCGTAATCGACAGGCGTAGCCTGCGCGAACGACACGGCGGCCGATCCGACGAGGAGACCCACGCCGGCACCGACACGCTTGGCGGTACGGACAGCGGAGCTGCCAACCTTATAAGCTTCGATGCCGACTTGAGAGCCGAACCGGCTGCAGTGGTTGTTGATGGTGTTCATTTGATGAGTGCCACGGCTTGCTTTAGACAGTGACGCCCGCTCTAGCGTGACCTGAGCAGACGAATCCGGCAGTGTGCCGGAAAGTTATTGGCCTTCGGACTCGGCGCGCTGGCCGATCGCGAAAGCAGACCCAAGGGCGGATTGCACGGCCGGAGCAAGGTGCAGCGGAATACCGATGTTGGTGTAATTCCCTGAATCGTGATCCTTCTGGCTGATCTCGATCGAATGCGAGCCATCGGACGGCCAGCGTTTCAGGGTGATGCTGCACAGTCCCATCTGGAACCGTTTGACCAACTGCGGCGGCGCTTTGCGCTCGGGGGCTTGTTGCTGACTCATTGTATTTCCTTCGTTGATACGTCGGACGTTGGGAAATCTGAGTCGAGCGGGCCGACACCGTTCTCGATCAGAAAATCATTGAGCGAAGACACACCGTCTTGCGCCACCTGGACGAGCTCTGCCTCAAGGTTCCAGAGCACGACCTTTTCCCACTGGTGGGTTGAGAGCCGGCCTAGGAGCTCATCCGTGGGCGTCGCGGTCTCAATCGCTGCCTGTTCGTCTGTCTTGGCCTCTTCGAGCCCGAGGCCGTTACGCAGCCCCCGCGACCAGCGCAGTGCGGAAACTTTCGTCTGCTGCAGGGCCCAGACAGCTTCAACGTAATCGGCACCCCAGCGGCCGGGATCTTCAAAATCCGCGAGCAAAAGCCAGATGATCGAACGCGAGGCCTTCGTCAGTGGCGATCCGAGTTCGCATCCGATCTTCGACACGTACTCTTCGCCGTCGAAGACCTCGTGAACCTCGAAGGCGTGCTCTTCCCAGCCGTCGCGGTACCGGCCGAGGCATTGCGCGGCGTGGCGCCACTGGTCGCGCATGGCGCAAAAATCCGGCTCGATATGATTCTTGGAGAACACGAGTTGATGCCGGTGAAAGTGCCAGCCAGCGGCCACGGAACGGACGATCTCGGCCGCGTTGATGTCGCCACGCTTGAATTCGCGAAACGGGAGACTGTTGCGGCCCTTCGTGGCGATTTCGTACATCGATGACCAATCACGGATCTCCTGCAGGAGGTTGACGCCCTCCCGGTGCGGGGTGGTGAGGGTCACCATGTAGATCCGCGATCCCTCGTGCCGGGCGCGGATGACGGCTTGTTCGATCTCGCCGACACGCAGGCCGGAAATGCGCGGGGCGCAGACCGGGCAGGCGAGGGAGGAACCGCACATGCAAACGCCGCCGACGCGACCATGCACGCGGTCAGGTCGACGGAACACTTTGACGCCCTCTGACCGATTGACGAGCCGGGCACCGCAGGACGCTACGCGGCCGTAGAGGCCGAACGAGTTGAGCAGCTGCCGGGCATGGTACAACGCGCCGTACGCACGGCCGAGACGGTACGCGGATTCGGCTTCTGGACCGGCTTTTTGGGCGGTCGCTCGATCGAGAAAGGGGTGTTTCGCAACCCGTTGGGCCAGAACGTTGGAACCAAAATCCGTATATTTCCCAAGGGGAACCCCGGTTTCGGCCGTCAAATCGGCCTTCGAAATGCCAGCAATCGACGCACGGGCACGCCGTGCGTTTTCGAGGCCCCGGACCGCTAGCTGCGCGACGGTCACAGCGCGAGGGCGGTCTGCTGGTGTTTCGAGGGCGACGAGAGCGCGAGCTCTTCCTGCCGCACGGCTTCCGCAACTTCGCGTTCCCGAAGTGCGCGAGCTTTTGCACCCGCCTGTTCGGCGAGATCCGCCGCCAACGTCCACGAGCCCCAACGGATGAGGTCATCCGCTTGACGAAGGAGCTTCTGAATTTCCGCTATTTCCGACTGTTTTTCGTAGGTTTCGAGGGAGGGAACGTTTGGGCTCAATTTGGCCGGTCACTTTCAGAACCCCCGCTAAATGCGTATCTTGCGCAACCGCTGCGCACAATAAACATTATGTCTAATCATAATCTGAGGCATTATGGCCCTGAAAGACAGAGGCTTCGGGAGGTGTCGTGCTAAGGTTTGCGCGTACGCCCTTCCCGCTTTGCTTCATGGGCCGTACAGCGGATTCGGCTGATACAGGGGCTCCAACTGCTGGTACATCGGTTTTAGAAAAGTCACCAGATCGATCAGCTGTTGCACCGTCATCCGTTCATTCACGCCGGGCATCGGCGTACGCGCGGCGCCCTCTTTGGGCGGAAGGCGCATCAGGTCGGACACGGCTTGGGTGGGATGAACAATCGACGTGATGAGGTCGCCGTAGGAACGAAGCCGGGATACGTCGCCTCCCAGCGTCACTATCTTCACCGGGTCCTGGGTCGGCGGCGGCAGGTCCACGCCCGATACACGATGGCAGGTGTAGCATTCCAAGGCGACGAACGCCGCCTTTCCGTTCTCCGCGTTGCCAGCCGGCATTTCGAACCGGGTGTTTTGCGTGCGGTCTCCGCAGCCCGCCATCAGGGCCCCGAGTCCGGCCAGGATGAGTGTGAGGGTCTTTGTTTTCACGGGGTAATTTGGGTTGGGCCAGAATCTTACTCGGCGAGGCCCCCTACCGGCAACGCGTCGCTTGTGCAGTGTTGGTCTGATTTTGCGCTTCGCGTCCCCTGCCCATCCCAACGCCTGCTCGCGCGGAATCGCGCGGTCGGAGGCATTTTCTTACGAAAAGCCCCTGGCTTTGCGTTCGAGTTCCTCGGCGGCTTCCTTGCAGAGGCGTGTCCAGGGCAACGCGCGCAGTCGGTCCTCGGGAATCGGCCGTCCGGTCACTTCGCAGATGCCATAGGTGCCGGCGGCAATCCGATCCAGGGCCGCTTCGACGTCCCCTAGCCGATTGCCTTCCGAGAGAAGCGTGGCGAACAGGCGTTCGCGTTCACGCTCCCCGCTGGCCGTGTCAGCAAAGTCATGCGTGTCCTTGTCGGCCGGCGTTGCGGAATCATGCCAGTGTTCGTCATGCTCGCGCAGGAGGCGACGGTGCAGGGCCCGCAGGGTACGCGCATGCCATGCCCACCGGGCCGCCGGCGGAACATCGTTGCGATTCGCAGAATCCGAGGAGGTGGGTTTCATGGGAATCCTTTCGAGGGGATGCGAGGCTTTCCGGGGCACACCCTACACCGCCGGAGCGCCGTTGGCTCCGTGGAAATTGGTGAGACCCCCGCACTTTTTGTTCCGGGTCACGGACGCAAGAACTGAAGCGAAATTGGCAACCGCCGCCGAGCGTGGGGCGCGGTGTTGCGCTAGACTTCGGGCGTTCGGTCGGGTCGGGCCCGGGAGTCTGCAAGGTCCGAGGAGGAAGGTTTCCCTCCCGACGGCCCCGACCCGATCGAACCTGCCCCCTTTCCTGCCATGGACGTGATGCACGCGATCTTTCACCGGCGCTCGATCCGCTGCTACGAGCCCCGCCCAGTGCCCAAGGACGTGGTCATGGAGCTGATCCGCGCCGCCATCCAGGCACCGAGTGCGGCCAATCTGCAGCCATGGTCGTTCGTGGTGGTTCGCGGCCGCGAGCGTTTGCGCGCGTACTCGGAACGCGCCAAGATTTATCTCCTGGCCACGCTCCCCCAGACGCTCGAGTTGCACCAGCGGTCCGACGCCCTGTGCAACCCGGCATCCAACGTGTTCCATGGCGCCGGGACCTTGGTGATCGTCTGTGCCCATGCTCCCCGTCTGAACTATGTGCCGTCAGAGGATTGCTGCCTCGCGGCGCAGAACCTCATGCTCGCGGCTCACGCCATGGGCATCGGCACCTGCCCGGTCGGCTTTGTCCGCCCGTGGCTCAATGTACCCGAAATTCACGAGGAACTGCGGCTCCCCCATCACACCCAGGCCGTCCTGCCGATCGTGATGGGTTGGCCGGCCCAAACGCCGGCTCCGACGCCAGCTCGCACCGAGGCGGAGGTCATCTGGCTGCGGGATGAACTTGAGGACGGTCCACGCGGCATCGGGGAACACTCGCGCCCGCCGCTGCCGACCACGCCGGATTACTTGAAACCCGACTGAGCCCACCCCAGCGTGCGGGACGCGTCTGGACGGGAGGCCGCCACCTTGGCCGGATTCCTGCAGTCCAGGTGCGCCATCGCCATGCCCGTCACGCCGTCCACCACCCGTCCCGCTCCACTGCCCACTTGGCTCGATTCACGCGCCGCCGGCGTGCTCGTTCACCCGACCAGTTTCCCCTCCGATCAAGGGATTGGCGTACTCGACGAGGCCGTCGATCGCCTGCTGGAGTTTCTGGCCGCGGCCGGCATTCGTTACTGGCAGATTTGTCCGTTGGGCCCGACCGGCTACGGCGATTCTCCGTACCAGTGTTTCTCGGCGTTTGCGGGCAATCCGTATCTGATCGATCTCCACGCCCTCGTCCGGGCCGGACTGTTGAGCCCCACGGATCTGGCACCGCTGCAGCGCCTCCCGCGGGACAAGGTCGATTTTGGCGCCCTTTACGGCGCAAAATGGCCGGTGCTGTTCAAGGCCTACGACGCCTTCATGGCCACCGGGGGCAAGGCCACGCCGTACGGCGATTTCGCTTCGTTCCGCCGCGAACAGCGGGACTGGCTCGAGCCGTACGCGCTCTTTCTCGCGCTGAAGGATCATTTCAACGGGGCGCCGTGGTGGGAATGGCCGGAGGAAATGCGGTTTCACTCCCGGGCCAAGAACGCTGCGCTTCCACCCAGCGTCCTCCGGCGCGCCGAGGCCCAGGCGTTCTTCCAATACCTGTTCTTCGGACAGTGGCGCGCCGTCCGGACCAAAGCCAAACAGCGCGGGATCGAGATCATCGGCGACGCTCCGATCTTCGTGGCGGGCGACGGTGCCGACGTTTGGGCCGAGCCGCATCTGTTCCAACTGGACGCGAACACCGGACGTCCGCTTGCCGTCGCCGGCGTACCGCCGGACTACTTCTCCGCCGATGGCCAGCTGTGGGGCAACCCGCTCTACGCGTGGGAAGCGCACCAGAAGGACGGCTACGCGTGGTGGCTGCGCCGTCTGCGGGCGAACCTGGAACTCTGTGATGTCATCCGCATCGACCACTTCCGCGGCTTCGACACCTATTGGTCGATCCCCGCCGGTGCGCTCAACGCCCGCACCGGACGCTGGTGCACAGGGCCAGGACTCGATTTTTTCCAAAAGGTGCACGCCGCGCTGCCTGGCTGCCGGCTGATTGCCGAGGATCTCGGCGAACTCAGTCCCAGCGTGGTCGAACTGCGCGAGGCCACCGGTCTGCCCGGCATGACCATCCTGCAGTTCGCCTTCGGAGGCGGTGCGGACAACCTCTATCTGCCGCACAACCTGAAGGCCAACAGTGTGGTGTATCCGGGCACGCATGACAACGATACCACCCTCGGCTGGTATGCTTCCGCCCCGGAAAAGGCCCGCGATCACGTGCGCCGCTATTTTCGGGTCGACGGCCGCGAGCTGGGCTGGGACTTCGTGCGCGCCGCCTATGCGGCCGTGAGCAACCTTGCCGTCGTGCCGCTCCAGGATCTGCTCAGCCTCGGCTCCGAGGCGCGGTTCAACGTGCCGGGCCGACCCGATGGCAACTGGCAGTGGCGGTTTCGCGCCGAGCAGATCGCCGGCCTGCACCAGCAAAGCGCGGGCTACCTGCGCGACCTGGGTGTGCTCTACGGGCGCTGCGATGGTGAGTGACCCGAAGGTCCGGGCCTCGCCGGCTCAGCGCGCGAGGAGAAAGTCGCGGATCAGCGGCACGACCTCGCGGTCGGCGTCGGCCAACACGTAGTGCCCGGCATCGGCGAGATAATGCGTGCGAGCCTCCGGCAGCCGCCGGCGCCACTCCGCGTAGAAATCGTCGTTGAAGCAGAAGTCACGGCCGCCCCAGACGATGAAAGCGGGATGGCTGCGGAAGCGGTCCAGCCCCGCGGCCACCTCGGTGAGCACCGGCCAAGTCGGATGCGAGACGGTCATGGGAATGTCCTTCACGAAACCGTCCACCGCCACGCGGTTCGCCCATGAATCGTAGGGATAAAGGAAGGCCCGCTTCTCGTCGGGCGAGAGCGAACGCCGGCTCATGGCCATCCACGTTGCCGGCCAGGCAAAACCGTTGAGGCCCCGCACCAGCGCGGTACCGGGAAACGCAGTTTTGCAGAGTGCGATGCGGCGCGGGATGCGCGGTGACGGAAAGGCGCCGGTATTGAGCACGACGATACGTCCGATCAGTCCGGGCCGGCGGGCCGCCAGACCGAATCCGATCGCCCCGCCCCAGTCGTGCACCACAAGGTGCACGCGCGAAAGGCCAAGCGATACCACCAAGGCTTCGAGGTCGTCGATGCGCTGCTTCAGGGTGTAGGGATAATCGTGCGGTTTGTCCGAAAGTCCCATGCCCACGTGGTCAGGCACCACGCAACGCATCTGCGGCGACAGGGCGGCGACGAGTCCGGTGTAGTAGTAGGACCAGGTGGGATTGCCGTGGACCATCACCACCGCTTCGGTGCCCGTGCCTTCGTCCACGAAACTCAGCTCGGCCCCCGCCGGCGTGCGAAACCGGCGCGGTCCGTAGGGGTAAAGGGCCTTAAGCCAGGCGGGCAACGCGTCGGGCATGGTCACCATTCCAGCGCGAGCATGAGGCAGTTGAGTCCGCTGCCGATGCCCAGCAGGCCGACCTTGTGGCCGGGTTTCACCGCACCCGAGTCCACCGCAAGCGCGAGCGTGGCGGGCAGCGCCACCGAGCCGGTGTTGCCGAGGGTTTCAAAGGTGGAGAAATCTTTCGCCAGATCGAGTCCGAGGGCCTCGTAAAGCTTGCGGCGGTGCGTGCTGCCCACCTGGTGGCAGATGAAGCGATCGGTGGTGTCCGGCGTCCATCCCGTGGAGCGTGCGAACAAGGTCCACGTCTCCCGGGCGAGGTCGAGTCCGGCGCTCAGGAGCGCCTCGCTATCCGTCTGCATGGCAAGAGCATCGGCCCCGTGGCTGTCCCCCTGGCACAGTTCGCTGTGCTGGGTCGCGGCCCGGGCCACGCCACCCAGCAACCGATGCGGCCGCGCGCCCGGCGGCAGGAGGCTCTCGTGGCAAACGATCGCCGCCACTGCGCCTGACCCGATCGTGAGATTGGCAAAGTACGGCTTGATGGCGTTTCGGTCGAGCGGTTGCTCAAGCAGCGTACGCAGGGTTTGCTCGACGAGAGGCCGTCCATTTTCGCCCGACGCCACCAGCGCACAACGGATCTGGCCGGACTCGATCAAGCCGGCCGCGACGGTGAGTGCGTTGAGAAATCCGAGGCAGGCGTTGGACACATCGAAAATCTGGGCCGAGGCCGGCAGGCCGATCTTGCGGTGGGCAAACGAGGCCGTGGCAGGCTCGAGCATGTCCCGGCACACCGCGGCATGGATGAACAAGTCCACCTGTCCGGCCGAAAGGCCCGACTTGGCAAGGGCGGCGCGGCCGGCGGCTGCACTCGCGTCGGACGGACGCGTCCCCGCCGGCCACACGCGCCGTTCTTTGATGCCCGTCATCAGTTCAAGGCGGCCAAAGGGCAGCCTCAACCGCTCATACAAGGGACGCAGACGCTCTTCGATCTCGGTGGTCGTCAACACCTCGTCCGGCAGCGCGACGGCGAGGGATTCAAGGCAGGTATGGGAAAATTGCATACGGGCGGACGCGGCGGTCAGGGCGCCGGATTCGCCGGCCGGTCGGGCCTCATCGCGAGGCGGACGATCTCCTTGTCGTAGAAATTTGAACCCAGCCCGGCATCCACCACGAGCGTGGCGCCGTTCAAGCCGCTGCTGCGCTCGCTGAGCAGGAACAGCGCGGCGTCTGCCACCTCCTGCGTCGACAGGTTGCGGCGACGGAAGGTCAGTTTCTCGGTGTAGAGATAGCTCTCGAGGTACCCGGGTATGCCGGCGGATGCGCTGGTCTTGAGCGGTCCCGCCCCCACGACGTTGAAGCGGACCTCCGTATCGGCGCTGAACGACTTCGCGAGGAACCGCGCGGCTGATTCCAGAGCCGCCTTGATGGGCCCCATGTAGCCGTAATTGTCAGGCGTCACGGTGAGCGAGGAGATGCCGATTGTGACCACCGACGCCTGGCGGGCCAGGTGCGGCTTGAACGCGCGCGCAAGCTCCACGAGAGAAAACGCCGAGATGGCGGTGGCCTGCAGGAAATCCTTCCGGCGGGTCTCGTGGAACGGCTTGAAGCCTTCGGAGTAATTGGCGAAGGCGATCGAGTGCACGATGCCGTGCAGCGGCGCCAGCCCGGCCGAAGCGACCTCGCGCGCGAGGTTCTCGACCGCGCCCTCCTGCTCCACATCACAGACGAACACCGGTTTACCCGCGAGCTGGGCCTCCAGCGATTTGCGCCGGGCCTCCGACCGCACGCTGTAAACGACGCGGGCCCCCTGCTCTTCCAGCGACCGGGCGATGTGCCAGGCCACGCTCTTGCGGTTGGCGACGCCTAGGACCAGGAAGGTCTTGCCGCCGAGTTGGAGAAAGTCCGCCACAGTGACTCCGTCGGGTTACGAGGTGACCTGGCCTTCAGGCGCCTTCCAGGCTACGGAGAAGTCCACGCTCAACACCCGGGTACCGTCCGCCTTTTTGATGGCTCCGCTCATCATGGTGAAACCGCCCATGGCTTCCTTTTTCTTCACGTCGATGACGATCTCGTCGCCAGGGTAGACGGGGTTGCGAAAACGTACGTCGGAGATCTTTGCCAGCAGCGGGACGCCTTCCCCGGGCTTGGCACCAGCCGCGCGGGCCTGGCGGGCGAGAAACAGGGCTCCGGTCTGAAAAACCGCTTCGCACAACAGCACGCCCGGCGTGATCGGTGCACCGGGATAATGGCCCCGATAGAAGTCCTCCTCCGCCCGCCACGTCCGCCTGGCCTGCAAACCGTCGGCGGTTTCAGCCACGATCGCATCG
Source organism: uncultured Opitutus sp. (assembly GCA_964476565.1). Classification (GTDB taxonomy): domain Bacteria; phylum Verrucomicrobiota; class Verrucomicrobiia; order Opitutales; family Opitutaceae; genus CAMAXB01. Next base: position 70,526 of record CAYZBG010000007.1, read on the forward strand.
ACGAAGAGGAACGGCGGACGATGGGGGATCAGCTCGGTGACGGCGTCAGTCATGGGAGGGCCAACGAGAAGCCACCGTCCCGCGCCGTGCAAGTGCGGAAAATGTGCTGGCCGGGATGGGTGGCCAGACTACCGTCACGCCACCTCCCGTCCGGTCCGGCACCGCCCCGGCCGGCCGCCTCAACCCCGGCGGTTTTCGCCCATGAGAACGTGCCTCCTCGTCGTTGCCCTCCTCTCCGTCCTGTTGCGCGCCTCGGCCGCGCAGGCCGTTCACGCCTTCGTCAACGTCACCGTGTTGCCGATGGACACCGAGCGCCGCCTGCCCGACCACACGGTGATTGTCCGTGACGGCCGGATTGACGTCGTCGGACCGTCGTCCGCCGTCACCGTCCCGGCCGATGCAGTGCGTATTGATGGGCGCGGCAAATTCCTGCTGCCCGGCCTGGGCGAAATGCACGGACACAATCCGCCCCCGGGCTCTTCGCCCGAGTACATCGCCGACACCTATTTCCTCTTTGTGGCCAACGGCGTCACGACGGTGCGAAGCATGCTGGGCTGGCCCGGCCAGCTCGAACTGCGCGAACAGGTACGCCGCGGCGACCTGCTTGGCCCTACGTTGCACCTCGCCGGTCCGAGTTTCAGCGGACAGAGCACGCCCTCACCTGCCGCGGCGGAGCAGCGTGTGCGGACGCAGAAGGTAGAAGGCTGGGATCTGCTCAAGGTGCATCCGGGGGTGCGCCGCGACAGCTACGATGCCATGGTGCGGACCGCCAAGGCCGAGGGCATCGCGTTCGCCGGGCACATTCCCGCCGACGTCGGATTGCTGCACGCGATTGAAAGCGGCCAGGAAACGGTTGATCACCTCGACGGGTACATCGAGCTGCTCCAAGGCGACCGGGGACCGCTCGACGCCGCGGCGCTCGCCGATGTGGTCCGACGCACCCGGGAAGCCGGGGTGGCGGTGGTGCCCACAATGGTGCTCTGGGAAACCATCATCGGTTCGGCGTCGCTGCCGGACATGCTGGCGTATCCGGAGCTGCGTTACATGCCCGCCGCCGAAGTGGACCGGTGGAGAACCGGATACGAACGTCGCATCGGTGCAGCTAGTTTCGACGCGGCGCGCGCCCGGCGGATTGCCGCCAACCGCACCGTGCTGCTGCGTGCGCTCCATGAAGGCGGGGTCAAGATCCTGTTCGGCACCGACGCCCCTCAGCAATTCAGCGTGCCCGGCTTTTCGATTCACCACGAGTTCATCGCCATGCGCGCGGCGGGTATGACACCGTATCAAATCCTCCATAGTGCCACCAAAGCGGTGGGCGACTATCTTCGTGGCGGCGACCCGTTCGGCACGGTGACCGTGGGAGCGCGCGCCGACCTGCTGCTGATCGAGGGCGATCCGTTCACGGATCTGGCCCACCTGACCCGTCGCAGCGGGGTGATGGTGCGAGGCCGGTGGCTGCCGGAAGACGAAATCCAACGGGGCCTCGCTGCGATCGCCGCGCGCAACGCCCGCTGATCAGCGCACCGCTGCGGCCAGCACGGCGAGTTCCCGGTCCAGCTGCCGGCCCGGCTCGACCGCCAGCGTGGCGCGGGCGCGGGCAACGGCCTGCTCCGCTTCCGGACGGTGGCCGTTTCTCAGCAGGTGCTCCACGAAGGGCTTCACCACCCGGTCGAAAAACTCCATGCGCGCACCCTGACCATACTGCTCGAGATTCAGCTGATAGACACGCATCTGCTCCGCCAGCGGCTGCGTGGCCATGGCGCGGGTGAGCGCTTCGGCCGCCTGGGCCACGCTGAGATCGGTGCGCGCGCCCTGGTTCTTGCGGGCAATCAGGCGTTCCTCCTGCTCCGCCGCGCTGACCTTGCCCTGCTCGCGCAGGGCGGCCGCGACGCGCCGCAGAAACGCGGCGTTGAGATCCGGGTACCGTTGGAAGGCCAGCGCCGCCTCGCGCAGCAGACCCTCACGTGCGCGCGGCTCGTCGCCCGTGGCGGCATGCAGCCCGAGGAGAAGTTCCCACGCCTCGAGGTTGCGACGCTCGTAGTTGACCGCGCGGCGCGCCGCACGCACCGCCTCGTCCAGGCGTCCGTCGCGGCGATGTTCCTCGGCGAACCACTGTTGCAGCCGGCTCTGACGGTAGGCCGGCAACCGCCGAAAGCCCTCGGCGAGGAACGAAATCTCATGATCGGTGATGTCACGCCAGGTTTGGGGATCGAAGGCCAGTCCCGCCACGTACCGTTGTTCGGCATGCCGTCCCGCATCCATCTGCCACTGCTCGCCCGCGCCGAGGTATCCGAACCACGCGTGCCGGCCGTCGAGTCCTACCCCGCGGAACACGAGCGTCGGCACCCCACGGGCCTTTCCGGCCTGGGCTGCGAAGTAGGCTTGATCCACGCAGATCCCGCCTTGCTGCAGGATGGCAGGCAGGCTGTACCTGCCGCCGGGCCACGCCACGACGTTGGCTTGAACCCGATCCTGGCGGTATTTGACCGCATCATACGTCTCGGCCAGGCGCGTCAGCGGGAAGCGCACCGATTGGCGGGCCCAGTCGAGTTCCGCAAAGGGCGCCGGACTGTCGACGAGGAACTTGAGTTCGCCGGCGGACAGACGCTGCAACCGGTGCAGGCCCTGGCCGCGCTCATCTCCGGCGGCCCAATAGTTGAACGCGTCAAGCGCCGCCGGAAGCCGGCGAGGCAGGGAACCGTCCCCCACCTGGGCATGCGGCCAGTGCGGAGGAGGTGGCACGTCGTAGACGACCGCGATGGCGAGAGCGAGTGAGGCGTAGCGTTCGAAGCGTTTCGGATCGGCGCGATGGAGGGTGTCCAGAACTCCGAGCACCGCCGGCGGATAATCCAGCGGCGAAATCAGCCCGAAGAACGCCCGGGAAAACTCACGCTCGCCGAACAACCACGCGCCGAGTTCGGCGCTTACGAGGGCGCTCATCGCGGCGTCCGGCGGATGGTACTCGCGGGCCATGTTCGGATGGGCGGCCTTGGCCGCGTTCATCGCGTCGATCCATTGATCGACCGCGACCCGCTGCGGGGTGCCCAACAACCGAGCCCAGCGTGCTACGAGCAACCACGCCTCGGCGGGGTCCGAACGGCCGGCCGACTGCGCCGCGAAGGCCGCCGCGCGGGCCCCCTGCTCTACGGCGACCCAGCCCCCGGTCTCCGCCACCGCCGGAATCTCGGCCAGACGTGCCGGGGTCGGTACGGCCAGGGCTTCGGACTCCGGGAACGTCCAGGGCTCGGCCCGTCCCGCCGCCACACCGATTACCAAGACGATCCACGCGCACGCCCGCATGAGTTGATTCAAAAGGATGGGCCGGTCCTGGCAATGCTCCGCTGCCGCGGTCAGCGGCGTCCAGCGCCGCGTCGTTTCGCCGGCTTCGACGCCATCCGGGCCTGTTTGCTGAAATCCCCCGAACGCAGGGCCGCGATCTGATCCCGCAGCAGGGCGGCCCGCTCGAACTCAAGCCGCGCCGAGGCTTCGGTCATTTCCACCTCGAGTTCCGCGATCACCGCCGCGACCTCGTCCGCTCCGCCTTCGGCGACGGCCATCTCCGTTTCCTTCACCCCGGAACCGTCGTACACGTGGAGACTCGCCTGGGCCGGACGTTGCACGCTGCGTGGGGTGATGCCGTGCGCGCGGTTGTAGGCCAGCTGTTTCTCCCGCCGGTAGCGGACCACCTCGATCGTGCGCTTGATCGAATCCGTCTGCTGGTCGGCGTAGAAAATGACGCGTCCCCGCTCATGGCGCGCCGCCCGGCCCGACGTCTGGACCAGGCTGGTCTCGCTGCGGAGGAAGCCTTCTTTGTCGGCATCAAGGATCGCCACGAGGGCCACCTCCGGGAGATCGAGGCCTTCGCGCAGAAGGTTGATGCCGATCAACACGTCAAAATTGCCCAGCCGAAGGTTGCGCAGGATCTCCACCCGTTCGATTGCATCGATGTCCGAGTGAAGGTACTCGACCCGGATCTTTGCCTCCCGCAGGTACGCGGTGAGGTCCTCCGACAATCGTTTCGTCAAGGTCGTGACCAGGACCCGTTCGCCCTGCTCGACCGCCTTGCGGATTTCGCCAATCAGGTCCTCCACCTGGCCCTTGGTCGGACGGAGCGTGATCTCAGGGTCGAGCAATCCGGTGGGACGAATCAGCTGTTCGGCGACAACGGTCGAGCGTTCCAGTTCATAGGACGCGGGCGTGGCCGAGACGTAGAGTGTCTGGCCGGTGATTGACGTGAATTCCTCAAAACTTTGCGGCCGGTTATCCAAGGCCGACGGCAGGCGGAATCCGTGGTCGACGAGGTTCTGTTTGCGCGCCCGGTCACCGTTGTACATCGCACCGATCTGCGGCACGGTCGCGTGGCTCTCGTCGATGAAGAGGAGGAAATCCTTCGGAAAAAAGTCGATCAGGCAGGTCGGGCGCTGCCCGGGCTCGCGACCCGACAGGTGCAGGGAGTAGTTCTCGATGCCGTTGCAGAAGCCCATTTCCTGCAGCATCTCGAGGTCGTAATTGGTGCGCATGCGGATGCGCTGCGCCTCCAGGTACATGCCCTTGGCCTCAAACCAGGCCACGCGTTCGTCCAACTCGGCCTTGATGCGGGTCACGGCCGAATCAAGCTTGCCCTTGGTCGTCACATATTGGTTGGCCGGATACAGATCGAAGCGGTCGAGGCTGCGCAGCACCGAGCCGGTGAGCGGATCGAATTCGCTCAGGGCCTCGACCTCGTCGCCCCAGAGCTCGACCCGCAGCGCCTGTTCGCTGTACGCGGGCATGATGTCGACCACATCGCCGCGCACGCGGAAGCGGCCCCGCTTGAGTTCGTAGTCATTGCGCTCGTAAAGGTTGTCCACCAGGCGCTCCAGCAGCCGGCCGCGCCCGATTGTCTCGCCGCGGCGCAGCGGAATGCGCAGGTCGACAAAGTCCTCGGGCGAACCGAGGCCGTAGATGCACGAAACGGAGGCCACAACGATGACGTCGCGGCGCGACACGAGTGAGCTTGTGGCCGCGATGCGCAGGCGCTCGATCTCCTCGTTGATCGACGAGTCCTTCTCGATGTAGGTGTCGCTCGACGCGATGTAGGCCTCGGGCTGGTAGTAGTCGTAGTAGCTGACGAAGTACTCGACGGCGTTCTCGGGAAAGAAGTTCTTGAACTCCGAGTACAGCTGCGCGGCGAGCGTCTTGTTGTGGGAGATGATGAGGGTCGGTCGCTCGAGCCGGGCGATCAGATTGGCCATGGTGAACGTCTTGCCCGAGCCCGTTACCCCCAGCAGGGTCTGGTGCTTGTGGCCGGCGCGAAACGATGCCTCCAAGGCGGCGATTGCCTGGGGCTGGTCGCCGGTGGGTTGATAGTCTGCGTTTAACGTGAAGAGCCCGGCCATGGCGCACTCAACCCCAGGTCGGCCGGATCGGCAATGGCGGACTCGTTTCGGCCGACCGCCAGGTCAGCCGTCCTTCGGCTCAAAGGCCGAAGACCTTCATCAGGCCGTTCCACAAGGAAGCCCAGAACTTGCCCGCCGCGGTGGCTTGGCCGGGGCCGGCCGTCTCCTGCACCAGAAAAAGACCGTAGCCGGCGAAGAGGTCGTCGAACAAGGGGTTCATGTCGCGGTAGTAACCCCAGAAGGTTTCCGCGCGCACCGGCCGGTAATCGAGGCTGGGGGTGAAGCCGATCGTCGCCGCGGTGTTGGTTCGGCGCGCGCGCGGCCGCGCTCCGTCCTTGTCGACCAGGCGTTCGGCCCGCACGCCGCGGATGCCCGTCACCAGCAACCGGCAGGGACCGACGAACTCAAAGAAGCGGAATTGGAGCGTGAGCCACGCCTGCCACCGGAAAAGCTGCCAGCGGCGGCGGATCACGAGGCGCTGGCCTGGAGGGGTGATCACACCGGCCAGAAAACTAGGACGCAGGATCAGCGAGGTTCCCTCCGGGAGGCTGATGAGCGCCAGCTCGGCATGCGGATCGTCGGAATTGGAGAACGTGACCCGGCGTTCGCTCCCCGCCGTGACGTTGCGCATCTCCACGAGTTCCGAAAGGCCACAGGCGAGGCTCGTGAACGGGATGCGCCAGTCGAGCAGGAATCGGGTTTTGCGCGCGAGCCCCTCGTCGCTCGCCTGCAGGTACTTTTCCCGCACATGCAGGATCTCGCCCGGCCAGAGCGCGGCGTCGATCGAGACGTGACTCGGGGTGACATCCGGAAGCGCGACGATCGAATCGGCCAGACGGATCGGCCGGCTCCGGGCGAGCAACGGTCCGAGGCCGTAGTACATCAGCAGCTTCCACAGACTGGGTCCGAAGAAATAGAGTACCAGCGCAACGATCACGTAGACCCCGGCTTTCTCCCAGGCGAGGCGCAGGTAGTGCTCGGCGCGGGTCTGGGTTTGCTCCGCCTGCGCCAGGTCGGCCTCGGCGCGGGCGAGCGACAGGGCCATGCCTTCCTTCTCCCAGCTGGCGTGGGTGAGCGTGCGTTGAAGCTCGGCGATCTTGCCGGCGAGGGAACCCTGCAACTGCTGCATGTTCGCGATCTGTTCGGCGTTGGCCCGTTGCTGCTCCGGGTTGCCCACCAGACGGTCCCACCAACTCTCCAACGACCGCAGCGTCTCGATCACGCGATTCGCCTGCTGCACTTTGCGCTCCTGTTCGGCCAGTTCGGCCTGCAGCGCTTCGATCCGCTTCACTGCTTCGGCCTGCAGGGCGGCCAGGGTGTCCCGCTGGGCGCGCAACGCTTCGACCCGCTCGCTCCGGCGGGTGTCGAAATCGACCGTGTCCTTCAGGAACAGCCACACCCCGATCGCCACCAGTCCGAGCACGGCGATGAGCACTCCGACGGAGACCTTCTGGAGCAGCCAAGCGCCGACACGATAAAGCAACGAATACATCCGGGCGCAGTGTGTTACGGAATCCGGGGCGATTTCAACGCCCTTGCGCCGTCGCCGGGGATTTCGCGGGATCTTGCCGTTTGCGTTCCGGGTCGGTGGCCGTACCGTCCGCCCAGCCCCGAACGCCATGTCGAAAGTCATCGTCTCCTCGCTCTACCACTCGGACGTTTTCATCATGGCCTGCCGCCAATTCGATCAGGCGGCGGATGCCATCAACCTGCCCGAGGCCATCCGCGACCGGACGAAGTACCCGCGCCGATGCCTCGCCGTCGCACTGCCGATCCAGCGTGACGACGGCAGCGTGACCGTCTTCGAAGGCTATCGTGTGCAGCACAACCTGTCGACGGGTCCGGCCAAGGGCGGGATCCGGTTTTCGCCGCACGTGACCATCGGCGAGGTCGCCGCCCTGGCGATGTGGATGAGTTGGAAGTGTTCCCTCGTCGGCCTGCCCTACGGCGGGGCCAAAGGCGGTGTGATCGTCGATCCCACCCGCCTGTCGGCCCGCGAGCTTGAACGGCTTGCTCGTCGCTACATGCAGGAAATCATCCCGTTCATCGGTCCCGAGGTGGACATCCCTGCGCCGGACTTGGGGACGAACGAGAAGATGATGGGCTGGATGATGGACACCTATTCGAATCACATCGGTCATCACGTTCCCGCGGTGATCACCGGCAAGCCCCTGTCCCTCGGCGGATCGCAGGGACGTCGGGAGGCGACAGGCGCCGGGGTTGCCCATTTGGTCAACCTGTACCTGCGCGACCTGAAGATTCCCGTCGCCGAGGCGACCGTGGCCATCCAGGGCTTCGGCAACGTCGGTGGCGAAGCCGCATTGGCGCTGGAGGCCCTGGGAGCGCGCATTATCGCCATCTCCGACTACACGACGGGCATCTTCAATCCCAAGGGTGTCAACGTGCGCAAGGCGCTCGCCTGCATCCAGTCCGGCCTCACCTTGAAGGGGTTCGATGGCGGCGACGAGATCAGCAATGCCGACCTGCTCACCCTACCCTGCACCGTACTCGTCCCGGCCGCGCTTGAGCGGGTGATCACCGCGGAGAATGCGCCGCAGCTGCGCTGCCGGGTGCTGGCTGAAGCCGCCAACGGACCGACCACCAACGAGGCCGACCGGATCATTGAGCAGCGCGGGGACATCGAGGTGATTCCCGACGTCCTCTGCAATGCCGGCGGTGTAATCGTGTCCTACTTCGAGTGGCTGCAGAACCGGCAGCATTACTACTGGAGCCGCGAAGAGGTGCTGCGGCGCCTGCATGAGATCCTGGAGCGGGCCAAGGAGTCGGTCGATTACCAGAAGCGCAAATTCGGCTTCAGCCGACGCCTGGCCGCGCTGACCCTCGGTATCCAGCGCGTTGCCGACGCGAAGCAGAGCCGCGGGCTCTTTCCCTGACGGCGCCTACGCCTGACGATCCCGGGTGGTATCGCTCGCCGTCGCTGCACAACGGGCGAGGTTTCGCTCGTAGGCGATTCGGGCCAACAGGTGTCCCGCGACCGGCAGGGTCACAAATTGGAAAAAGATCGCCGCCACGATCTTCAGCCCGGACACCTCCGTGCCTGGGTCAAGCCAGAGGCCGAAGAGCAGCACCATCAGCCCAAGCGTCAGGCCTTTCCCTAGCGCATGCGCGCGGCAGTAGAGGTCGGGAAACCGTATCAGTCCGACGAGCGCCACCAGGATAATCACGGTTCCCAGCAGCATCACGACCACAGAAAGATGGGCGGCGAACTCACTCATCGTCATCGTCAGGGTTGGGTTGATCGGAGGAAAAACTCCGCTGCAGGAAGAACACAAACGCAACGGTGCCGAAGAAGCCGAGCGACGACACGATCAGGATGAGCTCCACGTAGAAGTCCGTCTGCCACCATCGGGACAGCAGCACGGTGAAACCCACGGCACAGAGGACGATGGCATCGAACGCGAGGATGCGGTCCACCACACTCGGACCGCGCGCCATGCGCACGAAGCCCAGCAGGAGCGCGAGCCCCAGCAGCACAAACGCAAGGATGAGGAGGGTCTCGGTCATCGGGTGAAGGCGAGGATGCCCCGCCGCAGACTGTCGTCGATCGAGCGCCGCACCGCTTCCGCGTCCGGACAATCGAGCACGTGCAGCTTGAGCCGTGAGAAATCCGGCGCGATGTCGACGGTGTTGGTGCCCGGCGTGAGGCTGATGCAGTGCGAGAGCAGGAGAATCTCCGCGCGGCTCAGATCGGAAACATCGTAATCGATGAAGGCCGGGCGCAGGCGGGACACGGGGACAAAGAGAATGGTCCGGATCAGGTCCCAGCACGAGGTGGCGAACGCGCAGGCAAAGACCCAGGTGAAACGTACGCCCGCCAGCATCCGGCGCACGTAGACCTGGCTTCCCAGGACGGGCTGGAACAAGGCGAGCAGGGCAAATCCCAGCACAAAGCCAAAGGCGAAGTGGCGCAACGACGGGGCGGTTTGGAGGAGCAGCCAGATGACAGCGACCAGCAGGTTGAGCAGCAGCGATTTCATGACCCGGAGCCTCCCAACAGGAACTGAATGTAGGCGGGACGGTCGAGCAGCTGACGCGCCGCCTCGTGTGCGATCTGAAGGAAATATTCGGCGCCCACGCCGATCGCCAGTGACAGGGCGGTCATGACCCCCGCCACGACGGTCATGCCCCGCCAGCGCCGGTCGCCAAGGTGCACGTCTTCTTTTGCCGCCGCCGTGCCCCAGAACGCACCGTTCCAGATCTTCAGCATGCTGAACAGGGTGAGCACGCCGGCCACGAGCGCGCAGGTCACGAGGATCCACTCTTCCTGACGAATTCCCTCCACGATGATCATGTACTTGCCCCAGAAGCCGCTCAGCGGCGGGATGCCGGCCAGGGACAGCGCCTGCAGGAGGAAGACGATGCCAAGGACGGGCGTCAGCAGCCAAAGCCGGCCGGTGCGGCTGAGGTCGTCGGTGCGGTTCAGCACGAAGACGGCGCCGCCGACCATGAAGAGCGTGCTCTTCACGATGATGTGATGAATCACGTAGAAGATCGCGGCCGCGATCGCGTACGGCGTGAAGAGGCCGATCGCCAGCACCATGTAGCCGATCTGGCTGAGAATGTGGAACGAAAGGATGCCGCGCACAAAATTGCGCGAGACCGCGCCAAGCACACCGAAGATCATCGTCGCCGCCGCGAGCCACGCGAGCAGCAGGTGCAGGACCGGCAGATCGGGCGGGAGCACTTGGCCAAAGACCCGGAGAAGCACATAAACGCCCACCTTCGTCAGCATGCCCGCATAAAGGGCGGCCACCGGACTCGGCAGCGTGGGGTAGCTGTTGGGGAGCCAATAGAACAGCGGAAACAGTCCGGCCTTCATCCCGAACACCAGCATCAGCAGCAGGGCAAAGATGGTGAGCTGCGGGGTGCCGACCATGGCGTCCGCGCGCACCGCAATCTGGGCAAAGTTGAGCGTGCCAAACAGCCCGTAGGCCATGCCGGCAGCGACGAGGAAAAACGTGCTGCCGATCAGGTTCATAGCCAGATACGGAAACGCCTGCTTGATGTCCCAATCATCCGCCTCGAGGGTCATCAGCGCGTACGACGAGATCAGCATGACCTCGAACGCGACGAACAGGTTGAATAGGTCCGCGGTGCAAAACGCCAGGTTGATACCTGTGACGAGGAACTGCACCAGCGGCAGCCGGAGCGGATGTTCATCCGCGACGGGCAGCTCCGCGTAACCGTAGACGATGGACGCCAGCGCCGTCACGGCGCCTAGCACCAGCATCACTCCGGCCAACGCGTCGAAGACCAGCACGATGCCATACGGGGCCAGCCAGCCGCCCAACGCCAGCACGGCCGGGGCGCCGGTCTCCAGCGCCGCAGCCGTCAGGACGAGGGCGATGGCCAGCTGGGCCGTGGCCGAAAGCGCCACGATCCAACGCCGCATCCGGCTCGGAGATCCGAGAAGCAGGACGAAGACTGCCGTGAGCAGCGGGAGCACCACCGGGGCGGCCAAGACAGCGGCGTTCATGGCGACTCCTCCTTTGGCGGCACCCGGTTGGGATCGAACAACTCCCGCGCATTCGCCGTCCGCTGATCAAGGAACGTGCGGTAGAGCAACACGACCAGATAGGCGATCACACCGAACCCGATGACGATCGCAGTGAGGATCAATGCCTGCGGCAAGGGGTCGACGTAGGGCGCGTCACCTTTGACCACGGGCGCCGACTTACCTTCCGGACGGCCCGACATCGCCAGAATGAACAGATTGGCGGCGTTCGACAGCAGGATGAATCCGAACAGGATGCGGACGAAGCTCGCCTGCAGGATCAGGTAGCACGCGATGCCGAAGAGCAGCCCGACAAGAATGGCGGTTTCCCACATCATGAGGAACCCTCCTCCCCGGACGGGTTTCGCCGAACCCGCCGGCCTTGGGATTCGACCGGTGTTTCGAGGGCAGCCGCATAACGCCGCCATTCGTGCCGTTCCAACGCGGTCAAGCCGGAGATGGAACGCGCCAGCACGAAGATCATTTTGGCCGTGGTCCCGACCACCACGAGAAAGATGCCGATGTCGAACAGCAGCGGCGTTCCCACCTCAAGTGACCCCAGCACGGGCACGTCTTTCAGCTTGAGGTGATAGTGCTTGAGCAAGGCATCGCCGGCGAACAGCGGCAGCACGGCCGTGGCGATCGCGAGCAGCAATCCGACAGCCGCGATCCGCGTCGGGTCGACCCGCAGAATCTGCTGGGTGCGTTCCACCCCGAAGGCGAGGCTGAGCAAAATGAGGGAAAGCGCGGAGCCGAGCCCCCCGATGAATCCGCCGCCGGGCAGATTGTGTCCGCGCAGCAAAAGATACACCGCGAACACGTTGATCACGAAGAACAGGAACGACCCGACGGCCCGAAAGATGAAGGAATCGCCGATCTTCATGATTTCTCCTTTCGGCTGCTGCGGCGGCCGAGGCCATATCCGGCCGGTCCCATCGGCCCGGAGGCGTACTCCTCGGCGGAGCGCCGGTAACGCATCACCAGACCGAGCGCTCCGAGGCAGGCGATCACGAGGACGGAGGCTTCCAGCAACGTGTCGAAACCGCGGAAATCGACGAGGATCGTGTTGACCGCATTCGTGCCGTAGGCGAGCGGCACCGTGTTCTCGAGATAATAAGCTCCGGCCGGCGCCTCGTGGCGGTGCTTCATGGCCATGAGCGTGGCCAGCAGCGTGAAGGCGCCCAGGCCCACGGAGACGACGATGTTGACGACCTGGCGCGAAACGGAAAACGAGCGACTCTCTTCGCTGCGTTCGGACGCACGGGGAAACCGCGCCAGGAGCAACAACACGAGAAGAAGGGTCGCCGATTCCACCAGGATCTGCGTCATCGCGAGGTCGGGCGCCCGGTACAACACGTAGTAGAAGGTGACCAGAAAGCCGATGATCGAGACGGCAATCAGCTGGGCGGCCCAGCGGCGGAAACCGAGGATCATCACCGCTGCGACGCCGATCAGCGCCACCACAAAGGAGCGCAACGCATCGAAGTCGCCCAGTGCGGGCAGGCCCGGCCACAGCGCCTCCCGGTTCACCCACCACGCAGAGCCGAGCACGATCAACATGAAGGCGAACACGCAGCCCAGGTAGTCAAACGCATGATCAAAGCGCAGGATGCGCCCCAGTCCCTTGGCCAGCTTCGGCAATGCTGCCACCATCTGCTCAAAGGCGTGATCGAGCCGTGCGAGGCGCGGGATCTCTGCCCAGCGCCAGCTGGTGGACTGGCCCAAGGCGAAAACACCGAGACCTGCCACGACGATGCCGAGACTGAGGAGCAACTCCTTGGTCACGCCGTGCCACAGGGAAAACGCCAGGGCCTCCGGGTGGTGCAAGCCTGTGGTGGAAAGTGCGGACAGCCAGTCGCCGAGCACGCCCGGAAACACCCCAAAGCCGAAACACCCGGCAGCCAGCACGAGCGGCGAGAGCTGCAACGCCAGGCTGGGCGCATGGAAATGCTCCCGTACCGCCGCGGTTTCGCGCCCACCAAATACGCCCCAGACGAGGCGGGCGGAAAACGCGACCTTGAGAACCGAAGCCAGCACCACCGTTGCCAGCGGATACAGGTTCAGGAAGTCACCACCGGCCCAATACTCGAACTTCGCCTTCAGCATGTACTCCTTGCTGATGAAGCCGAGCGTACCGGGCAGGCCGGCCATCGATGCGGCCGCGATTGCGGCGATCCCGGCGAGGAGCGGCAGACGGTGCCGGAGACCGCCCAGCTTCCGAATGTCGCGCACCCCGGTGGAGTGATCGACGATCCCAACCACCATGAAGAGGCAGCCCTTGTAGAGAACATGACTGGTGATGTGCAGCAGGTCGCCCTGCACGCCGAGCGGCGAGCCCATGCCATAGAAGCCGATCAGGAAGCCCAGTTGGCTGACGGTCGAAAACGCGAGGATGGCCTTCAGATCGGTCGACAGCAGGGCAAGCAGCGCACCGAGGAGCATGGTGCCGAAGCTGACGTACACCAAGAGCGGAGCCCATTGCTCGGATGCGCTGAAGATCGGAAAGATCCGGGCCACCAGAAAGACGCCCAGCTTCACCATCGTCGCGGAGTGCAGGTAGGCGCTCACCGGCGTCGGTGCCGCCATGGCATTCGGCAACCAAAAGTGGAAGGGGAACTGGGCGGACTTGCCGAAGGCCCCGATCGCGATCAGCACGAAAGCCAGCCCCACGGTGCCGGTGGGCGCGGCCTTGAGGCCGCCATCAAGCAGCGCCGCGAGTTCGTACGTGCCGGCGGCCTCGCCGAGCAGCACGACACCGGCGAGCATGGCCAGCCCGGTCGAGCCCGTGACGAGCAGGGCCATACGGGCCCCGTCTCGCGACTCCCCTTTGTCGTGAAGAAAACCGATCAGCAGGAATGAAGCGATGCCGGTGAGTTCCCAGTAGACGAACAGGAGCAGAAGGTTACCGGAGAAGACCGTGCCGAGCATCGCTCCCATGAAGAGGAGCAGGTAACTGTAAAATCGGGCATGATGGCTCGCGTGATCATCGAGGTAGTGGGTCGAGTAGAAGACCACGAGCACGCCGACTCCGCTGACAACCAGGCCGAAGAAGAGCGACAGCCCGTCGACCACAAACATCAGATTCAGACCCAGAGAAGGCACCCAGGTCCATTCGATCACCGTCCGCTCCCCTGCCCCGGTCCCCAAGGCCAGGTTGAGCAACAAGGCAAAGGACACCGCCGGGGCCACCAAGGCGAGCCAGCCGATGCGGGCATGTAGTGCCTTCCCGGCTACGGCGACGAACGGCAGCAGCAGGAAGGGGGCAAACAGGGCGATGAACAGCTGGCTCGGCATGAACGCCTTGGGCAGGCCCAAGGCGCTGTCACCTTTTGATCCGAGCAAATGCTGTCAACTTGAACCGGCCGGTTTTCGTCCGAATTCGGACGATTGCCCCCGTTCAAGGCAGGAGCATGAACGCGAGCCCCATGATGATCGTGGGAATCAACGCGCCGACGAACAGCTTTCCGGGGGACACGCCCTCCTTGAAGCAGGGTGCCAGGATGGACTGGCCAGCAGGATTGGGCGCGTTCGCGATGACGGTCAGTCCGCCGCCCGTTACCGCGCCGGCCACCACCGCGTACTTCATCTCATCGGTGAACGACGGTACGAGCGACGCCAGGTAGGTGATGGCCGCATTATCGTTGAACGCCGTCAGCACGACGGAGCTGAGCATGAGCGGCATGGCATCGAGGCTGCCCAGCACCGGCGCGATCCACCATTGCTGGAGCGTTCCGTGCAGGACCAGGCCGGCGAGAAAGAAGCCTACGAGGATGGGGCCACGGAATTGAATCTGAGACTGGAACTGAGTCGTCGCCTGCGTGAAGGCAAGGAAGATCAAAAAGCCGCCGATGTAGAGCGCGGTGTAGTGGGCAGTGAATACGGTCCAGGCCAGGGCGAGCAGATGTGCGGCGGTAACCCAGTGCGGGATACGCACGCGATGGTCGTCGGCCGGGGCACCGAAGACCATGGACTCTCCGGCTGGCCTCCGCTGGTAGGCCAGCGAGGCGAACTCGGCCTTGAAGAACCGGAAGTAGATCAGATTGGCGACCACGATGCCGGCGACAGCTTTCCAGCCGAAATGGGACGCCATGAACGCGAGATCCCAACCCCAGGTACCCGCGACCATCAGGACCGGCGGAGCGGCGAAATGCGTCAAGGTACCTCCGACCGAGACATTCACGAACAGCAGGCCAAGGGTGGCGTACTTCAGGCGCTCGCTTGGCTTGTAGCGGTAGAAATTCTCCAAGAGCAGAAGAGCCGAGATCGTCATGGCGGCCGGCTCGGTGATGAACGACCCAAGAATCGGGCCCAGAGTGAGGATGGAAAGCCACCAAGCCGCCGGGGTTGCCCCGCCGATCTGGGCCACCTTGGCCATCGCATTCTCGGCAAATCGCAGCACCGGACGGCTCGCGGCGATGGCCATGATGATGACGACAAAGACCGGCTCCGTATACTTTACACCGTTGTTCACATACTGCTCGGCCGTGTGCCAGTCCTCAGAAACCGTGATGGCGACCAGCAGAGGGATCACCCAAATGCCGAAGACTGCCTCCACTTCCCCGAAGAAGTGCAGGACCTTGCCCCAGAAGCTCACCTCGTCGGGCTCGCCGTCGTTGTTCGTGTCGACGTAGCGGCCTTCCTTGCGCAGCCGCTCGGCGTGGCGGTGCTCAATCTCATGCGCCCAATGGCGGAACTTGGCGGTCAAGAAGGTATGCAGCACCGCCATGATGAACATGACGGTGGCCACCAGATTGAACGGCTCGACCTCCACCCGGTGCTTCAGGACTTCCCACAAGGTGTCCCCGGCCTCATCCGCCACGTAGGTTTCGATCGGAACCGGGAAGGGATCTCCCTCTTCCCCGTCTTTGGGCGCCGCCGCGTGGGCGGCGAACGCAAACCAGCAAAGCGACACCAACAGAAGCGCGGCACGTTTCATGCAGGAAGCAGGCGGGGGAGATCCGAGAGGGAGAGAAT
>CAYZBG010000007.1:86492-93443 GCA_964476565.1 uncultured Opitutus sp.
GGCCGGATGGCCTGCCTGAACCCGCCGCTCACGATCACCGGCGTCCAACCCAGCGCCCGCGCGGCGCGAAGGGTTTGCTCTGCGGTGGGTTCGATCGTCTCGATGTACTTGCGCCCGACCGCGGCGACATCCGCCTGGCTGGGCCGGATGATCTCCAGGCGCCGGCCGAACACGGCCTCGACGGGAATCTTCCCGTTCATGGCGTCGTTGGTCATGGCCTCGACCTCGGCGAACACCGCGGCGCCGCGGACGCGGCCCAGTTCATCGATGCCTTCGATGGCGCTTAGCGTGCTGTCGCAGTCAAAGAGGAGAAGTCGGGTCGACACGGGGGCGACGGAAGCGGTCCCGGGGGAGGACGCGCAACAAAAAAGCCCTCCCGGCTGGGAGGGCTTTAAAACGTTGCGGGCGCTTGGGCTTACTTGCCCTTGGTGGTGCGGCGGAACTTCGAGGTGAACTTCTCGACGCGACCGGCGGTGTCGACGATGCGCTTCTCGCCGGTGTAGGCGGGATGAGAATCCATCGTCACGTCGCGGAGCACGATCATGTACTCCTCGCCGTCGATCTTCTCCTTGCGGGGCGACTTCATCGTCGAGCGCGTCAGGAAGCGTTTGCCGGTGGCGACATCAAGGAAGCACACCTTGTTGAGAGTGGGATGACCTTCGGGTTTCACGGTAGAGAATCTCCTTGGGTAACACTCAGCCCTGACGGGCCTTGTAACGCGGCTCAACCTTGTTGATCACGTAGATCTTGCCACGGCGACGGACCACCTGGCAGGCCGGGTGACGCTTCTTGGCGGATTTGATGGAGGAGACAACTTTCATAAAAGGGTTCAAAACAGGGAGCGGTCCGGGCACTGTCAAATGAAATGTTGCCACTAAAAGCCCGTGCCGAAAGGCCGATGCAAGATGTGGTCTAACGGACAGGGGTACCCAGACCGCTTCCCTTGATTTTCAACCTTCGAACTTTGGCCGATGCCAACCGGCGCCGGGCGATTGCCTTGGGCTGCCGGCTGGCCAGGCGTGTCCGAGGGACAACGTGCGCCGTCGTCGCCGGTCTGTGCCTGATCGGTCCAGGCCACCGCGTCTTCGCGCAAATGCAGGCCGATAGCGTCATCCAGGCGCCGGCGCCGCGGGCCGAAAGTCCCTCCCCCGTCCACACCCCGTTTGTCGATCAGGCGTCGCCCGACGATCCGCCCGGCTATCGGGCCGAGGTGCAGGCGCACGCCCGGCGCTACGTTGATCTCTACTACTCGGCCAACCTGCGCGACGCCCTGGCCGCGGCCCGGGCGGGTCTGGCCCTCGCCGAAGCGCGGTCCAGCCCGCGCGACGAGGCGGAGTTCCTCAAGGCCACCGGCTACGTGTCGTGGCTACTCGGTGACTCCGCCGCGACGGCGGGCTACGGTCGCCGGCTCCTCGCTTTGGCCGACCGCCTCGATGACCACGGTCTGCGCTCTGTCGCCCACCGGCTGCTGGCCTCCGTGTATCGACAAACCGGTGACAAGACCCGCCAGCGAGAACACACCGACAGCGCCGTCGTCCACGCCCGGCAGTCGGGCAACGAGCGCCTGTACTACGGTGCCCTCAATCTGCAGGGCGTGCTCGCCTTCACGGAAGGCCGGTACGGTGAAGCCACCCGGATTCACGAGGAGATCCTGGCGCATCGCCTCGCCACCGGTAACCGGTGGGACGCGGCCGGCTCCCTGACCAACCTCGCCGACGTGGCGACGGCCCAGGGCGAGTTTGAACGCGCCCTGCGCCTGCACGAGGAGGCCTATTCCCTGCGCGTCGCAGAAAAGGATGCACGGGGCCAGATGCGCTCCCTGCGGCAGATTGCCGGCGTCCTCCGGCGGCTGGGACGTAGCGACGAGGCCCTGGCCCGGCTCCGGTCCGCGATCGAGATGACCGAGCGGATCTCGGGCCATGAACTGCTGGGCGACCTGTGGACCGAGATCGCGCTGACGCACGAGGCCCGGGGTGAGCTGGCCGAGGCGCTTGCGGCCGAACGCCGTGCCCACGCGGAACGCTCGGAGCTGGCCGGCGAACGGGCGCAGACCCGGCTGGCCGAGTTGGAGGCCCGCTTCGAGCTCGCCGAGAAACAAAAGCAAATCGATCTGCTCGCCCGCGAATCCCAGCTGAAGGACGCACGGCTGCAGCTGCAGGACGCCACGCTTTCCGCCGCGCGTCAGCAGCGTACCGGACTGCTGGTGGCGGGCCTGCTGGGGGCCGTGGGCGTGGCCGCGCTGGTTCGCAGTCAGCGCCTGAAGCTCAAGGCCGAGCGGGCCGCCCGCGACGCCGCCGAACATGCGCACCGCCTGAAGACCCGGCTACTCAGCATTGCCTCGCACGATCTGCGCAATCCGCTCGGAAACATCCAGTTTCTGGCCAACGAGGTCCGTGACGATCCGCAACCCGCGGCGCCGGGCGACGAGCGGCTTGGCATCATCGCCGGCGAGGCGCAGCGCTTGCTCGTGTTTGTCCAGGACCTCATCGACACCGCCGCCCTTGAGGTCGGTCGTCTCGAGCTGCAAAAGACATCGCTGGACCTCGACGAAGCCGTGCGGGCGGTGCGGACGGAGTTTCTCTGGCAGGCGCGCCTCAAGGAGCAAACGCTCGCCTATGTCGGCCCGGTCACGCCGCTGCCGCCCGTCGACGGCGATCGCCAGCGGTTGCATCAGGTGTTTTCCAACCTGATCGGCAATGCCATCAAGTTTACGCCGGCTGGAAAAACGATCACCCTTTCCCTCGCCGTCGAGGAGCGCTGGGCGGTCCTGCGCGTCCGGGACGAGGGACCGGGACTTTCCGCGGCTGACGCCAGCCAGCTCTTTCAGCCGTTTTCGCGTTTGGCGGCCAAGCCGACCGGCGGGGAATCGTCCCACGGTCTCGGCCTGTCCATCGCCCACGACCTGGTGCGTCTGCACAGCGGCGAGATCGCCGTGGAGTCCCCTCCCGGCGGCGGGGCGACCTTCATCGTGCGCCTGCCGCTGGGTTGATCGCGTTTTCGGACTCGCCACCGCGCTGTTTCGGACGCTTGGCTGCGGTCATGGTCATGCGGGAATTTTTATGCGCGGGGAGGTGGCTGGGGCTCATGCTGGCGGTGGTGGCAGCGCTGCCCGCTGCTTCGTACAAGGGAGCCATCGTGGTCGACACGGCCACCGGTCAAACGCTGTTTGAGGAGAACGCCGATGTGGTGACTCCTCCGGCGAGCGTGACGAAGCTGATGACCTTCCTGCTCGTGCATGAGGAGATCGCGTCCGGGCGCCTCGAGCTCACGACGCCCGTCACGGTGACGGCCGAGGCGGCCCGCATGGGTGGTTCGCAGGTGTACCTGGCCGAGAATGAAGTGTTCACCGTCGAAGACCTGCTCTACGCCCTGATGGTGAGTTCGGCCAACGATGCCGCCGAGGCGCTCGCTACTCGGGCAGGCGGTTCTCGCGAAGCGTTTGTTGCCCGGATGAACGAGCGCGCGCGGGAGATCGGCATGACCCGGACCACGTTTCGCACGCCGCACGGGCTGCCGCCTTCCAACCGGCGGATCGAGGACGGCGATTTGACCACGCCCCGCGACCTCGCGCTGCTGTCCCGTCATCTGATCGGCAAGACGGACGTCCTTCGCTATTCGTCGGTCAAGGATCGCACCTTCCGTCCGGGACCGAAGCAGATCGACATGCGCAACCACAACAACCTGCTCGGCAAGGTGGCTGGAGTGGACGGACTAAAAACCGGTTTCACCCGCGGCGCCGGCTTTTGCCTCGCTGCGACCGCCCAACGCAACGGCCGCCGGCTGATCGCAGTCACGATGGGCTCGCCCCAGAGTCAGGTGCGCGACCTGGAGATGGCCGATCTGTTCGAAAAGGCCTTCGCCAACCTGCCGCCCGTGCCCACGATCGTCCCGACGGGAGTTGAACCTCCGTTGCCTGCGTCCGCGCCGGTCGCGGCCCCCTCCCCCGCCAAGCAAGACGAGCCACCGACGCCGGCGCCCGCGGCCGAAGGCGACGACAGCGTTCCGGCGGTGCGCTTTGTCATGCCGGCTCGGAAGTCCTGAACCGCCATCCGGCGTTGCACCACCGGGCGACTCGCCAAAGTCGCGGGAATGGCTAGGATGCTTTCATGATGACGCCGCTGGTGCAACGTTGCCTCGCCGGCCTCCTGCTGGCGGGCCTGTGTGGGTTGGCCCGTGCGCAGGTGCCGCTGGTCGTCACCACCACGCCGATCCTCGCGGATTTTGTGCGCGAAGTGGCCGGGGATGCCGTGCAGGTGGAGTCCATTGTTCCGCCGGGAGTCAGTCCGCGTGACTACGAGCCGGGTGAGGCCGCGGTGGCTCGACTGGCCCGCGCCCAAGCTCTTGTGATCCAGGGGCTCGATTATGATGCGTGGTCCGAGGGCGTCGCACGCGAGGCCGGTTTTGCCGGGGAACTGATCGTCGCCACCGACCGCATGCCGCTGCTGGATTTGAGCGGCCGTGAGTACGAAATGGACGAAGGCACGGAGATCGACGGTGAAGGATTTGATCCCAACACTTGGCACGATCCGAGGAAGGTCGTGCACACCGCGCGCGTGCTCGCCGTGGCCCTGGCTGACCTGCGGCCGGCCGAGGCCGCTGCCATCGAGCAGCGGGCGGCGGCGTTCATTCGGGCCCTGGAAGACGTGCATCAACACGCCCTCCGCCGCTTTGCCACCCTGCCGCCGGAACGGCGCCGCATGGCGACTTCGCTCGACGGCTTTGCCTACCTCGCCGCCACCTACGAGGTGCAGATCGGCCTCATCCCGGGCTTTGAGCCTGGACGGCAGCCGCAACCGGCACAAATGGCCCGACTGATCGACCTGATTGAGCCGCTGAACGTCCCGGCGGTGTTCCTCGCAGCTGGGACCAGCGCGACGGCCCTTCGTGAACTGCAGGAAGCGACCGGCGTACGGGTGGTCACCACCCTGTTCACCGACACCCTTGGACCGCCCGGGTCGCCTGACGGCAGCTACCTCGCGCAGTTTCGACGCAACGTCGATCTGATCGTCGACGCCTTAAAGTGAGCGCTCCGGCACGGCGAGCATGTGGGTGTGATCGTGGTCGTGGTGGTCGTCATGGGCGTGATCGTGGCGCAGGAACACGATGATCAGGCCCAGCACGCAGAAAAGCAGACCGAGCAGACCCGCTTCCCAGCGTTCGAAACGTTTCAATTTAAACCGCCCGAACCCGAGCAGGGTCAACCACGTGAACACCGTCATGCCGGCGAGCGTGGCCACGGCGAGGATGCCGCTCAGCACAAAGAATCCCTGCCAGCCAAACTGCACGGCCGAGAGGTAGACCGGGAGAAACCCCTCGCAGGGCGACAAGGTCAGCATCAGGAAAAGCCCGCCGATGGCCGCACGGTCGCCGGACACCAGACGGCTGTCCTTGAGCTCTTCTTCCCAGTGGCTTTCGCGTCCCTCCTGCGCGCAGTGTTCACCCGGATGATGGTGGCTGCCGGCCACGACGTGGTGGCAGATGCCCATGCCGCGGCTTTGCCGCCAGAGGTAATACACGCCGATCGCGATCAGCACCGCTCCGGCAATCCGGGCAAATAGGTGTCCCAATTCGGCATCGAGGCGGAAGCCAAACCACGCGATACCCAAGCCTAGCAGGCTGGTCAGCAGGACATGGCCCATGCCGGCGAAAGCCGCCACCGCGAGGGTTTTCCCGCGTCCCCACCCCCGGGCGCGCGACACCAGCACGAAGGGCAGCCAGTGCGTCGGGATCGCCGCGTGAAAAAACGCGACGGTGAAGCCCGTGGCGGCAACGGTGGTGAGCAGGGTGTTGTTCATGGATGCGGTCGCTGCTCCGGATCAATCAGGCGAACCGGTTGCGCTGTCGAACGCGAACTCTAGCAAAGTCGTCAAGCGGGCCGATGGGAAAAACGGCTGGTTCTTGTCCGCACTTGCCGTTCTCCTTGCGCTTCATCGTCTCGTTGCCATGTCCGCCCCTCCCGATCCCGTTGCCGTCAAAACCTACCTGCTCGACCTACAGGACCGGATCTGTGCGGCCCTCGAGCAGGAGGATGGCGGCGCACGCTTTGCCGAGGATGCCTGGCAGCGTACCGAGGGCGGAGGCGGTCGCACCCGCATCCTAACCGAGGGCACTGTCTTCGAGAAGGCCGGCGTCGCCTTTTCCCACGTGTTCGGCACCCGCCTCCCGCCGTCGGCCACCGCACACCGCCCGGAGCTGGCGGGCAAGGCCTGGCAGGCGCTCGGCGTCTCGCTCGTGCTGCATCCCCGCAATCCCCATGTGCCGACCAGTCATGCGAACGTACGCTTCTTCGTCGCGGAAGCGGACGACGCGCAGCCGGTCTGGTGGTTCGGCGGCGGCTTTGACCTGACCCCGTACTACGGCGTCGACGAGGATGTCGTCCACTGGCACCGCACGGCTCGCGATGCCGTAGCTCCCTTTGGCGACGGGTGTTATCCCCGGATGAAGCGTGCCTGCGACGAGTATTTCTTCCTCAAGCACCGCGGCGAGCCGCGGGGGGTGGGCGGCCTGTTCTTCGACGATTACCACGAAGGCGGTTTCGAGCGCAGCTTCGCGCTCATGCGGAGCGTCGGCGACCATTTCATCCCGGCCTACCTGCCGATCGTGGCCCGCCGCAAGGCGACGCCTTACTCTGCCCAGGAACGCGAATTCCAGCTGTATCGACGGGGCCGTTACGTCGAGTTCAACCTGGTGTGGGACCGCGGCACCCTGTTCGGCCTGCAAAGCGGCGGTCGGACCGAGTCGATTCTCATGAGTCTTCCGCCGCTGGTGACGTTCAAGTACGACTGGCGTCCCGAGCCCGGCAGTCCCGAGGCACGCCTCTACGAGCACTTCCTCCGGCCGCGCGACTGGCTCGCACCGGCCTGATCTCCCCGCCTTCCCTCTTCCGCTTCATGACGTCCCGCGAACGCTTCCTTGCCGCCTGCGCCTGCCAGCCCCTCGAACGCCCACCCC
>CAYZBG010000008.1:0-90944 GCA_964476565.1 uncultured Opitutus sp.
CGATTACGAGAAAGAGAACGAATTGAACGGACGGAGCGGCGACACTCGTGTCGCCGCCTAATGCCGGACAGGCTTTCGTTCGCCGGTCGGGCATCAGACCCGGCGACACTCGTGTCGCCGCTCCTTGTCGACCATGAGCCGCGGACGCTACGCGGGTTCGCGCACGAGGTTGATGACCTCGGTCGGACTGAGCGTGGCGGCACGCTGCTGGATGCTGCCGGCATGCGAGGAGAAGAGACGCTGGCCGTCGCCGAGGAGACGGGCGTAGGTGTCCTTCAACACGGCCGTCTCCATCTTGCGTCCGCCGGCGTAGTAGCGGTTCGCGAGCTGGCCCAGCGCCCAGGTCGTGGCGAATGTGAACGCCGCGCCGGTGGCCGCTCCGGTCGCACCGCGGGCGAGGCCGCCCACCATGCCGCCGCCGAGCGCCTTGCCGACAAGTCCGCCCAGTAGCTTGCGGGCGTAACCTTCGACGGCCTGGGACGCGAGGCCGACGCCGGCGGTGGCGAGAAAATCGCGGATGTGTCCGCGGTCGAGGGTGTAGCCGTAGGTCTTGCCCACGCGGTACACCATTTTCATCTGCAAGGGCAGGATCGCCATCGAGGCGAGCGACTGCGGCAGCAGCTCGAGCGCGCCGTTCAGGATCGCGTAGTTGAGCACCATCTTGTCGAGCGCGGCCGAGTCGACGGGAACCAGGCGCGGCGGGGGCGTCGATGACGACGACGGAGCCGCGGGTGGCGGGGGCGGCGGGGTGGCCGCCATCGCGGCCGTGGCAAGGCCGGTGCCCGTCTGCTCCACCGGGGCGGCAGCCGCCCGGTCAAGTTTGAGGGCGCTGCGCAGCTGGGCGAGGAAGGCGGACTCGGCGGCGTTGGGCGGACCGTCCGTGTCGCAGACCCCGACGGCCATTTCATAGGCGAGCAGGCGGGACTCCGGTGACACGAGTCCAGCGGCGGCTTGGTCGAGCGTGACCTTCTTGCCCAGCACGTCCTGGTACAAGGACCACACGTTGAGCGCGCCGCCGTCCGTCTGCAGGCTTTCCGCCACGCGGCGCACCGCCGCCCGTTCGCGATCGTCCTTCTCGCCATCGGCGAAGGCCGCCATCAGCACGAGCGTGAGGACCGAACGTTTTTCCGCGTCATTCATTTCCATAACCGACCATCCTAGCGCTCCGAGGGCAGCGTGACGATTATGCAATGGACCGCTGATTCTACTCCGGGCTTGGGCGGACATGTTACGTTTCGATGGCAGGAACGGGCTGCTATCGACGGCCAGCGTCCTGCCCGTGCAGCCTGCGGTCATGATGCAATGGCTTTGTCGTTGGAATCGGGTGGTCATGGGTTGGGGCGGATTGGCGCTGGCCGGTGGCCAGGCCTTTGCGGCTGCGGACGCGGGTGCCGCGACCTTTCGCTTCCGGGCTGACCGGACCGCGCCCTTGAATACCGATCGCGGCTGGGCTGGGGCGCAGGGCGAGGCCGTCACCGTCCAGGCGGACACGCCGTTTCGCCTGCGCTTTGAGGTCGAGGCCTCGGCCGCGACCTCTGGCGGCAGTGTTCTTCGGCTTGAGTCGCGCCGCAACGGCGGTCCCTGGACCCGGGTCGAGGCCTTCGACTTCCCGTATCCACAACGTGAATTCACGTGGGATTTCACGGACGCCGTGGTCGGCTCGGTGCCCGCAGGCTGGGCGCTGGTCGGTGGGGCTCCGGCGCAATGGATCATCGCGGAGACGGGCGACTCCCGCGTGCTGCGGTTCGCGGCGGGCGAGCAGCCGGTGTTTGCCCTCGCCTCGCCGCCGTGGGAAGCAGCCGACGTCGGTGGCGCGGTGCGGCTTCGGTTTCCGGCCGGTGCCCACGTGCCCGTGTCGCTGGTGCTGGGCTACCGGGATGCGCTCGACCATGTGCGCCTGACGCTGGATCCGGTTACCGGTGCGATCCGGGTCAGCCGCGTGGTCGGTGGAGTGGAACGCGAGCATGCGTCGCGGCCGGCGGTGTTTCCGGCCGGTGAGTGGCTCGAGGTGGAGTTTGCCTACGAGGGGCGTACGGTGCGCGTCGATTTTCAGGACGGCACGGTGGACTTTGACGTGGAGCTCGAAGCCGGGCTGCCGGCGGCGCCGGTCGGTCTCGCGCTCCCCGCCACGGGTGCGGTGGAGGTGGCAGAGTTCACGATTGAGGGCGAGCCGCGCTCTCCCCGGGTCAGCATCGTGGCGAGTGCGGGCTACGCCGACGGGGCGCCCACGGAAGATCTGCTCTCCGGTGCGAAGCCGCCGTTTGTGGCCGGCGCGGGCGTCAGTCTGGCCGCCCGCACCCCGCGGTGGACGGCCACCGCCGGCCACAGTGAGTTCGAGTGGCCGCTGGTGGTGCGCCGTTACAGTGACGGAGCGGTGACCAATGAGGACGGCGATCTCTTTGAGTTTCGTCTCGTGAACGGGCAGGGCGTGCCTGTCACGGCAGGCGACGGACCTCGAGCGCGGCTCGCGATCCCGCCGGGGCACCTCGGCGGCACCTATGTCGAAACGCCGGGACGCATCGGACCCTGGCAGGCGCGCAACGGCGACCTCTACTTCATCATGGAGCCGGCGGAGTCGAGCAACCTGCTCATGATGGTGAAGTCCACCGACGGAGGACGCCGTTGGCGTGAAGTGGATGGCGCCAACCGGCCGCGCACGGTCGACCTCGAGTCGGTCGATTCGCGCCAGGTGGGCGATACGATTCACCTGCTGCATCAGGTGACGGAGTTCAGTGTGCATCATGCGTTCCGCACCTCGGATCATCCCACGCAGCCGGACACCTGGGCGGTGCGGGACGAACGCGCCGGCGTCGCGGACTCGTTTTCCCAGGCGGCTTCGCTGGTGGTGCGGCCGGACGGATCGATGGTCGCCTTTCACATCGGCCAGGCGGCGTTGCACGCCGGGATCCGTTCACCGGAGGGCACGTGGCGCGACCTCGGTGTGATCGATACCGGCGTGGCCAGCCCGCAGGCGGTGATCGGGCCCGGTGGAGAGGTCCACGTGGCGTACTTTGGGCTGGATGGCACGCTCTGGCATCGCCGGCTGTTGTCCGACAATCGTTTCACGCCGCGCGCGGAGCTGGCGACCGGGGCGGGTACGGACCGCGATGCCTTTGGTGCGATCCTGCCGCTCGTGCATCTGCCTGAGACCGGTCGCGTGGCGGTCGTGTACCGTCTCGCGGACGGACACCTCTGGGTGCGTCACGTTGAACCCAGCGGCGCCCTCACCCCCGCGGTGCGCGTGAGCGATCGGGCAGTCGTGACCGGGGCGGTGGATTCGCAGCAAGCCGGAGCGGACGTCGTCGCCGACGGCACCACGTTGCATGTCGTGTTCATCGATGAGGCGACCCGCAGCCTGTATTACACCCATGATCGCGGCGGTTGGCAGCCGGCCCGCCTGCTGGTGGACGGCATCGACGCGGCGTGGGTCCGCGGCAACGTTTATGTGCGCCGCGACGGCGTGCGCGTTTACGGCTATGTCTACGATGCCGGGTCCCAGGGTGGCGCCGGCATGAACCGGTACGGCGAAGTGGTCCTCGCCGCACCGTAAGTCGGTCCGAACGCCGGACCCGCCTTGCGGCGAAGTCCGGCGCCGGCTGCCGCGTTACTTTGCGCGGCGGTTCTCCGTTGGCAGCAGTTCGTGCAACGCGTTCGGGCGGCCGTCCGCCTGCTTCTTCAAGGTGAACGCATCGTAGAGCCGTCCGGTGGCGGTGCGGGCTTCGAAGCGCAGTTCGTCGCCGTCGACGGTGATGATCTGGTACAACTGGGTGTCCTCGGCCGTGCGGGCGAAGGCCTCGTTGGTGATGTCGTACATCTTGGGCCCGCTGACCGAAACCACATAAACGGTGCCGACGGCCGGATCGTAGGTTTGCAGGCCGGTGGGCACGTTCGTGTAGCCGGAGGGCGGGGCCTTGGCGCCGGTACGGGCGTAGGTGTGGTCGTGTCCGGTGAGCACGAGGTCGACCTTGAACTCGTCGAACACCGGCTTCCACAGCGCGCGCAGCTCTGGATTGTCGCGATTCCGCGCGGGCGAGAACATCGGATGGTGGAAGGTCAGGATCGTCCAACGCTGCGGATTGTCGGCGAGCACCGCGCGCAGCCACGCAATCTGGCCCGGCCGGTCGCGCAGGGAGTCGAGCGAGATGATGCGAACGCCCTGATAGTCGAGGTAGTAGCAGGTCTCCTCGAGTCCTGGGGGCGGGTTTTGCACCGGATAGGTGAATTGCGGCCGCCAGTGGCGGCTGACCGCCGGCGTGCCCCGCACCGCGATCCGGTCGCGCAGCGGGGCCTTGTCGGGTTCGGTGCCGACGAGATCGGCGGCGGCGAACCCCGTCAGGGCCGACATACCGGTGTCGATGCCGGTGATGAACTCTTTGGCGTCGAGCGTGAGTTTCGCCGTCAGCCGACCGTCGGCGGAGCGGGCGTTGACCGTGTAACCGGTGGTGGCGCCGTCGGCACCGCGTTCGCGGATCAGATCGACGGTGACGGCGACCGTACCGCCGTCCTTGGTCGTCCAGAGCCGCTCGTTTTCCGGGCCCGCGTTCTCGTTGAAGTACTCATGGTTGCCCGGCGTGGCGATGACCGGGATGGTGGCGTTGACCCACGCAGGGGCGCCGTGCCACTCGCCCCACTCGGCGTCGCTTGCGTCCTCGTTGATCAAGTCGCCAGCGTGCAGTGTGAACGCGGCCCGCGGGGCGTCGCGGAACGCTTCCCGGAAGACGCGGGACCAGTGGGTTTTAATGTCGTTCTGGGCGTCGCCAAAGTAGATGAACGTGAAAGGCTTTGGCTCCCGGCTGGCGGTGCGGAAATGGAACCATTCGCTCCAGTTGACGCCGTCGCCGACGCGGTAGGCGTAGAGGGTGTCGGGCGTGAGGCCGGTGAACGTGACGCTGTGGTAGTGCGCCTCGTTGAGGTCGCTCTTGAAATCCGTGGTGACGGCCGGATGCGAGGCCGGCTTCAGGGCCCTGCCGTTGTCGTTAGCGACGGCGAGCTCGGCTACGGCGAGTTCGATCGAGGTATCGGTACGCCAGGTCACGGACTGGGTGGTGGCCGGATCGGCGCTCCACGTCAGCACGATGCGGTCGGGCAGAGGGCGCGGGGCGTGGGCGGCGGCATCCGGATAGCGGACCGGTTTCCACAGCGACGGACCGTGGTTGTCGTGGGCGGAGCCGGCAGAGCAGACGGCGAGGAGAAGGAACAGGAGGCGGGAGGTTTTCATGGCAACGGAGGGTTAAAACGAAAACCGGGCGCAGGGGGTGCCTGCGCCCGGCGGGTGACCAGCAACAGAGCCGATCAGAAGCTGTATTCGAGACCGAAGGTGTACTTGCGGCCGGCGAAGCTCGTGTCTTCCACGAAGAAGCCGTAGCCCGAGTAAGAAACCTGCGGGCGGTCGGTGAGGTTGGTGCCGTTGGCGAAGATCGTGAGACCGTCGCGCAGGCGGTAGCTGACCTCGGCGTCGACCCGCTCTTCGGCGGCGTAGTACTCGTCGCTCTCGATGCTGTCGCCGAGCCCCTCGATGTAATCGCTGCGGTAGCGGTAATCGAGGCGGGCGCGGAAATTGCCGCGGGCGTATTCGAGCGTGCCGGTGAAGATGTAGTCCGAGAACCCTTCGAGCGAAAGATCGTCGCGGTCGGTGCGGTTCGGATACTCGGCGTCACTCTCGGTGAACGTGGCGCTGAAGCCCGCCGTGAAGCCCTTCAGCGGACCGGGCAGGAAATGCAGGCGTTGGCGGGCGATGAGCTCGAGGCCGTAGTTCTTGGCGGAGGTGCCGTTGACAGGGCGCTCGTATTCGAAATCGCCGCCGGGTGCACGGACCGGGATGCCGTTGGCGTCGAGCACGTCGAATTCGTACACCTCAGTGAAGGTGAAGTCCTTGATGTCCTTGTAGAACACGCCGATCGAATAGAGCCCGCCGTTGCGGGTGTAGTACTCGAGCTGAACGTCGAAATTATCGGCCGTCGCCGGCTTCAGGTTGGGATTGCCGTCTTCAATGTTGCCGTCCTCGTCGATGAAGCGTCCCAGCGTCAGCTCGCCGATGCGCGGGCGGCCGTAGCTGCGGTTGTAGCTCTCGCGCAGGATCAGGTTGTCGGAGAGCGCATGGCGAAAGTGCAGGCTGGGCAGCCAGTGGGAGTAGGAGTCGCCGTTGTTCACGGTGATGACCGAGCCGACGCCGTTGAGGTAGCTCACGCGCTTGTTCACGTTACTCCACTCGTTGCGTTCATAGCGGACGCCGCCGATGACGGTATGGCGGCCGGCCTGCAGCGTGCCCATGACGTAGGCGGCGGAGGTTTCCTCCTTGGCGTCGTAGTCCTCGAGGTTGCTGTCGGCGAGGGTGTCCTCCTCTTCCAGTTCAAAGAGACCGGGATTGGTGCGCAGGAGTTCGAGGCCGCGGCGCGGGTAGACATCCCAGTACTTTTCCTTGGCGAAGAGCACCACGTCGGTGGGCTCGAGCACCGTGCGGTAGGGGAAGGTCTCGTCCATCGTGTTGACGATGGCGGTCTGGTCGAACTTCGGCTCGCTGGAGCGGTACTTGGCCCCGGTCTTCACCTTGAAGAGGCTGCGATCGAGGTTGAACGTCTTCTCCCAGTCGATGCGGGCGCTGACCACGTCCTCGGTCTTGACGCTCGTCTCGTCGATCAACTCGCCTTCGCTCATCAGGCTGAGGTCGCGCGGGTCCTGGCCGCTGAGGATGTTGATGCGGGCCTCGCCGGTCCAGGGGCGGGTGAGTTCGTACTCGAACAGCATCCACGGGCTGGTGGGCTCCATCAGCATGTTGAGTTCGAGATCGCTGAGGACGGTCTGCTTGCTGCGGGAGTAGTAGAGATCGTAGGTGAGCAGGCTGCTTTCCCGCTCGTGCCGTCCGCCGAAGGCGAAGGAGTAGAGGTCGTTCTCGCGCTCGTCGTCGGTGCCGATCCAGCCCATGGAACCGCGGCTGCCGCCGTTGCCGGGCGTGCCGCGCCCGTACGTCGGGGTGAGTTCGGCGTAGGTCTTGCGGCCGCCCACGGCGTCCTGAAAACGGGTGTCGATGTCGATGTCCGTCTCGAACTTGATGCCGTTGCGGTCGAAGTGACTGTAGAGCGGACGGAAGTAGAACGAGTTGTTCTCGTCGGTGCGGAAGTCGATCGAGCCGCTCAGGCCGTAGGTCTTGGTGACGCGGGTGTCGTATTCCCAGTGCGTCGCCTCCATGAACCAGACCGGGCGACCGAGGTCGTCGTACTGGCCGAGGTTGAGCTGCGGGTTGTTCGCCGGGGTGACGCGCACCCAGTCGATGTCCGCGTTGAGCGAGTAACGGTCGGTCTTGTAGCTGCTCGCGGTGAGGCTGATGCCGAGGTTCTTCTCGCCGCCGCCCACGCTGAAGAGATCCGAGTAGGTGAGGTTGGCCGCATGGCCCCACTTGTTCGGATCCTCGTTGAGTACGCCGCTGGCCTTGAGCTTCACCGAGCGACCGTCGCGCTGAAACGCGCTGCGGCTGACGACGTTGACGATGCCGCCGATGGCGTCGCCGTCGCGGTCGGGCGTCGGAGCTTTGATGACCTCGATGGTGGTAATGCCATCGGCCGCGAGCTGCCGGGAGTCGAAGGCGCGGCTGCCGCCCGAGGTCGGGGCGCGGTTGCCGTCGATTTGGAACGAGTTGAACTCACCGGCGATGCCGCGGATGTTGAAGGCACCCTGCGAGCCGTCCTGGGCCTCGTCCACGCTGATGCCGGGCAGGCGCTGCAGGGCGGCGCCGATGTTGCCGTCGATCATCTGGCCGAAGGTTTCCTCGGAGACGATGTTCACGATGCCGCTCGCGGTCTTCTGCTGGTTGATGGCCAGCGACTGGCCGCGCGCCTGCTCGGCGACGGTGAAGGTCTCGAGTTCGAGCACCGTGCTCTTGAGGGCGGCGTTGACCGTCTGGTTGGAGCCGGACGACACCGTGACGGTGGTGCTGAACGGATCGAGGCCCACGTATTCGACAAGGAGGCGATGGCTGCCGGCGGGGAGGCCGGTGAGGCTGAAGCGGCCGTCGGCGTCGGTGTAGTCGCGGTAGGGTGAGTTGGCGATCTGGACGATCGCACCCTGCAGGGACCGGCCGGTGGCGACGTCGGAGACGCGGCCGTGGACGGTGCCGGTGCCGGCCTGCGCGTGCAGCCCAAGCGGCGCGAGTGCAGTGAAGGCGAGACCGACGCGGGGAAGTCGGGCGAGCGAAAGGAGGAGTGAAGCTAATTTCATTCGTGTGGTTCTGGTTGAGGCCGGCCCGCGAATGATGCGTCGCGCATCTCCAACGTACGGGTCCGGCATGATCCTAAAGACGGCGTGTTTCGAACGCGTGACGGTACCGTGCCGGTTCCGCCAAGATTGTGTTAACGATTGAACGCTTCCCTCGTCGGTTGGCCCAAAGGCGTGGCTTGCGCGTGAGTCACCGGAAGTTCGCGAGTCAGGTGGCCACGGGCGTGCGATCATGGGATGGACGGCGACCCGAACATCGGTGAGGCTGTACGACGTCCGTCGGATGCCCTTAACGCGACCAGACTCCTCTCACCCCATGCCTACGCTTAACGCCATCGCCATCGCCGCACATCCCGATGACATCGAGTACATGATGGCGGGCACCCTGTGCCTGCTCAAGGAAGCCGGGTATCGTACGCACTACCTCAACGTGGCGACGGGTTCGGGTGGCAGTGTGGTCCATCGCGCGTCCGTCTTGCGCAGGCTGCGCCGCCAGGAAGGCAAAGCAGCCGCAGCGATTCTCGGCGCGGAATTTCACGAGAGCCTCGTCGACGACCTCGAGGTGGTCTACTCCGTCCCTTTGTTGCGCGCCTTGACCGCCGTCATTCGCGAAGTGCGTCCCACCATCGTACTGACGCATTCGCCGCAGGACTATATGGAGGATCACATGATCACCTGCCGTCTGGCGGTGACGGCGGCGTTTGCCCGCGGTATTCCCAATTTCAAGGCGGGGAAGGCCGCCGCGTGGTCGGGCGACACGACCGTGTATCATGCAATGCCGGTGGGTCTTTGCGACGGCCTGCGCCGCCGGGTCGTGCCGGGCGCCTTCGTCAACACCGCGAAGGTCCAGGCGCAGAAACGGGCTGCGCTCGCCTGTCACCAGAGCCAGCAAAATTGGTTGCAGGTGTCGCAGGGCACAAACTCGTATCTGCAACAGATGGAGGACATCGCGCTTGCGGTGGGCCGAATGTCGAAGCGTTTCCGCGTGGCGGAAGGATGGCGCCGCCATCTGCACCAAGGCTATTCTGCCACCGATTGCGATCCGCTGGCCGAGGCGCTCGGAAAAGCTTACCGAGTGAACCGTGCTTACGAGCGCGGGTTGGCCAGGTCGGGATGAATCGCGGGGAAGCGACCCAATGTGGCACGGCGCGCGCCGGTTCGACGCCCTCTCGTGCGGGGCCTCCCGGCACCGCACCGCTAACGCAAGGCGCGGCGCAGGTGGTCGCAGACGATGCCCGCGGCGACGGCCGCATTGAGCGACTCGGCGCCGCCGAACTTCGGGATCGTGATCGTTTGCGTCAGCCGCGCCCGCACCGCCGGAGAAAGGCCGCGGCCTTCGCTGCCGATGACGATGACCGCGTCTGGCAGGGCGGCCAGCGCGTGCACGTCGTCGCCGCCGAGATCACAGCCGAGAATCGGTGCCCGCACTCCGGCCAGCGCTTCGGCCAGCGGCAGGGTCAGCACGCGCACGCGGCAGAACGAGCCCATGCTGGCATTGATGACCTTCTGGGAAAATAGGTCGGCGCAGTCGGGCGAAAGCAGCACGCGATCGAGCGCGAACCAGTCGGCGATGCGCAGCAAGGTGCCGACGTTGCCCGCATCCTGAACCCCGTCGAGGGCGAGGGTGAGGCCGCGCTCGAACTCACCCGGCCGGGGGGCGGCACGGATCAGCCGGCCCACGGCGAGCACCGGCGACGGCGTGGGAAAATGGCTGAGCCGGTCCATCTCGGTCTGCGTGACGGGAACGACGCGCGGGTCGTCGCGAGGGCCGTCCCAATCCTCCGTCGCGTAGAGGGCGGTGAACGGGGCACCGGCGGCGAGCAGTTCGGCCACGACCTTGGGGCCCTCGACGACGAACAGGCCTTCGGCTTCACGGTGCTTCTTCTCGCGCAGGGCGCGGATGCGGGTGAATTCGGCCTTGGTCAACGGCATGGGCAGAGCTCACGGCAGGAGCGGGCGTTTGGCAAAGGCAACTTCGCACGGGGAGGCCGGTGGATTTGGCATGAGATTGTCACGAACGTGACGCCCCGGTGACCGCACGGTTAAGATTCGGCGAAGGGCCGGGTGGAGGTTTGACGGTGCCGGCCGGCGATTCGCACGGTGCGTCCACCTCCACACCCAGCCATGCACTTCCTCTTCCGCACCTTGTTCGTCTTCGGCGCCTTTTGGGCGGCCGGACTGTTCGCGCAATCCTCCGGCACCGGCGCCGTTTCCGGCCGTGTCACCGATGCCACCACGAATCTCGCGCTCGGTGGCGCGCGCATCGCGGTCGAGGGCACGTCGCTCGAGACCTTCACCACCGCCTCGGGTGATTACCAACTGACCAACGTGCCCGCCGGAGCGCGGACGCTCGTGGTGAGCTACGTTGGCTATCCCGACGTGCGTCAGGCCGTGACGGTCTCGCAGGGGGCGACCGCGCGCGTCGACCTGACCGCCGGTGCGGTGCAACTCGACGCGCTCGTGATCGAGGGCGCGCTGGTCGGCACCGCCCGCGCGATCAACGAGCAGCGCGCCGCGGCCACGCTCACCAATCTCGTGGCGTCGGACCAGATCGGCAGCTTTCCCGATCAGAACGCCGCCGAGGCGCTGTCGCGTCTGCCGGGCGTGTCGGTGTACCGCGACCAGGGTGAAGGCCGCTTCGTCAACGTGCGCGGCATCAATTACACGCTGGGCAACGTGACCCTTGACGGGTCGGGCCTGGCGAGTCCGGAGAGCGGCCAGCGTGCGATCGCCCTCGACGTGGTGCCGGCGGACAGCCTCGGGGCCCTCGAGGTGACGAAAGTGCCGACGCCGGACATGACGGCGGAAGGTCTCGGCGGGAACGTGAACCTGCGTTCGAAGAGCCCGTTCGATGGCGAGGCCTTCGCTGCCAAGCTGTCGGCCCAGTCGATCTATTCGCGGCACACGCGGGAGTTTGGCTACAAGCTGTCCGGCGAACTCTCCCGCCTGTCGGCGGACGGCCGGTTGGGCGTACTCGTGGGCTTCTCCCAGCAGGAGCGTTCCTTCGGTTCGTACAACTACGAGACCGATCGCTGGACCAATTTGAATCCGCCCGATCTCGAGGACGTCACGCAGGCCTTCTTCTCCCCGGTCGAGCTGCAGTTTCGCGACTACACCATCGAGCGCGAGCGCACGGGTGTGAATGCCATGCTCGAGTTCCGCCCCGCGGCGGAAACGCGTTTCTGGGTGCGCGGCACTTACAACGATTTCTCCGATGTCGAGGACCGCCAGACGTTCTTCGTGCCTGTGTCCGACGACAACGTGAACGCGATCACGCGCCTCGATAACACGAGCGGCATCGTGGAGCAGGCGCGCCGGTTCTCGCGCCGGGCGCGTGATCGGGCGAAGTTGCAGGACCTGCTCGCCCTCACCGCCGGGGCGCAAACCCGGCGCGGCAGCTTCACCTTCGACGCCCAGGCGGGTTATTCGCGGGGCGAGGAGGACAAGGATGAGACGCAGGCGCGCTTCCGTCGCAGCACGCGCGACACCTCGTTCCGGTACGACGTGAACGGCTACGATGTGCAGCTCACGCAGCTGAATGCCACGACGGCTTCGGCGTTCACCAATCCGGCGGCGTACAACCAGTTCCAGCGCTTCGATGTCGAGACGGATGACGCGGAAGAGACCGAGTCGAACCTGCAGGTCAACGTGCGCTACGATCTCGGCACCGCCACGCCGGCCTTCCTGAAGTTCGGTGCAGCCGTGCGCGCGAAGGAGAAGCAGCGTGACGAGAACGTGTACGAGTTCGGCGACAACGGCAGCGGCCTCGCCTTTGCCAATTATACGTCGACGTTCAGCCGCTATCCTTACGGTCCGTCGGTCGTGCGGATCGACACGGGCCGGGTGGTTTCCTTCTTTGCGGACAACCCCGGCCTCTTCACCCGCAGCTTCGCGGACGAGCTGGGCAACGACTACGAGGTGGAGGAAGATGTGCTGGCGGCCTACGGCATGGCCGGTGCGACCTTCGGCCGGCTGCAGGTGCTTGGCGGCGTGCGCGTCGAGGACACGGACGTTTCGACCACGGGCAATGTCGTCGATCAGGACCTCGCTCTCGTGGAGCGCGCCTCGGGTGGCGGCGGCTACACCGACGTGCTGCCCGGACTTCACGTCCGTTACTCGCCCCAGCGCGACCTTGTGTTGCGCGCCTCGTACTCGACCTCGATCGTCCGCCCGGCCTTTGGCGAACTCGCGTTTGGCCGCAGCATCAACACGGAGGATTTCGAGATCACCGAGCGCAATCCGGACCTGAAGGCGCTGAACGCGCGCAACCTCGACGTCTCGGTGGAGTACTATCTCCCGTCGCTCGGCCTCGTCTCGGCCGCCGCCTTCTACAAGGACATCTCGGACTTCACCTTCCTTACGAACGTGGGCTCCCGGACGATCGGCACGGATGTCTACGACGTGCGCCGCTACGAGAACGGTAACGACGGCGAAATCTACGGCCTCGAACTCGCCTATCAGCAGCAGTTGCGCTTCCTGCCGGCGCCGTTCGATGGCTTCGGTGTGTTCGCCAACCTGACCCTCAGCGGGTCCGAGGCGGACTATGGTGCCGCGGGCACCTACGATTTCGTCGGCCAGTCCGACCGCATGGGCAACGTGGCCCTGACCTACGAAAAGAAGCGCTTCAGCGCCCGCCTGGCGGTCAACTTCCGCAGCGAACGCCTGCGCGAAGACGAGGACATCGCCTTCGACAACAGCCTGATCTACGTCGACGACTCGGTGCAGGTGGACCTCACCCTCGGCTACCAAATGCGTCGCGGCCCGGAGCTGTTTGCGGAGTTCGTCAATCTCACCAACGAACCCTTCCGCGTCTTCTCCGCCGGCGGTCCGCAGAATCAACCGAAGCTCTTCCAACAGTTCGAGGAGTACGATGTGAGTGTATACGCCGGACTGCGCTGGAAGCTCTGAGCACTTTGTTGGGTCAGTAGTCTGTTAAGGTCAGCCCCGTCCGGCCTCTGCGGCCGGACGGGGTTTCTTTTTTTCCGAGGCGGGCGGGCGCGTCCCGAGAGGGCCTGTGCCCGCCTGCGGCCGCGAACGAAGATTGGGGCTGCAAAATGCGTCCCGGCGGTTACGGTCCGGGCGATCCCTCCCGCGCATGAAGCGATTCTCCCCGGTCATTGTCCTGGTCACCCTGCTTGCCGTCCTCGCCGTGCCGCTCTGGGCGGCGACGGGCATGGCCTCCTCGTCGCCCTCCGATCGCTCGCCGGCCGCGCCCATCGCCGGGGCGATCTCCACCGTCACCGGCATCGCGATCTCCCCGCTGCTCGGCACCGGCGCCTATGGGGCGTATCAGTATTTCAAGACGCCGGCGGAGCAGCGGGGGGCGTTGCCGTGGTACGCGCAGATCTCATTCTGGGGCCCGGCCCTGCTCGTGGTCGGAGCCTGTGCGCTGAAGGATTCCTTTGGCGCGGTGCTGCCGCCGGGTTGGAAGAAGCCCTTGGACGTGCTGGAGACGGTTGAGAACAAGGCCACGGGCCTCGTCGCGGCGGGGGCCGTGGTGCCGTTCACGATGAGCGCCTTGTCCAAGATGATTCTGGACAGCGGCGCCACCCAGCCGACGGCCTCGTTGCTGCCATCGGGCATGGCCGTGATTCAGGTGGGGGCGATCGACTGGTCGTGGCTGCTCAATCTGCTCACGGTGCCCTTTGGCATCGCCGTGTTTGCCGTGGTCTGGATGGCGTCCCATGCGATCAACGCGCTGATCTTGATCAGCCCGTGGGGAGCGATAGATGCGGTCCTGAAGTCGGCCCGCACCGCCCTGCTCGGCGTGCTCACGATCTCGGCCACCCTCAACCCGTGGGTGAGCGCGGCGCTCTCCCTCGTGGTGATCATCGTGGCCTACCTCGTCGCCGGCTGGGCCTTCCGGCTCACGGTCTTTGGGTCGGTCTTCTGCTGGGATTTCTTCACACTGCGCAAGCATCGCTTCAAGCCGGCGCCCCGGGAGAACAAGATGTTCTCGTCCAATCTGCTCACCCGGCAGGGCGTGCCGATGCGCACCTACGGCCGGTTGATCCATGAGCCGGAGAACGGGACCTGGACCTTCGCCTTCCGGCCCTGGTTGGTGTTGCCGGAGCAGTCCGTGCCGGTGAAGCCCGTGGCGCCGGTGGTCGGCGAAGGCCTGTTCTATTCGTCGATCGGCGACGGCGAGAAGACGTTGTTCGTACTCCCGCCGCGCTACCGCGGCCACGAGCGCGCCGTGGTCGAAGTGTACCGGATCGAAGGCGGGGTCCAGCCCGCCGGGCTGCTGAAGTCGTGGCGCCTGGTGAAGGAGCTCTTCGGCGGAAGCGCCACGCGCACGCAGGTCGTGTGAGGGGTCAACGCGCTTCAGCGACCTGCACGGCGGCCGCATCGGCGGCGCGCAAGGCGGCCACCGTCGCCGGGGTGGCCAGCGCGAGGTGCTGCACCTGACCGTCGCGGAAGCGGATCACCAACGTGCCCTTGAGCGAGCCTTCGCGGGCGGAGAACCGCTCGTAGAGCCAGGTGCCGTCCTTGAGCCGAGCACTGGGTTCGCCGAGCTTGGCGAGCACTTGGATGCGATAGGTGCCGCGTTCCACGTAGGGTCCCGCGGCATCGACAAGGATGGCGCCATGGGCGGTCAGGGGATCGGCGGCGGCCGGGCGGTTGGGCGAGGCGGAGAGCGCGAGGGCGGAGACAAGAAACGCCGTGCTGGCGGCGGAGAGGAAACGAAGGGAGGAGAGGTTCATGGGAGGAAGGGAGCCGGTGAATCCGGCCGATGCACGCAGCCTGCCTGTTCGCGGCTCGGATTCGATGCGGAGCCAGCGAACGGCTCACCGCGTGAGCGAACGACCCGGGGTGGCGAGTGAACGGCTCAACCGGCGAGTGAACGGCTCAGGAATGCCGTGGACGCCGTCGAGGCGCCCGGCAGACTCCGCATGGCATGGGCTCTCTTTGGCGAATGCTGTGGCTGTTGATCGCGCCGTGCGTACTCCACGCGGCGGCGAATCGGGCCTTCGAAGTCCGTCTGATGCATGGGGACGATCCGCGCTGGGCGGACCCGGCGTTTGACGACCGTGACTGGCCGGTGATTGCACCCGATCAGCATCCGGCGCGCAGCGGACCTTACTGGGTAAGGATCCGTTTCACGCTGGATGGCGCTTCCGTTCCTGCGGACGACTTTCGCGGCCGTTATCCTCAGGCGAACTCGAGCGGCCCGATGGACAGCATCTTTCTCTCCTCGGTGTATTCATGGGAGATCTACTGGGATGGCGAGGCTCTCGCCCGGAGCGGCCGGGTGGGAGACAGCCGCGAGACGGAGATACCTGGGCCGCTGGATCACTTGATCCGCCTCTCGCCCGAACAGCTGCAGCCGGGCGAACATCTGGTGGCGATCCGCATGTCGAGTCACCACTATAATTTCTCGGTGGACCGCTTCCACACCGCGATGCGCTTCGTCAATTACGCGTCCAGGGCCAAAACCGAAGCGCGGGCTGTTTTGTTTCCGGTCGCCGGTGCGGCGGGTGCGGCTCTGATGGGCATCATCAGCGCGGTGCTGTATGGAGCGTTGGAACGGCGGCGTGCGCTGGTCCTCTGTGCCGCCCTGTGCGCGACGCTCACCGCCTTCTACCTGTTGATCGCGCTACGCTGGCTGACCGATCATCCCTTTCATTGGCATGCGCCCCGGCTGGCAGCGATCGCGGCGCTGACCGGGGTGATTGGTGTCCTGCTGCCGTGGCTCCTGCTCGAGTGGTTTGGTCTGAAACGGAAGTGGGCGTGGTTCGTGGTGCTGATCCCGCTGCTGATTGCCGGTTGGCATTCGGATCTGTATTTCGAGAACCGTGCCCTCTGGATGACCCGGGCCACCCTGGGCGTGTCGCTGGTCATCGCGCTCACCGCGGCGGTCCGGCGCCAGGCGGGTGCCTGGGCGGCGGTGGCGGGCATGGCGGCGGGCCTCGTCGTGATGCGGTCGTCGGGGCGGGTCTTCCTCGATCCGACCTACTTCCTCGTCCTCGGCGGCCTGGTGTTGCTCGTATTTGCCACGTTGGGCTGGCAGATCCAGGCGGAGCGCCGACGCGTGCAGCAGATGCGGCTGACCGCAGCGCGGCTGGAGATCGAGATCCTCCGTAAGCACCTTCAGCCTCACTTTCTGATGAACACCCTCACCACGCTGATGGAGGTGATCGAGCAGGATCCGAAGACGGCGGTGACCTTGATCGAGGCCCTGGCCGGGGAGTGCCGGATTCTGGCGCGCGTGTCCGGCGAGACCCTGATCCCGCTCGCCGAGGAGCTCGAGCTCTGCCGGGCGCATCTCCGCATCATGAGCCTGCGCAAGGGCGTGACTGCCGATTTCGACGTGATCGCGGTCGACGAGACCGTGCGTGTGCCTCCGGCGCTGTTTCACACCCTGGTGGAGAACGGGCTGACCCACCTGCGGCCGCGCGACGGACGTTTGCGCTTCACGTTGCAGGAGGAGCGGGATGGGGCGTGGGTGCGCTTTACCCTGCGGGCCGAGGGTGAACGGCAGCGGCAGCCGCGGAACGGGACGGAGCCTCGGGAAGGAACGGGTCTGCGTTACGTGAAGGCACGGCTGGAGGAGAGTTTTCCCGGACGCTGGCAGTTCGAGTCGGGACCCATGGATGCGGGGTGGCAGACCGTCATCGCGTGGCGTGAGACCGAAGGGAGGACGGCATGAAGCTTCTGATCGTCGAAGACGAGCCGCTGATTGCGCGGCGCCTGGAGCGCTTCGTGCGGGAGATCCTGGGCTCCGGGTTGGAATCGTTGCGCTTTGCCGAGACCCTCGATCAGGCCCGCGCCCTGCTCGACGAGCTGCCGGTCGACGTGCTGCTGCTCGACCTCAACCTCAACGGCCAGCCGGGCATGGACCTGTTGAAGGCGACGGTGGCGGGATCGTTCCACACCATCATCGTCTCGGCCAACGTCGACCAGGCGCTGACGGCCTTCGAGTACGGGGTGATCGATTTTGTGCCCAAGCCCTTCACGGCGGAACGGCTCGCCGTCGCGCTTGGGCGAGTGAACGGCCGCGGGGGGCGGGCTTCCGCGGCCGCGAAGTACCTCGCGGTGCGCAAGCACGGCCGGGTGGAACTGGTCCCGATTGACCGCGTGCTCTACGTCGAAGGTGCCGGGGCTTACGCGGAACTGGTACTCGATGACGGGCGCCGGGAGCTGCACGACAAAACCCTCGAGAAGGTGCATGCCTTGCTCCCGCCCGAGTTCGAGCGGATCCACAAGAGCTACGTGGTGCGGCTGAGCGCGATCACGGCGCTGCGCGCCCACGAAGGCAGCCGTTACGAAGCCGAGTTGCGCGGCGGACTCCGCCTGCCGATCGGGCGCTCCCGCTACAAGGAGCTGCGCGAACGGCTCGCCTGATCGCGGCTTGCCTGGATGGCCGGTGCCGGGCTTGATCGCGCGCCATGGCAGCCACTCTCCTTGTCCTCGCCGCCGGCATGGGTTCGCGGTACGGCGGACTCAAGCAACTCGATCCCGTCGGTCCGTCCGGCGAGACGATCCTCGACTATGCGGTGTTTGATGCGATCCGGGCCGGATTCGACCGCGTGGTGTTTGTGATCCGCCGGGAGTTTGAGACCGAGTTCCGTGCCCAGGTCGGCGCCAAGTATGCCGGACGCATTGCGGTGGACTATGTGTTCCAGTCCCTCGATGCGCTCCCGGTCGGCCGATCGGTGCCGGCGGGCCGGGAAAAGCCCTGGGGGACCGGTCACGCCGTCTGGTGCGCGCGTGGGGCGGTGCGGGAGCCCTTCGCCGTGATCGGTGCCGACGATTTCTTCGGCCGCGACGCCTTCGTGCAACTGGCCGCCTTCCTCGGCCGGAAGGCGGCGGACGGCGCGTCGTATGCGATGGTTGGATACCGCTTGGCCAACACCCTGTCGGAGCATGGCGCGGTGTCGCGCGGCGTGTGCACCGTGACGGCGGACGGCCGGCTCGCCCGAGTGGTTGAGCAGACCGGAATCCTCCGGACGGAGGTGGGGCCCGGCCGCACGTACTCCGGCGAGGAGACCGTTTCGATGAACTGCTGGGCGTTTGCGCCCTCGCTGTTTGCGGAGCTGGACCGCCAGTTCGACGCTTTCCTTGGCGGGCCCGCGCTGGCGAATCCGCTGAAGGCCGAGTTTTATCTGCCGGAGGCCGTGTCGGCCCAGATTGCCGAAGGCCGGGCGATGGTCGAGGTACGCAAGACGACGGCGACGTGGTTTGGCGTCACGTACCGTGACGACAAACCGCGGGTGCAGGCGGCGCTGGCCGCGCTGGTGGCCGCCGGGGAGTACCCGCCGCGGCTCTTCTGACGACGTGGGGACTTTGGCTCCCGAATCCGGAGCCGGACGTTGACGCCTGCCGTCGGGCAGGAAGAGTAGGGCGATCCGTCCGGGGTTCACCCTGATTACCTGGCGGGAATCCGCCCCACCATGACGACCCAGAATCTGACCCGGAACATCCTGATCGGCATGACCCTTGGCGCCGCCGTTGGCGGGGCGTTCAACGCCATTGGCATCGACCAGCCGGTGGTGGCCTTTTTCGTCAAGGATCTGTTCCCGCTGGTGGGCAGCATTTTTGTCCGCTCGCTGCAGTTGCTCGTCGTGCCGCTCGTGCTGTGTTCGCTGATTTGCGGGACGGCGGCGCTCGACGACGTGCGCCGGCTCGGCCGCATCGGGGCGAAGACGGTGGCGCTTTATCTCGTGACCACGGCCGTCGCCATCGCGATGGCGATC
This sequence comes from uncultured Opitutus sp., assembly GCA_964476565.1. Lineage (GTDB taxonomy): Bacteria > Verrucomicrobiota > Verrucomicrobiia > Opitutales > Opitutaceae > CAMAXB01. The sequence continues at coordinate 18,906 of CAYZBG010000008.1, forward strand.
GCGTTGGCCGTGCTCTTCAAGCCCGGGGAAGGGTTTGCCCTCGATTACACGTCGGACTTCAAGGTTGCCGAGAGTCCGCCGCTGACGCAGGTGCTGCTCGATATCTTCCCCAGCAATCCCTTCGAGGCGATGGCGGAGGGGAACATGCTTCAGGTGATCGTATTCGCCATCCTCTTCGGCCTCGCAACCTGCCTGAGCGGAGCGCCGGGCAAACGGGTGCTCGCGGTGGTGAGCGACCTGAACGAGATCGTGCTCAAGCTTGTCACGATCCTGTTGTTGGCGGCGCCGTTTGGCGTGTTCGCGCTGGTGGGACGCACGCTCGCGCAGGAAGGGTTCGCGGCCATCCTTGCGCTCGGGCAGTACTTCTTCCTGGTGCTCGCGGCGCTGCTGGTGCAGCTCTTCGTCGTGTACGGCCTGCTGGTGCGGGTGATGGCGGGCCTTAGCCCGTGGCGGTTTTTTCGGAAGATGCGTCGTGTGCAACTGTTCGCGTTTTCGACGGCGAGCAGCAACGCAACTCTCCCGCTCAACCTGGAAAACGCGGAGCGCGAGATCGGGATCAAGCCGGCAGTGGGCTCGTTCACGATACCGCTGGGCGCCACGATCAACATGGACGGCACGGCCATCATGCAGGGCGTGGCAACGGTCTTCATTGCCCAGGCGCTGGGCATCGACATCGGGCTGCAGGGTTATCTCATGGTCATCCTCACGGCGACGCTTGCGTCCGTCGGCACGGCGGGCGTGCCCGGGGTGGGGCTGGTGATGCTCGCGATGGTGTTCCAGCAGGTCGGCCTGCCGGTGGCCGCCATCGGTGTGATCTACGGCGTTGACCGTCTGCTCGACATGGTGCGGACGGCGGTGAACGTCACCGGCGACGTCGCCGTCTCGGCCATCATTGCCAAGAGCGAGAACGAGTTCGACGCCGACGTGTACAACCGTGACCCGGCGTAGGGGGCGACCCGCCGGTTTTGCCTTTTCCGGTGGGTTTGGTCCGGTTGACGATAATCACTTGCGGGATTGCCGGTGCTTTCGTGTTGGCTTAATGCCTGATGGCTCGGCACTAAGGGCAATCGATCGGACGCCTCTCGGTCGAAGATGTTGCGCCCGGGGCAGTTAGGCTGCTAGGGTATGAGGTCCTTGATCTCAGGCCTCTCCACCGAACTGCTCATCATCCTCTTGTTGCTGTTGGGCAACGGTGTGTTCGCCATGGCCGAAATGGCCGTTGTTTCCGTGCGCAAGGCGCGGCTGAAACAGCTGGCCGAAGAAGGCGATGAGCGGGCGAAGAAAGCCCTCGCGTTGGCGAACGAGCCCACCCGCTTCCTGTCGACGGTCCAGGTCGGCATCACGTTGATCGCCACCATCGCGGGTGCCTACGGTGGTGCCGTGGTGGCCGAGCAGCTCGCCGAGCCCCTGCGCACCGCGTTCCCGCAGTTTGCGGCGCAGGCCCATTGGATTGCGAACGGCCTCGTCGTGCTGGTCATCACCGTGCTGTCCATCGTCATCGGTGAGCTGGTGCCGAAGCGAATCGCGTTGTCCAATCCCGAGGGCGTGGCGCGCCATGTCTCCGTACCGATCAGCCGCCTCTCCAGCCTGGCCCACCCGCTCGTCCACCTGCTGTCGACGCTGACGGAAGGGATCATCAAGCTGCTCGGCGTCGGACGCTCGAAGGAAGCGCCGGTGACGGAAGAGGAAGTGAACATCCTGATTGAGCAGGGCATGCAGGCCGGCGTCTTCAACAAGACGGAGAAGGAAATGGTCGCCGGTGTGCTCGAGCTCGACCAGATGCCGGTCACCTCGCTGATGACGCCGTTGCCGAAGATCGTGTTTCTCAATCTCGACGATCCGGACGAGGCCAACTGGCGCAAGGTCGTGGCGAGCGGGCATTCCCATTTTCCGGTCTATCAGGGCAATCGCGACCAGATCCTCGGCATGGTGTCGGTGAAGTCGATCTGGGCGAACAGTGCCTTCGGCCTCAGCACCAACCTGCGCAACCTGCTCACGCCTCCGGTCGTGGTGCCGGAGACGATGATGGCGATCGCCCTGCTCGAGCAGTTCAAGAAGAGCGGCAAGCACATCGCCCTCGTGACGGACGAGTTCGGCTCCATCCAGGGCCTGGTCACGATCAACGACGTTTTCGAGGCGATCGTGGGCGCCCTGCCCGAGCCTGGCCAGCGGGCGGCGCCGGCGGCCAAGCAGCGCGAGGACGGTTCCTGGCTGATCGATGCCACGTTGGACACCGACACGGTCAAGGCGATGCTCGACCTCGACCGCCTGCCCTCCGAGGAAGAGACGACGTTCCAGACGCTCGGTGGCTTTGTCATGACGCACCTCGGGCGTATCCCGCGCGCCGGTGATTATTTCGACCATGCCGGGTGGCGGTTTGAGGTGGTCGACATGGACCGTCATCGCATCGACAAGGTGCTCGTGGCGAAGACGCCTCCGCCGGCGGCGGTGCAGAAGACGGCCGTCTAGAGCTGAGGCGGCAGTCTGAGGTCTGAAAGTAGAAGGTCGAAGGTCGTTACCGGCCCGCTCAAGCGGGCCTCCGGGGTGGGCGGGCGCGTCCCGGCGCCCGCTGCGCGGCCGGATGGAGATGCGCAACGCCGACTGGTTTGCGACGACGTTGGCTCAAAACCACGCGCGGAGGGCCCCGCGCGTCCACCGCGGATCAGTCCCCAACGGACGGGTGCTCGTTGCGCGAGGTCGGCCCGCTGTTGTGAACAACCTGTGGGCATCGCGGGGTAATTTCTGGCAACTTCGGTTTGCCAAGTGCAGCGGGTGGTCCGACGTTCGGCGCGACCGATGAGTGCTGACGCATGCAACTTGATCCCTTCACCGGACGACCGACCTGCATCCAAGGTGGACGGCTCCCGACCGAAGCGGAGCGCCGCGCCCTTCAACACGATCACCGGCGAAGATTGGAAGCGCTCGCTCGTCTCAGCGCGGCAGCGGCGCGCGTCGGCATCGGAACGGATCCGGACGATGACCTCGTCCTCTGGGAATCCGACGAAATAGGGCTGCTCGCCGGGGCGGATCCGCTCTGGCATGAACTGGATGAGGCCGCGCGGGCGTTTCGCGCCCTGCTCCCGATCGTTGCGCTGGAGGACTTTGGTTTTCCGCCGGAGGTGGGTGACCTGCTGGCGGAATGCGGTCCGCGGCTGAGGCCGATCAGCAGCGGCGTGGAGGCGACGGCCTTCGAGGCCGAAGATCACTCGATCTACAAGTTCTTCATGCCCCGCGCCGACGGACGGATTGGCGGCACCTTCGAGTTCCGCCGCGGCGAGGAGATTGCGCTGCATGCCGAGGCGGCGGACGGCAGCTACCGGGCGATGCTCGAGAAGTTCGATCTCATCCTCCGTCTGGACGGCATGCCGACGGAGGTGGTGGGCGTGTCCAAACACGAAGGCGTCTTGATCACCAAGCAGACCCTGGGCGAGCGCCTTGCGGAGGGCGCCGACACGTCACGGGTGCAGCCGGCACCGCTCATCCCGATCCCGTCGCGTTTCCTGCGGGCGCATCGGGATCATCCGCGGCTATACTTCGTCGACGATCGGCCCTGGTTGGTGGCTGACCTGCACGCCAAGAACCTGGTGCGTGCCGCTGATGGCAGGCTGCGGGCGATCGATTTGTTGGCGGCACCGTTCCCGTCCGAGCTGGTCGCAGGCGAACCTTTGCTGGCGGACTGGCTGGAACGCGTGCGGCGCGATCCGGAGGCGAGCGTGCTGCGCTCCGCGCCGGACGACGAACTCTGATGCCGGTGTCCCGCTGGGCGGGACAGCCTTACGGCTTGCGCGTGGGCAGACCGGCCGCCTCCCAATCCTTGAAGGCACCGGCATTGGCGACGGTCTTGCCCTCCTGGGCGAGGATGGCCGCGGCCTGACCGGAGCGATTGCCGCTGCGGCAATAAAGCAGGATGGGCTTGTCGCCGACCTTCTCGAGAAAGGCCTTCCACTCCTTGCGTTCGCCACGGAGATCCGAGAGCGGCAGGAGCACGGCGGGGGCGGCGACACCCTGCTGCCATTCGCCGGGTTCGCGCACGTCGACCAAGACGGCCTCGCCGGCCGCCACCTTCGCGGCGGCGTCGGCGGCGGAGATGGTCGGGGTTTCGGCAAGCAGGCGGTTGAAACCAAGCAGGGCGATCAAAGCGGAGAAGAGGAGGACGGAGCGTTTCATGGGAGAAAGGATGGAGGCGGAGCGCGAAGAGGCAACGGTGGGTGCGACGTTATTTCGCCGGTGCGTCAGCGACGGTCACGCGGATCACCCCGCGCCACTCCCCGGCCTTGTAGCCCGCGGCCTGGTCGTCCGGGTAATACTGCTTGAGCTTGGCGCGCAGGGTTTCCGACTGGGCGGCCGGATCGCCGTGGCATTGCAGGCAGGCTGGAGCGACGGCGACGGGTTTGTAGACCCGCCACTCGGGGGCGGCCTGGGCCGGTTCGACGCGTTGGACGAGCAGGCTGGGCGGCGCGTCTCCGCGGGAGAGCAGCTGGTCGATGTGGGCCAGGACCTGCTGTTCGGCGGCGTCCGGGGCGTTGGACGGACTGCGCAACTTGAGGCTGGTGCGTTTGACGGCGGTGATGCGCGGCAGGCCGGCGACGGTGCCGTGGGTGATCGGGAGCGAGCGGAGATGGCACACCTCGACTGCGCCTTCGGGTCCGCCCTTGGCGGTGGCCATGGTGACCTCGCGCAGGAGGGAGCCGGCGAGGCGGTTGATCGCACTTTCTCCAAGGCGGCGTACCTCCGCCACTTCGGGTGTGGTGTCGGTGACGAGACGGGCGGACACCGCCGGGGCTTCGACGGCGGGAGCGAGACACGCCGTGGCGGCCAGGGCCGCCGCGACGAGGACGAGCTGGGGGGAGTTCATGGGGTGGGGGGAGGTTTGCCGCCAGCCGGAAGACTCAGGATTCGGTGGGCGGACGGACCGCCGCGTCGGTGTGCCGGTTGGCCATGAAATACAGCACCGGCACGGCCATGCGACTGATCAACAGGGATGCAATCTCGCCGAACATCAGGCTGACGGCAAGCCCTTGGAAGATCGGATCGGCGAGGATGACGCTCGCTCCGACCACGACGGCGAGCGCAGTGAGGAGCATGGGGCGAAAGCGCACCGCGCCGGCTTCGACCACGGCGTCGCGCAACGACAGACCGTGGGCGCGCCGCAGTTCGATGAAATCGACCAGAATGATCGAGTTGCGCACCACGATGCCGGCGCCGGCCATGAAACCGATCATCGAGGTGGCGGTGAAGAAGGCCCCCATGGCCCAATGTGCCGGCAGGATCCCGATCAGGGAAAACGGAATGGCGGCCATCACCACCAGCGGCGTGGTGTAACTGCGAAACCAGCCCACCATGAGCAGGGCGATGAGCACGAGCACTGCGGCGAAGGCGAGGCCGAGGTCGCGAAAGACCTCGAGTGTGATATGCCATTCGCCATCCCACTTCATTGCCGGCTGGGTGTCGTCGAACGGGAGGGTGGCGTTGAGCACCTGCAGGCGCGGCTCGCGGGCGCCGAACGCGGTGGCGTCAATCTTCGCCAGCTCACGATTGATCGCGAAGAGTGCGTAGGCCGGACTCTCGACTTCGCCGGCCACGTCGGCGGTGACGTAGGTGACGGGCTTGAGATTCTTGCGGTAGAGGTTGCGTTCGCCGGTCGTGGCTTCCGTCCGGACCAAGGCCGACAACGGCACAAGCCTGCCGTCGGCTCCGGCGACCTGCAGGTCGAGCAGGGCCGCCGGGTCGTTGCGCGCGGCGGGTGGCAGCTCGAGGACCAGCGGAACGTCCTCGCGCTCGTCGGGCAAGTGCCACAGGTCGACCGGTCGGCCGCGGGCGGCGAAGTTCAAGGTGCGTGCGACCGCGTCCTCCGTCACGCCATGGTAGGCCGCCTTTTCCTTGTCGACGAGGTAGCGGACCTTGGGCTGCGCCTCCTCGACGTACCAGTCGAGGTCGACCACGCCGGGCGTGCGGGCCATGATGGCGCGCACCTCGCGGGCCAGGGCGACGCGCTGTTCTTCATCGGGACCGTAGATCTCGGCCACGAGCGACTGGAGCACGGGCGGACCGGGCGGAACCTCCGCCACGGCGAGGGCCGCGCCGTGGCGCGCGGCAATCGGGGCGACGAGTGTCCGGATGCGCTTCGCGATGTCGTGACTCTGCGCCGACCGCGCATCCTTGCCCACGAGGTTCACCTGGATGTCGGCGACGTTGGGTCCGCTGCGCATGAAGTAATGGCGCACCAGTCCGTTGAAATTAAACGGCGCCGCCGTGCCCGCGTAGATCTGGTAGTCCCGGACCTCCGGCTCGCTGCGCAGCACGGCCGCCATCTCCAAGGCGATTCGGGTCGTCTGTTCGAGCGTCGTCCCCTCCGGGGTGTCGATCACGAGTTGAAACTCGGACTTGTTGTCGAAGGGCAGCATCTTCACCTGGACGAAACCGAGCGCCACGAGCGCCGCTGCGCCCAGCAGCAGGCCCACGATGCCGGTGAGGAACGTCCAGCGCCACGCCGGGCGGTCGAGCAGCGGATCCATCGCCCGGTGGTAGAGCCGCGTGAACCAGTCGTTGGGCGCATGGTCCGGGTCGTGCGCGTCCGAAGCGGCGTGAGCGCCGGAACCGAGACGTCGCCGAAGCACGCGCACCGCCGCCCACGGGGTCACGGTGAAGGCCACGACCAGCGAGAACAGCATCGCGGCCGTCGAGCCGAGCGGAATCGGGCGCATGTACGGCCCCATCAGTCCGCCGACGAAGGCCATCGGCAGGATGGCGGCGATCACCGCCCACGTGGCGAGGATGGTCGGGTTGCCCACCTCGTCGACGGCGGCGAGCGCGATCTGAACCAGGGGCTTGCGTTCGGCGCCGGGCAGACGGTGGTGGCGGACGATGTTTTCGACCACCACGATGGCGTCATCGACGAGGATGCCGATCGAGAAGATGAGCGCGAACAGCGTGATGCGGTTCAGCGTGTATCCATAAAGGTAGAACACGAGGAGGGTGAGGGCGAGGGTGGACGGGATTGCCAGCAGCACCACGATCGACTCGCGCCAGCCGAGGAAGAGCAGAATGAGCACGGCGACGCCGAAGACGGCGATGCCCATGTGCAGCAGCAGTTCGTTGCTCTTTTCTGCCGCGGTGTGGCCGTAGTCGCGGGTCACGGTGATCTCGACCTCTGCCGGCAGGAGCGTGCCGCGCAAGGTATCCACCTTGGCCAGCACCTGTTCGACCACGGTGATTGCGTTGGCGCCCGGACGCTTGGCCACGGCCAGCGTCACGGCGGCCGCGAGCCCGTCCGTCCCGCCTTCACCGTGCAACACATAGTCAGCTGGTTCGGCCGCGGTGTCCTCGACGGTGGCCACGTCTCCGAGATGGACGGGCTTGCCGGCGAAGACCCCAACCACGACGCCTCGGACCTCGTCGACATCGGCGAGGAAGCGCCCGGTTTCGAGCAGCGTCTCCGTGTTGGCAAACGGGCGGGAGCCGGCGAGATCCTGGCGGTTGGCCTGCTGGAGCGCGGTCGCAACCGTATCGATGGCGAGCCCGCGGGCGGCGAGGGCGGCGGGATCGACCTGGATCCGCACCGTGCGGCGCGCGCCGCCGATCAGCGTGGTCTCGGCGACGGCATCGATGGATTTGACCGCATCGTCGACCTGGGCCGCCAAACGCCGGAGCGTCAAGGCGTCCAGCGTGCGGCTATGCAGGGTCAGGGCGAGGACCGGGACGTCGTCGATGGTGTGCGGCTGGACGAACGGGGTGCTGGCCCCGGGGGGAATGCGGTCAAAGTTTGCCTGCAGCTTCTGGTTGAGACGAACGAGGGCCGCCTCGAGATCCGTACCCACCTCGTAGCGAACGATCACCAGGGAGCGTCCGGGGCTGGACGTGGCATAGAGGTATTCCACACCCGGAATCTCCCAGAGCAGTTTCTCCATCGGACGCGTGACGCGGTTCTCGATTTCGCGGGGGGAGGCGCCGGGCATGGTGACGATCACGTCCACCATCGGCACCTTGATCTGCGGCTCCTCTTCGCGCGGGAGTTGGAGCACGGCAAAAACGCCGAGCAGGACCGACGACAGGACGGCGATCGGCGTCAGTTTCGAGTCGATGAAGAAGGCGGCCAGCCGTCCGGCCAGTCCGAGGCGGGGGGAGTCGGGCGAGTTCATGGGCGCACGCGGATCGGATCGCCGTCGCGGAGGCCGGCCGGGGGCAGGAGGATCACGCGTTCGCCTTCATCGACGCCCGCGAGCAGTTCAACGCGGTCGCCGGTGTGTTCGCCCGTGCGCACCAGCCGCAGCCGGGCGCGGTCGTCGGACGCGATCCAGACTTGTTCCATGTGGCCGAACCGGGTCACGGCCGAAGCCGGCACGGTCAGGCTGCGCCGTTCCCCGGCGGGCCAGAGGATCCGGACAAAGTGGCCGGACGGGACGTCGGCTCCGGGTGGGAGGGTGAGTTTGGCGAGGCGGGTGCGTGTGACGGGATCGGCGGCCGGCGAAAGTTCTGCCAGCGTGGCGGAGATACGGGTGCCGGTGCGTTCGATCTCGACGGCGCTGCCCAGGGGAAGAAGGGCGAGCGACTCCGGCACCTGCACTTCGGCGCGGAGCCGATCGGCGCCTTCGAGGTCGAGCAGCGGCGTGCCGGCCACGGCGAGGTCGCCTTCCTCCCGATGGCGGGCGGTGACGACTCCGTCAAACGGTGCGGTGACGGTCGTGTAGGACCAGAGGGTCGCTGCTTCCTCCACGGCGGCGAGGGCCGCCTGGCGCCGGTCTTCGAGGGTGCGGGCGCTCTCGGCGCTGGAGGCGCCTTTCCCGACGAGCGACGACTCACGGGCGAGTTCACGCTCGATGCCGGCGAGGTCGGCCCGCGCCTGCTTCAGGCGGGCGGCGAGTTCGCCGGCCTGCACCGTCACGAGGACCTCGCCGGCCCGCACCCGTGCGCCGAGCGGCAGGTGGATCCGTTCGATCCGTCCCGGTACCCGCGCCGCCAGGGTGGCGCGTTCGACCGGGCGAACCGTACCCGCGACCGCCTGCAGGCGCGGGGCCGTGACGGCGGTCACCGGTGCGATGGTCACATCCCGCGTGGCCACGGAACCGGGCGAGCGGGAGGCGGGTTTGCTGCAGCCGGCGATGGCGAAGGCGGCGGCCAGCACAAGGATCGGAACCGCGGAGGTCTTCATGGATTCAGGCGGTTTGGCATGCGGCAGGTTTCAGCGGCCGCCCCAGTGGATGCGGCCCTCGGCATCGATCCAGCCCAGCTTCTCCAGCAGCAGGGTCGGCGGACAGAAGCCGGTGAGCGCCGACTGAATGAGATTAACGGCGGCGAAGGCCGGGAGCAAGAGCCACCATGGGCTGACCCAGTGGGCCAGGGCGACCCCGGCCAGAACCATGGTGCCGGCCAGAATACGGATGAAGGATTCGGTTTTCATGCGTGATCAGGGTTGATTTATATGAGCATATACGCATATAGTTGAAACCATGTCAAGAGCTTGTTCACTCCTCCGCATGCCCGGAAAAAAGATGCGTGTCCTGTCCGACGAAGCCCTGGCGCTGATTGCCCGCCGGTTTGCGCTGCTGGCGGAGCCTATGCGCCTGCGGTTGTTGCACGCGCTGTTCGCGGGCGAACTGAACGTCAATGCGCTGGTGGAGGCGTCCGGCGGCACCCAGGCGAACGTGTCACGGCATCTCCAGGCCCTCGCCGATGCAGGCGTGCTCTCGCGGCGCAAGGAAGGCCTTCAGGTATACTACGCAATTGCGGATCCTTCGATCTTCGAGTTGTGCGAACTGGTGTGCGGCACCTTGGAGCGCCAGCACGCGCAGCGGGCCGGGATTTTTGCCCGGTCATCGTAGCGGAGCCCGCACCGCGTCACCGGGCGAGGTCGTAGAGGGCGTAGCCGGCGAGCAGGTTGGGCAGAACGGCGGCCGGCGTTTTCCAATCTCCGCGCAGGTGGGTGCGGCGTACGACGCGCAGACCCCGATGGGCGCAGAAGTGCTCGAAGTCGGCGATGCTCACCGGATTGGTCGGGTGGCTCTCGTACCACTCCGTCGTGTAGACCTCGTTGCGTGGCTTGCGTCCGTGCAGGAAGGTGGTGAGCCGGTTTTTCCAGTAGGCGTGGTTGACGAAGCCGACCGTGAGGGCCTTGCCGACGCGCAGGGCCTCGGCGATGATCTCTCCGGGATTCGGCACCTCCTCGAGGGTGCGTGAGCAGATGACCCGGTCGAAGTGGCCGTCGGGGAAGGCGCGCATGAAGGCGGCCATGTCGCCCTGGTAGGCGTTGATGCCGCGGCGGACGCATGCGGAGATCTTGTCGAAATCGAGGTCGACGCCGACGCCCTGGATTTCCTTCGACTGCGTCAAGGCCTCGAGCAGGACGCCGCGGCCGCACCCGAGGTCGAGCACGCGCGACCGCGGCTCCACCCAATCGGTGATGATTTGCATGTCGACGGTGCGCTTGACGGCGGTGCGGGCCATGACGGACGTGCGGGGATACACGCCGTTGCGGCCGGAGGCGTCAAGCGTGGCGCCGGCCGGCCGCGTACGGCTGATTTGTCCCTTGGCGCGGGGGCGCGCGCCGTGTTCAGTGGCTCCATGTCCGCCGTGGAAAAACCTCTCGTGTATGTCATATTGGGTGCGTCCGGATCCGGACGGCGCGAGGTGCTGGCCGACCTGATCGAAGGTGGCCTGGCCGAAAACGACCGTCCACTCGTCCTGCTTGCGGCCAGCGAGTCCGCCGATCCGGCGGATGCGCGGCTGGGCACGATCGAGCGTTGGACTTGGGCGGACGGCGTGATCGGCGCGACCCTGCCCGCCGGGTTCAGTCCGGTGTTTTTCGTGACGGATGGCCGGGCGAATCCGGTCGACCAGCTGGAGGCGCTCAAGCCGTGGATCCTGGGCCAGGGAGCCGAGCTGGGCCGGGTGATCAGCGTGGTGCACTGCGCCCTCGTGGAGCAGCACGCGGAGCTCGTGGCCTGGCACGACGCGTGTATCCATTTCTCGGATGTCGTGCTGCTCAACCGGCGCGAAGGGGTGGCCAACAAGTGGCTGTCGGAGTTTCGCCGGCGCTACGAGGACATGTTCATGCCCTGCCTCTTCGAATTCGTGAAGGGCGGCCGGGTGCGCAACCCCGCCCTCATCCTCGAGCCGCAGCCGCGGCGGATGTCGCATTACTTCGACGAGGAGCAGGACTGGGTCGTGACGGGCATCGAGAGCGGCAGCGAGGACGAGGACGATGCCGTCGAAGGGCTTGAGGAGGAAGTGGAGGTCACCGCGGCGGTCGACCCCTACTTCGCGCTCGATGCCGCCGGCCGTCGGGTGAAGCGGTTCGTGGACATCGCGAAGCTGCTCCCGCCTGGTCCCGCGTGAGCACAAAAAAGGAGAAGGGCCGGGGCCCTTCTCCGCGAGGGTGAACGGTGGCGCGCAGGCCTTACTTCACGGCGGCGACCGCGGCGGTGAAGGCCTTGGCCTTGGCGGTGATGGCCGCCCAGTTCTTTTCCTTGAGCGCCTTGGCCTCGACCAGCGAACTGCCGGCCGCGGTGGCGAAGGCGCCGGCCTTGATGAACTCGCCGACATTCTCGGCGTTTACGCCGCCGGTCGGCACCATCTCCACGTGCGGGAGTGGGGCCTTGACGGACTTGATGTAGGCGGGGCCGAAGAACTCGGCGGGGAAAATCTTCGCCGCATCAGCTCCAGCTTCCCACGCGCCGATGATCTCGGTCGGGGTGAGCGCGCCGCTGAACACCGGAATGCTGTAGCGTTTGCACAGCGTGATCACGTCGGGACGCAGCGCTGGGGTGACGATGAACTTGGCGCCGGCGAGGATGCCCGCCCGGGCAGTCTCCGCATCGAGCACCGTACCGAGACCGAAGAGGAAATCGGGCAGTTCCGCCGTCGCCTTCTCCAGCATGCGAATCGCCCCGGGCGTCGTCATGGTGAGCTCGATGCTGGTCAGTCCGCCTTCGGCGAGGGCCTTGGCGCAGTCGAGCAGGCCGTCCGGATTGTCGGCGCGGATCAGGGCGATGACCTTCTCCGTTTTGATCTTGGTGAGGATGGCGTCTTTTTTCATGGGCGCAGGCAGGCTTAGGCGACGGGCGGGGGCGAGGCGAGTGCAACGTTTGCGAACGCGATGCCGCCCGTCGGACCGCAGCGCCACTTCTGTCTTTCAGCCTGCCGCACCTTGGGGCATTGGTTCCCCCCATGCCGTCCTATTGGCAACTCCTGCTCCTGATCCTGCCGGTCTTCGCCCTGATCGGGATTGGTGCCGCGCTGCGCCGGGCCCGGTGGCTGAACCAGGAGGCGGACGAGAGTCTGCTCAAGATGGTGGTCAATTTTCTCTACCCCTGCCTCATCTTCGACAGCGTGCTGGGCAATGCGGCGCTGCGGGATCCGGCGAACCTCGTGCTGGCGCCCCTGGTGGGGTTCGTGACCATGGCGGCGGGCATCGGCGTGGCCTACTACGGCGGCACGCTGCTGGGCCTGAAGACGGGCAAGGGCCTGCGAACGTTCGCCTTCGCGGTGGGCATCTACAACTACGGTTACATCCCGATTCCGCTCATGACGGGTCTGTTCGGTCCGGAGAGCGTCGGCGTGCTCCTCGTGCACAACGTGGGCTGCGAGGCGGCGATCTGGACGGTGGGCATCCTCGTCCTCGCGGGCGTGCCGCTGCGCGAAGGCTGGCGCAAGCTGCTCAACCCCCCGGTCTTCGCCCTGCTCGCGGCGGTGGCGTTCAACACCCTTGGACTCGGGTCCAAGCTTCCCGCCGTCGTGATGGACGTTGTGCGGCTGAGTGCAGCCTGTGCGATTCCCCTCGGGCTCATGTTGATCGGCGCCACGCTGGTCGAGTACCTCGGACGTCCCCGGGAGCTGGTGGATGCGCGGGTGACGCTGGGTTCCAACGCCCTCCGGCTTGGCCTCCTGCCCGTCGCGTTTCTGCTCCTGGCCAAGTTCCTGCCCTGTCCGGTGGACCTCAAACGGGTGATTGTGATGCAGGCGGCGATGCCGGCGGGCATCCTGCCGATTGTCATCGCCCGGCACTACGGCGGCCAGCCGTTGACGGCGGTGCAGGTCGTGGTCGGGACCACGCTGGTCGGCCTGGTGGCCATCCCGCTGTGGTTGCGCGTGGGCTTCGCTTGGGTCGGACTCTGATTTTTCGCCATGCCCTTTCCTGCTGCCGGTGCCTCTTCTGGATTCAACAAGCGACGTGTGCTCGGACTCGTGCTGCTGCTGATTGCGGGCTGGGCCCTGCTTGACCGCTACACGGACTTCAATGCGCAGCTGGCCGTGCCGCTGCTTCTCGGGCTGGTCTTCACGGGATGGTCGATCATCGCGCGCGAGTGGGGCCTGCTCGTGCCGGGCGGCATCCTCACCGGGCTGGGCGCGGGCATGCTGCTGCGCGGATCCGCCGATCTGAGCCGCGCAACCAGCTCGGGTGCCTTCCTGCTCTGTTTCGCCGGCGGCTGGCTGCTGATCACGCTGCTGTCCGCCACGGTGTTCAAGCGGCGCGTGCTCTGGCCGCTCATCCCCGCGCTCGTACTCTGCCTGCTGGCGGGCGCGCAGGTGGCCGGCACTGGTTACCGCGAAGGGGTGCGCCTCGCCCAGGAGTACTGGCCGTGGGCGCTGCTGGGTCCCGCGGCGTGGCTGATCTTCGCCGGACCGCGCCGCTGATTCAGCCGGCGCCCAGCCGGCGGCGGAAAAGGGCGACCGCCAGGCCGAGGCATTGGTGGGCGAGTTCTGCGTCGTAACGCAGACCCTCGTCGCGGAGGAAAGCGTGGGCGGCGTTGAACTCGTGCCATGTGAACTGCACGCCGGCGGCGGTCAGGGCGGCATAGATGAGCGAACGGCCCTCCTGCGGCACATGCGGGTCCTGCCGGCCCCAGATCATGAGCAGTTCGCCCTTGAGTTCGCCGCAGCGCGCCAGCGAGTCGTCGTTCATCCCGTGGCCGAGGCTGCGTTTGTGCAGATCGGTCGCGTAGAAGCAGACGGCGGCATCGACGCCCGGCTCGAGCGCGGCCCGGAACGCGAGGTGTCCGCCGAGGCACATGCCCATCACGCCGACGCGTCCGGTGCAGGCCTCATGGGCGCGCAGGCAGGCGAGGGCAGCGCGGGCATCGTCATCGTAGCTGGCCAGCTCCTTGCGCGTTTTGAGCGCGTTGCCCGCATCGGCCCCGGCCTGATCGTAGGCCAGCACGGTGCCGGGAGGGAGGAACTCATGGTAGACCTCCGGCACGGCGACGACGAAACCGTGTCCGGCGAGGAAGGCGGCGGTCCGGCGGATGGGACCGGTGAGCTGGAAAATTTCCGAGTACAGCACCAAACCCGGGTAACGCCCGGGTGCGGCCGGACGATAAAGCGCGGTGCGCATCGGACCACGCGCGGTCGGCAGATCAACGGAGATCGGTTCGAGAATGGTCATGGCGGAGGGACGCAGTCGGACGATGCAGGTTTGGCGGGCGGCGCGAAGCCCAGAATCCGGCTGGCGTCCGCCACCGGCTCCCGCTGGAGTCCGAATGAGCATGAGCGCCTACCTGCCGAATCCCCACCGTTACGAATCGATCCCCTACGCGCGCTGCGGACGCAGCGGCCTGCTGCTGCCGCGTCTCTCGCTCGGCCTCTGGCACAACTTCGGTGGCGTCGATCCGCTGGAGAACCAGCGGGCGATGCTACGGCGGTCATTCGATCTCGGCCTGACGCATTTTGACCTCGCGAACAACTACGGACCGCCGCCGGGCTCGGCCGAACTCAATTTCGGGCGACTGCTGCGCGAGGATTTTGGGGGTTATCGCGACGAGCTGATCATTTCGACCAAAGCCGGTTACCGCATGTGGGACGGACCGTATGGTGAGTGGGGTTCGCGCAAGTACATCCTTGCGTCGCTCGACCAGAGTTTGCGGCGCATGGGACTCGAGTACGTGGACATCTTCTATCATCACCGGCCCGATCCCAACACGCCGATCGAGGAGTCGATGGGGGCGCTGGCCCACGCGGTGCGGTGCGGCAAGGCGCTCTACGCCGGCATCTCGAACTACAATGCCGAGCAGACGCGACGGGCGGTAGCCGTGCTAAAGGACCTCGGCGTGCCGCTGCTCATTCATCAGCCGAAGTACAGTATGTTCGTGCGCGAGCCCGAAGCGGCGCTGCTGCCGACGCTGGGCGAACTTGGCGTTGGCTGCATCCCCTTCTCGCCGCTCGCGCAGGGCCTATTGACCAACCGTTATCTGGCGGGCGTGCCGGCGGATTCGCGCGCGGGCCGCGGCGGCCCGTTCCTCAAAGCGGAGGGCATCACCCCGGAGCTGCTCGCAAAAATCCAGGCGCTGAATGCCGTCGCGGTGGCGCGGGGCAACACGCTGGCCCAGCTGGCGGTGCTTTGGATTCTGCGGCGGCCTGAGATCACGACGGTGCTGATCGGGGCCAGCAAGGTGACGCAGATCGACGACCTGCACGGAGCGTTCGCCACGTCGGCCCTCGACGCGGGCGAGATCGCGGCGATCGAGACGATCCTCGCCCGGTAGAAAAGCAAAACAGGCCGGCCCGTTGAGGCCGGCCTGCGAAGGCAGGGGGAGCGTGCGTGGCCCGGATCAGAGCATCGCGACGACGGCGGCCCGCTCTTCCACGAGCTCCTTGTTGGTCGCGGCGATCTTGCTCTTCGCAAAGTCATCCATGGCGTAACCGTGGATGATCTCGTAGCTGCCGGGCGTGGTCGTGCGCACCGGCACGCCGGCCCACACGTTGGCGTCGAAGCCGTAGGCGCCGTTGCTCTTCACCGCGATGGAGTGGATCGCGCCCGGCGTAACCAGGCTGCGGACGTGATCCACGAGGGCGTTGGCCGCCGAGGCGGCGGACGAGGCGCCACGGGCGGCGATGATGGCGGCCCCGCGCTTGCCGACGGTGTCGCAGAACGGCCCCTGCAGCCAGGCGAGATCTGCAATGACCTCGGTGGCCGGCTTGCCGTTGATCGTCGCGTGGGCGAAGGCCGGGAACATGGTCGGGCTATGATTGCCGTAGATGAAGATGTCCTTCACCGCGGTGAGATCGACCTTCGCCTTGAGGGCGAGCTGAGACTGGGCGCGGTTTTGGTCGAGCCGCACCATGGCGGTGAACCGTTCGGCCGGCAGGCGTTTCGCCTGACTGGCGGCGATCATGCAGTTGGTGTTGGCGGGATTTCCGACCACGGCGATCCGGGCGTCCGCGGCGGCGACGGCGTCGATGATGCGCCCCTGTTCGATGAAGATCTTGCCGTTGTCCTTCAGCAGATCGGCGCGCTCCATGCCCGGCCCGCGCGGCTTGGCGCCGACCAGCAGGCACCAGTTGGCGTCCTTGAAGCCGACGGCGGGATCGGACGTCTGCACGATGCCCTTGAGCAGGGGGAAGGCGCAGTCGTCGAGCTCCATGGCGACGCCCTCAAGCGCCTTGAGGGCCTTCTCCACCGGGGCCTCGATCAGCTGGAGGATGACCGGCTGGTCGGCACCGAACATCGCCCCGGAGGCGATGCGGAAGAGCAGGGCATAACCAATTTGGCCGGCAGCGCCGGTGACTGCGACACGGATGGGAGCTTTCATAGGGTGTCGAAGTTAACCACGAGGACGGGGCCGGGGACACGCACGAAATGGCGCCCCGGACACGGATTTAGCCGGGCTCACCGGCGCATAAGCACGGCGGCGGTCGCCCGCGCCGGGTCAGGCCGAGGCGAAGCGGGCCCCGAGAGCGGCGTGCAAGCCGCGGACCATGGTTTCCGTCGTGGCCCAGTCGATGCAGCCGTCGGTGATGCTGACGCCGTACTTGAGCTGGTGCTTGGGTTGCGGGAAGGGCTGGTTGCCGGCGGAGAGGTTGCTCTCGACCATGGCGCCCATGATCGAGCGGTTGCCCTGCGCGATCTGGTCGATCAAGGCACGGATGACCTCGGGCTGGCGCTGCGGTTGTTTGGCCGAGTTGTCGTGCGACGCATCGACCAGGATCGATTTCGGCAGGCCGGCCTTCGCCAGCAGGGCCTCCGTCTGGGCGATGTGTTCGGGCGAGTAGTTCGGGCCGGCGGCGCCGCCGCGGAGCACCACGTGGCAGTTGGGATTGCCGCGGGTCACCACGGCCGATGCGGCCCCGTCGCGGTTGATGCCGAGGAATGTCTGCGGCTGTGCGGCGGCCTTGATGGCGTTGATCGCCGTCTGGATCGAGCCGTCGGTGCTATTCTTGAAGCCGAGCGGCATCGAGAGGCCCGACGCCATCTGCCGGTGGGTCTGCGACTCCGTGGTACGGGCGCCAATGGCACCCCAGCAGACCAGATCGGCCATGTACTGCGGGGTGATCGGATCGAGGAATTCAGTCGCGGTCGGTAGGCCGAGGTCGATGACGTCGCGGAGGAAGGAGCGCCCGAGGTGGAGACCGGCGGCGATATCGTGGCTGCCGTCGAGGTGGGGGTCCATGATCAAGCCCTTCCAGCCGACGGTGGTGCGGGGCTTCTCAAAATAGACCCGCATCACGATCATCACCCGGTCCTGCACCTCGCGGGCGAGGGCGGCCAGACGTTCAGCGTAATCGCGTCCGGCGGCAGTGTCATGGATCGAACAGGGACCGACAATCAGCAGGAAACGGCGGTCGTCGGTGAAAATGAGGCGGTGAATCTCCTCGCGGGCGCGGGCGACGAAGGCGGCTTGGGCTTCCGTCTTGGGCAGGGCCTGCATCAGTGCGGCCGGGGAGGGGAGGAGACGGGTTTCGACGACGTTGATGTCGGACGTGCGTTGCATGAAACGAAAACCGTGAAGGAGGAACCCGCCGCCCGGCAAGCGCGCACATCGAGGTCAGACTTGCCATCGCGTGGTCCGGAAAAGAAGTTGCCCGGTCGCCTACCCCTAAGCGACCGGGCATTTGCTTTCTTAGTTACCCCAAAACTCCCGCTAGGCGGGAGAAGTGTGAAAATCTGATGGTGTAAGGAATAGGCCGAGATCAGACTTCGTCAACTCAAAGTTAGCAAAATCTCTCACGAAACAACGTTAAGCGTTTAAAAAAAGCAGGTTATAAAATTGAAGAATTACGAAGAAATCGTCGGATATTTTGACTATACCCCGGCGGCTTGGGTGCGGGTCACGGGGGAGGATGCGCTATCGTTTCTCCAAGGGCAGTTTACGCAGGAGCTGCGTCCGGACCGCGCGCCACCTGCCGTCTACGGCCTGTGGTTGAATCAGAAGGGTCGGGTGGTCGCCGACAGTTGGGTGCTTCGGGTCAGTGCGACGGAGGTCTGGCTGTACAGCGAGCATTCGCCGGCGCGGGTGATTTGCGACCGGCTTGAGGCGTACATCATCGCGGACGATGTGACCTTGGAGGACCGGTCGGCTGACGTGCGGGCGAGGGTTTACCTCGGCGCGGCGGGGGCGGCGGCCTTGGCTCAGCAGGCGGGCGGGGTCTTGCCGTCGGAGGGCCAGTTCGCGCTTCCGGAGCAGGCGCTGGTGTTTCGCGGACGTCGCGGTGCGGTCGAGGCCTGGGAGTGGGTTGGCGTGGAATTGCCTCCGGTACCGGAGGGCTTGCCGGCGCGGACGGCGACGGAGTTGGAGGTCTTGCGTCTCGAAGCGGGGGTGCCGCGGATTCCCGGCGATGTGGGTCCGGGTGATTTGCCCAACGAGGCCGGCCTCGACGCGTCGGCCATTTCCTACACGAAGGGATGTTACCTCGGGCAGGAGGTAATGGCGCGTCTCAAGTCGATGGGACGGGTGCGGCGCCGGCTGCTCCGGGTCGAAGCGGAGCAGGGCGTGGCAGGAGCGCTGCCGCAGCCGCTGTACCAAGGCGGCCGCGTGTGTGGCGAGTTGCGGACCGCGGCGACCGCCGTATCCGGACGGAGCGTCGGGTTGGCCATGTGCACGCTGCTCGGGCTCGACTCCAGTCGGCCGCTCACGTCAGCCCCGGACGGGGGCGTCAGCTGGCGGCTGCGTGACTAGGGCGTACCTGGGAATGGCGCTGGGCGCTCGCCCTTCCCAGACACGCCCTAACCTTAACTGGATTATTTTTGGGTCGCCTTGAGTAGCTCGACCTGGCCCTGACGGGCATAGTCGATGGCTTCGCCCAGCACCCGAGCAGCCTCCTGCGGTGCGTGGAACCCCATGGAGTTTTCCGCCGCGATGAAATCGACGCGCCACTGGGCCTGGCGCTGCAGTTCACGGGCAGACTGAAGCTGGGCGTCGGTGGCCCCGCGTTCCCGCGCGCTGGAGAGTTCGGTGATCAAGGCCACGACGGCTTCCTCGCTGCGCTTCAGCAGATCCTTGTTGCGATCCTGGGCGATCAACGCGCGGGCGGTGATTTCCTCCTCGGGCACGCGGTGGCAGCCCTGGCAGGCCTGGGCCACGTTGAGCAACGGGCTGCGCACATGGTGGTTGCTGACCTTGATCGCCCCTTCGCGCACGTAGGGCATGTGGCAGTCGGCGCAGGAGACTCCACTGCGGGCGTGGATGCCTTGGCTCCACAGTTCGAATTCAGGGTGCTGGGCCTTCAGCACCTTGGCGCCGGTTTCGGCGTGGGTCCAGTCGCTGAAGCCCTCCTTGTTGTAGTGCGCCTCGATTTGCTCGACCTTCAGGCCTTGGCTCCACGGGTAGGTGACCACCTTGCCGGGACCCTTGAAGTGGTACTCGACATGGCACTGCGCGCAGACCAGCGAGCGCATTTCCTGGCGCGTGGCGTCGATGTTGGGCTGGTACTCGCCCTGCCGGCCTTCCTTGCGCCACCGCTCGATGCTCGGCAGGTGTGGCGTCGGATAGTCCGATTTCGCGAGGTCGCGGATGCCGTTGAGGAACGCCGGGCGGCTGACCCGCAGGTTCATCGTATCGGCGTCGTGACAATCGATGCAGGACACCGGGTGGGAAACGTGCTCGCGCGCCTCTTGGTACGGCATCGCGCACAGCGCTTCGAAGCCCTTTTGGATCTGGGCTTCGCGGTGTTCCTTGCCCTCGGGCACGCCCGCCTTGATGCCCGCTGCGATGTAGGCGGGGATGGCGGAGGAATGACAATGCAGGCAGGACCCTGGCTGCTTGAACTCCGTCACGCGCCGGGTTTCGTCCTGATCCTGCAGCATATAGGCGTGCCCCCGTTCTTCCCGGTAGTCCGTGGCGAAGGCGTAGCCGGCAAAGATGCGCTTGTAGACCGGATCCTCCTCCAGCTTCTGAAAGGCGTCGCTGCCGCCGTGTTTGGTGCGCTCGACATCGACCGTTCGTTTGTAGCTGTCGTACTGACGCGGGTAGTTCTTGCCCCACAAGGCCGGGTCCACCGTGGAATCGTCGACCTCCACGACGCGGAACACGTGCTGGGTGGCCTCGGCCTTGCGCGTCACGATGTTCTCATAGAGCAGCAGCACGAGGAAGGTGCCGACGGCGACGATCGCGATGAGCACAACGAAGATCCACAGGGCGAGTCCGCGGGTGCAGCCGGAGCGAAACGAGGGGGCAAGGTTCATGGCTAGGGAGGTTTAGTGGATGGGGCCGTGGCCGACTTCGCGGTGGCATTGCACGCAATCGAGCATCCGCTGCGCGTGGCCGGCGTGAACGTTGATGCCGGCCATGAGGCCTTCGTGGCACCGCACGCAGTTGTTCTGGAGCACGGCGGAATTGACCGGGCGGATCATGATCGGCTCATGAAAGTCCTGCAGGGTGAATCCCTTCGAATGCCAGAAACCGTTCTCGGCCTTGCTCAGGTACTTGGCAAAGAAGGAGTCGGGCGTGTGGCAGTCGTTGCAGGTTGCGACGGCGTGGTGGGGCGACTTGAGCCAGCCGTCGAACTGATCCCGCATGATGTGGCAGTTCACACATGCGCGCGGGTCGTTCGAAAAGTAGGACAGCCCGTGCGCGTAGTAGAACGTGTAGCTGCCCAGACCTGCGAAGAGACCGGCCGTCGAAGCGAGGCCGAGGGCGAGCAGGATGCGGACATTGAGCTTCGACGCCATCGCAAGGGGACAGCAAAAAGCATGAAAGCCGTGCAGGGACGGTCAATCCCCGATGTCCGCGGAGACGAAATTAATCCGTCGCGGCGACGACCGGATTTTCCAGCACGCCGAGCCCTTCGATCGCGATGCTCACGGTGTCGCCGGGTTGCAGCCAGACCGGCGGCTTGCGCGCGTAACCTACGCCGGACGGCGTGCCGGTGAGGATAACGGTGCCGGCGGGAAGGGTGCGGTCCTGGCTGAGGAACGAGATGAGGGCGGGCACAGGAAACACGAGGTCGGCGGTCGTCGCCTCCTGCCGCACCTCGCCATTGACACGCGTCACGAGCCGGAGCGAGGACGCGCCCGGAAGTTCGTCCGGGGTGACGAGCTCGGGGCCGAGTGGCAGGAACGTGTCGAAACTCTTGCCATGGTTGAACTGGCCGCTGCCGAGTTCGAACTGCCAGTCGCGCGCCGAGACGTCGTTGGCAATCGTGTATCCAAGAACATACGACAACGACTCCGCTTCCTTCACATTTCGGGCGGTGCGGCCGAGGACGACGGCAAGTTCGCCCTCGTAGTCGACCTTGGCGCTGCCGCGCGGCAGCACGATGGGGCCACCCGGATGCTGCACGGCACCGGTGGTCTTCATGAACCACAGCGGACGTGTGGGCAGGGCCTTGCCGCCCTCGGCGGCGTGGGCGCGGTAGTTGAGCCCGATGCCGATGATGTTCACCGGATCCAGCGGGGCGAGCCGCGGCCCCGGGGTGACCGGGCGGGGGCCCGTCTGCGTCTGCCTTGGCCCGAAAAGCCCGCCTTCGAGCGGAAGGGCGGAGCCGTCGGCTTGCAGGGCCGCCCAGGCCGGACCTTGCGGTGAAAGATGGCGGATGATGCGCATGGGAGCAGCGTGCGCCGGTGTGCGAGGGAGTCAAAGCCGCGCCTTGCGGATTGCCCGCGGTGCCGGAGGTCGTCATGCCTTCGTCCAGCGTCTTACCCCATGAATCACAACCTCCGCTGGCTGACGTTCCTTCTGCTGGCCTCCCTGACGGGCTCCGTGCCCAGACTGCGGGGCGTCGAGGCCACCGAACTCGATGTGCCCTACGTGCCGACGCCCCAGGCCGTGGTCGACCGCATGCTCGAACTCGCCGGCGTCGCCCCGGGCGACTTCCTGATCGATCTCGGCTCGGGGGATGGACGCATCCCGATCACGGCCGCCCGCCGCCATGGCGTGCGCGGGCTGGGGGTGGATCTCGATCCGGTGCGGGTCAGGGAGGCCCGCGAGCTGGCGCGCCTCGCCGGCGTGGAGGATCGCGTGGAGTTCCGGCAGCAGGACCTGTTCGATACCCGAATCGCCGACGCCACGGTGGTGACCATGTACCTGCTGCCCGTCGTCAACCTGAAGCTGCGCCCTCGGCTGCTCTATGAATTGAAACCGGGCACGCGCGTCGTGTCCCACGCCTTCCGTCTCGGCGACTGGCTGCCTGACCACAGCGAGTCGTTGGAGGACAGCGATCTCTTTCTCTGGATCGTCCCGGCCAAGGTCGACGGACGCTGGCGCGTGACCGCGAGCCAGCCCTTTGTGCTCGAGCTGGAGCAGGCGTTCCAGGTGGTGCGGGGGACGGCGATCATCGATGGGCGAAGCCAGCCGCTCGAGGAGGTGACCCTTCGCGGTGCGCAACTTTCCTTCGTGCTGGAAGGCCGGCGCTACCAGGGTCGTGTCGACGGGTTTGTGATCGAGTCCGAGCCGGGCGAGGGACGCGTGGCGGAGTGGCGGGCGGTCCGCAATTAAGCACGCCTGGGACTTTCGGTCATGGCATCCTCACTTCCCACCTCCTTTCACGCCGCACCGTGGTCGCGCACCCTCATGGGCATTTCGGTGCTGGGCACGGGATTCATTCTCGCCGTGGGCTTCTTGCTCGCGGCGCGGGGCGAGCCCTCGGGTCGGCTGGCGACATGGGCGCTGGTCCTGCTGGTCGCGGGCGCCTTGCTGTTCGTCGTGCGCGGCTACCAGGTGCGGCCCGGCGTGATCCTGGTACGCCGTCTCTTGTGGACGACGCGGCTGCCGTTGGCGGGACTGCGTTCGATCGAGGCCGACCCTGAAGCGATGCGCGGAGCGATCCGGGTCTTCGGCAACGGCGGACTGTTTTCGTTCACCGGTCGCTATCGCAGTCCGAAACTGGGCGGATTTCGCGCCTATGTGACCGATCCGGCGCGCGCCGTGGTCCTGCGTTTCGGCGACCGCGTCCTCGTGGTTTCTCCGGGCGTGCCGGAGGCCTTTGTGCGGGAGGTGGAGTCGGCACGCGGGGCGTGAGGGGGCTGCCTGCATGCGGTTGGCGGAAGCATGCCGCACCGCTTTCCGCTTTCCTCGTTCCAGTTGCGGGACCACGCTGACGGTCGCCCCATGAATGTACCCCGTTGTTTCTGCCGGCGAGTGCTGGCCTGTCTGCTCTGGTCGGCGGCCCTGATGTCGGCTGCCAGCGCGTCTGCGCCCCTCAAGGCCCTGCTGATGACCGGCGGCTGCTGCCATGATTTCGAGGCCCAGAAGAAGATCCTGAGCGAAGGCATCGCGGCGCGAGCCCACGTGGTGTTCGACATCGTGCACGAAGGCACCGAGCGCACCCACCGGCTGAGCCTTTACGAGAACGTCGACTGGGCGAAGGGCTATGACGTCGTCGTGCACAACGAGTGCTTTGGATTCGTCGACGATCCGGCCTTCGTCGAGCGCATCGTGGCCCCGCACGCCGCGGGCGTGCCGGCGGTGATTCTGCATTGCTCCTCCCACAGCTATCGCAACACCACGACCGATGCGTGGCGCCAGCTGGTGGGCATCACCTCGGTGCGCCATGAGCGGCGGGCCGACTTGCTGATCGACCGGCTGGAGACGCCCCATCCGGTGATGAAGGGTTTTCCGCCCACCTGGTTCAATCCCCAGGACGAACTGTACCTCAACGTGAAGGTTTGGCCGAACGTCGTGCCGCTCGCCCGGAGTGTCGGGGTCGAGAGCTCGCAGCCGCAGATCGTCATTTGGACGAACACCCACGGCAAGGCGCGGGTCTTCGCCACGACGCTCGGTCATCATAACTCCACGATGAGCGATCCGGTGTACCTCGACCTTGTTACCCGCGGTCTGCTGTGGAGCGTCGGTCAACTCGACGACGACGGCAAACCCAAGCCAGGCTTCGGTCCCGGCGGTCGCTGATCCGTCCGCGCGCGCGCCTTCTCTTCCTACCTCAACTCCACCCCCCCCTGCCATGAATGCTCCCTTGACCCGCCGTCACGCCCTGAAACTCGCCGCCGCCGCCACCGGGCTCGCTTTTGCCGGTACGCGCAGCCGCGCTCAGACCGCCGCCGCGCCCAAGGCGTCCGCCGGCCTCACGCTCGGTGTCGCGTCATACACCCTGCGCCAACTGCCGGTCGACGCCGTGCTGTCCTCGCTGGAGGCCCTCGACATCAAGTCGATCGCGCTGCACCGGGCCCATCTCCCGTGGGACAGCACACCAGAAGCCTGCCAGGCGGTCGCCCAAAAGTTCCGGGACAAGGGCATCGCCCTGGTTGCTTCCGGGGTGGTGAACCTGCCCAACGACGAGGCCGCGGTCCGGAAGGCGTTCAACAACGCGCGTGCCGCCGGCATTCCGGTGATCACCTGCAAGCCGTCGCTGGACGCCTTCCCGCTGCTCGACCGGCTCGTCAAGGAATACGACCTCCGCCTGGCGATCCACAACCACGGTCCCGAGGATGAGGTTTACCCGAGCCCGCTCGACGCGTGGAAGGTCATCCAGCCGTTTGACGCCCGGATCGGCCTCTGTATCGATGTGGGCCATACGGCGCGGGCCGGCGTGTCCGTCCCCGA
This sequence comes from uncultured Opitutus sp., assembly GCA_964476565.1. Taxonomy (GTDB): domain Bacteria; phylum Verrucomicrobiota; class Verrucomicrobiia; order Opitutales; family Opitutaceae; genus CAMAXB01. Next base: position 43,607 of record CAYZBG010000008.1, read on the forward strand.
CACGATCCGCACCTGCGCCGCGCGGGTGTACGACGTGCATTTCAAGGACTCGCTCGCCGTGCCGGGTGCGCGCCGGGATGTTCCGATCGAGATCGGCCGCGGGCAGCTGGACATCCGCGGCATGCTCGTCGCGCTGAAGGACATCAACTACCGCCACGTCGTGAACTTTGAATACGAAAAGGCCACGGCCAACCCGGTGATCGGGCTGGCGGAGTCCGTCGGCTACACCCGGGGCGTGCTGGCGGCGCTCGGCTGAGCCGGCCGGTCAGCGGGCGCTGCGTCCGGAGGCGTGCGCCGCACGTCGGACCAGGAGCCAGAGCGCACCGGTCAGAACGAACCCAGCGCCCGCGGAACCTCCGCCCCCGCCGCCCCCTCCGCCCGAGGGCGCGGCCGGAGCGGCCGGCGCCGAGCTGTTGACCGTGAGGACGGCGGGCTCGCTCGTGACCGAGCCGAGCCGGTTGGAAACCGTGACCGTGTAGCTGCCGGCGCTGGTGGCGCTCGCGCTGACAATCGAGAAGGTGGCGGTTTGCACCGGAATCGAGGTGCCGTCCTTGGCCCAGGCATAGGAAAGATTTCCGCCCGAGGCGGTGACGGAGAAAGTGACGCGCTGGCCCACCGTGGCCGTGGTGGAGGCAGGTTGGGTGGTGATGGCGGGCGCGGTGATCGTCGTTTCGAGACCAGCTACGCGGGCCGCGTTGTCGACCAGGGTGCGAACGTTGAACGCCGCCCGGGGCTCGGTCGCGGCCACGCCGATGGTCGTCGATTCGTAGGTGAGCTCGGGGCTCGAGAAGTAGGGGATGCGGCTCAGGGAGGTGGGCGCGATGTAGACGGACATCATCGTGCCGACCTGGAACGATCCGCGCGGATAAACGAAGCCGTAGTTGAACTTCCCGTCGCCGTCAGCCGCGTTGGTCGATGGGTCGTTGCGCTGGTGCTGGCAGCCGAAATTGTGCCCGAGTTCGTGGCAGGTCGTTGCGTACGACGTCGTGGTGGTGCCGCGGGACCCGTCGGTGAACGTGGGGAACGGGTAGTTGACCACGCTGTGCGCCACGGGTCCGGCGAGCCAGGCGCGCCCGGCGGCGTCTCTCTTGATCCCGCCGACGAGCATCACGACCTGGTCGGCGCCGTACGACCGCTGCGTGTCGCGGACAAAGGTCGCGATCTCCCCGGTTCCGCTCATGCTGCGCAGGTCGTTGGCGGTGTCGTCATTATCCTGATACGCCGGAGCGGCGACAGCGCCGAGGTAGCGCCAGCGAAACGCGGTCACCCGGGAGTTCTCGAGGACGGTGTTGGACGAAGCAATGTAGTTGGAGCAGTCGGCGTCGATGGTGAGGGTGTCGCCATTTCGCTCCGAGAGGGCGCGGGTGTTGTAGAGAAAAAGCACGTCGACGTGGGGCTCGCCGTTGTGATCCGCCGCGGACGGCACGGCCGGTTCAGGGGCCGCCGGCGCGTCGGACGCCGTCGCGACATCCGTCGCGCAGGGCATGGCGAGGGTCGGACTTTCCGCAACGGTCACGCTGCCGCCGCGGACCGTGACGTGGTACTCGAGGCCGGGGAAGACGGCGAGGGCGTCCCAGCGATCCGAGGCGTTGGCGGTGGCGACGAGAAAGGAGCCGCCGAGGGCCGCGGCCTCCGGCACCTCGCCGCCTTCGAGCCGGGCGGTGAGCACGGTGCGCTGAGCGTCGCGCTCGACGCGTTCCACGCGGTACGTCGCGTAGAAGCGGTCGTCGAAGCGCACGGTCAGGCGTTCGGGGGTGAATTCCCGCCAGTCGGCGATGTGGTCCGTTTGTTCCGGCAGCACCTGGCGCAGGGCCTCGGAGGCGGGTGCCGGTGCGTCGATCGCCGGACGGCCCGCCCGGTGGACCGCGGGGGGTGCGCTGGGGACCGTCGAGGCTCCCGTGGTGGCGGCTTGAGGAGCGACGGTCGGTCCGGCCGGTCGGTCGGCACCCGGGCGGATGAGGACTATGCCAAGGCCCAGACCGGCGCCGACGCCAAGAAAGCTGAGAACGCGAACGAGACGGGAGCGGTTCGTAGAGGCCATGGGAACGCAGTCGGAGCGGACAAGGTGGCGGTGTTTCAACTCAGTTAACCCTGGCGCGGTCCCGCGGAAAGGCCGGGAAACGGGCGCGGAGCCGATTTACGAGTCCCTGACATGCAGGCGGCTAGCAAGAAAGAAGCGGGGGAGTCCGGCCTTCACGGCTCCAAGGCGGCCAAGACCGTGGAGGGCGTGAGGAGTTCGGGCAGGACTTTGGGTTCCGGCTGACCCGGCAGATAGACAAGGTTGAAGGGCACGGCGCTGCGGTTCCAGCGGGCCAGCTCGGCCGTGATGGTGGCGTCCTTGTTGGTCCAGTCCGCCTTCAGCGTAGCCACGTTGCGACGGGCAAACTCGGCGAGCACGTCATCGGAGGAAAACACGATCTGCTTGTTGGTCTGACAGGTGGCGCACCAGCGCGCGGTGAAGTCGACGTAGATGGGACGGCCTTCGGCGCGCAGGCGGGCGACGGTCTCGGGGCTCCACGTTTCCCAGACGACCGCATCCGGTGCGGCGGGACGCGGCCAACCGGTCCATGCGCCCAGCGCAAGAACCAGGAGGCCGCCGGCGAGGCCGATCCGGGCCCGCGAGGCCGGGGCGCCGGGGCGGTTCCAGCGACCGTAAATCCATACGCCGAGCGCCACCACCACGAGTCCCAGCAGGGCCGTGAGCATGCCGCCCTCGCTCACCTGGCCGGCAAGCACCCAGATCAGCGCCGCGACCGTCGCATAAAGTGGGAAAGCCATGAACTGCTTGAAGGTTTCCATCCATGCGCCGGGCCGGGGCAGAATCCGGATGGCCCGCGGGAAGATCGAAAGCAGCAGGTAGGGCGCGGAAAGGCCGATGGCGATGGCGGTGAAGACGGCGAACGACTCTGTCACGGGCAGCGCGAGGGCGGCGCCCAGGGCGGGAGCGAGGAAGGGCGCCGAGCACGGTGTGGCGACGACCGTCGCGAGCACGCCCGTGAAAAACGAGCCGGCGTAGCCCGACTGCGTTTGCAGCGATGCGCCGACGCCGGTGGCGCCGAGTCCAAACTCGAACACCCCGCTCATATTGAGCGCAAAGACGAGCAGTACGGCGGTCAGGGCGTAGACGAAGCCGGGTGACTGCAGCTGGAAGCCCCAGCCGAGTTGGTCGCCGCCCGCGCGGAGCACGGCGAGCGCTCCGGCGAGGGCCCAGAAGGAGAGCAGCACGCCGAGGGTGAATACGATGCCGTGTATGACCACCCGGCGCCGGTCGCTGCCAGCCTGGTTGACGAAGCCGAGGATTTTGATCCCCAGCACCGGAAACACGCAGGGCATGAGGTTCAGGATCAAACCGCCCAAAGCGGCCAGCACCAAGGTGCCGGCCAGACCGGACGGCGCACCCGACGTCGTGGCGGCCGCCGCCGGCGGTGCGGCGGTGATCGGGATGTCGACCGCCATGCCCGGCAGGTCAGCCCCGGACAACCAGCCGCCGGTGCTGGCGAGGACGCCGACGAGGCGTTCAGTGGCCTGATTGGCGGCCGCCGAGACCGGCAGGTCGATGAAGAACTCGCCCGGTCCGCCCGGTCGGACGGTCTGCGGCCGGTCATATTGGATAAAGGCGTCCGACGCGAAGAACCAGAGGCCCGTCGGGGCGGCGTGCGGGGCGTCCGGGCCGGCCTGGAGACGGAGCGTGACCGTACTGCCGGCGCGGGTCGCCGCCAACGTCCAGCCCGGCACCGCGCGTGGCAGCGAGGCGACGGTCGCGGCGGCCTCGGCGCCGTGCCCGGTGGCCGGAGCCGGCGCCTCGGCGGCGACCTTGAGGTCGATCGCCACCCGGGCTTCGCCGGGAATGCAGACGTCGGCGCACATCAGCCAGTCGGCGAGAGCACGGAGGGTGACGATCTCGCCGGGTCGGGCCGATGCCGGGACCTGCAGCGTGACCGGCAGATAGGTCACGTTCTCGTACCCGTTGCCGGTGATGTTGCCCTTGCGGTCCTTCACCACGTGGGGCATGGGCCACTGGATCTCGCCGGCGGACCAGCCCTCGGGCAGCTCCCATTTCAGGGACGTGGGATAACCGGTGCCGGGATTGATCCAGTAGGTGTGCCACTGCGGCTCGTGCTCCAGACGCAGGGCCAGGGTCGTCGGGCGCCCCGGCTGGACAGAGGTCTCCAGGGCGACCAGGGAGGCTTTGACTTGGGCAAAGGCGCCGGACGCGAGGGCGACCACGGCGGAGCAGAGGAGAACGAGGCGGCGGACAGACATGGGACTAGGATAGAGTGAGTTGTGGGAGGTGCAACGTTCCGCCTTTCTTCCATGGAATTGCAGCCATCGGCCGGTCGGCCGGATTGCATTTTCGTCGGATGCGCTCTGGGGTGGGGAGATGAAATCACGTGCATTTGGCCCGCAGGGCCGAAAGGTGGGCGAAGTGGGTCTCGGCACCTGGCAGCTGGGCGCCAACTGGGGTGACGTCTCGGACGAGACGGCCCTGGCGACGCTGCGGACGGCGTACGAGGCTGGGGTGACCTTTCTCGACACCGCCGATGTCTACGGCATGGGGCGCAGCGAGCGACTGATTGGACAATTTCTGCGGGCCACCCCCGGCGCGCGCGAGCGGGTTTATATCGCCACCAAGCTGGGCCGCTTCAGCCCGCCCGGCTGGCCGGACAATTTCACCCGTGCGACGGTGCGGGCGCACACCGAGGCCTCGCTCCAGCGGCTCGGTGTCGAGGTGCTCGATCTTACCCAGCTGCATTGCGTGCCGGAGGAGGTGCTGCGCCAGGGCGAGATGCTCGACGCGCTCGCCGAACTCCAGCGCGAGGGCAAGATCAGGGGCTACGGCGTCAGCGTGGAATCGATGGACGAGGCGTTGTTCTGCGTGCGACGCGGCGGAGTCACGGCCCTGCAGATCATCTTCAACGTGCTGCGGCAGAAACCGATTCACGTCCTCTTCAAGGAAGCGCAGGCGGCCCGGGTGGGGCTCATCGTCCGCCTTCCCCTCGCGAGCGGTTTGCTGGGCGGGAAGATGACGAAGGCGACCACGTTCGCCGCCGACGACCACCGCACCTTCAATCGGGACGGCCAGAAGTTCAATGTGGGCGAAACCTTCTCGGGTCTGCCGTTTGAACTCGGCGTCGACCTCGCCGACCAGCTGAAGCCGCTGGTGCCCGCCGGCTGGACGCTCGCGGACTTCGCCCTGCGCTGGTGCCTCGATCATGAGGCGGTCGGCGTGATCATCCCGGGGGCGAAGAATCCGGACCAGGTCCGGGCGAACGTGCGTGCCGGCGACCTGCCGCCGCTCAGCCCCGCCGTGCACGCACAGCTCGCTGCATTCTACCGGGACAAGGTTGCGGCGCACATCCGCGGACCCTACTGAGTTTCGCGGTGGCCGGGGCGATCAGGACTGCGGCCCGACATCGGCCGCAGTCAGCACGCGGATCAGCCCCGGATCCATGTCGCCAATGAACGGATACGCCCGGAGCGCCGCCTCGCGGTGGGCGGAATCCGGCGGCAGCCACCACACGCCCTGGGCGTTGCGCACCAGTCCGGGGTCGCTCCGCAGGGCGCCGTCGGCGGGGAAGTCGCCGTCGGCGGCGACGCGCCAGAGCATATTGGAGGTCCAGGCAGCACCGGTATTCGGACCTTCGATGCGGGCGGCGGTCTGTCCGCCGACGAGCACGTTGTAGGCGAAGACGGTGCCGGTCGCCCCGAGGGCGGTGGGCGTACGGCGCGTCATGCGGTACTGGACCGCGTTGTCGACGAGCAGGTTGAAGACGATCACGTTGTCATCGGGCCGGTCATGGCTGGTCAGCGGGGCGCCATCGGCCACCTCGGCGCCGCCGTTGCCGAGGTTGAGGCCGAGGGTGTTGCCCTCGAATACGTTGCCATAGATCCGGTGCCGGTCGCCGAAGAGGCGGAGTCCGTCGGTGCCGCGGAAGACGTTGCCGTAGACGACGCACTCATTGCCATGGCGCAATGTCAGCTGGGTGCCGGCGCTGTCGAGGAAGGTGTTGTAGCGGTACGCGTTGCCGCCCGACTTGTTGGAGATCAGCTCGTTCTCGCCGCGGCAGCGCTCGAAGAGGTTGTGCTCCACGATCGCGTGGCCCATGGACATGCTCAGTCCGCTCAGGCCCAGGCGCAACGTCTCCGACCCGTTGATGCCGGTGGGCGAGAAATCATGGAAATGATTGTGGTGGATCCACAGCCGGCGCGCCACCTGGCTGCCGACGCCGGTGACGTTGATCATGTTGCCGACGGTCGCCTTGTCGCGGAAGGTGTTGCGGTCGATTTGGACATCGTCGCCCGTCACGGTCAGATAAGGTCCGTCGCCCACGCACCGGAAGGTGTTGCGGGTGAACCGCACGTGCTGCGTCCCGGCGGCAATGGCCGTGCGACCGGACGCGTGGGTGAAGACAAAGCCCTCGACGACGACGTGGGCGGCCGGGGCTTCGATGCGAAATCCGTGGCTTCCGGTCAGCTCGACCGCGCCGACGCTCTCGGCTGAGATGCGTACCGGGGCGGTGGCGGTACCGCCGCGATTGATGACCAGCGGCCTGGTCGTGGAGTAGGTTCCGCGCGCGACGATGACCGTGTCGCCGGGTTCGAGGAGGGCGAGGCGTTCCTGCAAGGCAGCGAGCGAGGCAACCCGGTGTTCGGCCGCGCGGGTGCCTGACGTGAGAATCAGGGTGCCGACCGTCGCAAGGAGGAGGCGGACAAAGGTTTTCATGGGGTGGCCGACAGCTGGGGGCCGCCGCCTCGCGCCCGCAAGCACCGGGCTTGTTTAGTCGTTAAGGAATCCGTCCACCTCGGCCGGAGTGGTCAGTTCATGGCGCGGGCCGGCATAGGTGTCGAACACGGCGCGATGCGCGGAATACGACATGACACCCTCGCGGAGGGGATAATCGGCAATCCAGCGGAGCAGCGGTTCGAGCAAGCGGTCCTGTTCCTCCCGGGTGGCGAACTTGTGCGGTTCGTGCGGCCGGCGCCGCGCGTGCTCCAGGCAGGTTTGCACCGGAAGATTGAGGAAGATGAGGGTGGGCCGCAGTCGGAGGGCGCGCCCGATCAGGTCGGCATAGCAGCCCTCGATCACCCAACGGTCGTGGGCGGCGAGGAAGCGATCGAGGTCGGTGTCGCGCTCCGCGGCCGGGCGTTCCTTGGTTACCTCAACTGGATCCCAATAAATCGTGTCGAGATCGAGCACCGGCAGTCCGCCGGCTGCTGCGAGGCGGTGCGCGAGCGTCGATTTGCCTGAGCCGGAGTTGCCGAGAATGGCGTAGCGGACGGAAGGCATCGGAGGTTGTGCGGGTTCGGGATATCCGTCGGGTAACCCATCGATCACGCCGCCGGTGCCCTCATCGCGTTCAGGGCTCGAGGGCGACGGGGTTGGTCAGCTGGCCGATCTTTTCGATCTCGATCGTGACGTTGTCGCCGGGCTTGAGCCAGCGCGGCTGCGGCTTGGCCGCCATGCCGACGCCGTGCGGCGTGCCGGTGAGGATGACGGTGCCCGGGACGAGCGTCGTGCTGCCGCTCAGGTACTCGATCAGGGCCGGCACGTCGAAGATCATGTCGCCGGTCGTCCAGTCCTGCACGCGCTCGCCGTTGAGGATCGTGGCGATCTTCAGCGCGTTCGGATTCGGAATCTCGTCGGGCGTGACGAGGCAGGGGCCGAGTGGGGCGAAGGTGTCGAAGAACTTTCCGCGGCACCACTGGCCGCCGCCGAGCTTGATCTGATGATCGCGGGCCGAGACGTCGTTGGCGCAGGTGTAGCCAAGCACGTAGTCGAGGGCGCGCGCCCGGGTCACGTTCTTGCAGGCCTTGCCGATGACGACGGCGAGCTCGCATTCGTAGTCGACCTCGTGGCTGGCGAGATGGGTGGGGATGAGGATCGGGTCGTGCGGGTTCTGCAGGGTGTTGATGCCCTTCACGAACAGGATCGGCCGCTCGGGGATCTTGGCCTTGGTCTCCTCCGCGTGATGCCGGTAGTTGAGACCGATGCAGAGAATCTGGGTCGGCACGACGGGTGCGAGCAGCTTGGCGACCTCCGCCTTCTGTCCGGTGGCTTTCAGCCCGCCAAAAGGATCGCCTTCAAGCCGCAGCACAGAGCCGTCGGCCTGCTGCGAACCATGATGAATCTTGCCGGAGGAATCGAGGTAACGGAGGAGGCGCATAGAGCGAAGGATGAAGGATGAATTATGAAGGATGAAGTGCCTAGGCGGAGGCTTTGGCTTTCTTGGCGATGGTGACGAAGATGGCGGTTAGTTGCTCGGTTTCGTTGATCAAGGGAGCCAAGCGTTGGCTGGAGACGATTTCTGCGCCGACGAGCAGATCGAGCCAGTAGGCGGATTCGTCGAGCTCCTTGAGACAATCTCCTACTTTGGCCGCAAACTCGGCCCGTGAACGTGCGCGCTGGGCTTCACGGTAATTTGCGCCGACCGACGTGCCTGATCGCAGTACCTGTTTCCCGAGCACATGCGCCTCAGTGGTTCTCGGCAAAGCCACAAACATCCGGACGATCCGCAGCGCGTACGCCCGCGTCCGCACCCTCAGATCGTCAGGCGTATTCATCTCGGGTCCTTCATCCTTCTGCCTTCATACTTCATCCTTCGTCTATTTTCCCGCGCTCCATCCGCCGTCCACCAGGTGGCACGAGCCGGTGACCATGGCGGCTTCGTCGCTGGCGAGATAGACGGCGGCGGCGGCGATTTCCTCGGGTCGGGCCATGCGGCCGGTGAGCTGCGTCGAGGCCATGTCGCGGTAGGCTTTCTCCGGATCGGGGTACTCGGCGATGCGGGCGCGCACGAAGGGGGTCTCGACCCGGCCCGGGCAGATCGCGTTGAAACGTACGCCGGTGTGCGAGTGGTCGAGGGCGAGGGCGCGGGTGAGGCCGACGACGGCGTGTTTTGTGACGGTGTAGGCGAGCCGGTCGCGCACGGCGACGATACCGCCGATGGAGGCCAGGTTGATCACGCTGCCGCGGCCGCGCTCGAGCATGGCGGGGACGAAGGCTTTGCAGAGGTTGAACGGGCCGCGGACGTTGACGGCGTGCAGGCGGTCGAGATCGGACGCGTGGGTCGCGAGCAGATTGCCCACGTGACCGATGCCGGCGTTGTTCACGAGAAGGTCGAGCGGCGGGAGCCGGCCCGCGAGGGCAAGCGCGTCCGTTTCGCTGGCGACGTCGAGCGCGGCAAAGTCGGACGCACCACCCGCCGCTCGGATCGACGCCACTGTGGCCTCGCCGGCGGCCGCGTCGCGATCCACCACCCAGACCTGCGCCCCGGCCCGGGCGAAGGCGAGGGCAATGGCCTGGCCGATGCCGGAACCGGCGCCAGTGACGAGGGCTACCTTGCCGGCGAGGGAGAACATTGGGCCTCCGCGATCAGGATTTGCCCGGCAGGCAGGCGCCGCAGCCGTTGACGAAGAAGTCGTTGCCCTTGTCGTCGACGAGGATGAAGGCGGGGAAGTCTTCGACCTCGATCTTCCAGACGGCCTCCATGCCGAGCTCGGGGTACTCCAGCAGTTCGACCTTGCGGATGTTCTCCTTGGCGAGGATGGCGGCCGGTCCGCCGATGCTGCCGAGATAGAAGCCGCCGTGGTCCTTGCAGGCCTTCGTGACCTGGGGACCGCGGTTGCCCTTGGCGAGCATCACCATCGAGCCGCCGTGGGACTGGAAGAGATCAACGTAGGCGTCCATGCGCCCGGCCGTAGTGGGCCCGAAACTACCCGAGGCATAGCCCTGCGGCGTCTTGGCCGGGCCGGCGTAGTACACCGGATGGTTCTTGAAGTAGTCGGGCAGGCCCTGGCCCGCGTCGAGACGCTCCTTGAGCTTGGCGTGGGCGATGTCGCGCGCGACGACGAGCGGGCCGGTGAGCAGCACGCGCGTGGTCACCGGATGCCGGGAGAGCTCGGCCCGGATCGCGTCCATCGGCTGGTTCAGGTCGATGCGCACCACGCGGTCGTTCTTGATCGTGCGCTCACCGGCGGGGATGAAGCGGCCCGGATCGGTTTCGAGCTGTTCGAGCCAGATTCCGTCGCGGTTGATCTTGGCCTTGATGTTGCGGTCGGCGCTGCAGGAGACGCCCATGCCGACGGGGCAGGAGGCGCCGTGGCGCGGCAGGCGGATGATGCGCACGTCGAGGGCGAAGTACTTGCCGCCGAACTGCGCGCCGATGCCGGTCTGTTGGGCGAGGGTGAGCACCTTCTTCTCCATCTCGACGTCGCGGAAGGCGCGCCCGTGTTCGTTGCCCGTGGTGGGCAGGGTGTCGAGGTACTTGGTCGAGGCGAGCTTGACGGTCTTCAGGCAGGCCTCGGCGCTCGTGCCGCCGATCACGAAGACGAGGTGGTAGGGCGGGCACGCGGCGGTACCGAGGTACTTCATCTTGTCGATGATGAAGGCCTCGAGGCTCTTCGGGTTGAGCAGCGCCTTTGTCTCCTGGAAGAGGAAGGTCTTGTTCGCCGAGCCGCCGCCCTTGGCCACAAAGAGAAACTCGTACGCGCTGCCCTCGGTGGCGTAGAGGTCGATCTGCGCCGGCAGATTGGTGCCGGTGTTGACCTCTTTCCACAGGTCGAGCGGCGCGGTCTGCGAATAGCGCAGGTTCTCCTTGGTGTAACAGTCGTAGACCCCGCGCGAGAGCCACTCGGCATCGTTGGCACCGGTCCAGACGCCCTGGCCCTTCTTGCCAATGATGGTGGCCGTGCCCGTGTCCTGGCAGAAGGGCAGGATGCCCTCGGCCGCGATCTCAGCGTTCTTGAGCAGGGTCAGCGCCACGTAGCGGTCGTTTTCGGACGCCTCCGGATCCTGCAAAATGGCGGCGACCTGCTGGAGGTGTTTCGTCCGCAGCAGGAACGAACAGTCGCGCAGCGCCTGCGCGGCGAGGAAGGCGAGGGCCTCGGGCGCGACCTTGAGGACCTCCTGACCCTCGAACGTCGTCGTGCTTACGCCTTCCTTGCTCAGGAGGCGGTAAACGGTGTCATCCTTCCCCAGTGGGAAAGGGTCCTGATAAACGAAGGCGGGTGTGGGCATGCGGACAGGGTAGCCGGAAGTCGCGGTTTGGGTACGAGGAAAAAGACGGGGTGGGCAAAAATTAGCGCAGGTTGGCGCGCCCGTTAGCGAAGGCGGTGCCGGCTCAGGCGCCGGAGGCCATGGCGTCGATCGTCCCGCGCAGCGCGGACAGCTGCGAGAGCGTGACCGTCGCCGGCGGCGCGGGGCGTTCCCAGCCGTGGGCGCCGGGCCAGTGGCCGTGGGCAAGAAAATCGTGCTGCGTGCGGGTGAGGGCCGCGACCGACAGGTAGTCCTGCTGCTCCTGCTCGTTGCGGAAGGGGCTGACGAGCGGCGCCGGGATCGCCGCGATGTGGCCGCTGGAAACGTAGGCGAGGTCGTTGAGGATCACGAACGGACGCGAATCGATCAGCGTGGTGGCCGGCCGCGGCGTCTCGTCCCGCAGGTAACGGTAGTAGGCGAGGTGGTTTTCGAACAGCGTGTCGAACGGCTCCAGGGGAATGCGTTCCACCCGCCCGTCGAGCCAGCGGATCTCGGCGCCTTGGCCGACGACGTAGCGCAAGGAGGCCTTCTCGCAGACGACGGTTTCGCTTTGCGAACTCGGCCCGGCGCAGGCGTGGGAGAGCGCGAAGCGCAGCACGGCACCGCCCTCGGTGAGGGTTTCCACAAAGAACGTATCCGCGCCCTGGATCGGATGGGCGCGATAAAGCTCGGCCCGCACCTCGGCGAGGTGGGCCCACGACATCAGCGTGTCAGTCCCGGCCCAGAACAGCATGTTGTGCACGTAGTGCGCCATGGCGTTGCCGAAGCACGAGTCGAGGATGAGCCGTCCGTGGTCGCCGGTGAGGCGGCCGGCCCAGGTGTTGCGCTCGAAATAGCTGCGCGGCCGGGGCCAGCACGCGGCGAGGTGGGCCTCCCGCAGCGCGCCGAACTCGCCGGCGAGCAGACGTTCCTTCAGGGCCTGGCGCGGTTTCTCGATGATGAAGTTGAACCCGACGAGCGTGGCCTTGCGGGCGGTGCGGTCGTGCTGGATCATCTCCTCCAGCTCGACGTAGTCGAGGGTCGGCGGCTTCTCGAGGTAGACCGCGAGGCCGTGTTCGACCCCGGCCCGGTGCATCTCGGCGTGGAGCGAAATCGGGGTGGGGACGACGAGCAGGTCGAGTCCGCCGGCGCAGGCGGACAACATGGTGCGGTAGTCGTCGAAGATCCGCACGCCTCGCCGGGCGAAGCCCCAGAGCTGCTGGGCGCCGGCAAAGTCCGCGGAGCGCGGATCGCAGGTGCAGACGAGGCGGGCGTGCCCCTTTTCCTCCAAGCGGAGGACCGCCTGATGATGGGAGCCGGCGTAGCCGCCCAGACCGATGATGCCGATGCGGATGGGCGGCTTCACACGATCTTCAGTTTGGGCAGATCCTGGCCGTCGACGAGGCCCACGGGCTGGCCGCGGCGGTTGACGACGATCAGGTCATCGATCTTGTGCGCCTCGAACAGGCGCAAGGCGTCCACGCCCAGCGCGTCCTCCCGGATGGTCTTGGGCTGACGGGTCATGAACGTGGCGACGGGTTTCGAGAGAAAGTCGGGCCCGGTCAGCGCACTCCGCCGAAAATCACCGTCAGTCAGGATGCCGCTGAGCTTGCCGGTGCGCGGGTGCACGAGCGCGATGCTGCCGCTCTTGGCCCGGGTCATCGCGAGGATGGCCTCCTGCGTCGTCACGGTGTCCGGTGCCACCGGGAGGCGGTCGCCCGTGCGCATGATGTCTTTCACACGCAGCAGGAGAACGCGGCCAAGATTGCCGGCGGGGTGAAAGCGGGCGAAGTCCTCGCGCGTCAGGCCACGGGCTTCGAGCAGGACCATCGCGAGCGCGTCGCCCAGGGCGAGGGCGGCCGTGGTACTGGCGGTCGGAGCGAGGCGCAGCGGACAGGCCTCGCGGGGTACGACGTAGAGCAGGCGCAGGTCGGCGTTGCGGGCGAGGTCGGAGTCGGGCGTTCCGGTCAGCGCCACGATCGTGAGGCCGAACCGGCGCAGCAGCGGCAGTAGACGCAGGATTTCCTCGGACTGACCGCTGTTGCTTAGCAGGAGGGCCACATCGCCTTCGGCGCACAGCCCGACATCGCCGTGCAGGGCCTGGGTCGCGTCGAGAAAGCAGGACGCGACGCCGGTGCTGTTGAACGTGCCGACCAGTTTTTGCGCAATGTGCGCGGATTTTCCGACCCCGCAAAAGATGAGTTTCGCGCCGCGACCGACCGCAGCTTCGATCGTCTGCGCCACCTGCACAAACTCGCCGTCGAGCCCCCGGGCGCTCGCGGCCAGTGCGTCCATCTCGATGCGGATGCAGGCGCGGGCGCGGGCTAGCGCGGTTTTGGATGCGAGAGCCATTTAGAGTTTGAGTCGCAAGACGGACTGCGAGACTTAGGGGAGGCTGGGTTGCGTTCAACCCCCTTTTCCGCGCCGATGAGGTTTAACCCGTTGTCCCTCCTGTCTCTGCTCATCCTGCTGCTGCTGGCAGCGGGCTGCGAACGTCCGCAAGGACTGGGGCAGACGGCGGAGATCGACGACCCGGATCGCACCCGCGGCATCAGCCTCCTGCGCAGCGGCCGCAACCAGGAGGCGCTGGCGGCGTTCTTGCGCGTGATCGAAAAGCGCGGTGGCGATGCGCCGGAGTCGCACCTCGATGCCGCCCAAATTTATCACGAGCAGATCCGCGATCCACTCGCGGCGATCTACCATTATCGAAAGTACCTGGAGCTGAAACCCAACGGCCAGAAGTCCGACCTCGTGCGCGGCCGCATTCAGGCCGCGACGCGCGACTTCGCCCGCACCTTGCCGGCCCAGCCGTTGGAAAACCAGGTGTTGCGCAACGACCTTCTGGATGTGGTGGAGCAGTTGAAGCGTGAGAACGCCGAGCTGCAGGCGCAGCTGGCGCAGGCGCTGTCCGGTCAGGCCGCAACCGAGCCACGCGGAACAATCGCCAATCTCGCGGTCAACGAGGCGCCGCCGGTGGATGCACCGCGCATCATTCGTCCCGGCCTCGATACCAATGTGGGCGGCACGGCAGTCGCGACCGCGGTGCCCCAGCGTCCGGTCTCGACTCCGACTCCGCCCACGCCGCCTCCCGCCGCCGGCCGGCGTCACGTCGTGGCGCAGAAGGAAAGCCTCTACAGCATCGCCCGCCAGCACTACGGGCAGGCGACCAACGCGCGGATTCAGGAGATCGTTGCGGCCAATCGCGATCAGTTGCCCCAGGGCATCAACACGCCGCTGCGTCCGGGCATGGAACTGCGCATCCCGGCGGCGGGCAATTGAGACTTGTTGGCGTTCGCTGCGCCGGCACGGATCGCAAGGACAAAATATGCGGCATGCCGGCCAAGGGTCGGGCAGCGGGGTAGGGCCGGTTCTGGCATCATGGCCGCCACGCCATGATCAGCCTGCATGACTCCCCGATCGCCGCCCCTGCCTCCGCGCTCGCGACGGCGGCGCTCGACCTCGACCTGCTGCGCAAGTACGCGATCCCCGGACCGCGTTACACCTCGTATCCACCGGCCACGCGGTTCCACGCCGGCTTTGGCAGCGCGGAGGTCGATCGCTCGCTCGTGGACGACAACCGTCCCGGCGCCGGGCCGCTGTCGCTGTATTTTCACCTGCCGTTCTGCGAGTCCCGCTGCTGGTACTGCGGTTGCCATACGATCATCACCCGGCGAAAAGAGGTCGCCGACCGGTACCTGGACGATTTGGAGCTGGAACTGCGGTTGACCGCCGCCCGGGTGGATCCGGCGCGGCGCGTCACCCAGCTGCACCTCGGCGGCGGTACGCCGACGTTCCTGACCGCGGAGCAGCTCGGACGGCTGCGCGACATGGTCGGCGCCTTTTTCGCCTTTGATCCGGCGGCCGAGATCAGCGCCGAGATCGATCCGCGCCGGCTGACGGCGGATCAGGTGGCGGTGTTGCGCGATTTCGGCCTGAACCGGGCCTCGCTGGGGGTGCAGGACACCAACCCGGAGGTGCAGCTCGCCATCCATCGCATCCAGCCCCAGGCGATGAACGAACAGGCCTTCACGTGGTTGCGTGCGGCCGGCGTCGGCTCGATCAACGTCGACCTCATCTACGGTCTGCCCCTGCAGACCACCGCTTCGCTGGACCGGACCGTCGACGACGTGCTGGCGCTCGCGCCGGACCGCCTCTCGGTGTTCAGCTACGCCCACGTTCCGTGGATCAAGCCAGCCCAGCGGATCTTCGAGCAGCGCAACCAGCTGCCCGGACCGGAGCAGAAGCTCACGATGTTTGCCCACCTGCACACCCGCTTGAAGGGCGCGGGCTTCGTCGACATCGGGCTGGATCACTTTGCCCGTCCGGATGACGAGCTGGCGCGGGCGCTCGTCGCGGGGACCCTGCATCGCAACTTCCAGGGCTACTCCACCCATGCCGGCGCCTCGCTCTACGCCTTTGGCATATCGTCCATTTCCCAGACCTCCGACACGTACCGGCAGAACCATAAATCCCTCGCCGACTACCATGCCGCCCTCGCAGCCGGGATGCTCCCGGTCGAACGCGGCTACCGGTTGACCTCCGACGACCGGTTGCGCCGGGCTGCGATCATGCGGGTGATGTGCGAACGCCGGCTGGATCTGGATGAACTGGCCCGCGAGACGGGCGAAGACGTGCGGACGGCGTTCGCCGAGGAGTGGCGGTCGCTCGAGCCTCTGGCGGCCGACGGGTTGCTCGCATTGGGCGACGGCCGCTTCGAGGTCCTGCCTGCTGGCGTGCCCCTGTTGCGCGTGATTGCGATGAAGTTCGATGCCACGCTGGTGGCAGGTCCGCGCCGGCACGCGCTCACCGTCTGAACGGCGGGCGGGGAAACGCCCTGCCGGCCGCCCCGGGGACGCACTGAGGGCGTCCGCTCCAAACCCGTCTGCTGATTTGCATTCACCGGCGGACCACGCATACGGTTCCGGTCCTGCCATGTCCGACCTCACCGACCTTTACCAAGCGGTCATCCTCGATCACAGCAAACGGCCGCGCAACCGCGGGCGTCTGCCCACGGCGACCCGCGTCGCGTCGGGGGACAATCCGACCTGCGGGGACAATTGCACGGTGTACGTGCGCATGGACGGCGACCGGATCGCGGAGATCGGGTTCGACGGCTCGGGCTGCGCGATCTCCCAGGCCAGCGCCTCGCTGATGACGACCCTGCTCAAGGGAAAGACCGCGGCGGAGGCCGCAGCGACCTTTGGTGAGTTCAAGCAGATCGTCACCACCGGGCAGGCGCCGGAGGAGATCTCCGACCTCGCCGCGTTTGCAGGCGTCCATGCCTACCCGGCGCGCATCAAGTGCGCGACCCTCGCATGGCATGCCGCGCTCGATGCGCTGAAGCAGCCCGATAAACCCGTCTGATCCCTGCCATGGCCTCGCTCCACGACGCGCGTTCGCATTTTCCCGCCCTGCATCAGCAGGTGAACGGCAAGCCGTTGGTCTACCTGGACAACGGCGCCACCTCCCACAAGCCGCGCACGGTGATCGACGCGCTGGTCCGCTACTACGAGCGCGACAACAGCAACGTGCACCGCGGCCTGCATGCGCTGTCGATGCGTTCGACCGACAGCTATGAGGCCGCGCGTATCCGGGCGGCCCGCTTCATCAACGCGGCCGAGCCGGCGGAGATCATCTTCGTCCGCGGCACCACCGAGGCGATCAACACGGTGGCGGCAGGTCTGGCGCCGCGCATCGGGCCGGGTGACGTGATCCTCGCGACGGAGATGGAGCACCACTCCAACCTCGTGCCGTGGCAGCAGCTGGCGAAGGCGCGCGGCGCGACCCTGCGTTACGTGCCGGTGTTGGGGGCCGACGCGGAAGGCGGTCTCGACCTGGCCGCCCTCGATCATCTGCTTACGCCGCAGGTCAAGGTCTTCGCCTTCACGCACATTTCCAATACGCTCGGCACGATCAACCCCGTGCAGGAGCTCTGCCGGCGCGCGCGGGCGGTCGGTGCTCTCAGTGTGGTCGACGCGGCGCAGTCGATCGGGCACGACGTGGTCGACGTGCGGGCCATGGGCTGCGATTTCCTCGCGTTCTCCGGACACAAGATGTGCGGTCCGACCGGCATCGGCGTGCTGTACGGCCGTCGCGAGTTGTTGGATACGATGGAGCCGGCCGAGACCGGCGGTGGCATGGTGGTGAGCGTCGATTATGCCGGGGCCCGCTGGAAGCCCTCGCCCGAGCGCTTCGAGGCGGGCACGCCCAATGTCGCCGACGCGGTGGGGCTGCATGCGGCCATGACCTACCTCGATGAACTCGGGCGCCCGGCGATCGCGGCGCACGACCACGAGCTGGCCGCCTACGGGTACGCGCGGCTGAGCGAGATCCCGGGCATTCGCATCCTCGGTCCGAGGGCGGGCGTGGTCCGCGGCGGCATCCTGAGCTTCGCGCTGCAGGACGCCCATGCGCATGACGTCGTGACCTTCGCCGACCAGGACGGGATTGCGCTTCGCGGCGGGCATCACTGCAACCAGCCGTTGATGAAGAAACTCGGTCTGCCCAGCACGGCCCGGGCGAGCTTTTATCTCTACAACACGCAGGAAGAGATCGACGTCCTGGCCAAGTCGATCCGTCGCATCCAGACATTCTTCGCCGGCTGATCCGCAGCGGCGTCAGGTCACGCCGACGCGGCAGCTGTGGGCGCTGAACCCGGCGCCGAAACTCACCAGCCACCAGTCCTCCGCGGCGGTTGGCTGCGAGGTTCGCAACGCTTCCTCCAGCACGAACAGGACGGAGGGGCTGCTCATGTTGGCGTAGTCGCGCAGCACGGTGCGGCTGGCGGTCAGCGAATGACCCGGCAGGGCGGCCTCCAGGGCGTCCAGCACATCGCGTCCGCCGGTATGGGCCAGCACGCGTCCGACGCGCCGGGCGTCTGCTGGTTCCGCGTCGAGCAAATGGCGCACTGCGGAAGCGGCGCGCTGCGGCACGGTCGGGTGCAGCCGGTTGCGCAATTTTCCCTCGCGCAGTTCGAAGCGCAGCAGGTCACGATCCTCCGGTCGGTGCACGGTGTTGAAGCCGAAGCAGCGCAGGCCGGCAGGCCCGGGCGTCGCGCGCCACAACGTGGCGGCGGCGCCATCGCTGAACAGGCAGGCGCTCACGAGAACGCCCGGGTCGTCGTCGAGGTAGAAGGCCGCCGAGCAGACCTCGACGGCGACGCAGGCGACGGTGGCTTGTGGGTTCGCCGCGAGCACGCCTTGCGCGGCTCGGAGCGTGGGGATCGCCGCGCCGCAGCCGAGCCCGACGAGATCCTGAAGATAGGTGTTGGGACGCAGGCCGAGTTGCTCGGCCACGTAGCTGGTCACGCCGGGGCACAGGTACCCGGTGCAGGTGCAGATCAACAGGGCGTCGATCGACTCGGGCCCGAGTCCGGCTGCGGCGAGCGCCCGTGTCAGGGCCCGGCCGGCCAGGGCGGGGGCCGCGGCGCGAAAGGCCTCGTTGAGCTCATCCGGAGTGAGGTCGAAGACCCGGTCGATGTCGTTGACCGCAAAGTGGCGGGTCGCGATGCCGCTGTCACCGCGGAGGATGGTGCGGAGGATGAGCTGCGAACGCCGGCTGATGCGTTCGTGCGCCGTGGCGGAGGCCTTCACGATCTCCCAACAACGCGCCTGGGTGAAGGTGGCTTCGGGCACGGCGGTGGCGAGGGCGTGGAGGTACATGCGGCGGAAGGGCGGTCAATGGAGGGTGTGATACAGGGGGCGCAGCGGCAGCAGGCCGGCCCGTGCCGCCCAGGCGAGCCACCGTTGCCGGGCGGGGCGCAGCAGCCAGGCGTGCAGGGCGCGGGCGGCGTTGAGGCGCAGCCGGAAATGGCGGTTGAGGGCACGGTGCACGTCCGCCGTGGTCTGCGACCAGGAGGAGGTGCGGCGGGCCCAGGCGGCGAGGGCCGGGGTCGCAAGGGCGGCGGACTGGAAGGCCATGGCCATCCCGTTGCCGGTGAACGGCGGGATCATCGCCCACGCGTCGCCGAGCGCGAGTTGGCCGGGCGTGGCTCCGGCCGGGGTGAAGCCGAGGCCGGCCACGGCGCAACGGGAGTCAGGGTCGGTCTCCGCGTCCGCGAGGCGACGGGCGAGCCGGCCGAGCCCGGCGGCGTGCAGGTAGGCACCCAAAACGTCGCCCCGGGCCGGCGTCAGACCCGGACGTTGTGAGAATAAACCGGATACATTGACTTCGCCTCCTGGCAGGGCGCACAGGCCGACGTAGGCGCCGTCGCCGAGGTGAAGCTCCAGGCCGGCCGCAAGTGGCAGGTTGCGGACGTGCACCTTGAGGCCCAGCCAGCCCGAACGGCCGCGTCGGCGACCGTGGGCGAACACCCAGCCTTCGGCGCGCCCTGGGGCGGTGATCCGGCTGCGCTCGTGCAGACGACCGCCGGCGGCGCGAAACGCGCGGGCAAGGCGCGCGTCCAGCACCTGCCGGCTCAGGGCCAGCGCGGGCTCGGGCAGGATCTGCCGCCGCACCAACCGGTCGCGATGATGCCAGGCGACCTCCTCATGGCGGAGGGCGTCGGCGAGAAACGGATCGAGGCCGAGCCGGCTTCGCGTCCAGGCGTCGAGCCCGGCGATGAATTCACCGCAGACGCGGTGCCGCGGATACGTTCCCGCCTCGTGCAGGTCGACGTCGAGGTCGAGGCGGCGCAGCGCAAGTCCGAGGGAAAGGCCCGCCAGTCCGCCGCCGACGATCGTGACCGGGCGCGCAGGGCTCATGGCTCGAGCCGATGGGCGACCAGCCGGTAGGCGCCAAAGAAGGTGCAGCCGATCTCCCAGCGCCACCGCGCGGGCGAAAGCCCGAGCTGCCGGGGGAGCTCGTCGTCGAGGAAGCCGGCGGCGATGCTCACATGGCCGTCGTGGCGGCTGATATGATTCGCACCGAACAAAGGAGCGGCGAGGGCGAAGAGGCGTTGCGAACGCCGCCGTCGGGCCGGTTCGCAGAAGACGAGCAGCCGGGCGTGGGCGTCGAGGTGGGCTCCGAGGTCGGCGAGGGATTCCGGCGGGAATTGATGCAGGATCATGTTGCCCATGACGACCCGGTAGCAGGCCCAGTCGGAGAACTGTTCGAGGTCGGCCTGATGCCAGTTGCGCCCGGCCGGCCAGTCCCGCGGTTGCGGCCACAGGTCGAGTCCGTCAATTTGCGGACCATGCGAGGCGAGTTCGTTGGCAAGTTCGCCGAGCCCGGCGCCGAGTTCGAGCACGCGTTCGTCCGCTTCGACCAGCGGGGGCAGGGTGCGGACAAACCAGCGCACGTTGCCCATGAAGGCGTTGATCAGGCGCAGATCGCGCCGGTTGTGGAGGGCGTCGGGGTGATGATGCGGCAGCGAATCGAGCAGTTCCGGGACGAGGCGGCGTTCCACGAGGAGGAGGGTATGCGGGAGCGGGTTGCGGTCAAATGATCGGCACGCTCGCCGGGATTTTCTCCGGTCGAGAGCGTCCTGCGGATCGGATCGAACCGATCGGGGACTTAAGCCTCCGCTTGCCTGGCCATCAACCAGAGCAGATCGGCCACCCGGTTGGTGTAGCACACGAGAACGGGTCGGACGGAGCGGCCGTGGGCAGGCAGGGAGGCGAGCCGGCGTTCGGCGCGCCGGGCGACGGTGCGGGCCAGATCGAGCGCGGCGGCGTGGAGATTGGCTCCCGGGGTAGCCCAGCCGTCGAAGCGCGGTTTGCTCGCCTCGATGGCGGCGAGGGCGGCGTCGAGTCGGGCGAGGTCGGCGTCGCCCAGCTTGCGAAAGCCCGACGCCTGATAGCGGGCGAGGTCGGTCTCCGCACAGGCGAGCTCACCCATGAATGCCACGAGATCGTGCTGAATTCGTTCCAATTCGGCGCGCCGATCCGCGTCGCTGCAGGTCGCCTTGGCGAAGCCGAGGGCGGCGTTCAATTCGTCGAACGCGCCCACGGCTTCGATCTGGGGATGATCCTTTGCCACCCGCTGGCCGTAGAGCAGGCTGGTGGTGCCGTCGTCTCCGGTGCGGGTGGCAATGCTGCGCGACATGGGAAAGGCGCGGGCAGCGGTGGCTCAGGCGATCTTGCGGGCGGCCAATTGCGCGCGCAGGCAGAGCTCGGCGGCCTTGAAGGTGTGCGCCTGGGTCATGGCGCGGTCGGTGCGGTTCAGGCAGTCGAGCACGAGCTGGCCAAAGTAGCGGAAGCCGACCTTGCCCGTGACGTTCATCGCGTGCTCGCCCTTCTCATCGACGAGAAACACGTGGTCGCCCTGGCTGTCGCGGCCGACATCGAGGTACTTGCGCAGTTCGATGTAGCCCTTGGTGCCGAGGATGACGGTGCGGCCGTCGCCCCAGGTGCGCAGGCCGTCGGGCGTGAACCAGTCCACGCGGATGTAATTTGACGTGCCGTTGTTGCCCAGCAGGGACGCCTCGCCGAAGTCCTCGAACTCGGGATGGTCCGGGTTGGCGTAGTTGGCCACGGCAGCCTGGGTGACGGTTGCGTCCGTCGCGCCGGTGTAGGTGAGGAACTGTTCGAACTGATGGCTGCCGATGTCGCAGAGGATGCCGCCGAACTTGGCCTTCTGGAAAAACCAAGCCGGGCGCGAAGCCTTGTTGAGGCGGTGCGGCCCGAGTCCGATCACCTGCAGCACGCGGCCGATGGCGCCGGCCTGCACGAGATCCGTGGCGTACATCGCGCTCTCCACATGGAGGCGTTCGCTGAAATAGACGGCGTACTTGCGGCCGGTGCGGGCGACGACGGCCTTGGCCTGGTCGAGCTGGTCGAGCGAGGTGAAGGGAGTCTTGTCGGTGAAGTAGTCCTTGCCGGCCTCCATGACCTTGCAGCCGATCGGACCGCGATCGCTGGGCACGGCGGCGGCGGCCACGAGATGGATCGCCTTGTCGGCGAGGATCTCGTCGAGCGAGCGGGCCACCTGAACGTCCGGGAACTTCTTGCGGAAGGCGTCCACCTTGGCGGGATCCGGGTCGTAGACCCACTTGAGCTGGGCTCCGGCCTCGACGAGTCCATTGCACTGGCCGTAGATGTGGCCGTGGTCGAGGTGGGCGGCGGCGAAGATGAATTCACCGGGTTTCACCACGGGGCTGGGTTTGCCCTGCGGGGCGTAGTTCATTCCGTCGGATTTTTGGCTCATGGGATAAGAAGA
The DNA here is from genome assembly GCA_964476565.1 of uncultured Opitutus sp. Taxonomy (GTDB): domain Bacteria; phylum Verrucomicrobiota; class Verrucomicrobiia; order Opitutales; family Opitutaceae; genus CAMAXB01. Next base: position 65,718 of record CAYZBG010000008.1, read on the forward strand.
CGTTCAGGATGTACCGGACGCGGAGGCGTCCTTGGTGAGTTTCGCCAGTTCCTTCACGGCCGGGTCGATGCTGGCACGGACTTTTTTGTCCATCCGGTCAATGAACAGGACGCCGTTGAGATGATCGACCTCGTGTTGCACGCAGCGCCCGAGCAGGCCGTTGCAGACGAGCACGTGTTTGCCGCCCTCAAGATCTTGGAACTCCACACGGATCGCGTCGGGCCGCTCGACGTCGCCGCGGATGTCGGGGAAGGAGAGACAGCCTTCCTCGTACGAGGTCTCCGGACCCGGGAGCACCGTGACGACCGGATTGACGAGGGCGGCGGGCATCCAGAGATCGAGCGGCGATTTCTTGCCGTCCAACTCCCAGTTAAAATCGCGTTTGGCCACAGTCAGGTCGATGACGCAGAGCTGCAGGGCGCGTCCAATCTGCTGCGCGGCGAGGCCGATGCCCTCGGCGTGGTGCATCGTGGCCACCATGTCATCGGCGAGCGAGGCCAGCGCATCATCGAACACGGTGACTTTTGCACCTTTCTTGCGCAGAATGGGATCGTTGTAGTGAACAATTTTGAGCGCCATGGGTCCGTGGGCGGGGAGCGGCAACGGTGGGTTTGCCATCGCTGCGCCGCAACCCGATAGTGATGCCAATGTCCGACCCTTCCCCGACTCGAAACCGCGGCGTGCCGGCCGTGGTCTGGTTGCTGGCCGGCCTGATCGTTGCAGGGTCGGCGTGGCTGCTGCCGGTGAACCTGAAGTCGGTCACGCCCGCGTTGTTGCAAGCGGCCGGCCGTGGCACGCCGGGCGTTGCCGCGTTGGGCGAAAACTTGCTCGAGGCGGAAAAGCTGGGTCCGGCCGCACTCGTGCGGGCGACGGCGGAGGCGGTCGGCGATCCCGGGGCGCCGGCGTTGGCCGACCGTTTGGCGCGCGAGGCCGGACGCATGCCCGAGTTGGTCGCGTGGGGCGGCTGGGATCCGTTTCTCGATCCGTTGTTCAACCTCAAGGAGAACACGGGTCGCACGGAGAGCACGCCGGTGCTCGCCTTCTTCATCACCCGGGATGCCCGCGACGCGTTGCGCAGCTACCTGGCCAACTCGCGTTCGCAAGGCGTGCAGGCGTTGCTCGCGACGCGCGAGATCGACCGGACCCAGCGCTTCGTGCCTGCGGCGCGGGCCGGAGGCCAGACGCTCGAAGCGGTGATTCTGCTCACCGCGCTGCTCTACCAAGGCGAGCATTTCTCCGGCTCGCTCCAGCGCGAACTGCGGGCGCTCGCCGATGCTGCCGTAACCGCCGGAGAACTCGGTGACCTCGAACTCTTCTATCTCGACCTGCTCGCCCTGGGCCGCCGGCTGGACTGGACGCAGCTGAGCGAACTGCTGCGCCGCAGCGACAGCGTCCGCACCGTGGGTGAGTTTGCGCATCTCGGCCGCGTGGCACCGGACGAACTGCCGTTAATCTACACCGCGGCGCTCTTCTCAAACTCGGCCGATGGCGTGGCCGCGTTCCTTCTGCGATTCGGTCGTCCGGGCGTCGAGGACCTGCGTCTGGCGCTCGGGGCCGGCCAGGGCGCGGTGCGGCAGCTGCTCGCGCGCCAGGTGCCGGTGAACCGCGATGCCGGGCCCACGCTCGGTGCGGCGGCGGAGTTCGGCCTCGTCTATCCGAAGATGGCGCTGGGGCTGCGCTATCTGGGCTTTTTCATCGGAGCCTTTCTGCTCTACCGCGGTCTGGAGGTGCTGTTCGCCCTGCGCGCGGCCCTGGGGTCGCTTCCCCGCATGTCGAGTGGCGTACTCGCGTTGCTCACCGCCGCGCTGCTCGTTCTCGCCACCGAACCGTTCCTGCTCAAGGCCGCGCCGCTTTCCGAATTTCAGATCAAACTCTCCGTGCCGGTGCTCGCCAACCTGGCGGACCCGGATTCCCTTCAACCGACCCCTGCCACGCTCGCCATGGATACACGCACCCTTGTCTCGATCGGATTCTTCGCCGCCCTCCAGGTCGGCATGTACCTCATCTGCCTGATGAAGATCAGCGAGATCTCGCGTCAGTCGCTCCCGCCGCTGGTGAAGCTCCGCCTGATGGAAAATGAGGAGAACCTTTTCGACGGCGGTCTCTACCTCGGCATCGGCGGCACGGCGGCGGCCCTCGTTCTCCAGGTCCTCGGGCTGATCGAGCCCAACCTGCTGGCCGCCTATTCCTCCAACCTGTTCGGCATCACCTGCGTGGCGCTGGTGAAGATCCGCCACGTACGGCCGTACAAGTACAAGCTCATCATGGAAAGCCAGGCCGCCGCGGTCCCCCCCGCCGTCGCCTCGCAGCCGGTCGCGTCATGAACCGCACCCTCCTTCTCATTCTCTGCGATTTTCTCCTGCTCAACATCCTCGCGTTGACCAGTTGGGAGAAGGCCGAGCCGGCCCGCACCCCGCCGCAACCGGTCGCGCCCGCGGACCCGGCTGAAGGCGCGGGCACCGTGGAGCAGGACCTCGTCGAGGTCATGAAACTTTCCCTCGAGGACGAGCGTGCGCAGCGCGAACAGCTGGCCTCGCAGTTGCAGTCGACCGAGGCGAATCTCGCCGAGCGCGAGCAGAACCTCGCCGGTCTCCAGCAGGAGAAGGCGCAGCTCGATGCCGCCCTTGACCAGACGCGCCGGAGTGCGGTGGAGCTCGCCCAGCAGGTTCAGGCCGCCCGCGAGGATGCCTCGATGTCGAAGGAGCGTCTGGCCCAGTTGCAGCGCGACCTGGAGCAGCGCGAGGCCGAGGCGACGCGTCAGCGGGAGGCCCTGCAGAAATTGGAGCAGGCGCAGACGGAGGCCCGTGAGCGGATCGAAACGCTCAACGTTGCGGTGCGGGTTGCCGAGCAGGAGAAGGTGCTGCTGCGCGAGACGGCCGAGACGTTTCGCCAACAGGCCGAGGCGGAGCGGATCGAGCGCATCAAGGTGCAGGAGACGACGACCGAACTGGCCCAGGGTGTCGGCCAGCTGGCCGAGCGTTCCGCCGACCTCTCGCGCGAGATCCGCGACAACCGGCCGATCAATGCCAACGTGCTCTACAGCGATTTCCTCGCGAACCGGGTGCAGACGACGTTTGCCGCCCGCCGCGATGCCCTGCTCGGCCCGCTGACCGCGCCACCGGCCCAGACCCGCACGCTCTTCGTCACGGATGGCTCCATGACATATGCGATCCTGCATATCGACGATACGCCGTTTGTGCTCTCGATGCCCCAGGACTGGACGCGAGTGGAGGTCGGTTTCGCCAAGGCGACTTACCGCACCTCAGCGGCTTCCTTGGGCTTCCTCGCCCTCGATCCCCGCGTCGTGGCCATCCCGGTGGATCCGGCGCAGATCGTCGCGCTCGGTGTCAGGGTGTACAATCTCGCCGCCGATCCCTTCAAATTTCCCGACGCCCTGCTCATCAGCAGCGGCGGCGCCGGTTATGGCGAGGTGCCCTTCAAGCTGGATCCCGGCAACCCCAACTACGTGCGGATGGACAACCGGCTGGTGCGGCGACTCATGGGGGACTTTTCCCCGTCCCGCGGCGATCTCGTGCTCAGCAAGTCGGGCGAACTGCTCGGCCTGATGGTCAACGGCGACCACTGCGTCATCATCAGCAACCTGCAGCTTGCCCGGACCTTTGCTACCGGGGATACATCCGGTGCACGGACGTCCGAGATTTTCTCCGACCTTGGGGCGCGGGTTCGCCGGCTGCCGTCGCGCTTGCAGTAACCTTAGATAGCGCGGCGCATCGGGCCGCAGGTCATCTCCTCCGGTCGGCCGCGCCCGGGGGACAATCGCTTATGGCGAGGCGAACACCTCGCCGGTACGCGAGGTGACCGCCCAGCGGTAGAGCTCGACGTAGCGTTCGGCACTGCGGCGCCAACTGAAGTCGCGCGCCATGCCGCGTCGGCGCAGCCCCATGAATTCCCGCGGCCGGTCGTAGTATGTCGCGCAGGCCCAACCAAGCGTGTCGTAGAGCGCCGCAGCCGTGGCATCGTTGAAGCGGAAGCCGGTGCCGGTATCCTTGCCCTCGATGTATTGGTCCACGGTGTCGGCCAAGCCGCCGGTCGCACGCACGATCGGCGGGGTGCCGTAGCGCATGGCGTACATCTGAGTGAGGCCGCACGGTTCGGAACGGCTCGGCATGACGAAGGCGTCGCTGCCGGCCTGGATCAACCGGGCGAGACTGCCGTCGAAGCCGATGTGAACCCCGACGCGGCCCGGATAGCTTGCCGCGAGATGGCGAAACGCATGTTCCAGACCCGCTTCGCCGGAGCCGAGCAGCGCGACCTGCACATGCATGTGATCGAGGACGCGGGGCAGGGCGTCGGCGAGCAGGTCGAGTCCCTTCTGGGTGGCGAGCCGCGAGACTACGCCGAACAGCAGCACGTGCGGATCGACGTTGAGATCGAGGCGGGTCTGCAGCGCGGCCTTGCAGGTGGCTTTGCCGGACAGATCGCCGGCATGGTACCGCGCCGGCAGATGCCGGTCGTGCGCGGGATCCCACGACGTGGTGTCGATGCCATTGAGGATGCCGACGAGGTCGGCGCCGCGAAAGTTCAACACGTCGTGCAACCCGCAACCGCCGTCGGGACGGCGCACCTCTTCGGCGTAGGTCGGACTCACGGTGGTCAGCTTGGTCGCGTGGTAGAGTCCCGCCTTGGTCATGTTGACCGCCCCGGCGGCTTCGATGCTGTCGGCGCGAAACTCGCTCCACGGGATGCGCGCAAACTCCACCGCCGCCCGATCCGCGTAGCCTTGGTACTCGAGGTTGTGGATGGTGTAGACGGTCGCGCACCGGCCGAGGCGCGAGGGGCGGAGGGTGGTGTTGAGCAGGACGGGTACGAACCCGGTCGTCCAGTCGTGGCAATGGATCACGTCGGGAATCCAGTCGAGCTGCTCGCACAGCGTCAGGGCGCCGCGGCAAAGAAAAATGAAGCGCTGGTCATTGTCGGCATGCGCCCCCCAGGGGCCGGTGTAGACCTCCGGACGGGCGAAGAACGCGTCATGCTCCAGGAAATACACCGGGACCCGTGCGCCGGGCAGCATGGTCTGCCAGGTGCGGGCCCACCGGGTGAACGCGCCGACTTCGACGCCGAGCGGCTCGTTACGCGGCTGCCATTCGCCTTCGACCTTGAGCGAGCCATAGGCGGGGCAGATGATGCGCACGTCGTGGCCGAGGGTCGCGAGCTCCTTGGGCAGAGCGCCAACCATGTCGGCGAGGCCGCCGACTTTGACGAACGGTTCGACCTCGGGAGTAACGAAAAGGACCTTCAGCGGACGCACGGCTCGGAGGAAATCCGATGGGCCAAGAGGTGCCGAGCGAAAAAGCGGTGGTTACCCGACCGGCGACCGGTCAGAGCCGCGCCAGGAGCCCGGGCAGCTCGCGGATCGATCCGATGGGGAAGAACCGCGGATGCACGGGGGGATGTTCAACCCGCTCATGTTCCCACGTCAGGTGGTAGGGCACGTGGGCCGCGGCGCCGCCGAGGTCGAGCACCGGCAGGATGTCGCTCTTGATCGAGTTCCCAACCATGAGGAACTCATCCACGCGGATTTGGTGGCGCCTCAGGACTCGGTCGTAGGCATCGGTTGATTTTTCCGAGACGATCTCCACCGCGGCGAAGTGAGCGGCGAGACCCGACCGGGCGACCTTGCGTTCCTGGTCGCGCAGGTCGCCTTTGGTGATGACCACAAGCCGGTGCGAGCGTGCGAGGTGGGACACGGTCTCCGCCACGCCGTCGAGCACGTGCACCGGGTGCGCGAGCATGTCCTGGGCAAGGCGGATGATGGCGTGGATCTCGTCGGCGCTGATCTGGCGGCCGCTGAGCTCGACGGCTGTTTCGATCGCGGACAGGGCAAAGCTCTTGATGCCGTAACCGTAGAGCTCGAGGTTGCGCATTTCCGTCGCGAACAATCGCCGGTCGACGGTGGCGGCGTCGTGGTAACGCGAGAGCAACGCGCGCAGCTTGGTGTGCGTTTCCTCAAAGATCGTTTCGTTGTGCCAGAGCGTGTCGTCCGCATCGAGGCCGATCGTTGTGATCATGAGCGCAGGATGTGCGGGCCGGCGTCGTGCGAAAGCGAAAAGAAAACGGCGGCCTCGAAAGAGGCCGCCGTAGGATTCTGTCGAGCGTCGAAGGTCCCAGTCCGACGGCCGCCATGCCCGCTTCGGCGAGCCGGTGTCGACGTTAGACGTTCCGACCTTCGACCTTCGACGGGCAACTACGTCGCCTTGGGCAGTTTGCCGCCGATCTCCACGCCGTGGGGATGATGGCGCTTTTCCTTCAGTTCGCTGTGGCGCCGGCGCAGGGCGGCGTCGAGCTTGTCGACCAGGGTGTCGATGGACTTGTAGGCGTCCTCGCTGGCAACCGAGGCAAGAAGGTCGGGGCCGCTGATTTCGATGTGGCCCTTCGCGATGAACTGGCTGCCATGGGCGCGGGTCTTGTCCTGCTCGAGGTCGACGCGGACACGGACGATACGGGGTTCGTGGCGCAGCAGGCGGGAAACCTTATCCCGGACCACCTGCTTGAGCGCGTCGGTGAGCTCGAGGTGAATGCCACTGACGATGAGTTTCTTTTCGATCTCTTCAGGGGTGAGGTGGTTGGTCATACGAAGAGTAAGACGCGGACGGCCGCAAAACGTTGCCGGAATCGGCGGCCTTTCGGGTTTTTGGTAGGGTGGGGCTTGGTTGGGATTAGCGCTTCTTGTTCAAGGCTGCAGCGAACCAATCGTTGTTGATTGACTCGGGTGCGCGTGGTTTCGGAGCCGCGGCGGCGGGCGGGCGGGCGCCCGGTCCCTGGCGGGGGGCGGTGCCCGAGGCGGCGGTTCGTCCGCCCAACTGCGGATTGCTGCGCATCGAGAGCGCGATGCGTTGGCGGGGCAGGTCGATCTCCGTGACCGTTACCATGACCTTCTGACCCGGCTTCACGAGGGTCGACGGATCCTTGACGAAGCTATCGGCGAGCTGGCTGACGTGGACGAGTCCGTCTTGGTGCACGCCGATGTCGACGAAGGCTCCGAAGGCGGTGACGTTGGTCACGATGCCCGGCAGCTTCATACCCGGCTTGAGATCCTCGGGCTTGTTCACGCCCTCGGCGAAGCTGAAAGCCTCGAACTTCGAACGCGGGTCGCGCCCGGGTTTGGCGAGTTCGGCGAGGATGTCGGTCAACGTGGGCAGGCCGACGTCGGCGGTGACGTAGTTCTCGAGCTTGATCTTTGCGCGCACCTTGGCGTCACGCATGAGCTCGGCCACGGTCACGCCGAGATCTGCGGCCATTTTTTCCACGAGCGGATAGCGCTCCGGATGCACGGCGCTCGCGTCGAGGGGATTGGAGGCGTCACGGATGCGGAGGAAGCCGGCGGCCTGTTCGAAGGCCTTCGGGCCGAGGCGCGGCACGGAGAGCAGGTCGGAGCGCGCCTTGAAGGGACCCTGCTCATTGCGGCGTGCCACGATGGCGGCGGCGGTGGCGGCGTTGAGGCCGGAGACGTAGCTGAGCAGCTGTTTCGACGCGGTATTGAGTTCGACGCCGACGCCGTTGACGGAGCTGACGACGGTGTCGTCGAGGGAGCGGCGCAAGGCGTTTTGCTCGACATCGTGCTGGTACTGGCCGACGCCGATGCTCTTCGGGTCGAGTTTCACCAGTTCGGCGAGCGGGTCCATGAGGCGCCGGCCGATTGAGACGGCGCCGCGCACGGTGAGGTCGTGGTCGGGGAACTCCTCGCGGGCGACGTCGCTCGCGGAGTAGATGGAGGCGCCCGATTCGTTTACCATCACGATGGGGATGGCCGGAGGCAGCCCGAGGCCGCGGATGAAGGCCTCGGTCTCGCGACCGGCGGTACCGTTGCCGATCGCGACGGCCTCCACCTTGAAGAACTCGACGAAGCCGAGCAGCTTCTCCTTGGCCTCGACGGCGTGCCGGTCGGGAAAAACGACGTCGTTGTGCAGCAGCTTGCCCTGGCGGTCGAGCAGCACGACCTTGCAGCCGGTGCGAAAACCGGGGTCGATGGCCATGACTGCCTTCTGCCCGAGCGGCGAGGCGAGCAGGAGCTCGCGCAGGTTCTCGGCAAAGACCTTGATGGCGGCTTCGTCGGCGCGCTTCTTGGATTCGAGGCGCATCTCGGTTTCCATCGCCGGGAACAGCAGTCGCTTGGCGGCGTCCTGCACGGCGAGGCGCACTTGCTCGCCGCACGACGACGGGGCCTTCACGAACATCGGCTCCAGCTCGGCGAGGGCGGCGGCCTCATCCGGCAGGGTGATGCGCATCATGAGGAAGAGTTCCTTCTCGCCGCGGCGCATCGCGAGCACGCGGTGGGACGGCGCCTTGGCGAGCGGCTCGCTCCAGTCGAAGTAGTCCTTGAACTTGGCGCCCTCGGCCTCCTTGCCCGCGAGCACCTTTGAGGAAATCACGGCGTGGGCGCGGTAGAGGCCGCGCAGTTTCTCGCGGGCGGCGGCATCGTCGCTGATGCGCTCGGCCAGGATGTCGCGGGCGCCGGCGAGCGCCTCGGCGGCGGATTCGATCCGTCCGGCGGTGTTCTTGCCATCGTCGAGCTTGTATTCACGGCCCACATACGCCTGGGCGGCGGTCTCGGCGCCGGTGGCGGGATCCTGCGCCCAGAGCAGTTCGGCCAGCGGTTCGAGGCCCTTTTCACGGGCGATGGTGGCGCGGGTGCGCTTCTTCGGCCGGAACGGCAGGTAGATGTCCTCGAGCTGCGTAAGGGTGGTTGCGGCGCCGATCGCCTTCTCGAGCTCGGGCGTCAGCAGGTTGCGCTCCTTGAGCGAGGCGAGGATGGTGGCGCGGCGTTCGTCCACCTGCGCCATCTGTTCCATCCCATCGCGGATGGCCGTGACCGCCACCTCATCGAGTTCGCCCGTGGCCTCCTTGCGGTAGCGGGCGATGAACGGCACGGTCGCGCCGCCCTTGAGCAGCTGGGCGGTCGCGGCGACCTGATGGACCTTGAGGTTGAGCTCCTGCGCGAGACGCAGGACGTGATCGGGGTTCGGCAGATCCGGGACGTCGGTCATGAAAAGCGCTCAAGTGCAGCGCGCCGGCAGGGTGGAGCAAGGGAAAAGCAGAAGGAGCGGCGGCACTCTTGCCGCCGTGCCGGGAGCAGGACCGGGATGCGACCACTACCAACCCTAAATCGGCGGCAAGAGTGCCGCCGCTCCTGCAGAATACGCGCACAAAAAGACCCGGACGAGTGCCGTCCGGGTCTGCAGTTCTGATTTTAGGCGAATGCTCAGCGCACGACGCGGGCGCCGCCGCCCTTCATGAGCTTCTCGATTTCCTTCTGGGTGGCCATCGAGGTGTCGCCCGGGGTGGTCGAGGCGAAGGCGCCGTGGGCTGCGCCGTAGTCGACCGCGGCCTGAGGATCGTTCTTCGAGAGGAAGCCGAACTGGAGGCCGGAGGCGAAGCTGTCGCCGCCGCCGACGCGGTCGAGGATCTCGAGTTCCGGATACTTGCGGCTCTCGTAGAACTTGCCGTCGTGCCAGAGAATCGCGCTCCAGTCATTCTTCGTCGCGGTGATGACGCGGCGGAGGGTGGTGGCGGCAACCTTGAAGTTGGGGTAGGCCTTCACGGCGGTCTCGATCATCTTCTTGAAGGCGTCGAGCTCGATGCTGCTGATGTTGTGGTCAACGCCCTCGACTTCGAAGCCGAGGGAGGCGGTGAAGTCTTCCTCGTTGCCGATCATGACATCGACGTACTTGGCGATCTCGCGGTTGACCTCCTGAGCCTTCTTGAGGCCGCCGATGCTCTTCCAGAGGGAGGGGCGGTAGTTGAGGTCGTAGGAAACGATCGTGCCGTGCTTCTTCGCGGCCTTGACGGCCTCGATCGTCGTCTGGGCGGTGGTCTCGGACAAGGCGGCGTAGATGCCGCCGGTGTGGAACCAGCGCACCCCGAGCTTGCCGAAGATGTGCTCCCAGTTCACGTCGCCCGGCTTGATCTGCGAGGCGGCGGTGTTGCCGCGGTCGGGAACGCCGACGGCGCCGCGGATGCCGAAGCCGCGTTCAGTGAAGTTGAGGCCGTTGCGCACGGTGCGTCCGATGCCGTCGTCCTCGCGCCAGAGGATGAAGTCGGTGGCGACGCCGCCCTGCATGATGAAGTCCTCGATGAGGTGACCGACCTCGTTGTCGACGAAGGCGGTGACGACGGCCGTCTTCAGGCCGAAGCACTTCCGCAGGCCGCGGGAGGTGTTGTACTCGCCGCCGCCTTCCCAGGCGGTGAAGGAGCGGGCGGTGCGGACCCGGCCCTCGCCGGGATCAAGGCGAAGCATGACCTCGCCGAGCGAGATCTGATCGAAGGCGCAACTGGATGCGGGTTTGATGGTAAGGCTCATGGGAGAAGAAGAGAGGAGGTTGAGGAGGCTCAGACGGCGACCTTGAAGTCGCTGAGTTTCCACGCGGGCTGATGGCACTCCGCGGCGATTTCGTTGAAGGCCTTGATCTCGGCTTCGGAGAAGAGCAGGCCGCCGTTGCGGGCCGAGCGTGCGGCGGCGGTGGCCTCGAGCTGGCCGGGCAGCATGCATTTCTCGTTACCGTGGCCGAGGATGTCGGCGATGACCGCCTTGACGTTGGCCTGCTGACCGCGGCCCTTGGCGAAATCGCCGGCGTTCAGCGCATCCGGGTGGATCACCTGGAAGAAGAAGCAGCAGGTGCCCTTGTCGCCGGCGGCCTTGTCCCAGCGGTTGCGGATGGTCGGCAGCGAGCCGCCGATGAAACCTGCGACGATCTCGTTGATGAGGGAAAGACCGTAGCCCTTGTGGGCGCCGAAGGGCAGAAGGTACTTCGCCTTGGTCGGGTCGGTCGTCATGACGCCGTTCTCGTCGACGGCGGCATCCGGAGGCAGGGACTTGCCTTCGCGCGCGAGTTGCTGGACGCGACCCATGGCGACGACGGAGGTGGCCCAGTCGATCACGATCGGGTAGCCGACGGATTCGGTCGTCGGGAAGCCCCACGAATGGGGATTGGTGCCGAGGGTGGGGAACTTGCCGCCGAACGGGACAACTTCGGCCAGGGCCGCGGTGCAGTTGGTGTACGCGAGGTAGCCCTTCTTCGCGGCGTCCATCACGTAGCCGCCGCCCCAGAGGTAGTGGAAGGCATTGTCGACCGAAACGGTGCCGACGCCGTACTGGTCGGCCAGTTTCATGGCGGTATCCATCGCCGCGTAGGCGGTGGCCTGGCCGAGCTTGCGGTTGGCGTTCCAGATCTGGGCGGACGGGAAGCGGGACGGCTTCACCTCGATCGTGGCGTTGGGCCGGCAGCCCTGGGCGCCGGAACCGAACAGATGGTCAAGGTGGAGCGCCTTGAGGCCGTTGTGGGTGCGGATGCCGTGACGCGTGGCCTCGGCGCAGAAGCGCGCGCCGGCAACGGACTCATCAGCCGAGTATCCGCGGTGGCGATACGCTGCGGCGACGAGATCATTGTGCAGGGTTTCCGGGACGACGTAGAAGACTTCGCTCATGGACGGGTCGGGGGAGGTGGCGGTTGGGCGGGGCGGTCGGATCAGAAGACCTTCTTGACCGGCACCTCGGGGTTGACCTGGGCGAGCGGCTTGTCGCCGTTCACGGCGAGGATGAGGTTCTTCACCGCGGCGGAGGCCTGGCGCACCACGCTCTCGTAGGTGCGGGAAGCAACGTGGGGCGTGCACACGACGTTGGGCAGCTTGAGCAGCGGGTGGTCGGCGCGCGGCGGCTCCTCGTCGAGCACGTCGGTGCCGTAGCCGCCCACCTGACCGGATTTGAGGGCTTCGACCAGGTCGGCGGTATGCACAACCTCGCCGCGGGCGCAGTTGAGGATGAGCACGCCCTTCTTCATCTTGGCGATGCTCCGGGTGTTGATCATGTCGCGCGTCTCGGGAGTCAGATTGGTGTGCAAGGACAGGTAGTCCGAAACGGCAAAGATCTCGTCGAGCGTCGCGGCGCGCTTGACGCCGTGCTGGGCGGCGAATTTCTCGTCCCAGTAGACGTCGTAGGCGACCGGGTTCATGCCGAAGGCGCGGGCGCGGATGGCGACTTCCTTGCCGATGCGGCCGAGGCCGACGATGCCGATCGTCTTGTCCAGCAGCTCATGGCCGGTCTTCCGTTTCCATCCTCCGGAGCGAGTGGAGTCGGTATGGAACAGGAGGTTTTTTTCCAGGGCCAGCAGCAGGAGGAAGGTGTGCTCTGCCACCGTCGTGTGGTTGACGCCCGGGGTGAAGAGCAACGGGATGCCGAACTCGGTGCAGCTCTTCACGTCGATCTTGTCGACGCCGATGCCGTACTTGCTGATCACCTTGAGGCGCGGACGGGCCTTTTCGAGCACGGCGCGCGTGATCATGTCGTCGCCGCAGATGTAGGCGTCGATGTCGCCGACGAGGGCGAGGGTGTCGGCCTCGTTGAGCGGACCGCGGGCGCGGATGATTTCCCAGCCGGTGCCGGCGAGGAGCGAATGATGTTCACCGGGCGTATCCTGGAAGGAAGTGGTGGTAAGGAGGATGCGTTTCATGGCGAAAGACGGAGCGAGGAGTGAGGAGGCAACCGGACGCGGGGCATGCGGTTGTGCGGAGGGAAGAGAAGTCCAAATCAGGCCCTGGGGCTTTGCACGCGCAGACTTGCTGACCGTTAACTTTCGGTGGCCCGGCGGTGGGGTGGTGCGGGCGGACGGAATCGAACCGTCGAAACCACTTTGGAAGAGTGGTGTTTTACCACTAAACTACGCCCGCAGAGGGAAACAAGGCGCGGATCGTCGGCAGGGGCGCGGACGGGGTCAAGCCGGGTTTGTCATGGACGTGGTGATCACGCGGGCCGACGCCGGGATGGACGACGTCCGGTGGAAAGGCGGAAAGGCGTTTCTGGGGGCGGGCCAAAACTCGCACTTTTTTTACTGGCGGTAAGCGCAAATGATGTTGCGGGTGTGGGTTTTCCGCGTTTTTTTGGGTTCATGGCTCTTCTCTCTTCTGCCCCCGCCGCTCCGGCCTCCGCGGCCCGTTCCGTGCCCTCGTTGACGGCCCGTCCGAATGTGAAGACGGCGCAAGCGCTGGCGAAGCAGAAGTCGCTCGAGCGAAAGGCGCAGAACTATCGCATTCCGCTCGCGGAACTGGCCATCTTCACGCAGCAGCTGGCGTCGCTGCTGACCGCGGGTCTGCCGTTGGTGCAATGCTTGGAGGCGCTGCAGGAGCAGACGGAAGACCCCGTGTTCCGCATCATCATCCGTGATGTGAAGTCGGACATCTCGTCAGGTAATTCGTTTTCCGCCTCGGTGAAGAAGTTTCCCAAGGCGTTCAACTCGCTGTTCATCTCGATGGTGGAGGCCGGTGAAGCTTCCGGTGCGCTGGCCGAGATTCTGGGCAAGGTCGCGTCCTATTTCGAAGCGAGCGTCAAGCTGAGCAAGAAGGTTAAGTCGGCTATGACGTACCCGATCGCGGTCATCGGTCTGGCGATCGCCCTGGTCAACGTGCTGCTCATTTTCGTGATCCCGGTCTTCGCTGCCATGTTCGCCGATTTCGGCGCGAAGCTGCCGGCCCCGACCCAGTTCCTGATCGATCTGTCAGACTTCCTGAAGTACAATTTCCACTGGATTGCGCTGGGGGCGTTTGCGGTGTACTGGGTGTTCCGCAAGTTCATTGCCACGCCCAAGGGCCGTCGGATCAAGGATCGGTTTCTCGTGCGGGCGCCGATCTTCGGCAACCTGGTCCACAAGATTGCGCTTTCGCGGTTCTGCCGCACCTACGCCACGCTAATGCGTTCAGGCGTGCCCATCCTGCGCACGCTGGAGATCGTCGCCTCGGCGAGCAACAAGGTCCAGGTTGAGGACGCTTGCGTGGAAATCTCCAAGCACGTCAGCCAAGGCGGTCAGGTGTCCGACATCCTGGCGATCAACCCGTTTTTCCCGCCGATGATGAAGCACATGGTCAAGGCGGGTGAGTCCACCGGTAACGTGGACGGCATGATGAACAAGATCGCAGACTTCTACGACGTCGAGTGTGAGGCCACCGTGGCATCGCTCACTTCGCTGATCGAGCCCATGCTGATCGTCTTCCTTGGCGTCGTGGTGGGCGGCATCGTCATGGCGATGTTCCTGCCGATCTTCCAGCTCGGTGCCGTGGCGGGCGGCTTGCAATAGCCCACGCCCTGCCCCTTTGTGGGTGTTTTCCGCGCATGCGCGGACCCTCTCATGCCTTCCGTCCTGATAGTCGACGACCTGCTCTCGATTCACGAGATGCTCGACGCGGTGATCCAACCGACCGGGTTTGCCACGTCGTTCGCGACCGACGGGGAAAAGGCCCTGGTGCGGTACAAGGCCGAGAAGTTCGATCTCGTTTTGGCCGACATCGACATGAAGCCGATGGACGGCATTACCCTGCTCAAGCACCTCAAGGCCTACGATCCGAACTCCGTCGTGGTCATCATGACGGCCTATGCGAGCACCGAGAGCGCGATCCAGGCACTGAAGTTTGGCGCCTTTGACTACCTGCAGAAGCCGTTCCGCGTCGATGAGCTGATCGCGACGCTGCGCCGGGGGCTCGAATACAAGCAGTTTCAGACCGAGCGGGCTTCGGCCACCGGAGTGCCGGTGGTGAAGGCGGCCGACCTCGAGCACCGCATCGTCGGATCGAGTCCGGCCATGCGAAAACTGCATCAACAGATCCGCAAGCTGGCCACCGTGCGGACTCCGGTGCTGCTGCAGGGCGAGGCGGGAACGGGCAAGACGACGATTGCCGAGATTCTGCACGCCAGCAATGCCGGTCCCGACGCACCGTTCGTTGGCATCGACTGCGCGCTCAGTTCGCTGGAGGACCTTCAGGCCGGATTGATGGGGGAGAACGGTTCCGGAGGCTCGTGGGTGGCGAAGGCGCGGGGTGGCACGCTTTTTCTGCAGAACCTGCAGAAACTCCCCCTCGCCATGCAGAAGGACCTCGTGAGCGTGTTGCGCAACACGGCGCATGGCTTCCGGTTGATCTGCACCAGCAACGAGGACCTCGAACGCCTCACGGATGAGGGCAAGTTCCATGACGAGCTGTTCTATCGGGTCGCGTCCCTGCCGGTCGTGCTGCCCCCGTTGCGCGAGCACCCGGAGGACATTCCCCAGCTAATCCGGCACTTTGCCGGAAAAGCCACGAATCCTCACTTCGACGCCAATCTGATCGAGTTTTCCGACGACGCGCTGGCCGTCCTCAGCGCCCATGCGTGGCCGGGCAACGTGGTCGAATTGGGGCATACGATCACCAAGGTGGCGGCGACGGCGGATGCCCGGGTCGTCACGTCCGCACAGCTCCCGCTCCGGCTCAAGGAGTTGTCGCAGTGGCCCTCGCTGGCCGATTTTTTGGCCGGGCACGAGAAGCAGTACATCGACATGGTGCTCCATGCCGCCCGTGGCGACAAGGCCGCGGCGGCGAAGGTGCTCGGGATCGATGTGGCTCGTCTAGGCTGACGGGCGGTCGGTCCGGATCAGGCCTTCTCGAGGGTCTGCTGCAGCGTCACGAGCAGGGTCTCGGCCGTGTACGGCTTGGCCAGGAAATGGCGGACGCCGAGGCGGGTGGCCTTGGCCATCTGGTCTCCCGCGTCAAGGCCGCTGGCCGCGATGATGCGCACCGACGGAGTGATGCGCTTGAGGGCGGTGATCAAAGTGGAACCGTCCATCACGGGCATCATCAGGTCGGTCAGGACCACGCTGACGTCGTTGCGGTGGAGCGCATACAGGCCCACGGCTTCGCTGCCGTCCTGTGCCGTGATCACACGGTAGCCGTTTCGCTCCAGCGTGTCGCGGGTCACGCCGGTGACGGCCGTCTCGTCATCGACCACCAGCACGAGTTCGCCCGAGCCTTGCGGCAGGAACGGCGGGGTCGACGCGCTGGTCGGCGTTGGCCGGACCTCGCCGGTGGCCGGCAGGAAGACCTCGAAGCGCGAGCCATCGCCGGGCTCGCTGGTGACATTGAGGTAGCCGCCATGGCTGCGAACGATGCCGAGGCTGGTCGCGAGCCCGAGTCCGGTGCCCTTGCCCTGCTCCTTGGTCGTGAAGAAGGGATCGAAAATCCGCTCCAGTTGATGCTTCGGAATTCCTTCTCCGGTATCGGTGACGCAGACTTTCACGTAGTGACCGACGGGCACCGCATGTTGCGTGGCGGCATAGGGACCATCGACGGCGACGGAGGTGGCCGAAAGCACCAGCTGACCGCCCCGCGGCAGGGCGTCGCGGGCGTTCACGCAGAGGTTCAACAACACCTGGCTGAGCTGCGTCGGGTCGCCTGTCACCAGAGGCAGGTGCGAAGGGACGTCCGTGATGATTTCGATGTTCTTGGGAAACGAGTTGGTGGCGATGCTCACCACCTCGGCAATAACGTGGCCCAGATGAACGGCGACCCTGGCGCCTTCGACCCCACGGGCGAACGAGAGGACCTGTTTGACAAGATCGGTGCCGCGGCGGGCGCTCTTTTCGATGTTCTTGAGGACGCGGTTGGCCTCGGGATCTAGGGCACCCTGCTTGAGCAGGTCGACGCCCATGACGATCGGGGCGAGGACATTGTTGAGGTCATGCGCGATTCCGCCCGCGAGGGTTCCGATGCTCTCCAGCCGTTGAATGCGGAGCAGACGCGCGTCCATAGCCTTGCGCTCGGTGATGTCCTGCAGGGCGCCGTGGACCCGGGTGACCGCGCCGCGCGGGTCGCGCACGGCTTCGCCGATCAGGCGCACCGACACCGGCTGGCCGGCGGCTGTGACCAACTGGGCCTCGAGGTCGAAGGCGGTGCCGTCGCGGATGCAACGGTTGAAGGCATCCTCCACCACGAGCCGGGAATCCTTGGTGTAGGCGGCGGTGAAGTCGCCCAGCGGCGGCCGGGAACCCGGGGGCAGACCGTGCAACGCGCAGACTTCGTCGGACAACTCCATGTCGGCAGCCGGCAGGTCCACGGCCCAGCCTCCCAGGCGGGCGAAGCGCCCCGCGAGCCGGAGCAGCGATTCGTTGGTGCGGCGGCGTTTCTGATCGCGCGCCTCCTGCAGAGCGCGGCGCACTGCGGGCACGAAGCGTTCCATCCGTTGTTTCAGCAGGTAGTCGGTGGCGCCGAGGTGGAGGCACTTCACCGCCTCCTCCTCGTCAATCGAACCGGACACCACGATCACGGGCACCTCTGGCTGCCGTTCGCGGATGAGCTTGAGCGCGGAAAGTCCGTCGAAGCCCGGCAGGTTGTAATCGCACAGCACGAGGTCGAAGCGTTCGGACAGGGCGGCGTGGAGCGCGTCGCGACTGTCCACCAGCACCACCTCCGGGCGAAGGCCTTCGGCGTCGAGGCGGTCGTGGATGTAGCGAGCATCGGTCGGGCTGTCTTCGAGATGCAGCAGCCGAAAAAGGCGGGAGGGCGTGTCGGACATGGCAGCAGCGGCTAGAGCCGGGAGGCAGGCGGTGGTTCGTTGAGCAAAGCCCAGAAGGCGCCGAGCTGGCGCACTGCCTCCAGAAATTCCTGGAAGCGGACCGGTTTCACCACGTAGGCGTTGGCCCCGGATTCGTAGCTGCGCACGAGGTCACTCTCCTCCCGTGACGACGTCATCACCACGATCGGAATGGCCCGCAGGGCCGGGTCCCCCTTGAGCACGCGCAGCACTTCGAGGCCGTCCATTCGCGGCATCTTGAGGTCGAGCAGAATGACGGCGGGGAGGCCTTCGGGCCGCCCCGCGAAGTCGCCGCGGCGGTAAAGGTAATCCAGTGCCTCCACCCCGTCGCGCAGGGGTACGACCTCGTTGGCGAGGTTGTGGGATGCGAGGGCCTCAAGGGCCATCTCGCGATCGCGTTCGCTGTCGTCGACGAGGAGGATTCGTTTCAGGGGCATGGTTGCAAAGGCAAGGTGGCGGGTTCCGGCTCCGCGGGTTTCAGGGTGAAGAAAAACGTCGCGCCGCGGCCGGGTTCGCCTTCGGCCCAGACCCGGCCGCCGTGGCGTGCGATCACGCGGCGGACGATGGCGAGCCCGATGCCCGTGCCTTCGAACTCGTCCGCCCGGTGCAGGCGCTGGAAGACGCCGAAGAGTTTGTCGACGTAGCGCATGTCGAAGCCCGCACCGTCGTCGCGCACGAAAAACGTGCGAAACCCGAGGTCTCCCTCCCGCATCCCGATCTCGATCGTGGCGGAAGGTTTCCGGCGGGTGTACTTGAGGGCGTTGCCGATGAGATTGACGAGCACCTGCCGCAACATCGCCGCGTCGCCTTGGACTTCGGGCAGATCGGCGATGGACCAGGTGAGGGAGCGGCCGCGGGTGAGCATCTCGAGGCCGGCGATCGTTTCGTGCACCAGCGGCAGCAGGGCCACCCGTCCCGGCCGCAGCTCGCTGCGACCCATGCGCGAAAAGGCGAGCAGATCGTCGATCAGGCGCCCCATCTCCTCGGCGGCCTGGCTGATCGTGCGCAGGTAACGTTCGGGCTTCTCGGCCAGCTGTCCGCGGGTGGCGGCAGCGAGCATCTCCGCATAGCCCTGGATGTGGCGCAACGGCGCGCGCAGGTCGTGCGAGACCGAATACGAAAACGCCTCCAGCTCGCGGTTGGCTTCTTCGAGCTGGCGGGCGCGCAAACGAAGGTCGTCGTTCAGGGTGCGGATGGCCTCGGCGGCGGCGCGCTCGTCGGTCACGTCGTGTCCGGTCGCGTAGAACAGCCCTTCTTCGGGCGCAAATTGGATCTTCCACGAGATCCATGCGTGGGAGCCGTCATGGCGGACATGACGGTTCTCCAGATGCAAAGTGGCCCCGCCTTGGGCGAGGCGGGCGAGCTCGACGTCCAGCCGGTCGCGGTCGTCGGGGTGCACCCAGGCGCGCCAAGGGAGGGCGAGCAGTGCATCCGTCGGGTGGCCCAGCGTTGCGGTAAACGCCGGGTTGACGCGACGGAACACCCCGTCACGCGTTGCGATCGCCAGCAGGTCGAGCGATAGACTGAAGAAACGTTCGCGTTCGGCCTCCTCGCGCCGACGAGCGAGATCGGTCCGATGCAGGGAGCGACCGGCCAGCACGATAAGCCCTCCGACCAGGGCAATGCTGCCGCTGGTGAACAGCGCCACGCCGAGTTCCGTACCGTAATAGCCCCGCTTCTCGCCTTCGAGGCGTACCCACCCGACCATGAAGAAGACCGTCACCATCCCGGGCAGCAGCCGCCGCACGAGGGTGCCGCCCGGGCTGTCGCTGGTGAACAGTCCCATGATTCCGTCCTGCGGCCGGGCGGCGAGGGTGCCCAAGGCGAGCACGTGAAACAGCGCCGCGGTGTGCAGGGCCATCGGAATGAAGGCCGCGAAACCGTACAACCAGCGCACGCCGTAGGCATAACCCATCAACGCGAGCAAGGAGATCAGGGCGACCGCCACGGCCAGCAATTGGCCCGGGCGTCCGCCGCGCGGCCCGGCCCGATCGATCGTAAGCAGGGCGCCGCCCAGCAGGAGGAAGTTAAGCGCCGTGTTGGGCGCCATCCGGTTGGGCATCGTCGTGCCATCGAGCTCGAGTTTGGCACTGTAAAGCAGCTGATCAATCGGCGGGTGGATCAGGCCAAGGTAACTGAGCACCTTGGTGAGGCCGATCACCGCCACCGCGGCGGCGGCTAGCTGGCCGGCCCGGCGCGCGGTACCCGGGACGGCGGCGCCGGGGGGATGCCGGAGCAGCCACAGACTGACGCCGGCCAACATGAAGGCGACGGCCGTCAGCGGGTTCATGGAAACGAGACCCGGCACGATACGCTTGAGGCGGTCGACGTCGGCTTGCCAGCCCACCAGTACGGCGGCCCCGCATCCAATCGCAATCCATCCGGCCGCCGATGCGAACTGGGGCAGCCGGGCGTGCAACCAGGACGGTTTGGGCTCGAACGTCACGGTACGACCTCCAGGAGCGTTGAACCAGCCTTCCCGACCACGCGGGATCGGCAGCGCGGCCACCGGCAGCCCCAAGAGGGCCATCGCCGACGCCGCAGGGCAGGTGGGAAGTCTTTCACCGTTGGGAGGATCGAAAGCTGAAGCGCGCGGGCGGCTGGGGTGACCGCACCGAGAAAGCTGTATGCCGTCGCGCCGCGGTGTGGCAAGTGCGGGCTGCACGATGCACGATCGACGCCTCGTCGCGGCCGCGTTGACTGATCGACGGGCCAAAAGCCGCGTCATCCGGCTTTCCCGCTTGCCGCACGTCAACCACGGCCCAAACCTCGCCCAAATCTACGTCCATGCCCAAGCGCACCGATCTTCAGTCCATCCTCATCATCGGCGCCGGTCCAATCGTGATCGGCCAGGCCTGCGAGTTCGATTACTCCGGCACCCAGGCATGCAAGGCCCTGAAGGAAGAGGGTTACCGCGTGATTCTGGTCAACTCGAACCCGGCGACGATCATGACGGATCCCGAGTTCGCGGATGTGACGTACATCGAGCCGCTCACGGTCGAATTTGTCGAAAAGATCATCGCCGCGGAGCGCCCGTCGGCGTTGCTGCCCACGCTGGGCGGGCAGACCGCGCTCAATCTCTCCATGGAACTGCACAAGCGCGGCGTGCTGGCGAAGTACGGCGTGGAGATGATCGGGGCCAAACCCGAGGCGATCGCCAAGGGTGAGGATCGCGAGCTCTTCAAGCAGGCCATGCTCAAGATCGGGTTGGACGTGGCGCGCTCGCGCACGGTCAAGTCCTTGGAGGAGGCCCGCGCCGCCGCCGACGAGCTGGCCATGTACCCGCTCATCATCCGCCCTTCGTTTACCTTGGGTGGTTCGGGGGGCGGCATTGCCTACAACAAGGAGGAGTTTGAACGGATCGTGGCCAACGGTCTCGACCTTTCTCCCGTGCACGAGGTGCTGGTTGAGGAGTGCCTGCTGGGTTGGAAGGAGTACGAGATGGAGGTGATGCGCGACCACAAGGATCAGTGCGTCGTGATCTGCTCCATCGAGAACTTCGACCCCATGGGTGTGCACACCGGCGACTCCATCACCGTCGCGCCGGCAATGACCCTGACCGACAAGGAATTCCAGGTCATGCGCGATGCGTCGTTCGCGGTCATCCGCGAAATCGGCGTCGAGACCGGTGGCTCCAACATCCAGTTTTCCATCGACCCGAAGACCGGGCGCCAGGTGGTGATCGAGATGAATCCGCGCGTCTCGCGTTCCTCCGCACTCGCCTCCAAGGCGACCGGTTTCCCGATCGCCAAGATCGCCGCCAAGCTGGCCGTGGGGTACACGCTGGATGAGCTGCGCAACGACATCACCCGCCTCACGCCGGCCTCGTTCGAGCCGACGATCGACTACGTCGTCACCAAGATCCCGCGCTTCACCTTCGAGAAGTTCCCGGATGCGGACAGCACCCTGACCTCGGCCATGAAGTCGGTCGGCGAGGCCATGGCGATCGGCCGGACCTTCAAGGAGTCGATGCAGAAGTGCCTGCGTTCCCTCGAGACCGGCGCCCGCGGTTTCGGTGCCGGCGGCAAACACGGACTCGATGAGGCTCCGGATCGCGCACTGATCACGACCAAGCTCGCGACGCCCAACGCCGAGCGCATCTTCTACATTCGGTACGCGTTCATGGCCGGATTCTCGATCGAGGAGATCTTCGATCTCTCCAAGATCGATCCGTGGTTCCTGCACCAGCTGCGCGAGATCTACGACCTCGAGGTGGCGCTGAAGCAGCACACCCTCACCAGCGTCGACACCGGTCTGTTGCGGCGCGCCAAGCAGTTCGGGTTCTCCGACGCCCAGCTCGCCCACTGCTTCCGCAGTGATCTCGCCTCAGTGCGTGCCGAACGCAAGCGGCGCGGTGTCCAGACCACCTACCGGCTGGTCGACACCTGCGCGGCGGAGTTCGAGGCGTTCACGCCCTACTATTACTCAAGCTACGGCGACGAAAACGAGGTCATCCCGTCGAAGAAGCGCAAGATCATGATCCTTGGCGGCGGACCCAACCGCATCGGCCAGGGCATCGAGTTCGACTACTGCTGCGTGCATGCCAGCTTCGCCCTGCGCGAGATCGGCTTCGAAACGGTGATGGTCAATTCGAACCCCGAGACCGTCTCGACCGACTACGACACCTCCGACCGGCTCTACTTTGAACCGCTCACGCTCGAAGACGTGCTGGAGGTCTATCAGCAGGAACAGTGCGAAGGCGTGATCGTGCAGTTCGGCGGCCAGACTCCGCTCAACCTCGCGACCGCGCTCAAGGCGAATGGCGTCAACATCATCGGTACCTCGCCGGAAAGCATCGAGACCGCCGAAGACCGCAAGCTGTTCTCCGCCATCCTCGACAAGCTCCAACTCAAGAGCCCTGCGAACCGCACGGCGATGAACGAGACCGACGCACTCACCTTCGCGAAGGAAGTCGGCTTCCCGGTCCTGCTCCGCCCGTCCTTCGTGCTCGGCGGCCGCGGCATGTTCATCGTCTACAACGAGGAGGAGTTCAAGGGGGTCGTCCGCCAGGCCTTCGACGTGATGCCGGACAAGCCCGTGCTGATCGACAAGTTCCTTGAGGACGCGATCGAGCTCGACGTCGACTGCATCAGCGACGGCGAAACCTCCATCATCGGCGGCATGCTCGAGCACATCGAGTTCGCCGGCGTCCACTCCGGCGACGCCGCGATGGTGATGCCGCCGCACACCCTGTCGAAGGCGATGCTCGACACGGTCCGCGCTGCGACGCACGCCCTCGCCAAGGAACTCCACGTTGTCGGCCTGATGAACGTGCAGTTCGCGATCAAGGACAACCAGCTCTACATCCTCGAGGTCAACCCGCGTGCCTCGCGCACCGTGCCGTTCGTCGCGAAGGCGATCGGCGTACCGCTCGCCAAGCTGGCCGCCAAGGTCATGACCGGGGCCAAGCTGAAGGACCTCGGCTTCACCCGTGAGCAGACCCCGAAGCACTGGTGCGTGAAGGAAGCGGTCTTTCCCTTCGTCCGCTTCCCGGGCGCCACGATCACCCTCGGCCCGGAAATGCGCTCGACCGGCGAGGTCATGGGCCTCGACGACGACCTGGGGGTCGCCTTCGCCAAGGCCCAGGCCGCGGCCAAGCCCGGACTGCCCGTCCAGGGCAACGTGTTCCTCTCCGTCAAGGATGCGGACAAGGCCCGTGCGGTGGACATCGCCCGCCAGCTGGTGGCCCTTGGTTTCAACATCCTCTCCACGAGCGGTACGGCCCGGATGCTGGCCGACAACAACGTGCCCGTGACCCGCGTGGCCAAGCTGGGCGAGGGACGCCCGACCACCGTCGACATGATCAAGAACGGCCAGGTTCAGATGGTGATCAACACGCCCGGCGGCATGATTCCGCGGCGTGACGAGAACCAGATCCGCTCGGCCGCCTACGCCCACAACGTCTGCATCATGACGACGATCACCGGCGCCTACGCGGCGCTCGCGGGCATCAAGGCCCTCAAGCAGAAGCAGATCAACGTCCGCCCGATTCAGAAGTACCGGGGCAATGTCACCGTCCTCTGAGGTCGCCGTCATGCTCGCGCTGCGCATCCACGCCCACGGCGGTCCGGAAAACATCGTCGCAGAAGACATTCCGGTGCCGGCTCCCGGACCGGGTGAACTGCGCATCAGAGTTGCGGCCGCGGGTATCAACTACATTGATACGTACAAGCGCGGCGGTCTCTACCCGGTGCCCCTGCCGCACACCCTCGGCCAGGAGGCAGCGGGCACGGTCACGGCGGTCGGCCCGGGCGTGATCGGCTTCGCGGTGGGCGACCGGGTCGCATCGGCCGCGGCCATCGGAGCCTACGCCGCCGAGGCCCTGCTGCCGGCGGCGCAGACTGTGCCCGTGCCCGCCGGGGTGACGCTCGAGCAGGCCGCTGCCGTTCTCCTTCAGGGTTTGACCGCGCATTATCTCGCGGTGGACACGTTCCCGCTCGGTCCGGGTCATTCGGCCCTCGTGCACGCCGCCGCCGGCGGGGTGGGGCTGTTACTGGTGCAGATCGCGAAGCGGCGCGGCGCGCGGGTGATCGCGACCGTCGGCACGGAGGCCAAGGCCGCGCTGGCCCGCGAGGCGGGCGCTGACGATGTCTGTGTGTATTCACGGGACAACTTCACCGCCGCCGCGCGTACGTTCACCGGCGGCCGGGGCGTCGATGTGGTCTACGATGGCGTGGGCAAGGCCACCTTCGAAGGGTCGCTCGACAGCCTGCGGCCGCGTGGCGTCATGGTCTCGTTTGGGAATGCCAGCGGTCCGGTGGCGCCGTTTGCCCCGCTGCTCCTTTCGCAAAAGGGCTCGCTCTTCTTCACCCGGCCCACGCTGGCGCACTACACGCGGACCAGCGAGGAGCTGCGCGCCCGCACGAACGATCTGTTTGGCTGGATTGCGGCCGGCCAGCTCAAGGTTCGGGTGGGGGCAACCTATCCTCTGTCCGCGGCAGCCGAGGCGCAGCGCGCCCTCGAAAGCCGTGCCACCACCGGCAAGGTGCTGCTGGTCCCGTGATTCTGCCGGCCATGGAGAACGCGCCGACCCTTACCGCCCTCCTGCACGGTCCCGACCAGCCGGGACTGGTGGCGCGCGTGTCCGGTTGGATTTTTGAGCGCGGTGGCAACATCCTCCACGCCGACCAGCACCGCGACATGGAGGCCGGGGTGTTTTTTCAGCGGGTCGAATGGATTCCGCCGGCCGACACCGATCTGGCTGCCGCGGCGGCGGGTTTTCGCTCCTTTGCCTCCACCCTGGGCATGCAGGCCCGCGTGGCGAGTTCGCGGCACCGGCCGCGGGTCGCGGTCTTCGTTTCCAAGGCGGATCACTGCTTTCACGATTTGATTCTGCGCTGGAAGGCCGGTGATTTCGCCTGCGATTTGGTGGCCATCGTTTCCAACCATCCGGATCTCGGCCGGGCGGCGGAAAGCTACGGCCTGCCGTTTCACGTCATCCCGGTGACGGGGGCGACCAAGCCCGCAGCCGAGGCTCGCCAGCTTGCGCTGCTTCAGGAGCTCAAGGTCGAACTCGTCATCCTCGCCCGCTACATGCAGGTGCTGTCGGAGGATTTTCTGAAGGCCTTTGCCCGGCCGGTGATCAATATCCACCACTCGTTCCTCCCTGCCTTCGCCGGTGGACGGCCGTATCATCAGGCTCACGAGCGCGGGGTGAAGCTGATCGGTGCCACCGCGCACTACGCCACGCCGGTGCTCGACGACGGTCCGATCATCCAGCAGGACGTCGCCCGGGTCACGCACCGCCACAGCGTCGAGGACCTGATCCGCAAGGGGCGGGACCTCGAGAAGGTGGTCCTTGCCCAGGCGGTGCAGTGGCACCTCGGCAACCGCGTCCTCGTCTACGGCAACAAGACGGTCGTCTTCGACTGAGCGGCCGGGATTGC
>CAYZBG010000009.1:0-88994 GCA_964476565.1 uncultured Opitutus sp.
GAACCCGCAACCGCCTGTTTACAAAACAGGTGCTCTACCGTTGAGCTACGCCGGCGAAAAACGCGGCCACGACATCATTCGATTCTGCTTACAGGCGCAAGAATCGAGCGTGAAAAGAGGTGTGATTGAAAGAGCGGACCCGGAGGGGAGGGTGAGCCGGGAAAAGTGAGGGTTGGTGGCTCCCCGGGGACTCGAACCCCGAACCAATTGATTAAGAGTCAACTGCTCTACCATTGAGCTAGGAAGCCAGCAATCCGAGCGGCGAGAAGCTCAAGAACACGAAGCCCATGTCAACCCCTTTTCTGAAAGGATGTGTCTTTCAATCGCCGTGCGATTTCTCACCCGCTTTTCGCGCTCGATGCTCAGCGCTGGAAGGCGTGACGCAGGCGCCAACCTTGGCCGCGTTCGGGTGTGCTGACGGCAGCGGGGAGGACTTCGTTAGCCAGACGGTCGGAGTGGGTAGCGGGTACTGTACCGGTGTGCCGCTCGGTGCGCGGATCTGAGGCATGACGTTTCTGGTTTTACATGGGTCGGACGCGATCCGGGGGGCATTGGACTGAGGCGCGTGGGTTGCCGGTTGGGTCGAGATCCCTCATCGCGGCGGGAGTTTGGAGCCTTGGGGTCGGCGCTGAGGTGGTTTGTTGGGAGCAGCGTGACCACGAACACGTCCCCTCTCGCCTCTCGCTTGGGCTGGCGGCGTTCGAGGTAGGGCAGCCGTTCAGGTCTTTCGGGATTTGGGCATCTTTCCCCTTGCCAAGCACGGGCATGCTCTCTGTTTTCGACCACTCTCTCCATGCAAAAGACCAAAAAGTCTGTAGCCAAGCGCTTCAAGCTGACCTCCAAGGGTAAGCTCGTGCGCCGCACCCCCGGCTTCCGTCACCTGCTGGCCTCGAAGAGCACGAAGCAAAAGCGTCGTGCGACCAAGGACAAGCTGGTGGCCGAAGGTCATGCGGGCCCGTTGAAGCGGTGCCTGCCGTTCGGTCTCTAAGACCCCAGGGCGGCGAGAAACCACAACCTGCCAGGCGGGTGAATCCTAACGAGACGACCCGCCGGCACTAAACACCACATCACAACATGCCTCGTGCCACAAACTCCCCCGCGTCGCGCAAGCGCCGCAAGAAAGTCCTGAAGTACGCGAAGGGCTATTTCGGCAGCAAGTCGAAGCTCTTCCGTTATGCGAAGGAAGCTGTCCAGCATGCCTGGCAGTACGCCTATCGCGACCGCAAGAAGAAGAAGGGCGAAATTCGCTCGCTCTGGATCGTCCGTCTGAACGCCGCCTGCCGCAACGCCGGCATCAGCTACAGCCGGTTCATCGAAGGCCTGAAGGCCGCCCAGATAGACCTCGATCGCAAGATCCTGTCCGATATCGCGATCCGCGATGAGGTCGCCTTTAACGCCCTGGTCAAACAAGCCCAGGACGCGTTGAAGACCAAGGCCGCCGCCAAGGCGAAGGCCTGACCGATTCCAACGCGAGCCCGGGTGGCTCGCCTCCTTTGGTCCCCGGAGGACGGGCCTCGTAGCACGAGGTGCCGTCCTTCTTTTTTTCTGTTTTGCCTCCCTGTCCGGCCCGGTTTGCTGCCGCTTTGTGTGGCGGTCGCCGATGCCGCCTGAAACCGGATCCTCTGACGTCGATTCCCCGACCGTATGCACGATCAACTCAATGCCCTGCTCACGCGGGCTGATGCCGAACTCTCCCAACTCGCGAGCCGTCCCGATTTCGAGGCAGCGAAGGCCCGATTCGTGGGCCCCAATGGTGCGTTCACGGCGCTGATGAAGCAGATGGGCTCCGTGCCCAAGGAGGAACGGCCGGCGATGGGGAAGCTGATCAACGAGGCCAAGGCCCTCCTGCAGGCGAAGCTCGATGCCGCCTTCGCGCGCATTGAGGCGGGCGAACTGGCCGCCCGCCTCGGTCCGGCCATCGATCCCACCTTGCCGTCGCCCGATCCCATGCCCGGCACGTCGCATCCCCTGACGTTGGTCCGTGAGGAAATGTGCCGGATCCTGCGCAAGGTTGGATTTTCCGTGGTCGAAGGACCCGAGGTGGAGACCGAGTACTACTGTTTCGATGCGCTCAACACGCCGGCCGACCATCCGGCGCGCGATGCGCAGGACACGTTCTATTTTCCACCGGAAGCCCGGTTCGGCAACGTCACGAAGAAGGTGCCGAACGAAAAGTACCTCCTGCGCACGCACACCTCGTCGGTGCAGATTCGCACCATGCTCAAGGGTGCTCCGCCGATTCGCATCGTTTCGCCCGGGCGCGTTTATCGCCGGGACACGACTGACGCCACGCACTCGGCGAACTTTCATCAGCTCGAGTGCCTTTACGTGGACAAGAACGTCACGGTGCGCGACCTCAAGGCGCTGCTCGACTACATCTTTGCCTCGCTCCTGGGCAAGGACACCAAGACGCGGTTTCGTCCGCACTACTTCGGCTACACGGAGCCCAGCTTTGAAGTCGACCTCAGTGCGCGTCACCTGCCCAAGGTGAACAAGGAGTGGATCGAGATCGGCGGTTGCGGCATGGTGGACCCGACGGTCTTTGCCGACGTGGGCTACGATCCGGAGATCTGGTCTGGTTACGCCTTCGGCATGGGACTCGAGCGTCTGGCCATGCTGCTCTACGGCATCGATGACATCCGATACTTCTACCAAAATGACCTTCGTTTCCTGCGGCAGTTCGCGTGATGCCCGTTGACCGCGCGCCGCGTGATGCGAACGCGGGCCGGGGCCGGCGGGCATCCTCTGCCGTCCGCCCCGATTGCCCCCGCTGCCCGCCTTTGTCGCTCCTGGTTTGATCAACCCTTTCTCCCGTGAAAATTTCCCGCAACTGGCTCCAGTCCTATGTCGATCTTGCCGGCGTCGCCGATGACGACATCGCCCGCGCTGTCACCTTCCTCGGTTTCGAGGTTGAACAGATCCTGCGCACCGGTGCGCCGAAGCTTGATCAGGTCTTCGTCGGCGAGGTGCTGACGCGGGACCGGCATCCGAATGCGGACAAGCTCTCGGTTTGCACGGTCGATGTTGGCCCGCAACACGGGGTGAAGCGCATCGTCTGCGGCGCGCAGAACTACAAGGTGGGCGATCGTGTCCCGGTGGCGCTGGTCGGCGCCGTGCTGCCCGGTAATTTCGTGATCAAGGAGTCGAAGATCCGGGGCGAGGCGTCGTCCGGCATGATGTGTTCGGCCAAGGAGCTGGGCGTGTCCGAGGACGCGGCAGGACTCCTGATCCTGGCGGGCCGCCCGGAGCTCGGCGCGCCGATCAACGCCGTGCTGCCTCCGGGCGATGTGGTGTTTGACGTCGAGATCACGCCGAACCGGCCCGACTGCCAGTGCCATCTCGGCCTCGCCCGCGAACTCGCCGCCTGGTTCCGGAAGTCGCTCGCCTATCCGTCGGTCCGTTTCACGCCAGCATCGGCTGATCCTCAGGCCCGCCCCGATCTGCTGTCGTCAGTGCGGGTGGAGGCGCCGGCGGATTGCCCGTTGTACACGGCTACCGTGGTTGCGGGGATCAAGATCGGGCCCAGCCCGGATTGGATGCAGCAACGCCTGAGTGCGGCCGGCCTGCGCCCGATCAACAACGTGGTCGATATCGGCAATTACGTGATGCTGGAGTACGGGCAACCGGTCCATGCGTTCGACGCACGCAAGCTCGGTGGGGCGCAGATCGTGGTGCGCCGGGCCGCCGACGGTGAACGGATCGTGACGCTTGACGGCAAGGAGCGCACCTTGACCGCCGACATGCTGGTCATTGCCGATGCGGGCAAGCCGGTGGTGATTGCCGGCATCATGGGCGGTCAGGATTCCGGGGTGAGTCCGGACACGACCGACCTGGTGCTCGAGGTGGCGTACTTCACCCGGGGCACGGTGCGTGCGACGTCCCGTCGCCTCGGGCTTTCCTCCGATTCCTCGTATCGGTACGAGCGCGGGGTGGACGTGCACGGGCTCGACGAGGCCATGCACCGCTGTCTCGACCTGCTGCTTGAGCACGCGGGCGGCAGGGTGGTCGGCCCCACCTTCCGGGTCGGGGGCGACGTGCCGTGGCAGCGCGAGATCACAATCACGCCGGCCTTCGTCAACGAGAAGCTCGGCTTTGAGATTCCCGCCGACGACATGAAGGCGGCCTTGGAGGCGCTCGAACTCACGATTGTGCGGGAAGAGCCGACGTTGGAGCGGGGTCCGGCCTGGACGGTGTCGGTGCCGAGCTGGCGCGACGACCTCGACCGTCCGATCGATCTGGTCGAGGAGATTCTGCGTCTTTACGGCACGGAGAAGATTCCCGCGGCGGTCGTCCAGTCCCCCGGCCTGGTCGGCGATGACGATCCGATCGTGCGCTTCAACCGGCGCGTTGGCGAGCTGATGACCGGACGGCAGTTCAACGAGTGCGTCAACTACACCCTCCGTTCGCAGAAGGAGCTTGCCGCCTGGAGTGCGCCGGAGGCGCTGGCCGCTCTGGCGCTGGCCAACCCGTTTGTCGAAGACCAGTCCCACCTGCGTCCCACGTTGATCACCGGTCTGCTTGAGTCGCTGCGTCTCAATCATGCCCGCGGGGTCGACGCCGCGCGGCTCTTCGAGACCGGGCGCGTATTTCTGCTGCGCAAGGGCGAACCCTGCGAGTGCGTGGCGGCGGGCTTGGTTGTGACCGACGACACCGGCGCCCGGGGCTGGAAGGCGCGCGAGCCGTCCGATTTCTACACCGTCAAGCGACACCTGGAAGTCGTGGCGGCCGCAGCGGGCGTCGACCTCGCACGTCAGCCGCTCACGCCCATCTCCACCCCGGGTCTGGGCTGGCAGGCGGGACATGCCGCCGCGGCAGGCGAGATCGAGCACGGATGGACGGCCCGCTTCGGGCTGCTCGATCTGGCCGTGCTCAAGGCGCTCGGCCTGGAGGGGCGGGTGTATGCCGGCTTCTTTGCGATCCTGCCGGAGAAACTCACTGGTGACGCGTCGCGTCGCCGCTTCCAGCCGTTCAGCCTCTTTCCTGCGGCCCTGCGCGACCTTGCGCTCGTTGTGCCGGCATCAGCCACGGCGGCCGAGGTGCAAAAGCAGCTCGCCAAGGTTGCCCGGGCTGCGACGGGCAATGCGTTCGCCCTCGAGCAGGTGACAGTCTTTGACGTTTACCAGGGCAAGGGTTTGCCGGAGGGCACGAAGAGCCTCGCGTTCAACCTCGTGTTCCGTTCTGCCGAACGCACGCTCACGGACGACGAGGTGAACGCCGTGTTCACCCGTATTCAGGACGACCTGGTCAAGGCCACGCCCTATCAGGTTCGAAAGTAAACCGCCTCTGCTGCCGCTTCTGCCATGTCCCAGCCCACTGAACTCAACATCGACCACGTTGCCCATCTCGCGCGGCTCGCGCTGACGCCGGAGGAAAAGAGCAAATTCGCGCAGCAACTCGGCGACGTGCTGCACCATATTGAGCAGCTCGGGAAAGTGGATGTGTCGGCGGTCGAGCCTACGGCGCACGCGTATCCGGTTTTCAACGTCTGGGCTGACGATGTGCCGCGCCCCGGGCTCCCCGTGGAGGAGGCCTTGCGCAACGCGCCGGCCCAGCGCGATCACATGGTCGTCGTGCCCAAGGTGGTCGAGTAGGCGGTTGTCGCGTTCATCATCGCAGCATTCTCTTCAATGTCTTCGCTCACATTTCGCACGCTGGCCGACTTGTCCGACCAGCTTTCCGGCGGGCACCTCTCGTCGGTCGAGCTCACGCAGGCGGTCATTGCCCGCACCCAGGCGGTCGACGGCCAGGTCAAGGCCTTCAACTCTTTTGACGAGGCCGATGCCTTGGCCCAGGCCGCCGCATCGGATGCGCGCCGTGCGTCCGGGCAGGGAAGTGGTCCGCTCGAGGGCATCCCGATTGGATTGAAGGATGTGATCGCCGTCGCGGGCCAGCCGCTCACGGCTTCGAGCAAGATGTTGGCAAATTTTGTTTCGCCCTACGATGCAACGGTCACGGAACGCCTGAAACAGGCGGGGGCGGTGTGCTGGGGACGTTTGAACCTCGACGAGTTCGCGATGGGTTCGTCGACGGAAAATTCGGCGTTCCACACCACGCGCAATCCCTACAATCTGGAGTGCGTGCCGGGTGGTTCCTCCGGCGGCAGCGCCGCGGCCGTGGCGGCGGGTGAGGCGATCGCCAGTCTCGGTTCGGACACGGGCGGCTCGATCCGCCAACCGGCGGCCTTGTGCAACGTGGTCGGCCTCAAGCCGACCTACGGACTGGTGTCGCGTTATGGCCTGATCGCCTTTGCCTCCTCGCTCGATCAGATCGGCCCGTTCACCCGCACGGTCGAGGACGCGGCCATCGTCTTGCAGGCCATTGCCGGCCATGACGAGCGTGACTCGACCTCGTTCAAGACGCAGATCCCGGATTACCGCGCCGAACTGAAGCGGCGCAAGGGCCCATGGCGGCTGGGCATACCGAAGGAGTACTTTGGCGAAGGACTCGATCCGGAAGTCGCCGCCGCGGTGCAGCAGGCGATCGCGTACTACCGTTCGCTGGGGTGCGAGATCAAGGAGGTCTCCCTGCCGCACACGGAGTACGGCGTGGGCGTGTACTACATCATCGCCACCGCCGAATGCTCGTCGAATCTCGCGCGCTACGACGGGGTCCGCTACGGTCACCGCTCGAAAGACGCGAAGGACATCACCGAGCTGTACTTCAAGTCGCGTGCGGAGGGCTTCGGTCCCGAGGTGAAGCGCCGCATCATTCTCGGCACCTATGTGCTCTCCAGCGGTTACTATGATGCGTACTACCTGCGGGCGCAGAAGGTCCGGACGCTGATTCGCAACGATTTCCTCGAAGCCTACAAGTCGGTGGATGCGATCCTGACCCCGACCTCGCCGACGCCCGCGTTCAAGCGTGGGGCGAAGGCCGACCCGCTCGCGATGTACCTGTGCGACGTCTACACCATCGGGGTGAACCTGGCCGGCCTGCCCGGCATCAGCATCCCGTGCGGTTTCTCGTCGTCGGGCCTGCCGATCGGCCTACAGGTCATCGGCCAGCCCTTTGGCGAAGCCGAGTTGCTCGCCATCGCCCACGCCTACGACTCGGCCCACGATTGGGCCAAACGCCCGCCGGTGGTTTGAGGGGGCAGTTACACAGAGGGCACGAGAGGCGGCACAGAGATCACCGAGATGAACAGCGACATCAATCAACTCACCGAGCGAATCATTGGAGCGGCGATCGAGGTTCACCGGGAACTTGGTCCGGGATTGCTGGAATCTGCGTATCAGCGGGCCTTGGCCCACGAACTCAGATTGCGAGGCATCAATTTTGAAGAACAGCAGCTGTGTGCGATCCGCTACAAGGATCTATTGATCGAAGATGCCTACCGGCTCGATTTCATGGTCGAGGGGCTCGTGGTCGTTGAACTTAAAACGGTTGAGTCCCTGTCGGACTCCCACGAGGCCCAAGTGCTGACCTACCTTAAGTTCACGGGATGCCATCTCGGTCTACTCCTCAACTTTCATTCCACAACCCTCATCAAGGGCCTTCGGCGCCTGGCTCTGTGACCTCTGTGCCGCCTCTCGTGCCCTCTGTGTAACGTTTTCGTTCCCCGCGCTCCATGAATTACGAAGCAGTCATCGGCCTTGAAGTCCACGTGCAGATCAAGACGCGGTCGAAGATGTTCACCCGGGTCGCCGCCGGATATGGGCAGCCGGAGAACACCCTGACGGATCCGGTCGTGCTCGCGCTGCCGGGCGTGCTGCCGGTGATGAACAAGGCCGCGATCGACGCGATCATCAAGGCGGGCCTTCTGCTCGGCTGCGACATCGCTCCGGTCTGCAAGTGGGACCGGAAGAACTATTTTTATCCCGATTCGCCCAAGAACTATCAGATCTCCCAATACGACCAGCCGATCTGCGTGGGCGGGCACGTGGAGATCGAGTTGCCCGGACCTTCGCGCAACGTGATGGGCGAGCACAAAAAGATCGCCCTGACGCGCATCCATCTCGAGGAGGACGTCGGCAAGCTCAACCACTTCGAGTTCGACTCGCTGGTGGACTACAACCGGGCCGGCACACCGTTGATGGAGATCGTCTCGGAGCCGGTGATCCGCTCGGCCGAGGAGGCCTACGCGTACCTGACTTCGCTCCGCGCCACGATGATCTACGGCGGCATCTCCGATTGCGACATGGAGAAGGGGCAGCTGCGGTGCGACGCCAACATCTCGATCCGTCCGGTGGGTGACACCAAGCTCGGCACCAAGGTGGAGTTGAAGAACCTCAACTCGATCTCCTTCGTGCGCGACGGCATTGAGCACGAGATCCGGCGTCAGCTCGCGGTGGTGAAGGCCGGCGGCACCATCGTGCAGGAAACGCGCGATTACGACGGCATGACCGGCACATCCCAGTCCCTCCGCACGAAGGAGATGGCGCACGACTACCGGTATTTTCCCGATCCGGATCTGATGCCAGTCAAGGTCGACGAGGCATGGAAGTCCCGCATCCACGCCGAATGCCCGGAGCTGCCCTTCGACAAACAGCGCCGATTCATAGCGCAGTACAAGCTGCCGTACACCATCACGTCCGTGCTCGTCTGGGACCGGGCCCTGGCGGATTATTTTGAGGAAGCCGTGGCGCAGGCGGGGGCTGAGCGCGCCCAGGCGGTGGGCAACTGGATCGTCAACGACCTGTTGCGCGAGCTGGGTGCCGCCAAGCAGACGCTGGCCGAGGCGCGGGTCAGACCGGTACACGTCGCCGAATTGGTCGGCCTGATCGAGTCCGGTACCGTGCTGACCAACGCGGCGCGGGAGGTCTTCGTGGAAATGGCCGCGACCGGTGATCGGCCGGCGGTCATTGTGGAACGCCGGGGCCTGAAGGCCGCGCCCACTGACGCGAACGAACTGGAGCAGTGGTGCCGCGACGCCATCGCGACGAACGCGAAAGCCCTGGCCGAGTTCAAGGCAGGCAAGGACAGCGCGATCAACGCGTTCAAGGGCCCGGTGATGAAGGCGTCGAAGGGGAAGGCGAATCCCAAGCTGGTCGACGAGACCTTGCGCCGCGTGCTAGCAGCCCTGTGAGGCGGCTCGCGGGCGACCGCAATGCTCTGACAGTACGATCCGGTGGGTTTGCGACTTGCGGTAGGGCAGGGCCGGTGTCACGGCTTTGGCGCCCCGGACATGTCCTCACCCCTGCTTGAGCTGAAGCGCATCACCAAGTCGTTTCGCGACGTCAAAGCCCTGCGTGGCGTCGACTTCGATTTGCGCGCCGGCGAAGTCCACGCGCTTTTGGGTGAGAATGGCGCCGGCAAGAGCACGTTGATCAAAGTGATCACCGGGGCGCACGCTCCGGATGGCGGCACGATCACAGTGGCCGGCGAAAGCGTGAGTGCCCTGACGCCCGAGTCGGCCCGGCGCCTTGGCATCGCCTGCATTTATCAGCAGCCAGCCCTGTTTCCTGCTCTCACCGTGGCGGAGAACATCGGATTGCGGCTTGAAACGGGATCGGCGTGGCGGCGGGTCGACTGGGTGGAGCGACGGGCGCGGGCCGAAGCGCTGCTCCGCCGGATCGGTGCCGACGTGTCGGCGGATGCCGAGGTGGGCCACCTGTCGATGCCCGAGCAGCAGTTGGTGGAGATCGCCTGCGCGCTGGGCGCTGGCGCCCGGATCGTGATCATGGACGAGCCCACCGCGTCCCTCACGCAAAAGGAGCAGCATCTGCTCTTCGCTGTCGTGTGCGAACTGCGCGCCGCCGGTGTCGGCGTGGTCTACATTTCCCATCGGCTTGAGGAGATATTCGCCCTGGCCGACCGGGTCACCGTTCTGCGCGATGGCGAGAGCGTGGGCACCCATCCGGCGGCGGGCATCGATGAATCCACCTTGATCCAGCTGATGGTCGGCCGGGAGGTCGCGCAGATCTATCCGCCGGGGGAGGCGACGCCCGGAGCGGTGAAGCTCAGCCTTCACGGCGTCGGCAACGCGGTCTCCGGCGTGACCGACGTCAGCCTCGACGTGCGTGAAGGGGAGATCTTCGGCCTGGCCGGATTGGTCGGGGCCGGACGCACGGAGCTGGCGCGTATCCTGTTTGGCATGACGCCGGCCGAAGCGGGCGTCATCCGCCTGGGCGGACGTGAGGTGCGCATTCGCAATCCCCGCGAGGCGGTGGGGCTGGGCATCGCCTATGTGCCCGAGGACCGCCGCCGGCACGGGGTGGTGCTCGAAATGCCGGTGGAGCAGAACATGACGATGGCGATTCACCGGCGCCTGTTCAAAGGCGGCTGGCTGCGCCTCGGTGCCGAGCGGACGCTCGCGCTCGACTACATTCGCGATCTTGCGGTCAAGACGGCGGGACCGGCCGCGCCGGCCGGCAGTCTGTCGGGCGGCAACCAGCAGAAAGTTTCCCTGGCCCGATGGCTCGCGACCAAGCCGACGGTCCTGATCCTCGATGAGCCGACCCAGGGCGTCGACGTCGGGGCCAAGAGCGAGATTCACCGGATCATCCGCCGCCTGGCGAAGAACGGTTTGGCGGTGCTCCTGATTTCCAGCGATCTGCCGGAGGTCTTGGGTATGAGCGACCGCATTGGTGTGATGCGGGAAGGCCGGCTGACGGCCGTCTTGCCCGGGGGCAGTCCGGCGGCGGCGGTGATGGCGGCGGCCTTGGGCCAGACCGAGAAAGGTGCGGCATGAACGGGTTTGTCCGGCGTTATTTTCGCGAGCTGTCGGTGGCCGGGGCCCTCGCGGTGGTGCTGACCGGCCTTGCCGTGTTGGCGCCCGCTTTTTTTCAGCCGCAGCCCTTGCTGTCGCTCCTCACCCGTGAAGCGCCCACGTTGATCGTGGCCTGCGGGATGGCGTGGGTCATCATCGCGCGCCAGATCGATATCTCGGTCGGCTCGCAGTTTGCCGTCTGCAGTGTCTGCGCCGGCCTGCTGGCCGCCTCTGGCTGGCCGTTGCCGCTCGTGCTGGTCGCTTCGGTGCTGGCGGGGGCACTCATGGGCGCGGTGAACGGCGTGCTGGTGGCGGGACTTGGCCTGCCGTCGATCGTCGTGACGCTTGCCACCATGGTGACCTGGCGCGAGGGCCTGCGCTGGCAGCGCCAGGGCGAGTTTGTGAATCTTCCGGCTGACGCCCAGTGGTTTGGTCTGACCCAGCAGGCCGGCCAGCTGGCCCTGGTGGGTTTCGCGGTGCTACTGCTGGTGGTGTTTGCGTCAGCCATGCGCCGGCTGGCACTGGGCCGCCATGTCTACGCTGTCGGTGCCGATGCCGAGGCCGCGCGCCTGGCGGGTCTGCGACCGCGATGGGTGACGTTTGGCTCGTTTGTGCTGCTGGGGGCGCTGGCCGGCCTCGCGGCCATGATGAATCTGGTGCAATCGCCTCAGGTGGATCCCAAGGCCGGAACCGGCCTCGAGCTCAAGGCCATCGCCGCCGTCGTGGTCGGCGGTGTGGCGATCTCCGGCGGTCGGGGCAACCTGTGGGGCGTCTTTGCCGGCCTGCTTCTGCTCGCGTGCGTGGCGCCTGCGCTGACTCACCTGAAGGTCGAGGCGTACTGGGAGAAGGCGATCCAAGGCGGTATCATCCTGCTGGCCGTCGTCGCCGATGGAATTCGCAGCCGTCGCAACCGAGTCTGACCATGGCCGCCGTACCATCTACCTCCTCCCGTCGCAGCTGGGTCAGTCACGAAGGTGTGCTGCTGGTGCTGCTCGTACTCGAGTGGTGCTATTTCAACGCGATCGGTCCGCGCTTTGGAACCCTCGACAACTCCTACGACATCCTGCGCCACTCGGTGGAGATCGGGCTGCTCGCCTTGGCGCTGACGCCGATCATCCTGACCGGCGGCATCGATCTGTCCGTCGGCTCTTTGCTTGGGCTCTGTGCCGTGGTGTTTGGCAAACTCTGGCGGGACGCCGGCGTCCCGTTGGAAGTGGCGGCCGGCTGCACGGTCCTGCTCGGTGCGCTGGCGGGCGGGTTGAACGCGGCATTGATCACGTGGCTGCGCCTTCCGCCGTTGATTGTCACGCTTGGTACGTACTCGCTCTTTCGCGGCCTGGCGGAGGCCCTCACCCGGGGAGTCGATACGTTCACCGGCTTCCCTTCCGGCTTTCTTTTTCTCGGACAGGAGCGCTGGCTGGGGCTCCCGGCGCAGGCCCCCGTGTTTATCGCGGTGGCGATCGGAGTCTGGCTCCTCGTCCACCGCACCGCGGCGGGACGTTCGTTTCGGGTGATTGGATTTTCTCCGGAGGGCGCCGCGTACGCGGGTATTCCGGTGCATCGCCGCCTCGCGTTGGCCTACGTGCTGGCTGGGGTGATCGTCGCGTTGGCGTCGATCATCTACACGTCCCGCCTGGGGCAGGCGCGGGCGGATGCCGGCACCGGCTACGAACTTCTCGCCATCACGGCCGTGGTGCTGGGCGGAACGAGCATCTTTGGCGGCGTAGGCACCATTCACGGCACGCTGCTCGGCGTTGCGGCGATCGCGGTGCTGAACAACGGGCTGGTGCATGCCCGCATGCCGCGTGAGATGGCCGGACTGCTCACGGGAGCCTTGTTGTTGGTCGCCTTGTCTTTTCAGCCGGTCGCCGCCAAACTCGCCTCCTGGCGTCATCGGCGCCGGGCCCGCGCCGCAGCCCTTTCCCAACCCCCGTCTCCCCCATGAAAAAACTCGTTCTGTTGCTCGTTGCCCTCTCGTTGGCCTTCGCCGGTTGCGGCAAGGCGCCTGAGGCGTCCGGTGAAAAGCGCCTCACCGTCGCCCTCCTGCCCAAGTCGAAGGGCAACGCCTATTTCATCTCGGTCCGGCAGGGGGCGGAGCGCATGGCGAAGGAGCTTGGCGTCGAGCTGCTGTTCGACGGTCCGACCGATCCGGATCCGGCGCGGCAAAACGAGATCATCGAAAACTGGATTGCCCTCGGCGTCGACGTGATCGCGGCGGCCTGCGAGAACCGTGACGGGATCTCGACAGCGCTGCGCCGGGCCCAGGAGCGCGGCATCAAGGTCATCACCTATGATTCGGATGCGGCCCCGGACGCGCGCACGTTCTTCGTTAACCAGGCCACGCCCCAAGGCATCGGCCACACGCTGATGGACGAAGCGGCGCGCCTGATCGGCAACGAAGGTGAGTTTGCCATCATCACGGCCAGCCTCACCGCCGCGAACATGAACGAGTGGCAGCGCCACATCGAAGCGCGCCGGGTCGAGAAGTACCCGAACCTGAAGATGGTGGCCCTCCGCCCCTGCGACGACCTGAAGGACAAGGCGCAAGCCGAAGCCACGGCGCTGATGAGCGCGTATCCGAATCTCAAATTGATCATGAACATCTGCTCGCCGGCCGTCCCGGGTGCGGCCGAGGCGGTCAAGCAGGCGGGCAAGGTGGGCCAGGTGAAGGTCATCGGCCTTGGCCTGCCCAATGAGAACCGCCGTTACGTGAATGAAGGGGTGACGGACAGCGTCATCCTGTGGAAGACCGAGGACCTGGGCGCGCTGACGGTGCAGGCGGCGGTGGCGCTCGCCAAAGGCACGCTCAAGCCGGGCGACACGACGTTCAACGCGGGTGCCGCCGGGACCTTCGAGATCCAGGGAGACAACATTCTTCTCGGCCAGCCCTTCATCTTCAACAAGGACAACATCGCTCAGTTCGACTTCTGAGCGGGCAGGGGGCGATCGCGCGTTTCGACTAGCGCCACCGCGCGCTTTGGGGCACGGTGGCGCCATGTTCGACCCGATCGAAGCCCTCAAGGAATTCATCCGCCACCCCAGCGTCTCGGCCGATCCGGCCTTTGCGGATGGCATGCGTGGTGCGCGCGAGTTCGTGGCCGGCCTGCTCGCCTCGCTTGGTTTCAAGGTTGAGGTGGTCAAGACCGACCTGCACCCGATCATTCTGGCGGAGCGCACCGGTCCCGCGACCTGGCCGCATGTGATCATTTATGGCCACTACGACGTACAGCCGGCGGATCCGCTCAATCTCTGGACGTCGCCGGCGTTCGAACCGGAGGTGCGCGCCGGACGACTCTATGGACGCGGGTCGGCGGACAACAAGGGCCCGCTGCTGACTCACATTGCCGCGGTGGCGCGCCTGCTGGCGCGGAAACCGGACTTGCCCCTGCGCATCACCTTCATGATCGAAGGCGAGGAGGAGATGGGTAGCCCCAGTTTCTCCGCCTTCCTGGAGCGCTACCGGGAGCGGCTCAAGCAGGCAGATTTCGTCTTTCTGTCGGACACAGGAATCCCCACGCCGGACCAGATCGTCATCACCTGCGGACTGCGCGGGCTGGTGTTGTGCGATGTCGAGGTGACCGGGGCGAAGACCGACCTCCATTCCGGTCTGCACGGAGGGGTGTTGCGCAACCCGATCCAGGCCCTGGCGGAAGTTTGTGCCTCGCTGCATACGCCGGACGGACGGGTGAACATCCCCGGCTTTTACGACGATGTGCTCGACGTGGAGCCTTGGGAACGCGAGCAGCTGGTGAAGCTGGGTGGCAATGCCGAGCAGTATCGCAGCTTTCTCGGTATTCCCGCGTTCCATACGCCGCCGGGCTACACGCCGTTCGAAGCGGTGCGTTTCCTGCCCACGCTGGAGTTCAACGGGATCATGGGCGGGTACCAAGGCGAGGGCACCAAGACGGTCATCCCAAGCAAGGCGCTGGTGAAGATCAGCTGCCGGCTCGTCGCGAACCAGAAGCCGGCCCGGATCCGGGAGCTGCTTTATCGTACCATCAGCGAGCGCATGCCCAAGGATGTGACCTTCCGCATCATCGACCAGCACGAGGGCACACCCTACGTGGTCGTGCCGCCGCATCGCTCCAATTCCCCCAAGGACCAGTCACCGGTGCTCGCGCGTGCCTTCGATGCTGCCGACGATGCCATCGCCCAGGTGTTTGGCCGTCCGCCGTTGTACCTGCGCGAAGGCGGCAGCATTCCGATCATAGCCGACATCAAGCGGGTGCTTGGCCTCGACTCGGTGATGATGGGGCTGTTCCTCCCCGAGGACAACCTGCATGCCCCGAATGAGAGCTTCCATCTCGGCGTGATGGAGAAGGGCATGCGCGCGTCGGAGCAGATCCTCGAGCAGGTGGCGTCGGCGGCACGCTGACCGGCAGGACCGACCGACGGCAGGGGCGGGCGGGTACAAAAAAGCCCCGGACGGTGAAGTCCGGGGCTTGGAGGGAAAGAAAAGACCGGTCAGCGCTTGAGGATGATGACCTCGACGCGACGGTCGCGGGACATCTGGTCTTCGTTGGCATTCTCCACGGCGTCGAGGTCACCCTTCGACAGCGTTTCGATGCGGCTGGCGTCGACGCCCAGCGTGATGAGGTACTGGCGGGCGGCGCCGGCACGGCGGTCGCCGAGGCCCAGGTTGTACTCATTCGTGCCGCGCCAGTCGCAGTGACCTTCGAGGAGGATGCGGTGCTGCGGGTTGGAGGCGAGGTGCCGCTGGGCTTCCTGGAGCTTGGAGCGCTCCGATGCACGGATGGCAGACTGGTCGTAATCGAAATACACGGGCTGGATGAGACCCTTGATCATGTCTTCCGTCTCGATCACGCCGTCACGTTGCGAAAGGCCGGTTGCCGAAGCGTCGGTGAGGCCAAGGCCGCCTGCGTCCACATCCATCGGGTTGATACCCGCTCCGCCCGTGCCCGGGCCGAGAACCGTGGCGCCCGGATCGGGCCGGATCGGCTTTTTCGAGCAGCCGGCGAAAACCAAGGCGGCGGCAACGGAGAGGAGGGCAAGTTTCTTCGGGAAGAGATTCATGTGGCGAAGGGAAAGCGGCAGTGATTTGACCTTATTGATCAATCGAATTGGGTCGGCAAGTCATTAAACACTCTGTGACCGTCCCTTCTGCTCCGACCTGCTTCCTCTTCGACAACGGTTCGCTGCGGGCGGCCTCGACGCGGAGTCTGAGAACGATGGGAGAGGCCCTGGCGCAGCAAATTCCGGCGCGGGTGGAGGCGGTGTCGCTCCTGCATTCCAGTGCGGTACCGGAGTCCGAGTTGGATGGACAGAAAGCGCGTTTGCTGGAGCCGGCCTTGGACGCTCATTGGTCGGCGGGCGGGGGCGATGTGATCTTGCTGCCGTTGTTCTTCGGTCCGAGTGCGGCGTTGACCGAGTATGTACCGGCGCGGCTGGCTGCGCTGAAGACCCGCTGGCCCGAGGGACGAGCGCGGCTGGCGCGACCGTTGGTCGATCCGGCGGCGGTCGACGACCGGCGTCTGGCCGCGGCGTTGGCGGATGCCGTGCGCGCCGTGGTGCGACGGGAACGTTTGGATCGGCCGGCCGTCGTGCTGGTGGATCATGGCACCCCGCAACCCGCGGTCACGGCGGTGCGCGAATTTCTGGGCGGACAGTTGCGAAGGGAGTTGCACGCCGAGGCAGCGGCGGTCGGCACGGCCTCCATGGAACGTCGGGAGGGCGAGGCCTACGCCTTCAATGAGCCGCTGCTGGCGCGTGCCCTGCGTACACCGCCGTTCTCGACGGGCGATGTGGTGGTGGCGCTCCAATTTCTCTCGCCGGGCCGTCATGCCGGACCGGGCGGAGACATTGCGACGATCTGCGAGGAGGCGAGAGCGGAGAGTCCCGCGCTCCGCACCCACATGACGGAACCGTTGGGAGCGCACCCCGCCGTGGTGGAGGTGCTGGCCGAACGGTATCGGGAGGCCCTCAGACCGGATTCTTCGGCTCGATGAGACCCACCTCCAGCGCGTAGCGGGTCAGGCTCGCCACGTCGTGGAGATTCAACTTCCGCATCAGATTGGTGCGGTGGTTGTCCACCGTCTTGACGCTGATATTGAGCTTCGACGCGATTTCCTTGGTGCTGTGGCTTTCGGCGACCAGCTGCAGGATCTCGCGTTCGCGATCGGTGAGAAAATCGGTGGTGGCGCTGGCCGCTGGGTTGGCGACGACGTTGCGCAGCAGCGAGGCGACGGCGGGGCCGAAGTAGGTGCCGCCGTTGGCCACGGTTTCGAGGCCCTTCTTGAACTCGAACAGGCCGGCCGTCTTCTCGACGAATCCATGTGCGCCCGCTTCGAGCATTTCACGGACGAGCACCGGATT
This sequence comes from uncultured Opitutus sp., assembly GCA_964476565.1. Lineage (GTDB taxonomy): Bacteria > Verrucomicrobiota > Verrucomicrobiia > Opitutales > Opitutaceae > CAMAXB01. The sequence goes on from CAYZBG010000009.1 coordinate 16,982, forward strand.
CTCGTGACCGGAAAAGACCAGCACCCGAAGATGTTTCAGCTGTTTGGTGAGCCGGCGGAGCAGGTCGACGCCGTTGAGGCCGGGAAGTTTTGCGTCGAGCACGATCACGTCAGGCTTGGTCTCAAGGCAGAGGGCATAGGCGCTCTGACCGTCTCCACTTTCGCCCACGAGTTTGTAGGCTGGATCGGTCCGAAGAATCTCCACCAGCATTTCACGGATGGCGGTTTGATCTTCGATGATGACGAGTCGCTTCATAGGGTTGGTGATCTGTCTGACGGGAGAAAAATAGGGAATCCTGCACCGGATGCCATCCTAACGGACCTTTCCAGGAGTCTATTAAGGGGGATTTTACACTGCCTATCCCAATTTGCCCAAATCGTTTGCTGAACCGTTCGTTTTCTAAACCACTTCAAAAGTAGATCAGTCAAACTCCCGGATGGCAAACGTTTCACAGCGGCCGGATCGGGGGAAAGGCCCCAGCGTGGGCTCGCGACGGAGCGGGTCGGGACAAGCATGGTGGGTCGACTGGGATTCGAACCCAGAACCAACGACTTAAAAGGACGCTGCTCTACCGTTGAGCTATCGACCCGCTTGCCCTGCGAAGGGTTGACCACCGTTGTCCCGCCGTGGCCGCCAGGACGCGACTGCCGATGGGCTGGACGAGCCAGCGCAAAGGAACCGAAGTGTCTTGGCAAACGACGGCGAGTGACGGTGAGTCGGCCTCGCAAAGACGACGGTAGTACGGCGGAGGAAAGTGGATCGGCAAGCGGAAAATCCGCCGCGCCCGCCCCCGCGGGAGGCGGCTTACATGCCGGGGAAACCACCGCGGCCGCGCATGCCTTCCATCTGCCTCATCATCTTCTTTGCGCCACTGCCTTTCATCATCTTCATCATCTTCTGCATCTGCTGGAACTGCTTCAGCAGCTGATTGACCTCCAGCACCTTGACGCCGGCACCGTTGGCGATGCGGAGACGGCGGCTGCCGTTGAGGATCTCCGGCTTGCGCCGCTCCTGCAGCGTCATCGACTTGATGATGGCTTCGGTCCGGGCCATCTGGCGTTCGGCCCCGTCGTCGAGCTTTACCCCGTTCATGCCGGGCATCATGCCGAGGAGGCTCTCCATCGAGCCCATTTTCTTGATCTGCTGGAGCTGGGCGAGGAAGTCCTCGAGGTTGAAGTCGGCCTTGCGGAGCTTCTCCGCCATCTTCTCCGCTTCCTTCTGGTCGATGTTTTCCTGCGCCTTCTCGACCAGCGTCACCACGTCGCCCATGCCGAGGATGCGCGACGCGAGGCGGTCGGGATAAAACGCTTCGAAGTCGGCGGTCTTCTCGCCGGTACCGACAAACTTGATCGGCACGCCGGTGATGGACTTGATCGAGAGGGCGGCACCGCCGCGCGCATCGCCGTCCATCTTCGTGAGGATCAGACCCGTGAGCTGCAGGGCGTCGTGGAACGCCTTGGCCACGTTGACCGCCTCCTGGCCGAGCGCACCGTCGGCCACGAGCAGGATTTCATCCGGTTGGACCCGGGCGCGAAGGCGTTTCACCTCCTCAATCAGATCCTGGTCGATCTGCAGGCGTCCGGCGGTGTCAAAGAGGATCAGGTCGGCGTTGCGGGTGCGGGCTTCCTCCAAGGCAGCCGCGCCGATGGCGGTGACATCCTTGGTGGCGCGGTCGCCGTAGAAGCCGAGTTCCTCCTGCTTGGCGAGAATCTCGAGTTGGTCGATGGCCGCAGGGCGGTACACATCGCAGGCCACCACGAGCGGTTGGGCATACCCTTTCTTTTTCAGCAGACGACCCAGCTTGGCGGTGGTGGTCGTCTTGCCGGCACCGTGCAGACCGACCATGAGGATCTTCAGCGGGCGGGCAGCCGACAACTGCGTCTGGCCTTCGCCCAGCAGTCGTACGAGTTCGTCGTGAATGATCTTGATGATCTGCTGTCCCGGCGTGACGCCTTTCAGCACCTCCTGGCCGACGCACTGCGACTGCACGCGTTCGACGAACTCGCGCGCCACCTTGAAATGGACGTCCGCCGAAAGCAGGGCCGTGCGCACCTCCTTGAGGGCGTCGGCCATGTTGTCTTCGGTGAGGCGACCGACGCCACGGAGGTTGCGCAGGGCGGAGGAGAGCTTGTCGGAAAGGGACTCGAACATGGGGACGGAGAACCACGAAGTGAGACGTTTGCCGAACCTTTTTCCAGCGTGATGCACGGTTCCCGCGGACTTAGACGTTGCCGGGGTCGGCCCGGGCGGCATGGTCGGCGGCCATGACCGGTCGACGGCGAATGCAGGCATGAGCGGCAGAAACGGGATGATCGCCCGGATTGGTGCAGGCTGGCGCAAGTGGCTGGCGGCGACGTTGGCCTTGGGCATGGTCGCCTCGATTTTGCACGGCTTGGCGGCCTTGGGCGGCGTCTTTCCCGAAAGCGCGGCGTGGCGGGCCATCGCGGAGTCAGTGTTCCTGCCGTGGAGCCAGTATGATCGGGACGGCTTCCGCCTCTGGGTCTGGCTCCTGCGCGAACACGACGCGGCGCGCTGGACGGGGCAGGTGGGGCTCCTGCTCGCCAACGGCCAGTGGGAGCCACGCCTTGATGCGATCGTGGCCCTGGCGCCGGGAGCAATCGGTGCCTTCCTCGTGCTCCTGTTGCTGTGGCGAACCCAGGCGGCCGCGGTGGTGCTGGTCGGCGCGGTGCTTGGACTTGCCTGCTGGGTCGTGCCGTCGGACGCGTCGGCTTGGCTGACCCCGCAGGTCGTCGCGTTGGCCTGGGCTTTGGGTTGGGGCGCGGTGCAGGTGACCGGTGCCCGGCGCATGTCGGCGCCGTGGTGGTCGTGGTTTGCCGGCGTGATGGCTGCCCTGTCGTCGCCGGCGGGCGCGCTTTCCAGTCTGACGCTTCTCGGGTGGGCACTCTGGGCCCGTCGTGAGGCGAGTGCGGCGCGGCCGGGATTAGCCGTGGTGGCCGGCTACGCCTTCATCGCGGCGGCGGGTCTGGGCCGTTGGGCGCTGGACGGGCCGGTGGCGTTCGCGTTGCCGACCCTGTCGGTGGCAACGGTGGCCGGGGCGCTGGCGTGGTCGATCGGCGTGGGGATGGTGCTACGCGCCGCCTCCCGGCCCGGGCCCGAGGTGGGGGCTAATGGGGCAAGCGTGGTGGGTGTTTGGATACACCTGCTCGTGGCGTTCCACGCCTGTTCCGGCGGGGTGCCGCTCCTTGCCTGCGGCCTCGCGTTGCTGGTGCAGGTCGGCGGCTGGGCGGGCGCGGTCCGCGTCGCTCCGGGTCGCGCAACCGTGGGACTGGCCGGAGTCTGGCTGGCTGCTGTGGTCTGTCTGGGTGTTGATGTTGCCCGCACTCGTCCGCCGGCGAACGAGATCGTGGCGCAGGCGCACGAACGGACGCGGGCGGTGCGCAGCGCGGTGGCATCGGGCGACCGGCTGCGTGCCGCCGAGGCGTTGGGCCTCGCGCCCGACCGAGACGGGCCGGCTTTGGACCTGTTGATGGATCGCCGGTTTGCGCCCTGGCTGCCAGCCTCCGTGCGTGCACCGTTGGCGGTCGCGTTTCCGGCGACGGTGGTTGTATCGGGGGAGGGCCCGGTGCTGCCCCTGGCGCCGGACGGTCACCCATGGTGGGGCGTGCGGCTCGACCGCGCGGAGCCCGGCGTCGCGGCGGTGGAGCACAGTGAACGTCTTCGCACAGGCTTTCCCTGGCTGCAGGTGCACGTGGCCGGCACCGGTGGCCCGGGGCAGGGCGCGTTCTGGTTGGAGACCGAGTCCGGTGGGCGAATCGATCCGCTTCAAACCACCTGGGTGGCCACCTCGGCGTGGCGGCGGGTGACGCTGCCCGGTCCCGACGAGGCGTTCTCGCTCGTCCTGAGCGCGGCGGGTGGGTCGACGTGGTTCGCGGTGTCGGCTCCGGTTGAAATGGGCTGGGGCACCTGGCTGGCCGGCAAGGTGGCGGGCGTTTGGGCGGCCGTGGGGGCGCTGGCCCTGGCCTGCCTGGGGCTTGCTGCCACCGGACTTCGGCGTGGCTGGGCGGCCAACCGGTCATCTGCCGGGTGGACCGGTCTGTATCCGGCGGTGCCGTGGGCACTGCTCGCGGCCGGCGCGGTGCTGGCGTGGGAGTTTGTCGACCCGCACGCAGCCGGGGCTGATGCGGCGGGTTACATCGGACAAACCCGGCTGTGGCTCGACGGAAGGATGACGGCCCCGGCCCGGACGCTGGACGGGGTGGAGGCGCCGTCCGGATTGTATGTACCACTTGGATACGTCGAGCGGCCGGCGGGGGACCTGGCCCCCGCCTATCCGAGCGGACTGTCGCTGCTCTTCGCGGCGGCGGCTGCCGTGTTGCCGTTGGATCGGGCCGTGGCGTTCGTGATCTGGATGCATCTTGTGCTGGGGGTCGTGGTGGTGCGGGCCCTCGCGCGGGCGTTCGGGCTCTCGTCGCCGACCGCTTGGCTGGTGGCGGCCGCGGTCGTGCTGAGCCCCGTCTATCTGCTGCTCGGACTCCAGCCCATGACGGACGTGGCCTCGCTGGTGTGGGTCGGGGCGGCGCTGCTCGCCGCGTTGCGGTCGCGGGAGAACGCGCGGTGGGCCGTGGCCTGCGGGGTGGCAACGGCGATGGCGGTTCTGTTGCGGCCGACGAACGTCGTCGCATTTCCGGCTCTGGCGCTCGCGTTCGGTTCGTGGCGCGCGCGCGGGCTTTGGGTGGCGGGAGCCATTCCTGGCGCCCTCTGGCAGTTGGGATGGTCTTGGCGCCTCTACGGCTCGCCCTTCGCCACCGGGTATGGGGACATGAGCACGGCGTTCCTCGCCGAACGGGTGGCGCCGACGCTGGCGCATTACGCCGTTGAACTCACGGTCAACCTCACGCCCCTCGTCTGGCTTTGCCTGGCGCTGCCCGGGTTGCGCGGCATGGAGGCCCGCCGGCGGTGGCTGCTGGGGCTGTGGGCGGTCGCTTATCTGGGCTTCTACGTGTCGTATTATTACACCGTGGAAGCGTGGTGGTACTTGCGCTTTGTGCTGCCGGCCTTCCCGGCGCTGGCGATCGCGGCGGCTGCGGTGGCGGAGGCCTGGCTGCCGCGGCGACGGTGGGTGGCTGCGTTCGTCGCCACCGTCGTGCTCGGGAACGCGGTCTGGCAGGCCGGGCGCCTTGAGGTGCTGGCCACGGAGGCCGATCACCGGGTCTTTCCCCAGACCACGGCCTGGTTCCGGGCCGAAGCGCCTCCCGATGCGGTCGTCTTCGCGTTCGAGACCAGTGCGGCGCTGTTTGTGGAGACCGGGTTGACCGTGCTGCGCTTCGATCAGGTGGAGCCCGACGTAAACGAGCTCGTGGCGCGCCAGGCGTTGGCGGCCGGCCGACCCGTCTATGCGGCCCTGCTGGACCTGCCGGAGAATGCGACCTGGCACGCGCGGCTGCCGGCGGGGCAGTGGGTGGAGGTCCGGCGATTCCGCCACGTGGCCCTCTTCCGCCTCGAGAGCCTCGCCGGCCAGGGCGGACGCCCCCTGCAAAATTAGTGTGGCTTACCGCGTTCAAACTCTGCGAACGTCCGCGGTCCCATGAATCCTGTTCTCAAGCTGTTACTCGAAGGCGGCAGTCTCTCGACGGCGCAAATGGCGCAAGTCGCGGGGTTGTCCGTGTCCGAAGTCGAACAGCACCTGGAACAGCTGAAAAAAGATAAAATCTTCCTCGGCTGGCGTCCGGTGCTCGATCTCTCGCGCGAGGCCGCCGCCGCCGCTGCCGTGCGCGCGGTCATCGAGGTGAAGGTCACGCCCGAGCGCGGTGGAGGCTTCAACCGATTTGCGGAACGGATCGCGCGATTCGACGAGGTGGAGTCCTGCTACCTCATGTCGGGCGGCTATGACCTGCTGGTCTTCGTGCGGGGTTCGTCCCTCCAGAAGGTGGCGGGCTTCGTCTCCGAGAAACTTTCGACCGTCGAGGGCGTGCTCTCGACCTCCACGCACTTCATGCTCCGTTGCTACAAGGAGCAGGGCTTCCTGCTCGATGTCGGCGAGGTGCAGACGACGCGGTTGAACGTCGCGCCCTGACGGAGGATCCTCCCATGAGCAACGACTCCAAGCGCTGGGTGGCGGGCCACGTCGGTTCGCTGCCGAAGAGCGGTATTCGTGATTTCTTCGAACTGGTCGCCAAGATGAAGGGCCAGGACGTGATCTCGCTCGGCGTAGGCGAACCCGATTTCGTCACTCCCTGGCACATCCGCGAGGCGGCGATCTTTGCCCTCGAACGCGGCAAGACCTACTACACCTCCAATCTCGGCCTGATCGAACTGCGTCGCGCCATCTCGACCTACGTGGCCGAGCATTTTCACGTCTCCTACCGTCCCGACGATCAGGTCATCGTGACCGTCGGTGTCTCCGAGGCGCTCGACCTCGCGCTGCGCGCCTTTGTGAACCCGGGCGACAAGGTGATGTATCACCAGCCCTGCTACGTCTCGTACCACCCGAGCGTGGTGCTTTCGCATGGCGTGCCGGTGGCCGTGCCGACCTACGCCAAGGACGGCTTTGCGCTCACCGCCGAGGCCCTGCGGGCGGCGTGGGAGCCGGGCTGCAAGATTCTGATGCTCAACCTGCCGTGCAATCCCACGGGCGGCACCTGCAGCGTCGAGCAACTGGAGAAGATCGCGGCCTTCTGCCGGGAGAAGGACCTGCTGGTCATGAGCGACGAGATCTACTCGGAACTCACCTTCGACGGCACGCACACCAGCATCGCCAGCCTGCCGGGCATGGCCGAGCGCACGATCTTCCTGCACGGCTTCTCGAAGGCGTTCGCCATGACCGGCTGGCGCATCGGCTACGCCTGCGGACCGGCTGCCCTGATCGATGCGATGATGAAGGTGCACCAGTACACCATGCTGTGTGCCTCGATCGTGGCCCAGGAGGCCGCGTTGGAGGCGCTGACGCGCGGCTGGGATTCGGTGCAGCGGATGCGCGACCAGTATCACCGTCGCCGCGACCTCGTGGTGCGTCGGTTCAATGAAATCGGCCTGACCTGTCATTCGCCGCGCGGGTCGTTCTACGCCTTTCCGAGCGTCGCCTCCACGGGCCGCACCGAAAAGGAGTTCGCGGTCGACCTGCTCGCCGCCGAGAAGGTGGCGGTGGTACCCGGCGTGGCCTTCGGCCCGGGCGGCACCGGCCACGTGCGCGCCTGCTTCGCCACAAGTTACGAACAGCTCATCACCGCGTGCGATCGCATCGAGCGTTTCGTGCAGGCGGGCAAGCGCTGACCGCCCAACGTCCTTCCTCCCGACCGGCGAGGCGCCCCGCGGCGTCCGCCGGTCTTTTTTTCTCCTCGCAACGCGCAACCCGCTCCCGGCACCTTTTCGCCCATGAACCGCACCGTCGCCATCGTCGGCCGACCCAACGTCGGCAAGAGCCGGCTCTTCAACCGGCTCGCGCGGAAGCGCATCTCCATCGTGCACGACCAGGCCGGTGTCACCCGCGACGTGATCTCGACCGAGGTGGCGGACGGCGCCTACACGCTGCTCGACACGGGTGGACTCGGTTTGAAGGGCGGCGAGACCACGCGGGAACTGATCCAGGCGTCCGAGGAGCAGGTCGGCTTTGCCATCGATACGGCGGCGTTGATCCTCTTCATCATCGACGGCCTCGAGGGCCTGACCGAACTCGACACGCGCATCGCCCAGCGTCTGCGCAAGAGCAAGAAGGAGGTCGTGCTGGTGATCAACAAGGCCGACTTCGGCGACGAAAAGGTCGACCTGGCCGAGGCCTACCGGCTGGGTCTCGGCGAGCCGCTGCGTGTCTCGGCCGAGCACGGCCGCGGCGAGGAGGAACTGCGGGCTGAGATCGTCCGCCGGCTCGGCCCGCCGCCGGTGGCCGAGGCTCCCGTCGAGCGGACGGCCGAGGATCCCTTGTGCGTGTGCTTCATCGGCCGCCCGAATGTGGGCAAGTCGTCGCTGAGCAACCGCCTGCTCCAGAGCGACCGCCTGATCGTGAGCGACGTGCCCGGCACGACCCGCGATGCGATCGTGCTCCCGTTCGAGTTCAAGGGGCGCGACGGACGGATGTATCCGTTCAAGCTGATCGACACCGCCGGCATCAAGGCGCAGACCAAGCTCGCGTCGCCGGTTGAGTACTTTTCCCGCCTGCGTTCGCTCGATGCGATCAAGCAGACGGACGTGGTTTTCCTCGTGCTCGACGCGGCCGACGGGGTGACGCAACAGGACAAGGCGATCGCGGGCGAGGCCGTCAAGGAGCGCAAGCCGATCGTGGTCGTGGTCAACAAATGGGACCTGGTGAAAAAGGCCTTTGCGAAACACGAAGAGCCTACCTTTGGCCAGGAAGGCGGTCTCGGCGCCTACCAGAACGAGCGGGAGTACCGCCAGCAGTACGAGCGCGCGGTGTTTGACCGGCTGTTTTTCACCCCGGGGGCGCCGCTGATTTTTGTGTCCGCGATGAGCGGTTACGAGGTCGACCGGATGCTGAATGCCGCGGTCAAACTGCACCGGACGCTCGACAAGAAGCTGCCGACGGCGCGATTGAACAAGACGATCGGCTATCTGACCGAGCGGACTCCGCCGCCTTCCGTCGGCGGTCAACGTTTCCGTGTCTACTACGCCGTGCAGACCGGCAACCGTCCTTTCCGCATCAAGCTGTTCTGCAACCGCGAGGAGAAGCTGACCGAACAGTACCGGCGCTACCTCGAGGCGGGGCTGGTCGACGAGTTCGGCCTCAACGGCTGCCCGATCTATTTTGATCTTGTCGGCAAGGAGTACCGCGAGATCGGCGAGCGCCTCGACGCCGCAGCCCGGCGCGAAAAGGCCAACGTGAAGAAGCCGAAGTGGCGCGAGCAGGAGAAGCAGGAAGCCCCTTCCGATGAAACCCTCGAAGACTGATTACCGGGGATGGCAGGCAGTCCGTCTGGCCACCCGGCGGTTTGAACTGATTGCGCCGCTCGAGTTCGGTCCGCGCGTCCTTTCCCTGCGCTCCCTCGCCGCCGGCGGCAACCTGCTGTTCGAGTTTCCCCGCGAGGAGGGTGGCGCGGCCGGGCCCGACGGACTCAAGCTGCGCGGCGGCCATCGTCTCTGGCATGCGCCGGAGCATATCGTGCGCACCTACCAGCCCGATCATGCCGCGCCGGAGGTGACATTGGGCCGTGCCGGCGTCCGCCTGGCCGCGCCGGCCGAGGCGAAGACCGGCGTGGCCAAGACCGTGTCGCTCGACGTGGTCAACGACCGCACGATCCGCGTGACGCACACCCTCGCCAACGCCGGCCTCTGGCCAATCGAGACGGCGCCGTGGGCCCTGACCATGATGCGCCGCGGCGGTTACGGCGTCGTTCCGCTCATGCCCAAGGGCAGCCACGCCGCTGGCGACCTGCTGCCCACCTACACGATCGTGCCGTGGAGCTACACCGACCTTTCGCTCCGCTGCTGGGACCTGCACACCGACTTCATCGGCATCGACACGCGCAAGGCCCGGGTGCCCCAGAAGCTGGGCCTGACCAACTACCCGGGCTGGTCGGCCTACTGGCTCGACGGCGTCACCTTCGTGAAGCACGCGGAGGTGAAATCCGGAGCGACGTATCCTGATTTTGGATGCGCGTTCGAGACCTTCTGCAACGATACGATGATCGAGTTTGAGACCCTCGGACCGCTGGAGCAGATGCCTCCGAGCGGTTCCCTCGTGCACGTCGAACACTGGGGCATCCTGGACGGACTCGACCGTCCGTCGACGGATGCCGCGTTCGCCAAGCTCGCCCGGGCGGTCGTCGCCTGGCGGCGCGGGTTTTAAGCCGGACGTTCCCCGCCATGGCGCCGTTGCGGCTGGTCTTCATGGGGTCCGACCCAATCGCCTGTCCCCTGCTGGACTGGCTGGCCGGGGAGGGGGCCGCACAGGCCTCACTGGTGGCCGTCTATACCCAGCCGGACCGTCCGGTCGGTCGCGGCCAACGGGTGGCGGCCAACGGGGTCAAGCTCTGGGCCGCCGCGCGCGGCCTGCCAGTGTATCAGCCGGAGAAGCTGACGGAATCGGTGCGGGGCGAACTCGCGGCGCTTCGTCCCGATCTGGTGCTGGTCATGGCCTACGGGCACATCCTGCGCCAGGACTTCATCGACACGCCCCGGCTCGGTACACTGAACCTGCATGCGTCGCTCCTGCCCCGCTTTCGCGGCGCCTCACCCATCCAGACGGCGGTGGCGGCCGGCGTGACCGAGACCGGGGTGTCGCTCATGCGCATCGTGCGGCAACTCGACGCCGGCCCGGTCGCCGACGTGGAACGGGTGCCCGTGGGACCGCTCGATACCGCGGCGGACATCGAAGGCCGCCTCGCCGGCGCGTGTGTGCCGCTGGTGCGCCGGACCCTGCCGGACCTGGTGGAGGGCCGCCTCGCCTTTGTCGAGCAACCCGCCGTCGGGGTGACGTTTTGCCGCCGCCTCGTCAAAGACGACGGCGTGCTCGACTTCAGTGCACCGGCGTCGGTCCTCGCGGCCCGCATCAACGGACTTTTCCCGTGGCCGGCCTGTCAGACCGAGATTGCCGGCCAGCCGATCAAGCTCGGCCTGGCTGACGCCGTCGAAGGCTCCGGTTCGCCGGGGCAGGTCGTGGGGGCCGACGAGGCCGGCCTGCTCGTAGCCACGGGCAAAGGGGTGCTGCGGCTGCGTCGGCTGCAGCGTCCGGGCGGCCGCATGTTGCCGGCGCCGGAGTTCTTGCGCGGCTTTCCCGTTGCCACCGGCACGCTGCTGCCGTCCCGGCCCCTGCCGGTGCTCGAGGCGGTGACGCCGTTCCGGTGAGAGCGGCGGCGCTGTGGGTCCGCACGAGGCGCTTGTTTTTGGCGGAGGATTCCGCAAGGTCGCAGGCATGTTGAAAGCAGTACTCTTTGGCGTGGCGGCGGCGGGACTTGCCGTCCTCGCCCCCCGGCCTATGGCCGCCCAGTCCCTGCCCATGGAATTGGCCAACCTCCGCGAGGACGTTCGCCTGCTCACGCAGCGCACCGGCGAACTCGCGATGCGGGTCGAGCAACTCGAGCGTGAGAACGCCGAACTCCGGCGTCAGACCGGCGGCGCTTCGCAAACCTACGCCACGGTCGTGCAGTTGAACGAGGCCGTCGCCGAGCTCAACCGCACCATCCGTTCCGCCGCTGCGAGCACGAAGAACGAGACCTTGCAGCAAGTGAGCGGGCAGATGGAGCGTCTGGCCCGCCAGACCAACGCGGCGATCGATTCGCTGGCGAAGGGCATGGCCACCCGCGCGACGGTGCAGACGACGTTCAGCGAGGATTTTCCGAAGGAGGGTATCAGCTACACGGTACAGCGGGGCGACACGCTGTCCTCGATCGCCCAGAAGCACGGCGTGAGCATGCGCGATATCCAGAACGCCAACAAGATTGCGGACCCGACCAAGATTCAGGTCGGCCAGACCCTCTTCATTCCGGGAGCGAAATAACCCGACCTCGCGGAGCGGAAAATCCCGAATCCCCAAAGTCCAAATCCGAAGTAACAGCTCGCCCGCGACGGGCGTTTTTGAGTTTCGATCCTCTTTGCGATTTGGACCTTTGGCGTTTGTGATTTTCCCAACCTTATTTTGCTCACGAAAGAGATAATCTAACATGGCAGCCCCCAAATCCCGACTCGGCCGCGGTCTCGGCGGATTAATCGCCAGTGCGGCGCCGGCCAAACCTGTGCCCGAACCCGCACCGGCCAAGGCCGCCGCGCCTGCAACACCCTCTGCCGCGCCTGCGCCGGCGCCGGCCGCGCCCGGGTTCATGGAGGTGGCGGTGCATCTCGTGGAGCCGAGCCCTTATCAGGCGCGCCGCGAGATCACGGCGGAGCAGTTGCAGGAGCTGGCCGACAGCATCCGGGCGGAGGGTTTGCTGCAGCCGATCGTGGTGCGCCGCCACGGGGAAAAATTTCAGCTGATCGCCGGCGAGCGGCGCTGGCGCGCGTTCCAGCAGCTCAAGATCAAGGTGATCCCGGCGCGGGTCGTCGAGGCGAGCAACGCCTCGTCAGCCGCCCTGGGCCTGATCGAGAATCTCCAGCGGGAGGGTTTGAATCCGCTCGAAGAGGCCTACGGCTACGCGAGCCTGATCCGCGATTTTGATCTCACCCAGGAGGCCGCCGCTGAGCGGGTGGGGAAGAGCCGGGCGGCGGTGGCCAACGCCCTGCGCCTGCTGGCCCTCGATGCCGAGCTGCAGGGCTACCTCGCCAAGGGGCATCTCTCCGTGGGGCACGCCAAGGTGCTGCTCGGCGTCGAGGACGCGGCGCAGCGGGCGGTGCTGGCCCGCCGGGTCATCGAAGGTGGCCTGAGCGTCCGCGCGACCGAAGCACTGGTGCAGGCCAAGAAAGCCGGCGTGGTGGTGCCGGTAGCCGGACGCAAGGTGCCGGCCGTCGAGGCCGCCGCGGTCAACGGGATCGAGAAGAAGCTCACGTCGCACCTGGGGGCGAGGGTTTCGCTCAAGCATTCGCCCAAGCGGGGCAAGATTGTGATCGAGTATGCAGGCAACGACGACCTGCAACGCATCCTGGAGAAACTCGGGGTGGAGGCCTGAGCCGAGGTGCCGATTCAACGTACCGGCCAGGCTGCCACCAAGGTCTTCAACGAAGCGGTTGAGGGCCTGGCCGATTTCGCCGACTACCTCCGACTCGATCCTATCCCGCCGGCCTGGCGGGAGCTGAAACGCTACTCGATCGCCAAGCTCCGACGGGACGCGCTCGCCGGCCTGACCGTGGCGATCGTGACGATTCCCCAGGCGATCGGCTTCGCCCTGGTCGTGGGCATTCCGGTCCAGGCCGTCTTGGTCACGGCGATCATCGGCGCGGCGTTCTGCGCCCTGTTCTCGTCGTCCCGCCACCTCGTCTTCGGCCCGACGAACACCATCTCGATCATCCTCGCCGGGGCGCTGGTGACGGTTGCCGCCGTGCCGCTGACGGCCCTGCAGAAGGTGCTCGTCATCGGCTGCCTCATGGGGGCGTTTCAGCTGGCTGCCGGGTTGTTCAAGCTGGGCAACCTCACCCACTTCATCTCGCGCACGGTGATCATCGCCTACAGCACCGCCGTGGGCATTTTGATCGCGGTCGGCCAAATCAGCAATCTGGTGGGCCTGGGCAGCCCGACCGATGTCAGTCTGCCGGGCACGGTCCGGCACATCCTCGACGGCCTGGTTCATCTGGATTTCAACCCGATGACGGCCGGTGTCGGTTGCGCGAGCCTCCTGCTGCTCATCTTGATCCGCCGGCTGAAACCCAACTGGCCCGATGGTCTGATCATGCTGGCTGCGTTTGGCGCCCTGGCGGTGTTTTACGGCCTCAGCGACTTCGGTGTACCGCTGGTGCGCGATGCCGGCGAGGTGGCCGGACAGATGCCGCTCTTCGTCGGATTTCCGCTCAACGAGGAGGGACTCAAGCTCGTTCCCCAGGTGGCGAGCGCCGCGCTCGCGGCAGCGATCCTCGGCATGCTCGAGGCCATCTCGATTTCCAAGACCCTCGCCGCCCGCTCCGGCCAGGTGGTGAATCCGAATCAGGAACTGATCGGCATGGGCATCGGCAACCTTGCATCCACCGCGTTCGGCGCGATGCCGGGCTCGGCGTCGTTCGTGCGCAGTTCGGTGAACTATCTGAGCAACGCAGCCACGCAGTTCTCCTCGGTGCTCGGCAGCGGCGCCGTGCTGGTGATCCTGCTGCTCATCGCTTCGTGGGTGAACTTCATCCCGGTCGCCGCCCTGGCGGCGTTCGTGATCATGATTTCAATCAAGCTGATCAATCCGGAGCAGATCCGAATTGTCTGCCGCGCCACGCGCTCGGATGCGATCGTGTTTTGGACCACGCTGCTGGCCGCGCTCTTCCTGAAACTCGACACGGCGGTGTACGTGGGCATCGGCACCTCGCTGATGCTGTTCCTGCGCAAGGCGAGCGCGCCGTCGCTGGTCGAGTACGGCTTCAACGAACAAGGACAGCTTTCCCAGCTCGAAGAAACGCGGGAGCGCACCAATTCGGCCATCTCGATCGTGCACGTGGAAGGAGAACTTTTCTTCGGTGCCGCCGACTTGTTCCAGGAACAGGTGCGTTACCTCGCGGACGCGGGCGGCATCCGGGTGGTGATCCTGCGGATGAAGAACGCCCGTCACCTCGATGCCACGTCGGTCATGTCGCTCCTGCAATTGCACGAGTACCTGCGCAAGACCGAGCGCCATCTTCTCATCAGCGGCATCAATCCCGACGTGGAGCGCGTCCTGCAGGCGAGCGCAGCCTACGCGAAGATCGGCGCCGAGAACATCTTTCCGGCCGAGGCTAACCTGACCATGAGCACCAAGCGCGCCCTCCTGCGCGCCTCGCAGCTGCTCCAGCAGACCGGCGCCAAGCAGAAGGCGGAGGTGCGCATCTTTTACGACCGGAAGCGGGAGCAGTCCGTCGCGGAAACCGGACAGACGCAGGACGCGGACAAGCCGGGCGACTTTCAAATCTAAGCGCAGAGGGGGCGGCTCAGAGCAGCCACAACCCGGCCACCCCCAGCAGGAGCAGCGCGGTCACCACGAGGAGGGCGGTACGTTCCTGGCGGGTAATGCGAAAAAGCATGCCTGCGACTGCCAAAAGCGACAATCGATGGCAACAGCACTCTGACTGGCAGAAGCGAATGTCCGGCAAAATCGTCCCGCGTCCCTGGAATTTCCGTAACCCGTGGCTACCGTCCGCGTCGAACCAGGCGTTTGTTTACCCTCCAACCTCACGTGATCAACATGACGACGACGATCAAATCCTTCCTTCTCGCCACCCTCGGCCTGGCGGTTTTCGCCGCGGGTGTTTCTGCCAAGCAAGCGGTGGTCGGTCAGCCGGCTCCGAACTTCACCCTGACGGACATCAACGGAAAGTCGCACACGCTCTCCGACTACAAGGGCAAGACCGTGGTCATCGAATGGGTGAACCCCGAATGCCCCTTTGTCGTGAAGCACTATGACAAGAGCGGGAACATTCCCTCGCTGCAAAAAGCCGCCACCGCGGACGGCGTCATCTGGCTGGCCATCAACTCCGGCCGCAATGGCGGTCAGGGCGACTTCAATCCCCAGCAGGTCGCGGCTTGGAAAGAGCGCACCAAGGCGGCCTACACCGCGTATCTGCGCGATCAGGACACCTCGATCGGCAAGCTCTATGGTGCCAAGGCTACGCCGCACCTCTTCGTGATCGATCCGACCGGCAAGCTCGTTTACGACGGTGCGATCGACAGCATCCGTTCCTCCCGCGTCGACGACATTGCCAAGGCGGAAAACTATGTCACCTCGGCGCTTGCGGCCATCAAGGCTGGCAAGCCGGTCGCCACGCCGGTGACCGAAGCCTACGGCTGCAGCATCAAATACTGAGCCGCGGACGACGACTGTCCCAACGAAAAGGCCGGAGCCCGCGGGCTCCGGCCTTTTCGTTGGTTGGGCGCGAAGGTCAGACCTTCACGGCAAACAGCTCGGCGTGCATGTGACCCTCCGCGACCTTGTTCACCGTTCCCGTCATCATGATTGAAAAATCGGGTCCGATCTCGATGCCGATCTGGCCGCCCGGCATGTGAACGGTGACGGAGGCGTCGACCAGCCCGAGCTTATGCGCGACCGCGGCCGCGGCGCTCGAACTGCTGCCGGAGGCGAGGGTGTAGCCGGCGCCCCGCTCCCAGATCTCGATCTGGATGTTGGCCCGGTCGAGCACCTTCAGGAATTGCACGTTCGTCTTGCGCGGGAAGTTAGGGTGCGTTTCCAGGTCGGGACCGTACTCGCGCGCCATCGCCTCCGAGATGTCCGTCAGCGGCAGGACGCAGTGCGGGTTCCCGATCGTCGCGGCGCAAAAGCGGAAGGTGCGCCCCTTGATCACGATCGACTCGTTGAGCACGTCGCGCGGCGCGCCCGTCACGGGGATCTTGGTGCTGTCAAAGCTGACCTTGCCCATCGCCACCGTGATGAGGCGGCCTTGTTCCTTGATCACGGAACGGACCTGCCCTCCGGGCGTTTCGATGGTGAAGTCCGGCGACTTCACGAGTCCTTGGTCCCACAGGAAGCGGGAGAATATCCGCAGACCGTTGCCGGATTTTTCCGCTTCGGAGCCGTCGGGATTGAAGATGCGCAGCCCAAACTGACTGACCTGGGAGGGCAGCGGTCCCCAGAGAATGCCGTCGGATCCGACTCCGAAGTTGCGGTGGCAGATCACCCGGATCTGGTCGACCGACGGAACGGTCCATTGCGGGAAATCCGCGGGATTGAGCACGAGGTAGTCGTTGCCGAGGGCGTGGTACTTGTGGAAGCGCATGCGGAAAAGGTCCGGAAGCGAAGCGGATTTTGGCGTCGCGAGGAAGCGCGGAAACAACCCGCCGGTGCGTTCGCGGCCCGCGGCGGGGCACCAGTCGTGATGAAGGTAGCTTGCATCCCGGGGCGCCGCGCATCCCGGGTTTCCGCCCGATTTTCCACCTGCCAGCGCCCGCCCCAACAAGCCGGGGCACATCGGATGAGGTACGCTCGTGTCGTTGCCTCGTCCGACCCACCTTCGCATTCATCTCACCATGCCCTTCTTTGCTTTCCGGTTTCGCCGTCATTTTCATGCGCTGCTCGGTTTCGCCCTCCTCGCGGTCGCCGGAACGATGCCGGCGGCGGAAGGTGACGGTTGGGCGATGAGGGATGAGATTCTGGCTCGGATTGTTGCGCCGACCTTTCCCGACCGGGATTTCGTCGTGACCGACTTCGGTGCGGCAGGCAATGGCCGGACCGACAATCACCCGGCCTTCGTCAAGGCGATCGAAGCCTGCGTAAAGGCCGGAGGCGGGCGGGTGGTGGTGCCGAAGGGCTTCTACTTGCTCAACGGGCCCATCCACCTCGCGAGCAACGTCAACCTGCACCTCATGGCCGGGGCCACCGTGACCTTTGGCGCGGAGATCGAGTATTACCTGCCGCTCGTGCTCACCCGCTGGGAGGGCACCATGATGTACGGCCACTCCCCACGCGTCTACGCTCGCGGTGCCCGCAACGTGGCCATCACGGGCAAGGGCACGATCGACGGCAACGCCCGGGCAACGCTCGCGATCATGAAGAATGTGCCGCGGGGCAGCAGCGGCGAATTGCGCCGCATGGGCGCAGAGGGCGTTCCCGTCGAGCAACGGGTGTTCGGCGAAGGCAAATGGATGCGTCCGAGCATGATTCAGTTTCTCGAATGCGAGAATGTGCTGATCGAGGATGTGACGATCCGCGATTCCACCTTCTGGGTCGTGCACCCGGTGTTGTCGCGCAACATCACGATCCGCGGCATCTTCGTGGAAAGTTGGAACAGCAACAACGATGGCGTAGATCCCGACTCGTGCGTCGACGTGCTGATTGAGAACTGCGAGTTCCGCACCGGCGATGACGCCATCGCGATCAAGTCAGGACGGGATCAGGACGCCTGGCGCGTCGGACGACCCTCGGAAAACATCGTGATCCGCAACAACCTCATGGGGTCGCGCCACGCCGGCGTCTGCATCGGCAGCGAGATGTCCGGCGGAGTGAGAAATGTCTTCGTCGAAGACTGCCGGATGGAATCGGTGAGCTCGGCGCTGTACTTCAAGGGCAATCTGGACCGCGGCGGCCTGGTGGAGAACGTCCGCGCCCGGCGCATCCAGGTGGAACGGGTACGGGAGGGGCTGGTGTGGTTTGAAACCACCTATCACGGTTATCGCGGCGGCAATTATCCGCCCTCGTTTCGCAACTATGTGATGGAGGACCTCGTGTGTGACGAAGCCACGGGCTTCGCGATCCAAGTCGAGGGGGCGGAGGCGGCGCCGATCCGCGACGTCATCATTCGCAGGGCCGTGGTGAAGAAAGCGAAGGAGCCGTTTTCCATCCAGCGGGTGGAGAATTTCGTCCTCGAGGACGTGACCGTGAACGGCCAGTCTCTGCCGACCCGGTTTCCGCAGCCGGGGAGCCCCTGATCCGCGTCCGCCATGCCTGCGTCCGCCCGCCCGATCCTGAATCGCCGCCAAGCCCTGTCGCGCCTCGCCGTGGGCGGGGCGGCGGTGACGCTGGGGCTTGGTCTGCGTCCGGTCCGGGCGGCGTCGCCGTCGCCGGCGCGTTTGCGTCTGGCCTTCTGGGGTGTCGGTGGCCGCGGTCGGGCCAATGTCTACAACCTTGCCGATCATCAGGCCGTGGCGTTTGCCGATGTCGACGACGTGCGGGCGGCTGAGATCTACGAAAAGTTTCCCGGCGTACCGCGGTACCGCGACCACCGGGTGTTGCTCGACCGGCACGCCCACGAGATCGACGGCATTGTCATCAGCACGCCCGATCACTGGCACCTCGACATGGGTCTTGCGGCCATCCGGGCCGGCAAGCACGTGTACCTCGAGAAACCGCTGGCCCCGACCATTTGGGAGTGCCGCGAGCTGCGCAAGGCGGCGGCCGCGTCTGGCGTGATCACGCAGTTCGGGGCGCAGGGGCACAGCTTCGAGGCTTTGCAGGTGTTGCGCGAATGGGTCGATGCCGGCGTGGTTGGGGCGATTCATGCCGTGCACCTATGGACGGACCGGATGCGTACCCATGACTACGTGGCCGCCGATGAACCGCTGCCGGGACAGGCGGTCCCGCCCACCTTCGACTGGGAACAGTGGCTTGGGCCGCGCCGGTCGCGTCCATACCACCCGGGCTATGCGCCGAGCCGCTGGCGAAACTGGTGGGATTTCGGCGCCGGGGCGGTGACGGACATCGGCGTGCACATGTTCGATGTCCTGCAGTCGACCTTCGACCTCGGCGTTCCGGACTCCGTGACCGCCGAGGGATCGCCTCCGAAGGCGCTCACCGCGCCGGAATGGGCGCGCGTAGTCTGGCGCTTCCCGGCCCGCGACGGGCGGGGACCGCTGGCCGTGACGTGGTTGGGTGGTTTCGACGGCGGCGCGGTCGTCAAGCCGGACGCGGTTCCCGGCTTGTCCCGGGAACTGGTGCAGCGGACCGACTCGGGCATGGCGTTCGTCGGGACGGAGGGAACGCTGTTCATTCCCGACATGCGGGCGAGCAGCCGTCCCCGCATTTATCCCGAAGCGCGCGAACGCGAGGTGCTCGCATCGCCACCGCCCCGCACGCGGCCACGCCCCAAGGGGGGCCATTGGCAGGACTGGACGGACGCGATCCTCGCTGGCCGGCCGGCGTCCGCCCCGCTGGCCTACGGTGCCGAGGTGACCGAGACGGTCCTGCTGGGGGCGCTGGCACTCCGGAGTCGCAAGGAAGTCCGCTGGCTTCCCGAGGCGATGCGCTGCGTCGACAACCCCGCGGCGGATGCGTGGGTGACGCCGGCGAACCGGCCGGGCTGGAGTCCCGGCGCCTAAGGGCGCGTCTGGTAAAGAGTGAGCGCGGGACGTCGATCGTCCCCCGACCTGCGCTGAGTGAAATATACGGGAAGGAGCGAGAGGCTCCTGACACAGGGTTGTCACCGCCGTCGGCTATCGTGGCGGCATGACCATGACCACGATTGAATTGGCCCACCGCCTGGTGGCCTTGTGCCGGGAAGCCCGCTGGGAGCAGGCCCAGCGCGAATTGTACGCTGACGATGCCGTCAGCGTGGAGCCATACGCCACGCCGGGCGTGCCGCAGGAGACCCACGGGCTGCCGAACCTGATCGAGAAGGGGCGGCGTTTCGTCGCGCAACTCGAGACGCTGCATGCGCACACCGTGTCCGACCCCCTGGTCTCGAC
Source organism: uncultured Opitutus sp. (assembly GCA_964476565.1). Taxonomy (GTDB): domain Bacteria; phylum Verrucomicrobiota; class Verrucomicrobiia; order Opitutales; family Opitutaceae; genus CAMAXB01. The sequence continues at coordinate 36,621 of CAYZBG010000009.1, forward strand.
GGCGTCCTTTGCGTGCACCATGAGCCTCGACGTAACGATGAAGGGGCAGGGACGGATGCAGATGACCGAGCTCTGCGTCTACCAGGTGAAGGACGGGAAGATCGTTTCGGAGCAGTTCTTCGTCTGAGCCGGGCATATCCGGACTTTTGACAGACCCGTTCCGACCGCCTCACGCTTTATCCATGGGTTCCTCACCGTCATCCTCCTCCTACCTGTTGCTCTTCAAGAATGCCGGGCCTGCGACGCACGCTCACCTGACGGCCGACGAACAGGCCGAGCTGATGCGCCGTTGGAATGCCTGGTACGATGGGCTCGCCGCGAAAGGCAAAGTCGACCACGGCCAACCCCTGGCCCTGGCGGGCCGAGTCGTGAGCATGCGGGAGGGCCGGATCGTGGACGGACCCTATGCGGAAACCAAGGAGGCGGTGGGCGGTTACTTCATGCTCCGGGTCGCCGACCTCGACGAGGCCACGGCCATCGCCCGGGAATGTCCGGGCCTGCCCTTGGGCGTCACGGTCGAGGTGCGCCCGGTGGCCGCCGTGAGCCCGGTGCTCGAAGGCGTACGGGGTCGTCCGCCAGCGCGCTAGGGCGTCCCTCGCGGCGGATCGATTTCGTGGGGGCGGTTGAACAGGGATTGGCAGGGCGCGGCCGTTCGCTTTGGCTAGGCTCGCTTTCCCACCCATGAATCTTCCCGCCCTCCGTCTGCTCCTGTTTGTTCTGCTCGTGCTCGGCACGGGCGCACCCTCGGCCTTTGCCTCCCGCGAGTGGGAAGGCGCATGGCGCATCGCGGATGGCGATGCGGAACGCGTCATGCTCATCGTGGACGGCTACTGGACCATTGCCGCCTTCGATCGAAAGGCGCCGCGCTTCCTTCGCACCATGGGCGGGCCGTTCCGGGCGGACGGCAAGGCCGTGTCCAGCGTGCTGCAGTTCGACTCGGAGGACCGGAGCCAGGTCGGCACCCGCGTGTCCGTCTCGGTCGAACGGTTCGGTGACGAACTGCAGGTCAGGCAGGACGACGGATCGCTGGAGGTCTGGCGGCGCATCGAGGAAACGACGGGCGCGCTGACCGGGGTCTGGCGGATCACCGGGCGCGTGCGCGATGGCCAGACCGAGGCCATGCCGCTGCGGGCCCGGCGCACGCTCAAGATTTTGACTGGTTCGCGGTTTCAGTGGATCGCGATCAACGTGGAGACGGGTGAATTCTCCGGCACCGGCGGAGGGACCTATGTGTATGAGAACGGCAATTACACCGAGCGCCTTGAGTTTTTCTCCCGCGATGCCACCCGGGTCGGGGCGAGTCTCTCCTTTCAGGGCGAGATCAAGGACGGAGTCTGGCATCACCGCGGCCTGAGTTCGCGCGGCGATCCGATCCACGAACTGTGGTCGAAGATGCCGCCGGCCGACCACGGGTTCTCCGCGCCGTAACAACGGCACCGGCGGCGTTTCGCGGTTCCGCGGGTTGCAAAGGTCGGCAAGGCGGCTCCCTTTCCGGCCATGGATACCGCTTCTCTGTTCTCTCCCGTGCACGTGGGCGCGCTCGCCCTGCGCAACCGCATCGTCATGGCTCCGCTGACGCGGCAGCGTGCCGACGCCGACCATGTGCCGACCGGCATTATGGCCGAATACTACGCGCAACGCGCCTCCGCCGGCCTGATCGTGGCCGAGGCCACGATGGTGATGGCGGGCAATTCGGCCTTCGGCGGCCGCGAGCCCGGAATCTATTCATCCGCTCAGGTGGCGGCCTGGCGCCAGGTCACGGACGCGGTCCACGCCCGTGGCGGCTTGATCGTGCTCCAGCTCTGGCACGGCGGACGCGCCTGCCATTCCCTGCTCAACGGCGGCGCGCAGCCGGTTGCACCCAGCGCGCTCGCCATCCAGAACGACCAAATTCACACCCCGCAGGGAAAGAAAGACTACGAGGTGCCGCGGGCGCTGCGGGACGACGAGCTGCCGGGCATCGTCGAGGGATTCCGCCGGGCGGCCGAAAACGCCAAGGCGGCGGGCTTTGACGGGGTCGAGGTGCACGGAGCGAATGGCTACCTGCTCGACCAGTTCCTTCGCGACGGCAGCAACCGGCGCACGGGTCCCTATGGCGGGCCGATCGCGCACCGGGCGCGGCTCCTGTTCGAAGTGGTGGATGCAGTCGTGGCGGTCTGGGGGGCAGGGCGCGTCGGGCTGCGCATCTCGCCGCTCAACAGTTTCAACGACATGAAGGACAGCGATCCGGCAGGTCTCACGGCCTATGTCGCGGCCGAGACGAACCGGCGCGCGCTCGCCTATCTGCACGTGATGCGCGGTGACTTCTTCGGGGTGCAAAAGGCAGACGTGATGACCCCGGCCCGGCAGGCCTTTCGCGGCGCCCTCATCGGCAACATGGGGTACTCGCCGGAAGAAGCCGCCCGGGCGGTCGCGACCGGTACGTTGGCCGCGGTCGCGTTTGGCCATCATTACGTGAGCAATCCGGATCTCGTCGAACGGGTGAAGGTCGGGGCCGCCCTGGTGGAGCCGGACAACGCCACCCTCTACACGCCGGGTCCGCGCGGCTACACCGACTATCCTCCGCTGGCCGTCGCCTGAGTGCGGGCAAGGGCTGGTGGTGCGCAAGCCCCGCGCAGCAAAAGGCAAGCCGTGCGCAGAGCAGGGTGGGGGTCGGGTGTAGACTGATCACATGAACTCCTCCCTGCATCCCAAAGCGTCGGTTTCCCTTCGCCCGGCGGGGCTCTTCATGGCTGTCGCCTGGGTCTTGATCCTCGCGAAATGCGTCCTGGTCTGGTGGGCCATCGGCCACTGGCACGTGCCGCTGCACCCCGCGTGGATCGTCGCGCCCACGCTCGTCTTCGCCGCCCTCGCCACGGCGCTCTGGGTGACCCATCGCGAGGAGTGAGGCACCGGTCCGGTTGCAACCGTCGCCGCGCTGCGCATTCTCCCGCATGGTCGCTTTCCCTTGGCGGTGCCGACTTCCTTCCTGGCTGGCGCTCGGGCTCGCCTTCACCGTAGCCGGCTGTTCGTCCTTTCCGGACGGAGGGGCATCGTCTGCACCCGCGACGGACGGCCTGACGGCGGAGGCGCTTTTTGAGCGTTGCCTCGCAGCCCACGGCGGCGACGTCCACGCCTGGGCGCGGGAGGTTCGCTTCGCGGTCGACGGGGAATGGAATACCCTTATCCAGCGTATCCAACCCATCGTGACGGATGCGCGCTACCGGGTGACGTCGCAGGAACGGTACGTTACGGCGGACCGTCGGTACGAGGTGGAATGGCGCGGCCCGTCCGGCGTGAAGCGGGTGGTGCGCACGCCGGAGACGGTGGAGGTCTCTTACAACGGCGTGACCACGAACGACGAAGCGGTGCGGCAGGCGACGGCGATGACCGCCGACGCGTTCCAGCTTTTTCATCTCGGGCCTTCGTTCTTCGCCGCCCGCGGGGCCCGCTTCGAACGCATCGCGGATGCACGTGAGGGTGGGGTGACGTACCGGCGCCTTCGCACCACGTTGCGCCCCGGCTTTGGCTTCTCCGAGGAAGACCACGTGGTGGCGTGGATTCACCCTGAGACGGACCGCCTGTACCGCGTTCATCTCACGGTGAACGGGTTCCCGGCCACGCGGGGCGCGCATGTGGATACCACCTACCTTGCCTACCGTCAGGCGGGCCAGCTTTGTGTGCCGACGCTCCTGAATGAGCGCCTGCGCGGTCCCCTCCGGCTCAACGTCCATCGCTGGTGGATGACCGCCGCGGAGGTGGATGGCGTGCCGTTGACGCCCCCGTGAGCGGCGTCAGGTCCGGGCCTTGAGCGTGTTCAAATAGTCGGCCTGACAGGTCGGGCACATGCCGTGGGAGAAACGAGCCTCGGTGTGGGCCTCCACATGGGCCGCGAGGTCGATCCAATCGTTTGGCGTGGTCCGCACCTTGTGACAGGAGGAACACAGGGGGATCAATCCGCGCAGGGTTTTCACCTCGGCGATGGCGCGTCGCAGGTCGTCGTGCTGGCGTGCGAGTTCCTTTTCGTAGGCCCGTCGTTCCGTCGCATCGAAGATCGCCGACTGCCAGAGGGCGGGCGCGGAGCCGATGACCGGGCGGGTGGTGACGAGCACGGGCCGGCGTTCGCCGTTGCGGGCCACGAGGTCGAAGGCGACTTCACGCACCTCGCCGTGCAGACGCAGCAGCGGCGCGTAATGCGTCTCGTAGTAAATGCGTCCGCCGACGCTGAGCAGATCGGGCAAGGTCAGGCGTCCGATTACGTCCCCGGCTTCGCGGTCCAACCACCCCAGCAGCGTACGGTTGCAGTGCACGATCCGCCCGTTGGCATCGGTCACGAGGGATCCGCACGGGGCATTTTCGTACAGCGCCTCAAGGTTGAGCGTGGGGTCCGCGCTCATGGGGTGAGGCCGTGACGGGCGAGGAAGGATTGGATCGCGGCGATGGTCGCGTGCGGTGCGCTGATGTGGGGGCAGTGGCCGTGGGTGTCGATCGGCACCAGTTCGCTGCCGGCAATGGCCCGGTGGACAAACTCGCCGACAGCTGGCGGCGCGATCAGGTCGTGGGTGCACTGCAGGATGAGGGTGGGCTTCTTGACCGCGGGAAGATCGCGCCGGTTGTCGCCCCCGAACGTGACCTTCGCGAAGTGCGTGGCGATGGCTGGATCGGTGCGGCAGAAGCTGGCGTTGAGTTCCGCGGTCATCCACGCGGGGTTTTCCGGGCCCATCACGACGCCGGCCACGTGGCCGGCCCAGCCGAGGTAGTTGGCCTCCAGCATCTCGAGCAGACCCGCAAGATCTTCGCGGGAGAATCCGCCGTGATAGTCGCCGTCGTTGAGGTAATGCGGCGACGGGGCGACCATCACGAGCCCGCTGAAAAACGACGGCGCGGTGGCGACGGCGAGGGCTCCGATGATCGCGCTGACGGAGTGCCCGACGATTACGCTCTCGCGCAGGTCGAGACCGACGCACAGCTGGATCAGGTCCGCGACGTACCCGCGCAGCGTGTCGTACTTTTCCTGGTTGTAGAGGGAAAGGTCGGAATTGCCGGCCCCGATGTGGTCGTAACAGACGACCCGATGGGTCGGCTCGAAGGCTGGCGCCGTGAATCGCCACATGGCCTGGCTGCAACCGTAGCCATGGAGAAAGATCAGGGGGCGTCGGCCTTGGCCGGTGAGGTTAACCGCGTGGCGGCTTCGCAGGGTAGCTTCGATCGAGGAGTCAGGAGAAACGGTCATTACGGAATGGCCGGGGTCGACGGCGACGGGCCATCGATATGGCGACGTTGGTGGAACGAGGCCAGCGAAACTTGGGCGGGGCGTGCCGAAAGCGAGCTCGCCCGACACGCCCGGCCATCCCGAGCGAGATCAGAAGGCGTAACGCAGACCGACGGCGTACAGCCACGGATCGAGCTGGGCTTCGGTGAGAACGGTTCCGGCGGCGCTGACATCGGTGCGCAACGCGGCCCGCTTCACGTCGAGATTCAAGGACCAGCGCTCGTTGACCTTCCAGTCGAGGCCGGCCTGGGCGGCGAGTCCCACGCTGTAGTTCTCCAAGGCGAGCGGCACTCCTGCGACAGAGAGCTTGTCATCCCAGATCAGCGTGAAGTTCACCCCGGCGCCGACGTAGGGCCGCAGCGTGCCACCCGGATTGCCGCGGTATTGCAGCAGCAGTGTTGGCGGCAGGTGTTTGAAGGACCCGAGCCGGCCGACGCCGGCCAGGGAAACGCGATGGGATTGCGGCACGGTCAGCACCAGTTCCGCGGTCCAGCGTTCATTGAAGGCGTACGCCACGTCGATCTCGGGGATCAGTTTGTCACTCACGGAGACGGCATCGCTGGCAAACGCGATGCCCAGCGCGGAGAACGCATCGGACCGGTCGACGGTCTCGAGGTACGTCGCGCGCAGGCGAACCGACCAGGGACTGGCCGCGCCAAGCACCGCGGCCGAGAGGGCCAGCAGCGCACCGTAAGTGAAGAAGCGAGGGAGCGATTTCATGGGTGTAGGAAGGCGTCCGCCGGAAAGGTTCGGGCGGGCGACGGCGACCTTACCGCAGCTGCGGTGGGGGCGCTGCGCAGGGTTTGTCCGAACCCACGCATGCGTTGGCGACCCAAGGCGCGCGCGGTACCTCTGTGGTTGCGTCCGCTGCTGGAATTCTTTTGCAACGACGGCGTGCATCGCCGTTGGCCTGATCGTTCTCCGTCCTCTTCGGATCCTGCGTGTGAGCGCGCGCTGGCCGTCTGACCATGGCCGGCGTCGACAACGTCCTGCTCTGGTTGGATGCGGAACCGTGGCGCTACTGGACACTGGCTGGGACGTGTTTCGGTCTAACCTGCGTCCTGGCGTTGATGCCGGACGAGCCCGCACGAGTGCGCGGGGCATGGTCGCGCCGTTGTTTCGCGGTTGCTCTCTTGGTCACGCTCGCCGCCTTTCGTTGGCCCGGATGGTTTGAGCCGACCGCGCAGAATCCGGACGAAGCCCAGGTGGTGGCGAGTGCGCTCACGCTTCACGGGGCGCCGGTATATTGGAAGTATGTCGATGGCACGACGCATGGCCCCCTGTGTGAATTGCTGCTCGTGATCGCTGGGCTGTTCGGGGCTCCCTATTCCTACATCACGGCGCGCGTGGTCGCCGTGCTTATGCAGGGACTGGCGCTGTGGGCGGTGTGGGGCACGCTACGCTGCTTCGTGGCGGAGCGTGCGGCCCGGCTCGGGGTGTTGCCGGGCCTCGCGTTCTGGTCGTTTGTAACCTACGAAGATTACATCCACTATTCAACCGAGCTGCCCGGGTTGCTTTTGATCGCGTGGGCGGGCTGGGCGATCGCGGCGGTGGCAACCCAGCCGCTGACAGCGTCAGGTGCGGTTGCCCGCAGTTTCCTCGCCGGCCTCGCCCTGGGAGCGGTGCCCTTTGCGAAACTGCAATCGGTGCCACAGGCGCTCGCGCTCGGACTCGTAGGCCTGGGGGTGTTCGTGCGGTTCCGACCCTCGGAAAAAGGCGTCCCGGTGCAGGCCTGCACGGTGGCGCTGCTCTTGGGTGCTCTGACCGTGCCGGCAATCGTCGCTGTCTACCTTGGCGTATTCGGATTATGGGCACAGTTCTGGTATGCCTACATCGAAAGCAATCTGCTCTATGCCGGATCCGGCGAGCGGACCCTGGTATCGATGCCCGCTCACTTTTTTCACTTTGTGGCGACCGGCTTTTCCTTCGCCTGGTTCTTCTACGGCCTTGCGGCCTTCTGTCTGTTGCAGGCGCACCGCGCCGCGAGGGTGGAGGCGGCACTGCGAGCCGGAGTGTGGATTGCCTTCGGCCTTTTCGTCGCGGCGTATGCCACCGTGCTGATGCCCCGGCGGGAGGTCGCTCACTACCTGCACCTGCTGGTCGTTCCAGGCTGCGTCTTGGGTGGCCTGATTCTGGGCGCGAGCCTCACCGCGGCCGATTTGGGACGCAGGGAAGCTGCGCGCGTGATCGCGTCTTTCCTGCTGTTAGCGGTGCTGCCACAAGTCCACTTCCGCTGGATCTCGTGGCATCCTGATCTGGGAAAACTTTACTCCCATCTGTCCGTGCCGCCGTCCGAGGCAGCGGCGTTCATCCGTGAACGTGCGGCGCCCGGCGATAACCTTGCCATGTGGGGCTGGGAGCCGTCGCTCCATGTCGAAACCGGATTGCCGCACGCCACCCGTGACGCCCACACGGCATTCCAAATCTCCGAGACTCCGCTGCAGGCGTTCTACCGACAACGCTACCTCCGGGATCTGGAACGGGGATCGCCCGCGTGGTTCGTCGATGCCACTGGCCCGGGGGCCTTCGTGTTCGATAATCGGTCGTACTTTGGCCATGAAACCCTGCCGGAACTGGCGGAGTATGTGGCACGCCACTACACGCCGGTGGCCGAGTTTGGCCACCGGCGGATTTACCGGCGCACCGGCGACGCGCCGGTTCCGGTCAAACCTGCGCCAGAATCTGATTGAGCGTCGGGCTGGGCCGCAGCGCCGCCGCCGCCTTGGCGTCGTCCGGTTGGTAGTAGCCGCCCACGTCGACGGGCTTGCCTTGGACGGCGAGCAGCTCGGCCACGATCTTTGCCTCCTGCGCCGCCAGCTGAGCCGCGATCGGCGTGAAGCGTGCCTTCAGCTCGGCGTCGCTCGACTGGGCGGCGAGGGCCTGGGCCCAATAGAGGCAAAGGTAGAAGTGGCTGCCGCGGTTGTCGATTGTCCCCAGTTTGCGGCCCGGGGACTTGTCCGTTTCCAGGAAGCGGCCGTTGGCCTGGTCGAGGGTGTCGGCGAGCACGCGGGCGCGGGCGTGGTTCTGGGTCACGGCAAGATGCTCGAATGATGCCGCCAGGGCGAAGAATTCGCCGAGGCTGTCCCAGCGCAGGTAGTTCTCCTGCTGGAACTGCTCGACGTGCTTCGGGGCCGAGCCGCCAGCGCCGGTCTCGAACAGGCCGCCGCCGTTCATCAGGGGGACGATGGACAGCATCTTGGCGCTGGTCCCGACCTCGAGGATGGGGAAGAGGTCGGTCAGGTAATCGCGCAGCACGTTGCCCGTGACGCTGATCGTATCGAGGCCCTTCGCGATGCGTTCGAGGGTGAGGCGGCAGGCCTCGGCCGGTGGCAGGATGCGCAGGTCGAGTCCGGTCGTGTCATGCTGTTTCAAATACCGTTCGACCTTGGCGATGATCTGGGCGTCGTGGGCGCGGGTGCGGTCGAGCCAGAAGACGGCCGGGGTGGCGCTGAGGCGCGCTCGGTTGACGGCGAGCTTCACCCAATCCTGCACGGCGGCGTCCTTCGTCTGGCAGGCGCGCCAGATGTCGCCGTCCTCGACGGCATGGTCGAGCAACACCGTGCCGGCCTCGTCGACCACGCGGACCGTGCCCTGGCCGGCAATCTGGAAGGTCTTGTTGTGCGAGCCGTACTCTTCGGCGGCCTGGGCCATGAGGCCGACGTTCGGGACGGAGCCCATCGTCTTCGGGTCGAGGGCGCCGTGTTGCTTGCAGAAGTCCACTGTGGTGGCGTAGACCCCGGCGTAGGAGCTGTCGGGGATGACCGCGAGGGTGTCGGCGAGCTTGCCTTGGGCGTCGTACATCTTGCCCCCGGCGCGGATCATCGCCGGCATCGAGGCATCGACGATCACGTCGGACGGAACATGCAGGTTGGTGATGCCCTGGTCGGAGTTGACCATGGCGATGCCGGGGCCGGCGGCGAAGGCCGCCTTGAGGTCGGCTTCGATCGCGGCGCGCTGGTCGGCGGGCAGGGTCTGGATCTTCTCGACGAGATCGCCGAGGCCGTTGTTCACGTCCACGCCGAGGGAGGCGAGGGTGGAGGCGTGGCGGCTCAGGACGTCCTTGAAGAACACCCGGACGGCGTGGCCAAACAGGATCGGGTCCGAGACCTTCATCATGGTGGCCTTGAGGTGGAGCGAGAACAGGACGCCGTCGGCCTTCGCCTTGGCGATCTGCTGCGCGTAGAAGGCGACCAGGGCCTTCTTGCTCATGCGGGTGGCGTCGAGGATTTCGCCGGCCTTGAGCGAGAGCTTGGGCAGCAGCACCTTCACCGAGCCATCCGCGGCGACGAACTCGATGCGGGCGGTGGTGGCGGCGGACAAGGTGAGGGACTTCTCGTTGGAGCGAAAATCATCGCGTCCCATCGTGGCGACGGTGGTCTTCGAATCCGGGAACCACTTGCCCATGGAGTGCGGGTGCTTGCGGGCGTAGTCCTTCACGGCCTTCGGCGCGCGCCGGTCCGAATTGCCCTCGCGCAGGACCGGATTGACGGCCGAGCCCTTCACCTTGTCGTAGCGGGCCTTGATGTCCTTCTCGGCGTCCGTTTTCGGCGCCTCCGGATAATCGGGCACCGCGTAGCCGTGCGATTGAAGCTCGGCGATGGCCTCCTTGAGCTGCGGCACCGAGGCCGAAATGTTGGGCAGCTTGATGATGTTGGCTTCGGGCTTGAGGGTGAGCGCGCCCAATTCGGCCAGGTGGTCGCCGATCCGCTGCGCGGCGGTCAGAAACTCGGGGAAGACGGCCAGGATGCGACCCGCCAGCGAGATGTCGCGCGTCTCCACGGCGATCCCCGCATGCTTGGTGAACGCCTGCACGATCGGCAGCAGGGAATAGGTCGCCAAGGCGGGAGCTTCGTCGGTCTTCGTGTAGATGATGGTCGGGATGGCAGGCATGGGCGATGGATGGGCTGGGTAAAGGCGTGAGATAAGGTCGTGGCGCGCGGACGGTCAAAGGGTTTGGTGCGCGCGTTGACGGTGACTATTGGAGGCAACCCGGTCGCGTAAAGCCTTGTGCGCGGCGCCCGGGATGAGATTTGCCCGCCCCATACGACCAATAAGCCGGGGTTGCCGAGGGGGACGGATCCGCGGCGTCCTGCGGTACCCCGGTGCCGGGGAGGTTTCCGGAGGTGTTTGAGCTGCCCCGGTCCATCGTGCGACCTAAGTCCGGCTTGCGCCGGCGCCGCAATCCTGCGGCGATCAGGGCACTTTTCCCATGAGTCTCTTCATCGGCATCGATTCCGGCACCCAGAGCGTCAAGGCGGTCGTCCTCGACCTCGAAACCCGCAAGGTCATCGCGGAAGCCCGCGCGCCTCACTCCCTGATCGACGGCTTGCCGGTCGGTCATATGGAGCAGCACCCGCAGGAATGGACGGCGGCGATGGACAGCGTGATCCTCGAGGTCGCCGCCAAGATCGACCGTTCGCGCGTGCGCGGCATTGGCGTCTCCGGGCAACAGCACGGGTTTGTGCCGCTCGACGAGAAGGGCGCGGTGATCCGTCCGGCCAAGCTCTGGTGCGATACCTCCACGGTCGCCGAGTGTGCGTTGTTGACCAAAAAGTTCGGCGGCGAGAAGGCGGTCATTCGTAAGGCCGGCCTCGCTTTCCTGCCCGGGTTCACCGCCCCCAAGATCCTCTGGTTGAAGCGCCACGAGCCTGCGAACTACAAGCGGCTGCGCCACGTGCTGCTGCCGCACGACTACCTCAACTTTCACCTCACGGGGAACTACTTCATGGAGCCCGGTGACGCGTCCGGCACCGCCCTCATGGATGTGCGCAAACGCACGTGGTCCAAGGCGGCGATCGACGCGATCGACCGCAACCTCGCGGATTGGCTGCCTCCGCTGGGTGACTCCGGCGGCATCGCCGGCACGCTGCATCCCGTGCGGGCGCGGGCCTACGGATTCTCCGAGGACGTGATCGTGTCGGCCGGCGGCGGCGACAACATGATGGGCGCCATCGGCACCGGCAACGTGTCCCCGGGCGTGGTCACCGCGAGTTTCGGCACGAGCGGAACGATCTACGCGTTCGCGAAGGAGCCGGTCGTCGACCCACAGGGTGAGATCGCCGCGTTCTGCTCGTCGACCGGCGGATGGCTGCCCTTGTTGTGCACGATGAACGTGACGACGGTCACCGAGCAGGTGCGCGCGCTCTTCAACCAGGACCACGCCGCGCTGAATGCCGCGGTCGCGGCCGCGCCGGCCGGTGCCGGCGGGCTCGTGCTCCTGCCGTACCTAGCCGGCGAACGCACGCCCAACGTCCCGGCTGGATCCGGCGTGTTGCTCGGACTCAACCACAAGACTTTCAACGCCGGCCATCTCGCTCGCGCCGCGATGGAGGGCGTCACGCTCGGCATGAACTACGGCCTGCGCCGCCTCGCCGATCTCGGTGTGAAGGCGAAGGAGATCCGCGTCACCGGCGGGGGCGCGAAGTCCCCTGTCTGGCGTCAGATCATGGCTGATGTGTTCGGCGTCCCGGTGGTCGCGATGGTGGAGGACGAGGGCGCCGCGCTCGGCGGGGCCATCCAGGCGGCGTGGGCGCTCGCGCGCACCACCAAGCCGAAGACGCCCATCTCTGCCTTCACCGAGGGCACCGTGGCCGTCGACGAGACGACCCGTTGCCGGCCCGACAAGTCCCGGGTGGCGCGGTACCGCGAACTGCAGGCCCTGCAGGATCAGCTCAGCCTCAGCCTGCGCGAGGTCTTCCCGAAACAGCGGGCGCTCGCGAGCTGAGCGGCGCTCCGTTCACGGCTGCGGCGACGAGGCCGCAGCCGCTTCGAGCCGGGCCCATCGGGCCCGCGCTTCCGCGTGCGTGTCCGACAGGATGGCATGGATGCGCCGCTTTTCCTCGGCGTCGAGGTAGGCGTAGCGGCCGTCGGTGGCGGTGTCGGTGAGCACGGCGTGCAGGCGGTCGAGCACCCGGTCCTTGAGCTGGGCGGGGAGCGCGGCAAAGGTCGCCGAGTAAATCAGGTAACTGCACCGGACCTCGAAGAGCCGTTCACGCAAGCGGAGGTCCTTCAGGGCATGGCCCGAGCGGCTGCGCGGCGCATGACGCATGAAATCCTCGCGGAATTCCGCGGTGCCGACCACGCCGGCCGGCAACGGGGCCGCATCGCGAAAGAGCAGCAGGTCGACGACGTCGTCCACGGCGCCGGCCACCACGCTTTTCACGCTGTCGTACACCAGGTCGTCTGTGGCGGGTTGCTTGAAGCCCTCCAGCAGGGCCTGCTGGTAGGCCAGCATTTTCCGGCAACGCTGACCGGCGAGCGTCAATCCGTTCTGCACCGTCATCTGGTGCTCCATCACGAGCAGCGCCACGACATCGCTGGTGTTCTCGAGGTAGGACGAGGCGTCAATCCGCCCCGTCAGATCCATCGGGCGCTCCGATGACATCGGTATGGCGAAGCCCGCGTCGTCGCCCGGCGCCTTGACCCAGGTATTGCCGCGATGGCCCGCCTTGCCGGCATACCCGGTGACGTACCAGCCGCCCCAGCGTTCACTGAAGGGCGTGCGGTCGTCCACCAGCAAGGTGCCGTGCTGCAGCAGCGGTTCGCCCGTGCGGTCCGGCACGACACTGCGGGCAAAGACCGCCGGCACGTCGCGCACGAAGTGTCCACCGTGACAGCGCAGGCAGTCGGCGTCGCGCACCAACGTACGGGCGGGGCCGGCGTTCGCACGCGGGTCGAGCACGTAGAACACCGGTCCCAACTCCGGATCGACGGCCGCGACCTCGATCAGCCCGCCCGGAACCCAGCCGACATACACCGTATCGGAAAAATAGAGCGCCCGCGGCCGGTCCGGCCGGATGGCGCGCCGTTGCAGGCTGGTCTTGGAGAACACCAGCACCTGGCTGGACGACGGCACGTGGAGGGCGTCGAGCAGGGCGCGCAGCACCTGCCGCTCGTCCCCGACGGGCAACCCTGCGCCGCTTTGCCATTGGCGCAGCAGGGCCGCGACTTCGTCCTGCGGCTCCGTGGCCGAGTAACGGATGGGCGGCTGTTCAAACTCGGGCACACCTTGGGCGGAGGCTTCGAGACCGAAGCAGGCGGCGAGAACAAGAAGGCGGCGGGGCAGAGGTAACACGGGCGAAGGGTTTGTCGCCGCCCGGCGCTGGGTCGTCAAGGGGCGGCGTCACGCGGACTGTCACGCGAGAGCCGCGCACTTCAGGGTGGGCGACGCCCGACGGCGCGACACCATCGTGCCGTCCTCGTTGTCCGCCGGAGCCCCACCCCTCGTTATGCGCCGTTTGCTGTTCGCCCTGCTTTGCCTCGTTGCCACCACCGCGGCATCCGCGGTGTCTCACCGCGCGCCGGTCGGCACCCTCATCGTTGACGCGTCTGATTTCGTGCAACACATGCCGGCGCGGAATACCCTGACCGAGGCGCGACCCGTCGGCGAGGCCACCTGGTTGTTCAACAACACCGGCATGGTGCTGCGTGCCGCCGAGCCGGCGCTCGCGCGGGTACAGGTCGCCGAGGCCGGCACTTACCACCTGCGGGTGCGGACGGCCGCAGGCGGAACGGGGGGCTTCAAGATCGACCTGGGCGGACGCCTCGCCACACCGACCTTCGGCGGCGCCCAGCCGGCATGGACCGACGGAGGATCGTTCGTCCTGCCGGCCGGGCCGTTGGAGATCCGGCTGACCGAGGTCACGCCGTCACCGATCTTCGATGTGCTGGTGCTGACGCGGGACGCGGCATTCGCGGAGCAGGACCTGCGTCCCCTGCAGTTTCCGGCGGAGGTGACCCTGCTCAAAGAGTACCGCATTCCGCCGGCCCATGCGGTGAAGTTTGGCGACCTCACCGGGGATGGTCGGATGGATTTCGTCGTGCTGACGCCAAACTATTCCGCGCATGCGTTCGACCACGATGGTCGGGCGCTCTGGAGCTACGAGGCGCCGGCGGAGAACACGCGGTTGCGCGGGGAGTTCGAGGCTCCGGGTGTCGTCTGGGATTTCGACGGCGATGCCCGCGCCGAAGTCGTGCATTGGCGGCAGATCGATGGCCGGCAATGGATTGTCCTGGCCGATGGCGTGACCGGCGCGGTGAAACACCAGGTCGAGTGGCCTGCCAAACCGTGGCCGCATGTGTACAACAATTTCCGCCTGGCGGTGGCGCGGTTGAAGCCTGGCCGGGCCAACCACCTCGCGGTGTTGTGCGATTCCGGCGATCAAATCAGCGTGGCGGCGTACGATGCTCAGCTGCAACCGCTCTGGCGGCACGATCACGCGCTGCGCAAGGACCACCTCGGACATTATATCTACCCGCGCGACGTGACGGGCGATGGGGTTGACGAGGTGTTCGTGAGTCACCTCGGCTTCGATGCGTCCGGGCACCGGCTGTGGAGCAACCTGGGCACGTTCCCGGTGCACCATGATCACGTGGACAGCTTCCGTTTTGGCGACCTCGACGGCGACGGGAGAATCGAGGCGATGGGAGCAGTCAGCGACATCGGCACGGTGGTCTTCGATGCGCAGACCGGAGTGATCCGATGGATGCGTCGGGCCAACCATGCGCAACAGATCGAGTGGGGGCATTTTCTGCGCGACGTGCCGGGGCCGCAGGTCGTGGTGAGTGGCCGCCTCTACGGCGACCGCGCGGCTGGCGAGCCGTACCTGCGGGGCGTGGTGCATTATTTTCTGCCCGACGGGGGCGCGCCGGCTTCGCGTTCACCCTGGCCGGAGCAGAACCCGGTCAACTCCGCTTACCGCCAGGCCGGGCCGAGTGTCGGGGCTCTCGTGCAGTGGCCGCAGAACCCGTTGAACGGAAATCCGGAGCTGGTGAAAGGCGACTGGCGCGGCGACGGGGTACCGCGGCTTTTCTGGCATCGGTTTCAACTCGATGCTCACGGCGTCGGCACCCTCGCCTTTGCCCAGGAGGTGTACCACATGTTCGATTTCATCGGCAACGGCGCGGAGCAGGTGGTCGCGCTGAACAAAGGGCAGGGCATCCTGCAAATCTACGGCTACCGTGACGCGCCCCCCGGGCTGGCCCGACGAGAGTCCGAATACCTGCGCCACCACGTGGCGAACCACACCCACTACTGACCGGCGGCTCAGGCCGGGACCGCGGATCGGCGCACGGGCGCGCTCTTCACGTCGCGGATGGTCGGACCGTCGACCCATCGGGCGGGGATGGTGGTGAGCGAGGGCAGGGGCGGGATGCCGGGATCGTTGCGGTGCAGCTGGGCGATGACTGCCTCCGCGCCTTGCGCCCCCAGCCGCCGCGGCTGCAGGTCCAGCCCGGCGCAGGGCACGTCCTGTATGAGCACGTTGAGACAGAAGAACCCATGGCTCGCCGGGATGCGCGCGCCTGCCGACCGCATCCACACCATGGCTTCGGTGCGATGACCGAGGACCACGTCGGGCTTGTGCTCCTTGAACCAGGCAATGAACTTCTCGCGCGTCAGCTCCTCGGATACGAGGGCCGGGATCGTTTCGACGCCCGGCGTACGTTGTTGGAAGGCCAGAAACGCGCCCTCCCACCGATGCTGCAGGCGCTCGTCGTGATGCTTCTGGAGGAAGAGACCCGGGCGCCGGTAACCGAGCGCGTGCAAACGCTGCAGTCCGTGCATCATCGACCGGTAATGGTCGGAGCAGATCGTGTGGAGCGCGGGCTTTTCGATGATGTAGTCGGTGTAGACCCCCGCATACCGTGACCAGTCGAGCGCGGTGTAATCCGGATCGCCCCAGGCCGGGAGCAGAAGCAGGCCCCGAATGCCGCGCGATTGCAGAATCGTGTTGAGCCGCGGCAGGGTGATCCCATCCCGGCCCGCCGTGAACTGCTCGATCTTAAAGCCCAGCTCGCTGGCGCGTTCCGAAGCGCCGGCGATCAACTCCCGATGAAAGATCAGCGAGTGCGACGGCCGGTCAGGCTCATGGACGTCGACGGCGGCGATGACGCCGCGAAAGGACTGGCCACGGGAACGGCGAATCTCGGACATCACCGCCCCGGCGAGCGGATTGTGGTGATAGCCGGCGGCCTCGGCCGCGGCGCGAATGCGCTGGGCGGTTTCCTGATTGACCCGCGAGGAACCGCGCAGGGCTGCGGACACGGTGGTTCGCGACAGACCGAGGTCGCGGGCGATGGAACGTAGTGTCGGGGCAGACATACTTCGGACAGTCAGAGGTAGGGAGTGGGTTTTGCCTAGGAAGAAACGAAGAAAAGATCCGGGTCCGAAGGGGGTGGGGTGGCCGGACGTGCGGCAAGGGGCGCCGATCTTACAGGAGGAAGACGATGCGAATGCCGCGCGGGTTTCATTGGATGCGCCGCACGCGCCCTGGCGGATCCTCACCGGCCGGAAATCTGATTGGAATCTCCCGCCCCGACTTGTAACCGCGGCGGGGATGGGCAGCGTCTTGTTCAAGGCTCCGAGGCTCTGAACCGATTCGAGTCCGGACCCATTTTCTCGCATGATGGTCCGTCCCGCTCTTCTCCGCTTTCGTTGGTCCGGCGGACGGAGTTTTTCCCAGGTTTTGCTCCTTGGGTTGACCCTGATGCTTCCCGGATTGGTCCGCGCCATGGAGCTCGATGCGGCGCGGGAGGCCCTGCGCGAAGGGCGTTACGAGGAGGTGATCGCCGGAGCCGAGGCCGCGGTGGCGGCGAATGCGGCCGGCGAATCCTGGCACCTGTTGCGGCTCGAGGCGCTGCTCGCGGTGGGTCGCTATCCTGACGCCGAGCAGGCGTTGTCGGAGGCGTTGACGAAAGAGACCGGCAGCATCCGGGTGCGCATGCTGGGGGCGGATATCTTGCGCGCCAACGGCCGTCCGGAGGACGCCTTTGAGCTGATCAAGGCGGTGCGGGTGCTGGTGCTGTCCCAGTCATGGGCCTACCGCGATCCGGTCAACCTGGTGACCTTCGGCCGCGCCGCGCTCGCTCTCGGTTCTGACGCCAAGGATGTGCTCGAGCGGGTCTACGCGCTGGCCGAGCGCTCGCCGCCGATTCCGCGCGAGTACTACCTTGCCAAAGGTGGGCTAGCCTTGGCCAAGCACGATTATCCGCTCGCGGCCACGACCTTCCGCGCCGGCATCGAACGGTTTCCCGGTGACCCCGACCTGCATTACGGCCTGGCCCGTGCCTACGAAAACGGCGATCGCGCCGCCATGCTCGGCGAACTCGAGATCGCGCTCCGCATCAACCCGCGGCATGTGCCGAGCCTCCTTCTTTCCGCCGAGCACCTGATTGCCGCGGAGGACTACCGCGAGGCCGAGTCGCGGCTGGGCGATGCCCGGGCCGTCAATCCGTCCAGTCCGGAAGCGTGGGCGTTTCAGGCGGCGATCGCGCACCTGCGCAACCAGCCCGAGGGCGAACGCATCTCGCGCACCGAGGCGCTCAAGTTCTGGAAAACCAATCCCAAGGTCGACCACCTCATCGGCAAGACCCTCTCGCAAAAGTACCGGTTCGCGGAGGGTGCGGCCTATCAGCGCCAGGCGCTCGCGTTCGACCCCGATTACCTGCCGGCCAAATCGCAGCTCGCGGTCGACTTACTCCGCCTCGGCGAGGACCAGGAAGGCTGGCGTCTCGTCACCGAGGTGAACGCGCGTGACGGCTACAACGTCGAGGCCTTCAACCTCGTCACGCTCAGCGACACGCTGTCGAAGTACACGTCCCTCCGGAACGAGGACTTCATCATCCGCATGACGAGCCATGAGGCCGCCGTGTACGGTCCCCGCGTGCTGGCGCTGCTCACCCGGGCCAAGGAGCGGCTGGTGCCGAAGTATGGCGTCGAACTGGCGCGCCCGACGATCGTTGAGATCTTCGCCGACCAACGCGACTTTGCCGTGCGCACCTTTGGCGTGCCCGACGTGCCGGGCTACCTCGGGGTTTGCTTTGGCCGCGTGGTCACGGCCAACAGCCCCGCGGCCAACGGTGGCCAGCCGGTCAATTGGGAGGCCGTGCTCTGGCACGAGTTCTGCCACGTCATCACCCTCCAGATGACCAAGAACAAGATGCCGCGCTGGTTGAGCGAGGGCATCTCGGTGTATGAAGAGCGCCAAGCGAGCGCTGTCTGGGGCGAACGGATGAATCCCCGCTATCGCGACATGATCCTCGGCGGCCAACTCACGCCCGTCTCGCGTCTCAGCTCCGCCTTTCTCGCCCCGCGTTCGCCGCTGCACCTGCAGTTCGCGTACTTCCAGTCGTCGCTCGTCGTCGAGTTCATCGTCGAACGCTTCGGCTTCGGCCGCCTGCGCGAGATCCTGACCGATCTCGCCGCCGGCGAGGACATCAACGCCGCCATCGCCGCGCGCACGACCGCGATGGCCAACATCGAACGTGAGTTTGCGCTTTATGCGAAGGAACGCGCGGAAGGGCTTGGCCGCGGGCTCGACTGGACCAAACCGCCTGAGGCAACCGTCGCCGATCCTGTCGCCTTCGCCCGCTGGGCCGGCGAGAATACGAACAACTACTGGGCCATCCTGTGGAATGCCCGCGACCGCGCTGCGCGGCAGGACTGGTCCGGCGTCACGACGCTGCTGCGGCCAGTGATCGAGAAATACCCCGAGCAGAGCGGCAGCGATAGCGCGTACCGTCTGCTCGCCGAGGCGGCCAAGGCGCAGGGCGACGTCGCCGGCGAACGTGCCATGCTGGAGGCGTTGGCGGAAGTCGATGGCACTGCCGTCGACGCCTACCTCCGCCTGATGGAACTGGGCGAGGGGAGCGGCGATTGGGCGGCGGTGGCCCGCAACGCCGAGCGCTTCCTCGCGGTCAATCCTCTCGTGGCGCCCCCGTACCGTCGGCTCGGCCAGGCCAGCGCCGAGCTCGGTGCGCTGGCGATCGCGATCGATGCCTACCGCGTGCTGCTCGAACTCAATCCGAACGATCCGGCCGACGTGCACTTCCATCTCGCCCGCTGGCTGCACCGCAGCGGTGACGACGAAGGCGCGCGCCGTCACGCCCTGCGCGCCCTGGAAGATGCGCCGCGCTTTCGCGAGGCCCTGAACCTGCTTCAGCGGGTGGTGCGTCGCATCGACGCGGCCCGGATCGAAGCCGAGGCCGCGGATGCGGCTCGCCCACCGCCCGCCGTCCCGCCACCGCCCGCCGCCCTTTCCCTGTGAAGAAAGTCGTCCTCCTGGTTCTCGCCTCCGCTCTGCTCGGCACCCTCGTGTGGGGCCAGCGCCGCGGCTGGGGGCGGGGCTGGATTGGCGATGACGTGCGCACCGCGCGGGAGATTCCCTCCGGCAGCACCGGCACGCCGGTGTGGACCAATCCGGTCGATTTCGAGAAGGACGTCTTCACCTTCACGCGGATCCGGTACAGTCGCGGCGGGTTTGGTCGCGGCGGCGGCTGGAGCACGGATCTGCCCGATGCCGATCTCAATCTTTCCTACCGCCTGCAGCAGATGACGTCGATGCGGGTCGATCCCAACGGACGCATTGTGTCGCTGACCGATCCCGAGCTGCTCGACTTCCCGTTCATCTACATCGTCGAACCGGGCAATCTGGCCTTCACCGACGACGAGGTGGGCGCGCTCCGCCGGTACCTGCTCAACGGCGGATTCCTCATGCTCGACGATTTCTGGGGCGAGCAGGCCTGGGCCAACGTGGAGTACGCCTTCAAGCAGGTGTTTCCCGAACGGACGTTCAGCGAGCTGCCGATGGACCACCCGGTCTACTCGAGCATCTTTCCGATCAAGGGTAAGTTCCAGGTGCCGAACGTCGGCCTCGGCGCCGAGAGCCAGCACCATGGCATTACCTGGGAACGCGAGGATGCACGCGAGGTGCATCACCGGGCGCTCTTCGACGACAAGGGCCGCCTGATGGTGCTTGCCCTGCACAACACCGACAACGGCGACGGCTGGGAGCGCGAAGGTGAGAGCGACTACTACTTCCACAATTTCTCCGAGAAGGTGGCCTACCCGCTCGCGATCAACGTCATCTTTTACATCATGACCCACTAATGAGCTTCGTACCTCCCGCTCCGTCCGAACCACCCCCGCTCAACTCCGGCTCCTTCGATGCCGAACAACGCGCTGCCGAGCGCCTGATCGCGGGCCGCGCCCGCATCGAGGGCGAACTCGGCAAGGCCATCGTCGGACAGCGCGAGGTGATCGAGCAGATCATGATCGCGCTGGTCGCGGGCGGGCATTGCCTGATCACCGGCGCCCCCGGCCTCGCGAAGACGCTGCTCGTCAAATCGATCGCCCGCATCTTCGACCTGAAGTTCCAACGGGTGCAGTTCACGCCCGACCTCATGCCGGCCGACATCACGGGCACGGAGATTCTCCAGGACGTGGAAGGCGGGCGCCGCCTCATCTTCGTCAAGGGCCCCGTCTTCGCCAACATTGTCCTCGCCGACGAAATCAACCGCACGCCGCCCAAGACCCAGGCGGCGTTGCTCGAGGCGATGCAGGAACACCAGGTGACCGCTGCCGGCGTGCGTTACGCGCTGCCGGAACCGTTCTTCGTGCTCGCGACCCAGAACCCGATCGAGATGGAGGGAACCTATCCCTTGCCCGAGGCGCAGCTCGACCGCTTCATGTTCAACGTGGTGATGGATTACCTGCCGGTCGACGACGAGGTGGCCGTCGTGACGCGCACCACCGCCAAGGCGAACGCCGATATCCAGCCGATCTTCAACGGCGACGATGTGCTGGGATTCCACGATCTCGTGCGGTCCGTGCCGGTCGCGGAGGAAATGGTGCGTTACGCCGTGCAACTCGCCGCCGCCTCGCGGCCGAACCAGGCCGGCGCACCGTCCTTTGTGAACGACTGGGTGGGCTGGGGCGCGGGTACGCGTGCCGGACAGAACCTGATCCTTGGCGCGAAGGCCCGCGCGCTGCTCCAGGGCCGCGCCCACGTCTCGCTCGATGATGTACGCGCGATCGCGCTGCCCACGCTGCGTCACCGCATCCTGCTCAACTACCGCGCCGAAGCCGAGGGCGTGCGCATCGAGGACGTGATCCGACGCCTGCTCGAGACCGTGCCCGCGCCGGTCGGCCGTTGACCGGCAAGGCTCGCCCATGCCCGCCGCCGCGCCCTCGCTGCCGTCCGCCCGCCTCATCGCGCCCCAGGCGCTGATGACGATCCGCAACCTCGAGTTGCGGGCGCGTTCGGTTGTCGAGGGTTTCTGGCACGGGTTGCACCGCAGTCCGTACCACGGCTTCTCGGTCGAGTTCACCGAGTACCGGCAGTACGCGCCGGGCGACGATCCGCGCTACGTCGACTGGCGGGTGTGCGCACGGACCGACCGGTACTTCATCAAGAAGTTCGAGGACGAGACCAACCTGCGTTGCCATCTGCTGGTCGACCGCAGCCGCTCGATGTCGTACGGCTCGGCCGGTTACACCAAGGCCGACTATGCCGCGACGCTGGCGGCCACGCTGGGCTACTTCCTGCACCGCCAGGGCGACGCGGTGGGGCTGCTCGCCTTCGACGGCGAGGTGCGCGACTACTTTCCCGCCCGGCATCGCACGAGCCACCTGCGCCAGATCATGCATGCGCTGGAGACGCCGTCAGAGGGACGCGGCACGGACCTGTGTGCTCCGCTGGAACGCATCACCACGCTCGTGCGCAAACGCGGCATGATGGTGCTCGTCTCCGATTTCCTCGCTCCGATCGAGCGGCTGGAGCGCAGCCTCGTCGGGCTGACCGCCGCTGGTCATGAGCTGACCGTGTTCCAGATTCACGATCCGGCTGAGCTGACGCTCGGGCTGGGCGAGGCGGCGGTGTTTGAGGACGTTGAGTCGGCGCAGACGCTCTACATCGACCCGGCCGCCGCGCGCGCCGACTATGTGCGGCGCTGGCGCGAGCATCATGACGCGATTGCCGCGATCGGCCGCAAACTCGGGGTGAGCCTGCATCAGGTCTCGACCGACCAGCCGCTTGAGTTGGCCCTGTTCGATTTCCTGCAGGCGCGGATGCGTCGCGGCCGCCAGGTCCGCACTCGCGGCGGCAACACGGGAGCCCCGGCGTCATGAGCTTCCTCGCACCGCTGTTTTTCCTCGGAGCTCTCGCGCTCGCCGCCCCCGTGATCTTCCACCTGATCCGGCGCACCACCCGCGAGCGGATGCGGTTCAGTTCGCTGATGTTCCTGCGCCCGTCTCCGCCGCGGCTGACGAAGCGCAGCCGGCTCGAGAACCTGCTGCTCCTCTTCCTGCGCTGCCTCGCGCTCGCGCTCGTGGCCTTCGCCTTCACCCGTCCCTTCGTGAAGGAGGCGGTCGTCTCTGAGGTGAGCCCGACGGCCGTCCGCCAGGTTGTCGTGCTCGTGGACGCCAGCGCCAGCATGCGCCGCGACGGGGCCTGGGCCGGTGCGGTTGCCCGGGCGACGCAGGTGCTCGAAGCCACATCCGCGGCCGACCGTGTGGCCCTGCTGACCTATGGACGCGAGGTGACCACGCTCGTGGGTTTTGAAGATTGGACGGCGGCATTGCCCGACCAGCGCGTCGCGCTGGCGACCGGACGGTTGGCAGACACCGGACCGGGCTGGGGAGGATCCCAGTTGGGCGGGGCGCTGTCGCTGGCGGTGGAACTGCTCGCCGATGCGGCCGAGGTGCAGCCGGACAGCCGTCGGGAAGTGGTGGTGATTGGCGATTTGCAGGCCGGCAGCCGGCTGGAAGCGTTGCAGACCCTGGAGTGGCCGCGGGGCGTCGAGGTCGTGCTCGAACCGGTGTCGGTGCGGACCGGGACCAACGCGAGCCTGCAGTTGATGGCCGATGCGGCGGACGTCGAGCGCGCCGGCGAACCGCGCGTGCGGGTGCGGGTGAGCAACGCACCCGGCGGGGCGCGCGAACAATTTCAAGTCGGGTGGCGCCGCCGCGATGGCACCGCCGTGGGCGAGCCGATCGGCACCTATGTGCCGCCCGGGCAGAGCCGCGTGGTCGTTTTGCCGGTGCCGTCCGGCGGCGAACTTCCCACTGAGATCGCGCTGACCGGTGACGATGAACCGTTCGACAACCGCGTGTTCGTAATCCCGCCTCAACCGCAGGCCTTGAGCGTGGCCTATCTGGGTAGTGAGGCGGCGAACGATACCCAGGGGGCGCGATTCTTCCTGGAGCGAGCCCTGCGCGCCGCCCCCGGCGTGTCCGTGCAGGTCAATGCTCGGCCGGCCGCCCAGCCCTGGTCGCCGGACGAACAGGCGGCCGCCTCGCTCGTCGTCGTCAATGAGCCGCTGCCGGCGGCGCGCGCCGACGAAGTGCGCGCGGGCGTGATGGCAGGGCGCACCGCCCTCGTCACGGTGAGCGGCACGGCCATGGCCGGCACGCTCGCCCGCCTCGTGGGTGTACCCGCCGTGCCGATGGACGAGGTCGCGGCGGCCCGCTACGCGATGCTCGCGGAGATTGATTTTCGGCATCCGCTCTTTCTGCCGTTCGCTGATCCGCGTTTCAGCGATTTCACCAAGATTCACTTCTGGCGCCATCGTAAGCTCGACCTGGCGGGCTGGCCGGCTCCGCGCGTGCTGGCGTCGTTTGATTCGGGCGATCCCGCGTTGATCGAACTCAGCCTCGGCCGCGGCCGGTTGCTGGTGTTGACCACGACGTGGGCGCCGGCCGACAGCCAGCTCGCGGTCTCGTCGAAGTTTGTCCCGTGGTTGTACTCGCTATTGGAACTCACCGGCGGCCTGACCACGCCCGTCAGCGCTTACGTCGTGGGTGACGAACCGGCGATCCCGGTCCAGGCCGGTCCGGTCACGGTCCAGGATCCCGACGGACGCGTGGTCGCGACGTTGGCCGCGGGCGAGAGCCGCTTGCCCGCTCTGAATGCGCCGGGCGTCTACACCGTGGTGGCCGGAACCGCGCCCGTGACGCGCGTGGCGGTCAACCTCGATGCGGCGGAATCCCGCCTCACGCCGCTCACGACCGAGGACTTCGAGCGCCTCGGCGCGCCGCTCGCCCGGACGGCCGTCGATCCGGTGCAGGCGGAGCAGCGCGAAGTGGTGTTGCGCGGCGTCGAAACCGAAGGGCGGCAAAAGCTGTGGCGGTGGTTCATCGTGGCCACCTTGCTCATTCTCTTGGTTGAATCCATACTGGCAGGACGCACGGCACGCCGGGCCGGCGCCTTGGAAACGGCGGCAACAACATGATGGAAGACTTTCTCAAAGCCAGGCTGGGGCGACTCATCCGGCGGCATCAGCAGATCGGCCTGTGGCGCAAGCTGAGCCTGTGCTGGGGCCTCGCCGCGCTCGTTGGCTTGGGCTTCCTCTACGTGCAGGCGATCACGGGCTGGTCCTCCGATCTGATCCTGCCCCTGCTCGGCGCGCTCGCCTTCAGCGTGTCGATCGGCGTGATGGTCCGGCACGCGCAGTCCCGGCCCGATGAACGCTGGGCCGCCCGCTTGCTCGAGTCCCGCCACCCCGAGTTGGAAGGCGTGCTCCTGACGGCCGTGCAGCAACGCATCGAGTCGCCCGAGCAACGCAGCTATTTTCAGTACCGCCTGTTGCAGGACGCCGTCGCCCGGCTGCAGGCGCTCGATGTCAGTGCGGTCATTCCCCGTTCGCGCCTGCTGCTCGCGCACGCGGCCCATGCGGTTTCGCTCGTCATGCTCGGACTCGTCCTGTGGCAACTCGCCACCGAGCCGCGCCTCCCGGGTCTTCGCCCCTCCTCGGGGGTGGCCGGGCTCGAGGTCACGCCGGGCGACACGGAGATTGAGAAAGGGGAGAGCCTCGTCGTGCTCGCCCGGTTTGGCGATGCGCTGCCGGCCGGCGTCGATCTCGTGCTCCAAGGCGGACCGGGTGAGCCGCGCGTGCCGCTGGTGCGCAGCATGGCGGACCCGGTCTTCGGTGGCAGTGTGGCCGGGGTGCAGGCGGATTTTGTCTACTACCTCGAGTACAACGGCACCCGCACCCGCGACTACACCGTGAAGGTCTTCGAGCATCCGCGGCTGGAACGGGCGGATGCCGACCTGGTTTACCCGGCCTACACGCAGCTCGAGGCGAAGCGGATCGAGAACACCCGCCGCCTCAGCGCGGTGGAGGGTTCTCGACTGACGATGACCCTCCAGCTCAACAAGCCGGTGCGTTCGGCCACCTTGATCCCGCGCGGCGAGGAAGGCGGTCGTCTCCCGCTCACCGTGACGCCCGGCGCGGCCACAGTCACCTGGCCGGATTACCTCTTGGAGACGTCGCGCACCTTTGACCTCGAACTGGTCGATGCGGAGGGCCGCAAGAACAAGACGCCCACGCCGCTCGTGCTCGACGTGCAGCCCAACCGCACGCCGGAGCTGCGCATCGCGACGCCGCGCGGCGACGTGCGTCCGTCGGCACTCGAGGAACTTGGTTTCTCCGGCACGGTGTGGGATGACTTCGGCGTGCCCGCCTACGGGGTGGGTTACACCCGGGCCGGCGGTGAGACCGTGCATGTCGAACTCGGTCGCGACCTGCCCGGACGCGAGCGGCGCAATTACGCCCACCTGCTCGCGCTCGAGTCCCTCGCCTTGCAGCCCGGCGAACTGTTGTCGTGGTTCGTGTGGGCGGACGATGTCGGCCCCGACGGGCAGATCCGCCGCACGATGAGCGACCTTTTCTTCGCGGAGATCCGTCCTTTCGACGAGATCTTCCGCGAGAGCCAGAACATGGCCGGTGGCAACGAGCCTCAGGGTGGACAGCAGGGCAACAATGAGCAGCAGCGGCTGGTCGAACTGCAAAAGCAGATCATCAGTGCCACCTGGCGGTTGCAGCGGGAGCGTCCGTCCGAGAAGCGCACGCAGGACGCGGGCGTCGTCCTCGAGTCGCAGCAGCAGGCCCTGCTCCAGGCCGAGTCCGGCGCCGCCGAAGCCTTCGATCCCGGCCAGCAGGCGCTCTGGCGCGCGGTGACGCAGAATATGAAGAGTGCCCAGGCCCAGCTCGAGCTGGCGGCCAAGGGCGCCAACACCTTCGGCCCCGCGTTGGCGGCCGAGCAGTCGGCCTACCAGGCTCTGCTCAAGCTCGAGGCGCGCGAAACCTCGGTCACGCGCGGCGGCCAGCGCGGCCAGCAGGGCGGCGGCGGTCGCAATCAGCGCCAGATCGACCAGCTCGATCTCGCGCAGGCCGAGAATCGCTATGAGACCCAGCGACAGGCGCGCGCGCCGCAGAGTCCGGAGCGCCGCGAGGAGATGCAGGTGATCAACCGCCTGCAGGAACTGGCCCGGCGCCAGGAGGATTTCAACGAACGCCTGCGTGAATTGCAGACCGCGCTGCAGGAGGCACGGACCGAGCAGGAACGCGAGGAACTGCGCCGCCAGTTGAAGCGCCTGCAGGAAGAGCAGCAGCAGATGCTGGCCGACGCGGACGAACTGCAGCAGCGCATGAATCGTCCGGAGAACCAGTCGCGCATGAGCGAACAGCGCGAACAGCTCGAGCAGACGCGCGATGAGCTGCAGCGCGCAGCGGAAGCTGCTGGCGAGGGCAACGTAGCCCAGGCGCTTGCCTCCGGCACGCGCGCGCAGCGCGACCTCCAGCAGATGCGCGACGAACTGCGTCGCGAGAATTCCAGCCAGTTCGCCGAGGATCTGCGCCAGATGCGGAGCGAGGCCCGCGACCTTGCGCGCGATCAGGAGGCCTTGTCCGAACGGCTCGGCTCCCTCGGCCAGTCCGAGCGGCGCACCTTGAGCGACACCGGCGACCGCGCTCAGGTCAGGCAGGAGATGCAGCAGCAGCAGGAGCGCATGCGCGAATTGTTTGAGCGTGCGACGGAGATTTCCTCCCAGGCGGAGAGCACCGAACCGCTGCTTTCGCGGCAACTCTACGAAAGCCTGCGGCGGACCAATCAGGAGGAGTCGCTGAGCTTCCGCGAATTGCAGGAAGAGCTGTTGCGCAGCGGTCGCCTTAGCCGCGCCGTGCTCGAACGGCTGCAGCAGGGCGCCTCGAGCCCGGAGGGCGGCAAGTCGCTCGGGCTGGTCAACGAATTGCTTGAAGACGGCATGCTGCCGCAGGCCGCCGAGGCCGAACGTCGGGCCCGGGCTGGCATCGAGGAGTTGGTCCGCGGCGTCGAGCGCGCGGCGGAAAGCGTGATCGGCGACGACGCCGAGGCCCTGCGTCTCGCGCAGCAGGAACTGGAGGACGTGACTGAGCAGTTGCGCCGCGAACGCGCGCAGGCGGGCGGCGAGGCCGGCGAGGCTACACCCGGCCGTGGCAACGACCCGTCACAACCTGGCCAACCCGGTGAAACCGGCGTCGGTGAGCGCCTCGCCGAGTCCGGCCAGGGCTCGCCCGCCGAGGGCACCCAGGCCAACGCAGGCCGTTCACCCGGCCAGCCCGGAAACGAGCAGGAGGGCCAGCCCGGCGGCGGCACGTCTCCTGGGCAAAGCCAGGGCCAGGGCGAAGGGCAGGGGCAGCTGGCGCAGAATCAAGAGGGTGCATCGCAGGGCGAGTCCGCCCAGGCCGGAGGCGGGGGCGCAGGCTCGCCGCGCGACGGACAGAACCGGCCCGGCCGCACCGCCGCGCGCGACGGCCAGCGGGCCGGTGGAGGTGCCAATGGCGGCGGGGCCTTCGAGGGCGGCGGCATTTTTGGCGGCGAGTTCGTCGGCAATGGTCCGCTCACGTTCCCGGATTTCGCCGACGAGGCGCGCAACCAGCCCGGACCGCTCACCGGCGATCAGTTCGGCGAATGGTCCGATCGTCTGCGCAACATCGAGGAGCTGATCGACGACCCTGCGTTGCGCAACGAGGTCGCCACCGCCCGGGAACGCGCCCGCACGCTGCGTCGCGAATACCGAGAGAATCTGAAGAAGCCCGACTGGGCCGTCGTGCGCCTGGAGATCGAGCGTCCGCTGCTCGAGGTGCGCAGCCGCCTGGCGGAGGAACTGGCGCGACGTGGTTCCCGTGATCCGCTCGTGCCGATCGACCGCGATCCGGTGCCGACGCGGTTCGCCGAGCAGGTGCGGCGTTATTACGAAGAGTTGGGACGAGATCCGGAATGACGACCCTGTTCGCCGCCCTCACTTTCGCTGGCACCGACTGGCTCTGGCCCCTGGCCGGATTCCTCGTCGTCGCAACGGCGATTCTCGTCTGGTCCTACCGCGCCGCACCGCCCGGTCCGGTCCGCGCGGTGTGCCTAGGCCTCAAGGTGCTCGGCCTCGCCGCGCTCGCGGTCTGTCTGCTCGAGCCGATGTGGACCGGCCAACGGGCGCGTCCGGGCGCAAATCTCTTCCTTGTGCTCGCCGACAACAGCCAGGGCATGCAGGTGAAGGACGAGGGCGCCGCGATCACGCGCGGCGACGAACTCAAGGCCCTGACGGATCCGAGTCGCACGGACTGGCAGTCGACCCTGGCGGACAGCTTCGATCTGCGCCGCTACACCTTCGATCGCGGCCTGCAGCCGACGAAGGATTTTTCCGAACTCGATTTCAGCGGCAGCACCACGGCGATCGGCGGTGCGCTCACGGCTGCGGCCGAGCGTTTCAAGGGTCGTCCCGTCGCGGGCATTCTGCTCCTGACCGATGGCAACGCGACCGACCTGCGCGACCCGCTCCCGGATCTCGCCGGCCTGCCGCCCGTCTATCCAGTCGTGATCGGCCGCCGGGGACCGGCGCGCGACCTTTCCGTCCAGCAGGTGCAGGTCAGCCAGACCGCCTTCGAGGATGCGCCTGTGACGTTGCAGGCCGACGTGGCCGCCTCGGGCTTTCGGGGCGAGTCCATCGTGGCGCAGGTCATCGATCGCAACGGCCGCGTGGTGGCTGAGAAAAGCCAGGTCGGACGGCGTGACGGCGAAACCCAGGCCTTCCGGTTCGAACTCAAACCCGAGCAGCCGGGGCTCTTGTTCTACCAGCTCAAGGTCGGAGGCACGACCGCCGCGACCGGCCCGGCCGCGGAGAACGAGGCCACGTTGATCAACAACCAGCGGGTCGTGGCGGTGAATCGCAGCCGCGGGCCCTATCGCATTCTCTACGTCACCGGGCGGCCGAACTGGGAATTCAAGTTCCTCAACCGCGCCTTGATGGAGGACCGGGAGATCGAACTCGTCGGGCTCATCCGCGTGGCCAAGCGCGAACCGAAGTTCGAGTTCCGCGGCCGGGCCGGGGAGACGAGCAATCCGCTCTTCCGCGGCTTTGGCGACCAGTCGCCCGACGAAGTCGAGCGTTACGACCAGCCGGTGCTCGTCCGCCTCAACACCCGCGACGAGTTCGAACTGGCGGGCGGGTTTCCCCGCACCCCGGAGGACCTTTACGGGTATCACGCCATCATCGTGGACGACCTGGAGGCCGAGTTTTTCCGGCCGGAGCAGGCGATGCTCGTGCAGAAGTTCGTCTCCGAACGCGGAGGCGGTTTCATGATGCTCGGCGGCATGGAGTCCTTCCAGCAGGGCGGGTATCATCGCACGCCGATCGGCGAGATGCTGCCCGTCTACCTCGACCGCCCTGAGGACGCCGATCCGCCCGGCGCCGTGCGCTGGGAACTCGCCCGTGAAGGCTGGCTCCAGCCCTGGGCCCGTTTGCGCGACAACGAGGCGGACGAGCGGCAGCGCCTCGACACCTTGCCGGCCTTCGAGGTGATCAACCGCGTGCGCTCGGTCAAACCCGGGGCGAGCGTGATCGCCACGGCACGTGATTTTGAGGGCAAGGAAGTGCCGGCGCTGACCGTGCAGCGTTTCGGACGCGGACGCACCGCCGCGCTGGCGATTGGCGACCTGTGGCGCTGGGGCATGCGCAGCGAGGAGGCGCGGACGGACATGGACAAGGCGTGGCGGCAATGGGCGCGCTGGCTCGTCGCCGACGTGCCCGGCCGCGTGCAGTTGTCGGTCGAGCCCGTGGCCGGTGACACCGTCGGTGCGGTGAATCTTCAGGTGCGGGTGCGCGACGAAAAGTATCAGCCGCTCGACGATGCGACGGTCACGCTTGAGCTCGAACCGGTCATGGCCGCGGAGTCCGCGGGCACGCTCCGGCTTCAGGCGGAGGCCTCGGCGCGCGAGGCCGGTCTCTATGAGACGACCTTCGTGCCCCGCTTGACCGGCGGTTACAAGGCGACGGCGGTGGCGTCCAATGCGGTCGGCGGCGAGGTCGGCCGCGATGAGGCCGGCTGGAGCGTTGACCTGGCGGCGGACGAGTTCCGCTCCCTCGCGCCCAATCTGCCGCTCATGCAGACCCTCGCGGCCCGGACCGGCGGCGAGGTCGTGCCGCTCGAGTCACTCAACGCCTTTGTCCGGACCCTGCCTGAACGCCGCGTGCCGGTGATGGAAACGTGGTCGTATCCGCTCTGGCATACGCCGGCGATGCTGGTGTTCGCCTTTGCCTGTCTGCTTGCGGAATGGGGTCTGCGCCGCTGGAAAGGACTGCCATGAAGACCTCGGTTGGACACCGGACGGTCCTTTGGACCCTGCTCTTCGTGGCTACCGCGATACTGGCGCGCGCGGCGGTGCCGTCCGGGGCGGAACGCTCGACCGTGCTCGTCGTTGTGGGCGCAGGCGGCGAGGACGTCTATCAGGTCGAGTTTGCCCGTCAGGCGGCGCAGTGGTCCGACGCCGCGGCGCGCGCCCAGGCGAAGCACGTGGTCGTCGGCCTCGAGGGCGAGGCGGGCGAGCGCGGCGATCTGGACCGCCTGGTCGCCGCCCTTGCAGCCGAGCCGAAGGAAGGCCCGGGCGAGTTGTGGCTCATTCTGATCGGACACGGAACCTTCGACGGCCAGGAGGCCCGGTTCAATCTGCGCGGGGCCGACCTCACCGCGACGACTCTCGCGGTCGAGATGCAGGGTTTCCAGCGTCCAGTGGCGGTGGTGAATGCCGCCTCGGCCAGCGCTCCGTTCATGGCCCGCCTCGCCGCGCCCGGGCGGGTGATCGTCACCTCCACGCGCAGCGGCTTTGAGCAGAACTACGCGCGCTTCGGCGGCTATTTTGCTGAGGCAATCGCCAGCGCCGCGGCGGACCTGGACAAGGACGGCCAGACCTCGCTGCTCGAGGCGTTTCTGAGTGCCAGCCACCGGGTGACGGAGTTCTACAAGGCCGAGGGTCGCCTCGCCACGGAGCATGCCCTGATCGACGACAACGGGGACGGCCTCGGCACGCCGCCAGACTGGTTCCGCGGTGTGCGGGCGGTGCGCAAGGCGCGCGACAACGCCACGCCGGACGGCACGCGGGCGCATCAATTTCACCTGGTCCGTTCGAAGGCCGAACGCTCGCTCACGCCGGAGGCCCGCGCGCGCCGCGATGCGGTCGAGCAGCGCATTGCCCGCCTGCGCGAGATGAAGGACACGCTCTACATCGACGATTACTACCGCGAACTCGAAGCCCTGATGCTCGAACTGGCGGTGATCTACGATCAGGACGGCGACGAGTAAGCGTCAGGGGTGGCGGGCGCGTCCCTGCGCTTGCAGCGACGTCGGACGGCGAGCGAAGGCCGTCTTGCTTGCGGCCGTGTTGCCCAAGCCGACGCGCGGAGGGACCCGCGCATCCACCTAGGTGGCGCCGTCGCTTGGATTTCCGTGCGCCTGGCGAAGTCGTGGGGTGGGTGGCACATGCCGTGCTCACCGTAAGGGCACCTTTCACACCCAAACTATGAAAAAGATTACTGGCACCCTCGCGTTGCTGGGCAGCGCGTTGAGTGTTTACGCCCAGACTCAGACCCAGGCGGCCAACGAAACGGCCCTCGAATTGGAGAAATTCGAGGTCAGCGACGTTCCCATCGAGCAGAACGTGTTGCCGACGTCGCGGCCGTTCAACTCGGTCTTCGGCATCGACCGCAGCATTCTCGAAACGCCCCGCAACGTGACCATCATCTCGCGCGAGCAGATGAATGTCATTGGCATCGAGGACGTGCGCGATTTCTCGAAGCTCACGGCGTCGAGCTACACGCAGACCAACTTCGGCCTGCCTTCCAATCCGTCCATCCGCGGCCAGTCCGCCGACGTGCTCGTCAACGGCATGCGGCGCGGCCTCACCGTCAACGGCAACGGCATGCCGGTGAATTTCAACGCGGTCGAATCGGTCAACATCGTCAAAGGCACGGCCAACGTCATCTACGGTGCGACCAGCTACGCCGGCGGCTATGCGGACTTCATCACCAAGAAGCCTTACTTCGACAAATTCCGCGGCAATGTTTCCGGCACGATCGGCTCCTACGACGTCTACCGGTGGACGCTCGATTTCGGCGGCCCGCTCTCGAATAAACTCGCCTACCGCGTGAGTTACTCCGGCGAGGCCTCCGACGGGTACTACTACGACGGCAAGAAGAACACCCAGGCAATCTACGGCGCCGTCGAGTGGCGTCCGACCGACACCTACACCCTCGAGCTCAACGCCGAGTACTTCGAGGCCGATGTCACCGAGAACTGGGGCATCAACCGTGTCACCCAGCAGCTGATCGACGACGGTCTGTACATCCCGGACGCTCTGACGGACGCGCAATACGTCGCCTCGCTCGCCAACGTGGGCGGCTTCGGCAACCCGGTTGCTCCGTACGGTACGCCGGTGAAGATCGACCGCCGCCGCCGTCTGCTTTCGCCGGGTGACGACAGCTACGGCGTCAACCTGACCGCCCAGGCCATCCAGACGATCAAGCTCCCGTCGGACGCGCGACTGATCAACAACACGTTCTTCAACTACATCGATCGCGACACCTTCTCGTCGTACTACTACAACTCGGTCCACCGCGACAACTACGGCCTCGAGAACCGTCTCCTCCTGCAGAACAGCTTCGAGTCGGGCTCCCTGAAGCACCAGTACGCGGTCGGCGCCAGCCTGCGGTACCAGAAGGTCTGGGCGGCCGATGATTTCTATCACGAGCCGGTCAACTCCTTCGACCTGACCCGCGATCCCAACCTGAACCGCGTGCCGGCGTCGGCCTTCGGTGGCTTCAACGCGTCGGTGCTCATTCCGGGTGAAGGTCCGCGCGGCATTCTTCCCGGTCGTTACGGCTCGCCCGGTGCAAGCTACGGCTTCGATCCCGTCACGGGCGGCATCTACAACGGCAACGGCAGCACGAACGACTCGCGCCTCGAGCAGATCTCGCCGTTCTACCAGCACGACATCACCTTCAACTCGCACTTCAGCATGCTCGCGGGCGGCCGTGTCGACTTCCTTAAGGTGAAGAACACCGATCCGCTCCCGCCGGCCGGCTTCGCACCGATCCGGGATGAAATCTCGGTCGAGATG
Organism: uncultured Opitutus sp.; assembly: GCA_964476565.1. GTDB lineage: Bacteria > Verrucomicrobiota > Verrucomicrobiia > Opitutales > Opitutaceae > CAMAXB01. The sequence goes on from CAYZBG010000009.1 coordinate 69,854, forward strand.
CCCAGCTACAACGTCTCGGCGATCTACAAGTTCAACGAGCGCATCTCCGCCTACTACACCTACTCGTACGCCACGTCGGCCTATGCGGGTCTCGGCGGCGGTTATCCGTTCCTCGATTCCAGCTACGTCGCCGATCCGAACCGCTACCATGAGTTCCAGTTCGACCAGGAGAACTCCCTCAACGAACTCGGCCTCAAGGGCTCGTTCGCCGGCGGCAAGGTCTTCCTCGGCGCCGCGCTCTACGAGCAGAAGCAGGACTGGGCGACGGGCGACACCGCCGCGAATGCCCGCGACCGTTACATCAAGTCCCGTGGCTTCGAGATCGAGGCGAACTACCAGCCGAACAAGCGCATCTTCGCCACCGTGGCGTACAGCTTCTTCGACTCGGTGCAGCGTTACACCGGCTTCCTCGCCGACTCCGTCACCTACGACCAGCGCCTCAGTGGCGTGGCGGCGCCGATCACGCCCGACTTCCCGTCGATCTCCGAGGAATTCACCCAGCCCGGCGTGCCGGAGCACCTCGTGAACTTCCTGGTGAACTACAAATGGGACAACGGCTTTAGCGCCTCGGTCGGTGCGGTCATCACCGGTCCGATCGTGACCAGCCAGGAGGGCGCGGGCAACGCACTTGGCTCGCCCATCCAGCTCACCGCGAACGAGATTCCGTGGCAGTACACCATCGACGTCACCTTCGCCTACAAGGCTGAGCGGTGGGATGCGCGCCTCGCGATCCACAATGTGACCGACGAGGAGAACTGGAGCGCGCCGAATCCCGGCTACGGCAACGGTTCGATCAACGCCGAACTGCCCATCACCGCCGAGCTCACCCTCGGCTGGAAGTTCTAGGGTAGCCGCGGCCGGACCGGCCGCGTCGATTTGAGTCTGTCCTACCAAACCCGGCAGCCCCTTCGGCTGCCGGGTTTTTAGTTTCCACGTCGCTCCGCCAGCCAGACCGCAGCGCCAAGCAGCGCGAGGCTGGCGGCGAGCCGGACGAGGTCGGTACTTTCGCCGAAGAACAAGAGCGAACACGCCACGCCGAGCGGCACCTTGGCGTTGTTGAAGACCGCGAGCGTGCCGGTGTTCACCTGCGTCGCGCCGAGGTTCCACCAGAAGAAACACAGGCCGGACGCGAGCACGCCCAGGTAAGCGAGCACGAGCCATTGGTCCGCCGACGGACGAAACGCCGTCCAGTCCGTGGCGACTGCCGAGAAGGCCGCCGTCGCGGCGAGGGCTCCGACGTAGAGCAGACCGAAGAGCGCGCCGTCACGACCGGCTGGATACGCAGCCCGGACGCGCTTGTAGGCGAGTTGACCGGCGGCGAAGCAGAGGTTGGAGCCCTGCACGAGCAGGAAGCCCGTCGCGACTCCTGAGCCCGGCGCCGCCTGCCAGACCACGAGTCCGGCACCCGCCACCGACAGCAGCGCCGCGGCCAGATGACGCAGGTGCCAGTGTCGGTCCCACGCGGCCGCGAGCAGTGCCAGGTACACCGGAGTGAGCAGCGTGAACAACGCGACCTCGTAAGCCTGCAGGTGGGCAAAGGCCCGCAGGTAGAGCACGTACATGCCGCCGAACTGCACCGCCCCGATCGCCGCGTAGGCGAGGCTCAGTCGCACCGGCAGGGCACGCAGACGCAGAAAGGGCAGGAAGACCAGCGCCGCGAGTCCGAGCCGCACCACCGCGACCGCGGTCGGATCGAGTCCGGCAAGCCGGCCCTTGATCAGACCGAAGGAGAACGCCCAGATAAGGGAGACGAGGAGAAGCCAGCTCATACCCTTCCGTTCCTGGTTCGAAATCGTTCTCGTTCTCTTAATCTTTCTCTTTCGCTTTCTCTCCTGGACAAACTTGGCTCAGACCAATCGGGAGAAAGAGAACGATTAAGATTAAGAGAACGAGAACGAAGAGGAAGGAGGCTCGCCCCCTCTGGCGCATCCCGTCTCATTACACGCGGAAGATCGCGCCGAGCTTCTTCCCGAGCAGCAGGCCCATGCCGACGATGGTCACGCCGAGGAAGACCATCGCCCACACGCCGAGGGCGCTGGCGATGAACTTGCCGTCGCCGAGCAGCTGGAAGAGTTCGAGGATGGCCTTGGTGATGGGATAGTAGGCCTGTTTCTGCGCGAGGATGAGCGAGTCGGACACCTCAAGCATGGCGAAGGCGAAGGCGAGCAGACCGCCTGCGATCAGGTTCGCCGCGATGAGGGGCAGCGTGACCTTGATCGTCGCCTTGAGCGGCGGGCAGCCAAGGTTCTGCGCCGCCTCCTCGAGGGTCTCGCTCGTTTGCTGGAAACCCGCAACGGCCGAGCGCACGACGTAGGGCAGGCGGCGCACGGAGTAGGCGATGATCAGGAGCACGGTCGGGTTCTCGACCGGATTGAGGAAGGCGAAGAACTTGCCCTCCTGGCTCATGGCCAGGTAACCGAACGCCAGGACGAGTCCGGGCACGGCGAGCGGCAGCATGGCGAGGAAGTCGAGCACCTGGCGTCCCGGGATCTTCGACCGCACGACCACGTAGGCGATGGCGATGCCGAGCACGAGGTCGATCAGGGTGGAGAGGCTGGCGAACTTCAGGCTGTTCGCGATCGCGGGCACGGTCAGGTCGTTGCCCAGCGCGTAGCGGAAGTTGTCGAGCGTGTAGCCGTTGGGCAGCACGCTGGCGTACCAGTCGGTGGAGAACGCCACCAGCACGACGCCGAGGTGCGGCAGCACGGCGATGAAGGTCACGCCGGCGAAGGCCAGCGTGCACAAAATGCGGGGCATGACGGGCAGGGCGCGGGCGCCGCCGCTCGTCGTGGCCTTGGCCATCATCGCGTAGGCCTGGCGGCCGAACAGGCCCTTGCCGAGGGCGTAGAGCACCACCGTGCTGAAGAGCATCACCGCCACGAGCGCGAAGGGGAAGGGGTTGCCGCCGATGTCCTTCAGGCCGTAGAAAATCTGCACCGACATCACCTGCGGATAATCGAAGATCAGCGGCACGCCGAGCTCGGTGAAGGCCCAGATGAAGACGATCGTGCCGCCGGCAAAGAGCCCCGACTTCATCAGGGGCAGCGTGATCTTGAAGAAGCGCCGGAAGCCCGTGCAGCCGAGGTTCTCCGCCGCCTCTTCCATCGCCGGGTCGATGTTGGCGAGGGCGGCGACGGCGTTGAGGTAGATGATCGGGTAGAGGGAGAGCGCGTTGACGACTGCGACGCCGAGAAACTGGTTCGCCGCGAACCAGTCGTAGGTCCAGCCCTCGGGCTGGAGGCCGAGGTTGATCAAGAGAGCGTTGAGCGCGCCGTACTGACCGAAAATCTGCTTGATCCCGATCGCGCCCACGAAGGGCGGCAGGATCATCGGGATGAGCACGAGCGAACTGAGCAGGCCTTTGCCGGGAAAAAGATAGCGGTCCGAAATGAAGGCGAGCGGCAGCGCGATCAGGAGCGCGATCGAGGTGGTCGTGCACGCCAGCAGGAACGAGGTGCGCAACCCGCCGAGGTAGACGGGGTCGGACAGCACCGCCGCCAGATAGGTGAAGGTCAGGTTGCCATCCGCATCGATGAAGCCGCCCTTGAGGATCTGCAGGATCGGCCAGACGAAGAACGCGGCGAAGAAGAGCGCGGTGAACGCAAAGACGATTCGCGCAAAGGACTGCGACATGGCCGCGAAGCTTGGGGAGCCCCAGCCGGACGCATCAAGGCGGAAGTCCCGCGTTGCCGGAATTTGACCGGAGGAGGAGCGCGCAACGCAAACTTAGGTTGCAAATGATTAACGGATTGCGTCCGCCGCGGGTCTCCGCTTTTTCGGGAGTCCCCTATGCTCCCTGCGGTCCTTTCTCCGGCCGCGCGTCGCCGCGGCGTGTCCGCCGCCGGTGCGCCGGCCTTTACGCTGCTCGAGGTGATGACGGTGCTCGGCGTCATCGTCATCCTCGCCGCCGTCAGCATCGGCACCACGGCGCAATCGTTGCGCAACCGCGCCCACCGGCTGCGGGCCCAGGCCGATCTGACCGTGATCGCCGTCGCGGTGGAGGCGTTTCGCCGGCATCACGGTGAGTATCCGCGGACCGCGGCTCCGTCCGACCTCTTCGCCGCCCTCGCGGGCCGGCGCAGCGTGACGAACACCCCGCTGACTCCGCCCGGTCGGATCTTCCTCGAGCCCGATGGTCTGAACTGGGCCCCGCCGTCGTCCGGGGCAGGGGAGGCGGTTGCGCTCGATCCGTGGGGTAATCCGTACCGGTACGTTCATGCACCGGGACCCGGGTGGCGTGCACCTGGCTTTGTGCTGTATTCAGCCGGTCCTGACGGCACGGCCGGGTCGCACGCCACGGGGGCCGTGCCCGGAGTCACCCCGGCCGATGCTGACAACGTTTACCTGCCATGAACTGCCGGCACCGGGCCTTTTCCCTGCTCGAACTGGTGGCGGTCGTGGCGATCCTGGGCGTCCTGCTCGCCGTGCTCGTGCCGGGCCTTGCCACCGTGCGGGCCGCGGTGGCGCGGGCGCGCACCCTCGCGATGTTCCACCAGTGGAGCCTGGCCTGCGCGGAGTTCCGGCTCGAGTATGGGCTCGCTCCGCAGTGGGCGGCCGAGCCGCGTCTGACCACGGTCGAGCACACGGCGGCGTTCCTGCGTTGCCTGACCGGGCGGGAGCCCGATGGCCGCGCCGTGGCGGATGTGGCTGCGCTGGGCGGCAACCGCCGCCGCCTCGCCTTCCTGCTCGTGGGCCTGGGCGACCTGCGCGAGGGCCGACTGGCCGATGCCTTTGGCAATACCGAGATCGGCGTGCTCCTCGATCGGGACGGCGACGGGTGGATCCGGCCCGGAGCCGACGGCACGCTGGTGGGCGTGATGAGTCGCGACGGCACGGGTCCGTTCGTTCCGGAGGCCGCCGATCTGCCGGCCGAAGGCGTGCGGGCGGCGGCGATTTTTTATTCGGCCGGTCGCGGACGGGACGCCAGCGACCTGATCCTGAGTTGGCGATGACGCTTCGCTCCATCGCGGTCGCACCGGCCTTCACGGTCATCGAGCTGCTGGTGGTGCTGGCGCTGCTCGGCGTTCTGGCCAGTGGCATCGTCCAAATCGGGCGCGGGGGCGGGCGCGCGGTGGCGCTGCGCACGGCCCAGGCCACCTTGGCCGGCGCGTTGGCGCAGGCGCGCAGTGAGGCGGCCGCGCGCGGGACAAACGTCGGCCTGTTGGTCCACGCCGACGCCGTGGCGCCCGACCGGCGCCTGCGGGAATGGGTGGTGGCCGTCGAAGATCCCGTGCACGGATGGCAACCGCTCACGCCCTGGCTCGCCTTGCCCGCCGGCGTGGCCTTGCTGCCGTCGGTCACGCCAGCCGGTGATGCGATCGAGGACGGCACCGATTGGACCGGCCTCCGGTCGTCGGGCCTCGGCGGGACGACGGTGATGTGTGACGGCGTGGCCGCGTTGCCGATCGTCTTCACCGCCCGCGGAACCGTCTTTCGTGGAGCCGGCGACTTTGTGCTCGCTCCGGTCGAGCGTCTGCCGGCAGACGGCGCCGAACCTTGGCGCTACCTGCAACCCGACGCCGTGCGCGGCCTCAGCCTCAGTGTGTACGGTCTCGTCACTTTTCTCCATGAGCGCAGTGAGATGTGACCGATCCGAACGAGGGGGCTTCTCGCTGGTCGAGGTCGTGATGGCCGTCGGGGTGGCGGCGGTCGCCGTGGTCAGTGTGGTGGCTCTGTACCGTCCCGTGCTCCATGCGGTGACCGAACTCGACGAGGAGGGGCGGGCTGGTCAGGTCCTGCGGCAGGTCGAGGCCCAGGCCCGCGATTTGGGCCCGGCAGCCACGGGTACACGCATCGCCGACGGGGAGGTACAGTTCGCCGACCGCGCAGGTTTGATCGTGGCGCCCGCAGACGACGCCGTGTGGCTGGCCACCGGGGCAACGCCGGCCGAACGCGATGCCGCGAAACAGTTCGAAGTGCGGCTGCATCGTCACGCCGTCCTGTCGTCCGCGTCACCGGGACCGCTGGTCGTCATCGCCGAGGTGCGCTGGCCCGCCTTCCGTCCGGATGGTGCGCGCGTCACCGATCCGTCCCGCCAACGCACGCGGGTGGCGGTGTTCTCCGTGAATCGATGAGAACGCAGCGCGGCTTCACCCTGCTGGAAGTGCTGCTCGCGGCGGCGGTCACGGCCCTGTTGGCCGGACTGCTGCTGGCATTGATTGCCCAGGTGCTGACCACTTGGACCCGGGTGACCGGCAAACTTTCGGCCGATGCGCAGGCCACGCTCATCCTCGATCAGGTTGCCGCCGACCTCGAGGCCGCGTTGGTGCGATGGGACGACGGTGTGAGCTTCGCTGCCACGATGCAGCGCGACCAAAGCGGAGCAGGGGACGCGGGCATGACCGGTGCAGCGTGGCCGGACGAGGCCAAGCCGCGCGGGGCGGCGTCGCTCCGCCTGCGGCCGGCGTCAGGCGACCTGCGTGACGCGCGGTTTGGTCACGCGGGGGTGTGGCTGCGGTTTTTCACCGCGGCGCCGGACAGCAATGCCGATGCGACCAATCGCTCCGCCCCGCGGGCCGTGGCCTATCAGGTGGTCCGCCGGCAGACGGGCGGGCGCGCCGTGTACCAGTTGTACCGCTCCCAGGTGAGACCGGGCGGCATCGATCCGTCGACGTTCTCCACCGGCTACGACCTGTTCGTGTCCGGGTACACGACTCCGAATGGATCGGCCCAGCATCCGGGCAATGTGCGCCGCCCCAACGTCACCTTCCTGCTCGGCAACCACGTCGTCGACTTCGGGGTCCGCATCGAGACCCGCCGGGCCGACGGCACGTGGGACACGGCATTTCCCGCGACGGACGACGCCTCGTCGTTTCTGTCGACCACCCGGACCGGCGCCGAGCCGGCGGGCTACGCGGGCCGTCCGGTCACGCGGGGCATACCGGCGGCCATCTACGTGATGGTTCGCGTGCTCGACGAGGACGGCGCGACGCGGATCGCGCACCTCGAAGCCGGTCGGCTCGCACCGCCGGTGGGAGTAACGCGGGCGGAGTACTGGTGGCAACTGGCCGAGGCGCACAGCCGCGTCCACACCCGGCGCATCGTGTTGCCCGCCGTCGTGCGATGACCTCGTCCCGTTTTTGCCCTATCCGACGCCGTGGCTTCGCCCTCGTGCTCGTCGTGGTGCTGCTTTCCCTGCTCGTGATCCTGCTGGTCGGCCTCGCTGCGCTGGCCCGGCTCGAAACGCACACCGAGGAGAACCGGCGCGATCTCGCGACGGCCCGGCGGCATGCCCTGCTCGGTCTCGGCCAGGCCCTCGGCGCGCTGCAGCGCGCCGCCGGGCCCGACGTGGCGGCGACCGCGACCGCAGCACTGCCAGGAAATGCCGAGCCGAACCGGACCCGTTGGACCGGCGTCTGGCGGCAGGGCGAGAGCGACCCCGTGTGGCTCGTGTCGTCCCCGGACGGATTGGCGCCAAACCCGACGGCGGCGGCGTGGCTCGATCCCGTCACCCTGGTCGGACCGGCCAGCGCGGACGTGGGCGCAATGCCGGACGCTGATCCGGATGCGGTGCGCGTCGAGACGGTCCCGATAGCCGTGCCGGGCTCGCTCTGGCCGGGATGGACAGATCCGGCGGATCCCGTGATTGGACGCTTTGCCTATTGGGTCGGCGACGAAGGCGTGAAAGTCAGCACAATCGTGCCCGACGAGCGCCGTGCTCTCACCGGATTCGATGGCTCACCAGCTTGGCCGCAGCCGGAGGTGGGGCTGCTCTGGGGCGGAGTCGATCTCTCCACGGTGGCGCGCGTCGATGCCCTCGGAAAAGTCGAGGCGTATTCGCAGTTCGGTTACGTCGATACCGCCTTCAGTCCGGCGCGCCTCCGGCAGAACTTCCACCGCGCGACGACGACGGCGTACGCGGTGGTGGCGGACGCCGCTCAGGGTGGCTTGAAGACGCCGGTGACACCGGCGGGCGATCATCCTTATGCTCCCGGCGGAGTGGCCGGACACGACCGCCGGTTCCTCGTGACGACGCCGGATCCAGAGGCCACGGAGCCCCGGGCCCTGCCGGCGGCGCGCTTCGGCGTGCGGCGCCCCGTGGGTGCGACGCCCACTGTCTCTGACGTGTCCGGTGCGGCGGCCGCGGCCCACTTGTTGGTTGCGGGCGCGTTCAACCTCAACGCCATCGATCTGGATGGCGCCGGGCAACGCCTCGTCTGGCGTTCGCTGGTTGGCGCGGCACGGCGTCTGACGTGGGCAGATGGCACGGTCCGGGTGCTGACCGACGGCGAACTCGACGCCCTGGCCACCGAACTGACCGCGGCGCGGTTCCAGGCGGCGTACGCGGGCACCGACAAGGTCCACGGGGCACCCTTTCGCCGCCTCACGGATTTCGCTGCGTCGAGCCTGCTGGACGACGTCCTGGCTGCGACGCCGATCAATCTCGGCCGCACGCCAGCGTCGCCGGATTACGTGACGGCCGATCAGCTGCTCTCCCGGCTCCTGCCCCTGTTGACCGTACGGTCGGATACGTTCCGGCTACGGGCCTATGGCGACGCGCGCAATCCCGTCACCGGTGCGGTGTTGGGACGAGCCTGGTGCGAAGCGTGGGTGCAGCGGGTGCCGGACTACCTCGATCCGGCCGACGATCCCGCGTCCGCACCCTCTCGTCCCGACAATGTCGCCGGCGGACGCCGCTTTCTCGTGACCTCGTTTCGCTGGCTGACGACGGCAGATATCTAGGGGAAATCCCAAATCGCAAAACGCCAAATCCCAAATAACAGAGCGCCTCATGGCGCCGCTATCTTTTGGAGTTTGGGCCTTTGGCGTTTGGAAGTTTCAAGGTTGAGCTGTTCTCTCAGGCGCTCGCGAGGGCGTTCTGCGTATTGAGATGATCGATACCCGTGTACTTCTGCGACTGCTCGTCGGCGTGGTAGCTGGAGCGGACCATGGCGCCGCTCTCGACCACGCCGATGCCGATGGAGAGGCCGAACTCCTTCCAGCGCTGGAACTCCTCCGGCGGAACCCAGCGGGCGATCTTCCAATGCTGGGGCGTCGGCTGCAGGTACTGGCCGATGGTGAGGATGTCGGTCTTGTCGGCGGCGATGTCGCGGATCGTCTGCTCGATCTCCGCCTGTTCCTCGCCGAGCCCGAGCATGATCCCGGTCTTGGTGGTGAACCCGCGGCCCTTGGCGTGGCGGAGCACGGCGCGGGACCGGTCGTAACGCGCCTGCACGCGCACCGGCTTTTGCAGCCGCTCCACGGTCTCGAGGTTGTGGTTGTAGATGTCGGGCTTGGCGTCGAGCACGGTGTCGACGTGTTCGAAGCGACCCTTGAAATCAGGCACGAGCACCTCGATGGCCGTCTGCGGGTTGCGGTGACGCACGGCGCGGATGGTGGCGGCCCAGACCCCGGCCCCGCCGTCGGTGAGTTCGTCGCGGGCCACGCTCGTGATGACGCAGTGCCGGAGGTTCATCTTGGCCACGGCATCGGCGACGCGGGCTGGTTCGCCTAGATCGAGTTCCGTCGGCCGACCAGTCTGGATCGCACAGAAATTGCAGGAGCGCGTGCAGATGTTGCCCAGGATCATCACGGTGGCAGTCCCGCGCGACCAGCATTCGCCCAGGTTGGGGCACTGCGCGCTCTGGCAGACCGTGTGCAGCTTGTGTTCGTCCACGAGCTTGCGCACGGCATTGTAGCCGGGGCCCGAAGGCAGTTTGGCGCGGAGCCAGGCAGGTTTCCGGGAAGTGTCCATCGGTGCGAAACGGAATGGCCGCAAAAAGGCGCAGAAAGCGCAAAGAGAAAAGCGGGTAGGGGAGACACCGACGCCCCCGGGAGTGTTGATGCTACTCCCACGAAAAATGCAGCGACTTGCAAATTCCGGCTCCCCAAATGCGCACTGACCCTTTATTCGGATCCCATGGTCCGCTTCGTCCCCTCAGCCGACTGGCCGTTGGCTGCTCCCTTTGCCTGCATGCGTCCGTCGCAAAGGCGTCGCCTATTGCAACGATCAGGTGGGAGCGGCTTTACGCCGCGGTCCACGTCGTCTGCATACCATCGGGCCGCAGATCCGCTGCAGCGCCCGAGCATGCCTGCTCTTGCCCCGTGGCTCGGATACCGATTCTGACGGCAGCGCATCGGACTCACATCTCTGCCCAAACCATGCCGCCGCCTGAAAAGAACAAGTCGCTCGAGTCCTGGATCTGGGACGCCGCCTGCTCCATCCGCGGAGCGAAGGACGCGCCCAAGTACAAGGACTACATCCTCCCCCTCATCTTCGCGAAGCGCCTCTGCGACGTCTTCGACGACGAGCTGAACCGCATCGCGAAGGAGGTCGGCTCGCGCAGGAAGGCCTTCGCCCTCGCCAAGGCCGACCACAAGCTCGTCCGCTTCTACCTTCCGCTCGTTCCGGACGACCCGGAGCAGCCCGTCTGGTCCGTCATCCGCAAGCTCTCCGACAAGATCGGCGAGGGCGTCACCACCCACATGCGGGCCATCGCCCGCGAAAACCCGCTCCTGCAGGGCATCATCGACCGGGTCGATTTCAACGCCACCACCCACGGGCAGCGCGACCTCGACGATGACCGCCTCTCCAACCTCATCGAGGCCATCAGCACGAAGCGCCTCGGGCTGGACGACGTCGAGGCCGACATCATCGGAAAGAGCTACGAATACCTCATCCGCAAGTTCGCCGAGGGGGGAGGGCAGAGCGCTGGCGAGTTCTACACTCCGCCCGAGGTCGGCACCATCATGTCCCGCGTCCTTCAGCCCGAGCCCGGCATGGAAATCTACGACCCCACCTGCGGCTCCGGCGGCCTGCTCGTGAAATGCGAGATCGCCATGGAGGAAAGCGCCAAGGGCAAGAAGCGCACGGTCGCCCCCCTGAAACTCTTCGGCCAGGAGTTCACGCCCGAGACCTGGGCCATGGCCAACATGAACATGATCATCCATGACATGGAGGGTCAGATCGAGATCGGCGACACGTTCAAGAATCCCAAATTCCGTGATAAGCGGGGCAAGCTCCGCACCTTCGATCGCGGCATCGCCAATCCCATGTGGAACCAGGACTGGTTCACCGAGGCCGATTACGACAACGACGAACTCGACCGCTTCCCTGCCGGGGCCGGTTTCCCCGGCAAATCCTCCGCCGACTGGGGCTGGGTCCAGCACATGCACGCCAGCCTGAATGACAAAGGCCGCGCGGCCGTCGTCCTCGACACCGGCGCCGCCTCGCGCGGCTCGGGCAACGCCGGCACCAACAAGGAAAAGACCGTCCGCCAGTGGTTCGTGGACCAAGATCTCGTCGAGAGCGTCCTCTACCTGCCGGAAAACCTTTTCTACAACACCACCGCCCCCGGCATCGTGCTGTTCCTGAACAAGGCCAAGGCGAAGGAGCGCAGAGGGAAGGTCTTCCTCGTCAACGCCAGCCAGGTCTTCGAAAAGGGCGACCCCAAGAACTTCATCCCCGACGCCGGCATCCAGCGCATTGCCGACACCCTCATTGGATGGAAGGAGGAGGAGAAACTCAGCCGCATCGTCGATCACGCGGAACTGAAGAAGAACGACTACAACCTCTCCCCGAGCCGCTACATCCACACCAGCGACGCCGAAACCTACCGGCCCATCGCGGAGATCGTCGAGGAACTCAACGCCATCGAGGCCGAGGCGCGGGAGACGGACAAGGCACTGCGAGCCATTCTGAAGAAGATCGGGATTTAGGACATGAGCACGGATGCAGCAGCCAGTTTGAAGCTCCGCGTCTTCATCAGCTCCGTTCAAAAGGAGCTCGAAGAGGAGCGCATGCAGCTGCGAATCCTGCTGACCTCCGATCCGTTCCTCCTCCGTTACACGGTCCCCAAGCTTTTTGAAAAGTATCCCGCTCCCCTGCGACCCGACAAGAAGGCCTACCTGAAGCTCCTGGAGAAATGCCAGATCTACGTCCTGATCATCGGCAAGGAATACGGCAGCGCCCCGGACGGCAAATCGGCCACCCAGCACGAATACGACTACGCCCAGGAGCACAGCCTTCCGATCCTTGTCTGCGTCAAGGGTGACGGCGGCTTCAAACGCGACGATGCGGAGGAAGCGTTCTTCCAACTCGTCAAGGCGGACGGCCATACTTACGGGCGCTTCAAGGACAACCAGGAACTGCACACGCTCGTCCGTGACCGGCTCATCGCCCATATCCGGGAGACCTATGAGCTGGCTCCGTCCAAGGAGGAACAGAGCATCGCCGAGTCCACCATCGCGGTCGCTTCCCCCTTTGACCGCCAGCGGCTCCATGATCGCGCCTTCTCCGATCTTGCCCAGGCGCGACTCGACGCCCTGGCGCACGGCGTCGATCCGGACGCGCGGAAGACGCTGAAACCCGCCGACCGCGAACAGCTCCTGCTCGATCGCGGCTACCTCTGGTTTCAGCCAGACAAGGACCTTCCGCGCCCCACGGCCGCCGGCCTCCTGCTCATGGGCAAGGATCCCAGCTCCCTGTTTCCCCACTGCCGCATCCAGCTCGATGTCTATCCCGGCACGACCACCGGCGACGAGGCGGTGCTCGCCGAGACCATTCGTACCAATGTTCCCGATGCCATCGACCAACTCGTCGGCATCATCCGGAAAAACACCCGCAGGACGCCCCGCGTCGTTGGGCTGAAGCGGATCGAAGTGCCCGAGTATCCCGAGACTGCCCTCCGCGAGGCCCTCGTCAATGCCTTGGCCCACCGCGATTACGAGGACCCCACCCAGCACGTCATGGTCGAGGTCTTCTTCGACCGGATTGTCATCACCAATCCCGGCCTGCCCGTCGGCCATCCCTCACTGAAGCGCCTCGAAAAGGGCGAGGCCCGCTCCCGCTCCCGCAATCCGCTCCTCAGCCAGGGCCTCGTATTCCTCAAGCTCATGGAAGAGCGCGGCACCGGCATCCGCCGTATGCGCCGGGCCATGCTCGACCACGGGCTCGAACTCCCGCACGTCGCTCTCGACGAAGACCGCTTCGTCCTGACCCTTCCCGGCCCCGGTGACGACCTCGGCCGGATCAGAACCCCCGCCTTCTCCGCGGAAGGGCTGCCCGCGTCCGTGGCCGAGGAACTCAATGAACGGCAAAAGGCCATCCTCGAACTCGCCATCTCCACCGGGTCCGTGACCAACCGCCGGGTCCAGGAGCGGTTCAAGGTCGTCCAGGACACCGCCCTTCGCGATCTCACCCTCCTGCACCAACTTGAGCTCCTCCAAAAGGAAGGCAAAGGCCGATCCACCCGCTATGTGCCCAAATCGAACAAATCTTAATCGACCGATAATCGACCGATTTTTCTCGGCTAATCGACCGATTTTTCCGCCGGAATCGTCCGATGCGACGGCCGGAATCGTCAGGAATCGTACGGCGAAACGGCCGCATCGTCAGATCGTCGGGGAACTCAACGCCATCGAGGCCGACTTGTCCGCCGTAGCCCTGAGCTTGCCGAACGGGGCGAAGGTGGAGGCGCGGGAGACGGACAAGGCCCTCCAGCAAATCCTCAAACAACTCGGCATCGGCGCATGAACAGGAAACCCATCCACGCCACGATCAATGTCCGGGGCACGGAGATCGCCGTCATTCGGCGGGACGACGCGGATTACATTTCGCTCACCGACATGCTCAAGGCCAAGGACGGCGATTTCTTCATCTCCGACTGGTTGCGCAACCGTAACACCGTTGAATTCCTCGGTATCTGGGAGACCGTCCACAACCCCAAGTTTAATTCCGGCGAATTCGCCATAATTAAAAGTCAGGCCGGGCTGAACAGCTACAAACTCAGCGTCAAGGAATGAGCGATTCGAACCTGCTGATTGAACCATTGCCACCTGGGTGGAAGAACTACCGGTTTGGCGACGCCTGCGACCGGGTGAACGACTCGTATCAACCTGTTGACGATGGCGACACTCCATACATCGGCCTTGAGCACCTCGCTCAAGGTTTACCCTCTTTCGTTGGCCGAGGAAAAGAGAGCGAGGTGAAGTCCTCCAAAACCGCTTTCAAAGTCGGCGACATACTTTTCGGGAAACTTCGTCCGTATCTTCGCAAAGGCGCTCAGGCGGACTTCGATGGGGTGTGTTCAACCGACATCCTCGCCTTTCGCGCAAAAGCAGCGTGCGAATCGGACTTCTTGAAATTCCTCATTCATAGCGACGAATTTGTGGCTCACGCGAAGTCGACAACAAGCGGTGCTCAGCATCCGCGAACATCGTGGCCTTCATTACGGGAGTTCCGTCTCTCACTCCCCCCACTCCCCGAGCAGAAGAAGATCGCGCACATCCTTTCGACGGTGCAGCGGGCGATCGAAGCGCAGGAGCGGATCATTCAGACCACCACCGAGCTGAAAAAGGCCCTCATGCACAAGCTCTTCACCGAAGGCGTCCGCCACGAACCCCAAAAACAAACCGAAATCGGCCCCGTTCCCGAAAGCTGGGACGTCGTGGAGATCGGTAGCCTCGGCAAATGCGTCACTGGTTCCACCCCAAAGACAAGCGTACCTTCATTCTACGACCCGCCGAGTGAGGATTTCATCGCCCCCGCTGACCTCGGCGCGCGCCGCTACGTGTACGACTCGGAAAAAAAGATTTCATCCGAGGGCATGGCAACAATCCGTCCAATACCGAAGAACGCAGTGATGTGCGTGTGCATCGGATCAAGCATTGGCAAGGTCGGCATGAGCTACTGGGAGAAGTCGGCGACGAACCAGCAAATCAACTCGATCATTTGCCGTGAAGATCGAGACCCCGAGTTCGTCTATTTCCTCCTCAGCTACCGTTCCGAATACTGGAAAAGCTTCGCCACGTTTGGCCCGGTTCCGATTCTCAGCAAAGGACGATTCTCCTCAATCGTCGTGCCGATTCCGTTGTCGCTTGAGGACCAGCTATCGATTGCGAAGCCACTCATCGCGCTGGAAGCAAAGATCGAAGTCGCCGAGAAGAAGGTCGCCGCTCTTCAAGACCTCTTCCGCACCCTCCTTCACGAACTGATGACCGCGAAGACCCGCGTTCACGACATGGAATTCTATTAAGGCCAACCCTTCCTCGAATGAAACAGACGCTTCGACCAACCCTCCAAGACTTAGGGATGGAGTGCGTGCTCATGCAGGCATGGAAGAAGACGTCCGCGCACCTCCGTCATCACAGTTGGTATGCAGATACCTTGGGTCTGGACATCGAAGCCCTGCGGATTCCGGAATTTATTCGGCAGATTCAGGAGCGCATTGGGCAAGCCGACCGTTTCGAGGCGAGACCCCTCAAACTTGTGCCGGCCCCAAAGAACCAGCGATGGGCTTACGTGGACGGCGAGTGGACGCCTCAAGAGAAAAAGATCGACAAGAAACTACGCCCGCTCGCGCACGTTGACCTGCAAGACCAGGTCATCGCAACCGCGATGCTGCTTTGCCTAGCTGACCAAGTCGAAAATCGGTTGGGGAATCCTAGACTTTCGGTCGCCAAGGAACAGAATCGCAAGCGAACTTTGGCATATGGTCATCGCCTGTTTTGCGATGGTGAAGGAAACACCCCGCTGCGGCACCGATGGGGAAGTTCAAAACTATATCGGAGCTTCTTCCAAGACTATCAGACATTCTTGGCGCGTCCGAAAGTCGTCGCGAAGGAGCTGCGAATCGAGAACGAGAATGACGAAGCTGATTTCGAAATCGCAATTGTCCAAAGCGACCTCTCGAAATTCTACGATCGAGTCCGGCCTTCGGTTCTCCACAAAAACCTGCGCTCGCTGAAACGTGAGGACGAAGAGGAACCTTTCTTCCAACTCGCCGAGAAGCTCTTGGATTGGCGATGGGAAGACCGTGCTCGGGCTGAACAATACGCGATTGCACACAAAATTCCGAATTTTGGTGAAGTTGCGCTACCGCAAGGTCTCGTCGCAAGTGGCTTCTTCGCAAACATCGCGCTTTTGAGTTTCGACGATGCGCTGAGGGGGCGGATTGGAACCACGATTGATGAAAAGTTGAGCCTCGTCCTTCACGACGCCTGCTACTACGTCGACGACTTCCGGATGGTGTTAGCGTTTCCAAAGGGAGCCGCGCAAGTCGGAGAAGACGAGGTGAAACATCGAGTGGCCGCACTGTTGCAGAGCACTCTTGAATCGACCGAGACCGGGTTGCAGGTCTCAGAAGAAAAGACAGAAGTCACGATCGAAGGCAGAGACAAACGATTCCTCGTGAGGCAATCGCGGGAGGCGGCGCGGATTCAGACCCAAGTTTCCGGTACGTTCGACATGCTTCACGGCACAGAGCTCATTGGGGCAATCGAAGGATTCTTCCACACACAGCAACGATACTCCACCACCGACAACAAACACGTAGACGGCTTACTCGTGGGCGTACCTGACATGGCCGATGGAACCGCTGCCCGATTTGCCGCTGGGAAATTCAGACGCACTTTCCGCTCTCTTCGACCACTCCTTGCGGATGTAATTGAAACCGTGCAAAGGCAGCTGGAAGAACAGGAGGAAGCCGAAGAAGTTGCTCCCCGTGCGGGCCTCGTCCTCTCAAAGGCGCAACTCGACGAACGGGGAAAATTCTTCTCGGCACTGTTGATCGAGGAGTGGATCCGAAATCCGGGCAACGTTCGGCTGCTTCGTATCGCGCTCGATATTTATCCTGATTGCGAGTTTTTGGAGGAGGTTTTGAAGCTTTTGCGCCCCGGATGGGAATCTACGCAACACAGGAAGGCAAAGCGCGAGGTCAGGCTCTATTGTCTGGCAGAGCTTTTCCGGGCTGGGGCGACAGAGACAGGGCTCGTTCCCTTGGATGAAGCGGAGTGCTTGCCCTCGGGGATCGACATCGACGCGTATCACGCGCGGCTCGTGCAAGAGGCCAAGGACGTTTTTGCGGCCTATTCAGCGAAGGGCTCAACGCCCTCCCGATTTCCTTGGTATTTGATGCAACAGGTGTTCCTGTATTTGGCAGCTAGAAACCAGATACCAGAAGGGGTGCTCGCGATAAACGCACGGGGGGGCGGAGCGATGCGCCACTATTGGCAATTGCTGAAATTCCTCGGCGGAGATGCCCCCACAAATGTCCGTGATCGTGCGATCCTTTTGACCGAAGTAAACACCGCGTTCGGCGTGACTAGTTTCGCACACTTGACCTCGACGGTCCAAATTTCCTCAGAGCTTCTGACGCAGGTGAATGCGATTTCTCCTCGGCTAGCAAGGGAACTCTGGAACTTGTTTGGGGACCAATCCGGCCGCACTTCGAAGCAAACAGCAGTGCGCCTTGGAATCGCGCCTTCTTCTTCCCCGCCAACGAAACCGACAATTGCGGATGTAGTTTCGGGTGCCATCAATCCGTTCATCGAGGAGGAGAACCTACTTCAGCTGGCAAAGTTCCTCCTCGCCCAGACCAGCGATCTTTTTGAGAAGGCGGTGACGCCGTGGAGAATTCGGTGCGCGGTAGTTGCTCCGCCGCCTCCCGGGTATGAGTTCGGGAAGATCGAGGTAAACGCGTTCGAGGTCGAGAGCAGTGGTAACTTCGCGACGGATTTGTTTGAATGTCCGGAGTGGTGTGAAACGGCGGAAGAGAGACAGAGGTTCAACTGCGGATTACTGCTGCGGTTTGCGCTTCGTGGCAGCACGGATTTCTTGGACAGCAATAGAGCGCGAAGAAGGGCACGCGGCCCGCGTTACTCAAGGCCAAGCTCCCATTGGGAGCAGCAGCGGTATTCGGGTTATCAGGGGCGCGATAATTTTGGCCCTGCTTGGGTTCCGATTTCCTCGTTCGCCGAGGGCTTGCTTTTCGAACTCCTGCGGTGGCCAGGGTCTGGAGTTGCGACCGAGATCCGTCCGGTGGTGGCGTTGCTTCAGGACGTGGATGCTCGTCTCAATGGACTCCAATCCAAGCGCGGCCAGTTCACCTCATCTACCTTTCTTGAGCAGTCCGCTCCTTGGCCTTCAAAACCTCCGATCAAAGAGGAGGAGCGTCCGTTGCGTGTGGGAATCGTTCAGTCGGTCATCCCGGGGTTCCAAGACTACCGCGACAACCATACGAATCCTCAGCTGATTGGAGCCACACTTCGAACCCGTCGGAGGGCGCACCTGGCCGCAATCATGGAGGGCGTTTTTCAAATGCTCCGCATTCGGCGGACGCATCGAGACATCCCTCGGACAGACAATCGGAGCTTGGATCTGCTCGTGTTTCCTGAACTCGCCGTTCATCCGGACGATATTGATCCATTGATCGTGCCTTTTGTGAGGCAGCACCGTTGCATCGTGCTAGTGGGGCAAGTGTTCCATCCGCGAGACGCTGCCACAGGCTCTCCTCTGATCAACAGCGCCCTTTGGTTGGTTCCAGTATGGAGTCCGGCCCATGGGCTTCAGGTGAGACGTATTGAGCAAGGAAAGAAGAACCTCACAAGGGAGGAGTTGGGCTTGTCACCGCCTCCAGTTAGCTTTCGGCCGGTTCAGTGGCTGATAGATTACCAATGGCACACCAATCCTTTGGTCCGACCGCTACGGATTTCGGCGTCAATCTGCTATGACGCGACTGATATTGCGCTCGCAGCGGACCTCAGGTCGCGGAGTGATCTCTACATCGTGTGTGCCCTGAACAAGGACGTAGGGACGTTCGATCGGATGACCGAGGCGCTTCACTACCACATGTTCCAAGGGGTAATCTTGGTGAACAACGGGCAGTTTAGTGGCAGTAGTTTCTTCATGCCTTTTGGCAATGCCTACGAACGGCAGGTGTTTCATCTCCACGGGCAACCGCAGGCATCGATTGCTTTTGCCGAAGTTCATCCACGGAAGCTTGTTGAGCGGCCAGTTCAGTCGCTTGTAGACGAAACAACCAGAGTCCCGGGTCCAGACCTCTTTCCCAACGGCAAGTGGAAGGAGCCGCCTGCTGAGTGGGTCAATCCGGGGAATTGTATTTAACCATGCCCACACCCGGAGAGAACAAAACCGTCCAGGCCCGGATCCTCGAATACGCCGAGGCGGTCGGTTGGACGTTTGTGGCCCGCGAGGAAGCAGAGCGGCGGCGCGGGATTTCCAGAGACCAGAGTCCAGAGGTCGGAAGCCAGAGAGGAAGTTTGTTCTTTGATGACCTGCTCGACGCCAAGGTGCGGGAGTTTAATACGCGCTACGCCGACGCCGAGGGGGCGTTGCTCGGGCAGTTTCGCCATCTCCACACCGATATCTACGGTAACCGGGAATTCGTCGAGCACCTGCGCA
>CAYZBG010000010.1:0-85119 GCA_964476565.1 uncultured Opitutus sp.
TAGACCGCCGAAGGCACCGGAAATGGCAACCGCAAAGTCCGGGAGATAGCGCGGCAAGGAGCGACGTACGCCCCGGACACGGCCCGAGCAGAGAAGTTCAAAAAGGATTTCTAGCCCAACGGCCAACTATCTGCCCCTCCAGGCTCCACCATTACTTCATCACTTCAAAGGGCTCGCAGTTCACTTCACTCGAGTTTACCACGCCGGACTTAGCTTGCGGCACGAAGCTATCAATGAATGGCCACGGCCGGGCGCCAGACCACGTCTCCGTCGCGCGATTCTGGCAACGCGTACGGCGAAAGCTTCCTGAGCCGCCATTGTTCATACATCAAGGCCCGCCCTCCCCTCAACGCCCCTTCCTACTCTACAACGCTATTTGGACGCATACCTCCTTCAGGACAGCCAATCCAAGCCCCCGGTGGGGGGCTATCGGCAGCCAATGGCGTTTACCGTCAACCAACGAGACCCCGTTACTGTAGTCCGCCCAAAAATCGCTTCCGGCGGTATTCTCATTCGACCTTGTCCTTGGCCTCTATCAACGCATCCAAGCCACCGTCGCCTCTCACAACTGAGCTTACCCGATCCTCAATCCAACAATTGGGGTCCCCTTCACCACGTCACTCTGGCTTGTTCGCCGAGCCACTTTTTACAAGCACACCGTCCTTAGCCAAAACGCGGGGAAAGACCAAAGCCTCTAGCTGTGGCAGATCAAATTCGGAAAGCAGGCCGAAACAAAAAAGTTCCGGATATTGATCCGCGCTCCAATTATTTTCAACTACATCATGTAACGAACTTAGAGGCGCAACTAATTCCAGTCTACCAATCGCCTTATCCTCCAAGCCAGCGGCCACCAGTGCAAATAAACTGGTGCGGGGCCCGATAGCTTGCACGGCCACAGCCTGTCCGAAACGCTTTTGCGCCCACCGACTTATACTCGCGAGCTGAGACGCCTGCAAGCCAAGGGGACGGTCACCCACCGCAGCCACCAGCAAGGCGTACAGATAATCACTCTTTGATATTTTGGATTCCCCAAAATAGAAGGGATCGACAGCTATAACTCGCTTATTAGCTTCAAGCAAAGCAGCGACTTGAACACCGAGATCCTTACGACCGCCATCCCCAACCAAAACAACCGTTTCCGTAGGCATGCCCCGTACGAACTCAACAGCTGGAACTGTCCAAACCTCATCTATTCGAAACAGCCACCACGTTGCTGTGGTACCCCCTACGGCCTCATTCCCATGCTGCGAGGCTTTTACTAAGCTAGGATAAGCCCTTACCACCTCCGATAGTTTTGCGCGCCTCTCCTTCTGCCATCGCCTAAACCTGCTGGACTCCGAGGGTAAGTTGATCCGCATGGGCAACTTCCGTCTCACGACATCCGCAAGCCTGTGAAAGTCCAAATTATCCTCTGGTAAAGGCACATCTAACTGAGCTGCCGACTTCAACTCGCTGCTTACTTCAAATTCTTGCCAAACGAACTGTGGGTCGTGTTGATAAAATAAATCACCAATTGAGCGATACAGTGCCTCACGGTTTTCTTGAAGGTAATTATGTGTACCAGGATGGTAGTTTACGTGATGACGGAGATTGCTGTTCGCGCCAAGGATTTTGTATATAGGAGCGGCGGCTTCCAATAAAGGGGGCAGTGCGTGGGATGCAGCGAAACAGCAGTTGTCAAACGCGTTGTAGGTAAGCAAAACAGCCCGTGGCGCCATCAAGGCCGTCAGATGCGTATAGTCTACAATCGTAGCGAGATCACTCGGAGTTTGCTCGGAGTCGCCAAGATCGCCGAAATGGCGCACCCGTGTACGGAAGCTCGAATAGCCAGCAACAGGATTACAGAACGTAACGCGGGTATCCAAGGAACTCAGAAAGATCGTCTGCCAGCCCCCACCAGAGAGACCCGACACTGCTACTCGACTGCTGTCGGCATTTGGATGCGCAAGCAATATGTCGAGTGCCCGCTTTTGTGCGAGGAAATGCACCGCTATACCGCTCACCCCACAAAGATCGAGCTGGTTCATTCGGTAGTGGGAAAAACCTTCCGTTCGCAGCTGCCCAATACCAACCCATTCGATATTCAGGACGAGCATCCCACGTTTGGCCAAATTTATACACCTCACCTGCTTGTAGTCTGACGCCTTGCCGAGCTCATCGTGTCCGTTAACTGCGAGCATCACAGCAACACTGCCATTCAGATGCTCCGGTTCATATAGGAGCGCAGGGATCCATAAACCCGGCAATACCTCATATCTCAGTTTTCTGATTACATAGCCCGCCCCCCCTTCAATCGTCTCGAGCCAGTCCACCGCCACTTTTGCATCACGCCAGGCGCGAGAAATGTCATCCCGAAAGACAATACGATCCAAGACCGCTTGCCGCAGTCGATCTGCCTCCTTGGTCCATCTAGCTGCAGAACGCACGGCGGGTATCGTCGGAACCTTCGTATGCGTATAGTCCGACACTTCTCGCCAGGCTTGGTCCGTATCGATAAGGGGACGAGCGAGGGAGTCCGCAATGAAGTCACCATGGGTTGCGTAAGATGCCTGGGTCAATACAAACGCCAGCCCCCAAATGAATAGTCGCATACAGTCTATCTTCATGAATAAATTATTACCCAACGATGCCCCATCAACTTACCAGTCCATCCCTCTTTTATCCCTGAACAATCCCAAACCCTTCTAAAGGCAAATACATGCCGAACCGAATCCTCAACTGTGATAGTCTTCGGATCTCTAGCGAAGGAAATATTGAAGTGAAGCACGAACGACCCGGAGCCTATGCCTCCGATCGAAGCCGAGCAGGTGAAGATTGCCACGGATTAAGACATTGCCGCCTAGGAAACACGTAATGAAAGATCCTTATCAATATCTCCATCAACGCCTAACGCAATTCTTAACCCACCGTTATCCGGATGCGCCAGCAGGCTCTTCCTGTATCCTGCTGACGCCTCGGATGCAGTCGTGCATCAAATCAAGGCATCAACTTAAGCCTCCTTACGCACGTAAACTATTGCACAGTCTGTGCATCACGAAAATCGTAAACTAAGCCAACTCTTACATTGACTCGCGCCGTGACCCCTAGCTGTCCACCCACCTGGCATTCTGCAGGTCTGATCAAGCCCCTGCTGCACTCCTATTTCAAATCCGGTTGGGCTTTTTTTATACCTTATCTTACAGCGTACGCCCTATACGGCTGGATAGATGGACCAATTAACCCAGTCAGTTTGGCCGAGGCATCCGGGGTGTCTCTGAATACCACCAACGCAAGGGCGTTAACGCACGGCATCAGACTACCTTCGCTGCTTCATGTCTATTGGGTTCTCCACATCTCGCATCTTTTGCTTCTTGCTATTCTTATTTCCTCCTGGGCACGCGGTGGAACATCCCCGCGCCCTAACCTTTCATTTCTTCTGAAGCTCGCCCCTTGGATATGCATTATATTTATTTTCTGGCTTCCCGGTACGTATTTAGAGTTTCCTGCAGATCCGTGGTCGCACTACTATCGTATCAACGAATGGCACTTAGCGGAACATGCCGAAGACCATTCTGCATGGACAAAAGCGAGTTATATTCTAGCCTACTCACTTTTCGGATTCTTGCGTGACACAGGTTGGGAGCTGATTGCTCTCGATTACTTTCAAGCAGCGATATGCACGCTGTTGGCATGGCAGCACTATCGCCTTGCCCGTATTTCGGGACTGCGAGCAGCCCCGTCCCTCATTTTCTCGATCACGAGCATCTTCATACTTGGGAACAATATCTTCGGATTTTATCGCTATTACGGCATTTCCAGCTCGGTTCTTGCTCAGATCGCCTTTCTGGCAAGCACTCGACATCTAATTATACTCGCGAATCAGTGGGCTCGCGTGCCGCTCCATGGCGTTTCCGATAGGCCAATTCATACGGTAACGGCAGCAGTCTTTTCTGGGCTTCTTGCCGTCATGAATCATCCGCAGGCACTTGCCTTCATTGCCCTTGCGGGCGGCGCCATCGGAGCATGCACATTGGTATCGAGATTCGGGAAGGTGTCAGTGGCTTGGATGATAGCCTTACTTCTTGGCGCGAGCGTGAGCGCATCATTTTCCCTGGCAACAGGCGACAGCAAGCCATGGACAAACGACTGGGGCGGTTTCTCATTGTTACCTGGCACTCCAGCTGGCGCTCGTGCCATAGAGATACTTGGAGCAGTGGGCATAATTAACCTCGTTGCCGGACTAGCCCTCATTCTTCGAAATCAAGTCGTCGGATGGCTTACTGTTGTGCCCACCTTCGCTTTAGTCCTGCCGGCATCTGCCCTCCCACTGACACATGCACTGCACGCGGCAAGTACCGTTGAAATGTTCAATCGCATGCTACTCGCCACTCCTGCTCCGCTGGCGATCATCTGGCTGATAGCCGAGTGGTTGAGGAGCCCATCAGCTCAAGCTGGCAAAGAACGTTATACTGGCGCGTTCTCAAACGCCCCCCAATATTTCGCTTATACATTCACCCTTTTGGTCGTCCTCTATCTCACCACGGCTCCGGCTTCCAATCCAATTTTCAATCGGCTTTTCAATGCCTTCGAACGCTCGAATATTGGTACCGGATGGCAGTCGTTTCCACCTGACGTGAGCTCCTTTTTGCTCAAACAGCCCGAGAACCAAGGGCTATTTGGACCGCCGAACGTGCGTTTCGTGAGTGATGCGTCAGGTCTTACATATCTTCACCACTCGACGCGTGAGGTTTTATACAGCCTCCGCATAAGTGAGACAGCACACAGCGTTGAGACCGTGCACAACTTTACGCCCAAGCCAATCCTTCTTCTCGTCAAGCCAACCACAATGACGGCTCCGGTTTCGCTGGCAGGACATCTCTCTGGACATTGGCCGGCGCAGGCGATGCACTTTGAAAGCGCCGGACACCTAGAATTGAGCCGGATCGCAAAGGCTGAGCGAGGGACGCAAATTGGGCGTGGTGCGGTTGAGCTCTATCTCTTCTCAATCCCTTTCACGCCAGATCGAGAAAGTTTGAACAATTCATCTACGCAAGCACTTCCAATGCAAGGCGGAGGCGCCGCACCGTAATGGGGCGATCAATCTGATTCCGCAATGCGAGTGCCGCAGCATCTGAAATCATATCATTTGCCACCCAGATCTCCGCACCTTCAAAACTCCATGGCAATTGCTGCAACCCCTTGACGTCACTCGATGCGATGACGGGAAGTCCAGCAGTCGTGGTACCCTGCTGGGTCCGATCGAAGTCGACGAAGGCCATGACCGCGTAGTCCCGATACTCTGGAAGCGTCATAGCCCGCGTCCGCAAAAGGACTCCCTCGCGACCCGCACCCAAAATGACCACGGTTCTCCGCGCTTGGCTAGGCTTGGCGTTCCGCAGCTTCGCAACGAGTTCATCGAGAAAACGGAACCCAAAACGCATTGCTACCAAACCGCAAATATAGATCACACAGAACGCAACAAATGCACCACGCGAATGGCCTGTCTCGAAGCGGCTTAGGACCGTGACGGTCGCCAACGCCATCGTTGTCCCGAGCAGCCCGCAGCCGACATAGTGCACCACGTCGGAACTTGAAGCTGATCTCCAGCTGAAGCGATAAACGCCAAGAAGCAGGTTGGCGAAGAGACAACAGACCACCGCTGCAAGCATTCCGGCATACATCGGCCGCAGGTGCTCATCCGGAACATGAAAATCGAACCGCAACATATAGGCGGCATAAAACGCAACCATGATCAAGGGGATGTCGATGACACTCTTGATCAAAGGCGCACGGTACAAAACCGAATCGATCAATTGCTGCCATGCACGCCGCCTCGTTTGCCCAGTCTCCACGGCGACACATGCGAGGTAGAAGGCCGTAAGACCAAAGCCTCCCACCAATATGCTAAACAGAAGCAGAGCAAGCTGAGGGGAACGCTGCATGCCCAGCGCGAACATCACACACAATGCTGCAAGTGAATAGAGTACGAAAATCGTGCGATTAGGCCCGAGACCGGATTGTGCCAGGCGATGGGTCGAGTGATCACGCCCGCCGACAGCTGGGCTTTGACCCCGCCAAAGCCGGGTGACTGTAACCAATGATGTATCAAGGATAGGGATGGCCGCCAGCGTAGTCGCAATAAGCAGGGCATGGAGCGGTGCAACACTTCCGCCCTGAAGCCCATAGCCGTGATTTAGCGGCCCTGGGAGTGTAATGCCTGCAAAGGCGAAGCCCATGAACAAACTGCCGGAGTCACCCATGAAGATCGACGCAGGAGGGCGATTATAGACCCAGAAACCCAGAATCGACGCGGACAGTACAAGGCCGAGGTAAAACGAAAGAGGAAGACTCTCCGCACCGTGTTCATACCCAATTAACGCGACGCCGAGACTGCCGATCAGAACGACGCCGGAGCTCGCCCCATCCATGTTATCGAGTAAGTTGACGGCATTTACTATTCCGATAAACCAAAGGAATGTGAGTGCGATATCGAAAAATTCGCTTCCAGTCATCGTACCAACACCACCGGACATCATGAATACTACGGTTGCGAGCACCTCGAGTAACAGTTTTGAAGACGGCCGAAACTGATAGATGTCATCGAGCAGGCCGGTAAAAAACATGATCAGGACACCCCCTAGGTAGCCCAGCATTAGCCGATTAGCACCAAGGGTTCCGTAGTTCTGCGGCTGTACTTGGTGGAGATGCCACAGGATGATTATCACGCCGACGAGAAAGGGCGGAAAAAATCCCACCCCACCATGCAAGGCGGTGGGCTTTGCATGCCAACGGTCCGCACGAGGTCTCGCGACCCAATGACGCTCGACAGCAATTCGGCGCACGAACCGAACCGCGATCAAAGCGGCGAGGAAAACTCCAACTATCAGTCCGCCAAGTACCATGTTGGCTCAAACCTTCACGGCCGTGCGGGCGTATTCGACTACATCATCGATAATCCGATCGAGGGTAGTGGTCGGCTTGAAACCCGTTAGACGAACAAGCTTCTCTGTTGAGGGGACTCGGCGCTGCATATCTTCAAAGCTCTCGGAAAATGCCTCGCTGTAGGGAACCATTCGCACTGCCGAATGACTCTCGGTCCGGGCTTTGATCCGTTCTGCGAGCTCGAGGATCGATATCTCCTCAACTCCACCGATATTCACGACTTCTCCAATGGCAGCATCATTCTGCATCAAACGTATGATTGCTTCGACAGCATCCTGCACATGCGTAAACGTCCGCGATTGCGTTCCATCGCCATAAACTGTCATCGGCGCACTGCTAAGCGCCTGGTTTACGAACCGTGGTATTACCATGCCATATCTGCCTGTCTGACGTGGCCCCACCGTGTTGAAAAACCGCACGATAACAATAGGAAGATTTTTTGTGCGATGGTATGCGAGCGCAATAAATTCATCCATCAATTTTGATGCCGCATAACTCCAGCGTGACTTAGTCGAAGCTCCGTACACACACCCATCTGTTTCTTGGAGAGGTGCATGTTTTTGATTACCATAGACTTCCGACGTGGACGCGATGAGGACCTTCTTTCGAAATCTATTGCATAAGGCCAGCACGCGCTCTGTGCCTTGGATGTTGGTCATGATTGATGACAGGGGATTGTCTAATATATATTGAACACCAACGGCGGCTGCGAGATGTATGACGACATCACAGGTGCCAACAAGATCGAGAAGCTTTTCGTCATTGAAAATGCTGTCGATCGTAACGTGAAACCTACGGGAGTATTCCGAGTGCTTCTCAAGGTGGGCAATATTGTCGAACTGCCCGGTCGACAAATCATCAATGATATAGACCTCCTCACCGCGCCGCAGATAGGCCTCAGCCAAGTGTGACCCGATGAATCCGGCTCCTCCGGTGATAAGAATTTTCATATGCGTTTGAGCGATTGGCGATAAATGGACAGAGTTTGGTTCAAAACGGCGTCCAAGGTAAACTTAGAGAGTACCAGCTGACGGCCCGAATTTGCCATCTTCTGGCGCAAGTCCGCCGATTCAAGGAGTTTTTCGATGGCCAAGGCGAGCTCCTTCGAGTTTCGCACCGGTACTCGCAACCCATTGATGTTCGGCTGCACGATCTCTCGGCAACCCGGCACGTCCGTCGTAACGATTGCGCGTCCACAACTCGCGGCCTCAATCAATGCCTTCGGCAAGCCCTCCCGATATGACGGAAGGCAAACGATATGCGCAGACGCATAGAGCGCTGGCATGTCGTCCCTTTGGCCAAGCCATTCGATGACCCCCTCGTCCACCCAGGACTTGACCACAGCTTCCGGAACAGAATGAGGATTGTTAGGATCGGATGCACCGGCAACCAAGAATCGAACCCCGGCGCGCCGGGCTCTCACCATTCGCGCAGCTTCGATGTATTCACGAATCCCTTTGTCCCAGAGCAGTCGTGCAGGAAACAACACAGTGAGTGCTCCCTCAGGCTCAGGTTGGAACGCATAATCCTGTTCATCCACACCAGACCCCGGTACAAGATCAATCTGTTCCAAACGTGCCAGTCTCCGGTGTACAAAGAGCGACACGTCGTCAGGGTTCTGCAAGATAAGACGCACCCTACCCCCGCAGAGTGCAAAGCGAAGGGGAAGAGCGAGAAATGTACGCAAGACGCGAATCCATAGGGCATCCGAAATGTATAGAAAACCAAGCCCGGACATGGCACTTACTACTGCGGGCACACGGAGCATCCGTGCAGCGATACCGCCGTACATCACCGGCTTGATTGTTACTTGATGCACCAGATCAGGGCGTTCGCGAGCGTAAAGTCTCATCAAGGCGACGAGTAGGATTAGGTCTCGGAACGGATTCATGCCTCCTGGCACAAGGGGCAGTACGTGGACTTTGAATCCCAGGGCAGTCAGCCTTTTTACACCCGACGTGAGTGAGGTCGCGATAGCCACCTCCATACCGCACGCCCGTGCTGCCTGAGCCAGAGGCAACCGATGAGATAGAAAAAACTCCGCATGGTTTACTACAAAGAGCAGCTTTCTTCCCTTCAAGACGGCCTCGGAGGCCAATGTAGAACGCCACACAGAGTCCAAGCCTAGCCCATCCATGGTATCAAGTGAACTTCAATTTCAAAGCGGCAACTCCAAGCATGCGGAACAGCAATGCTCCATGTCGGAATCGGCTGATATTGGTCTCACCGTAGACCCGCTCCCGATAGCGAATTGGCACGTCCATGATTCGCAAATTCAACCGAGCCGCACCGAACAGGAGGTCAAAATCACCAAAGGGATCAAAATCGCCAAAATAGGCTCGGTTAGCCACAATCTTCTCGTATGCTTCCCGACGCAGCACTTTGGTGCCACATAGCGTGTCTCGAACTTGCTGCCCGAGCACGAAAGAGAAGGCCCAGGCAAAGAAATGATTTGCGAGCAGATTCAGAAACTGCATAGCGCGGTCGTCCATTGCATAAACCAATCGGGTTCCATTGGCGAACTCGGCCCGGCCGGATTGAACTGCATGATAAAAGCGCGGCAGCATTTCGGCAGGTACCGTGAGATCGGCATCCAGAATCATGTAGATCTCTCCTGTCGCAGCTGCAAAGCCGGCCCGCACCGCGTCCCCTTTACCCCGGCCAGGCTGCTTAAGCAACCTAACCCGAGGGGAGTTGGCCGCCGCAACGGCGCGCTGTAGCACCTCCCAAGTGTCGTCGGTGGAATTACCTTCCACAAATATAATTTCGGTTCCCTTCCCCATCTGGGGAATCTCCCGCAAAATCCGCTCAATGTTACCTGACTCATTCCGAGCCGGCACAACCACCGACACCAGCGGTTCGTTCCCGGTCGGTTCAGGTACAGGCCGCGCAACGTAAACCCTGTGCAAAGCGAACCATCGAATCACTGGGAGCCGCGCCAGAAACCGATTAAAGAGAGGGGCCAACAACGGTATATCGAGAGGAAGCAGGATCTCACTGCTTTCTCGGACCAGCTCGAGGCCAGTCGCATGAAAGGCGTTCCTCATATCATGAGGCGAGAACCATGTGCGCCCAAACCGCGGTTTGGCTAAGCCCAACCAGCGCGCGACCTTCAAAGCCGGGCGCCACAACTGACTGTAATTGGTCAGGATCAAGCGCCCGTCGCGGCCACAAGCGCGCTTGAGGCGGATAAGCAATTCCTCCACATCGTAGGCTTCGAGCACAATGTCTGGCGCGATCACATAATCGAACGTGTCATCTGCGTCGAACTCCTCCGGCGCCGCCTGGATGAATCTTATCTGCGGATGCCGCTCCCTGCCTTGTTGGATCAGCTTCTCTGATTCTTCGACTCCAACGGCTTTCCGAGGGCAAAGCGCCGCAACAACACCTCCGTCCCCAGCCCCCATATGCAATACGCGGGCGTTGGTCGGCACCAGACCTCGCAGCACATGAAGCAGCGAACGTTTGTAGGTGCTTGACGCAACGTAGCGCGTGGCTCGGTCACGCCCGACTTGGGCGCGCCACTTAGTGCGGCGTTGTTCGAAATCGGATGTGCTCATTGGCATTGGAGAAATTAATCGTTCTTTTCAACCATCGTCACTGCAAACAGCCCCAGGAAATCGACTGGTTTTTCAAATGTACGGATAAGAGCGAACATCGCCTTCGGCAAGGTCAGCGCCCGCCCTATGCCTCCGCAGGCCAAGTAGGAGAATGGCATGATTCGCCTAGGCTGAATAACCTTCAATCTCGGAAAGCGGGCATGAAACAGATCCCGGTCTCGTTCAAACATGATCCATGGCAACGCGCCGTTTGCAGCTGTCAATGGCCCCCCCGGAGGAATTTCCCAACCCGCAGCCGGATCGAACGGTTCGTGGTGAAAGTGCCGGTAGATGAGCAGTGACCAAGACGTCGGCCAAGGCTCGATGAAGATCAGCCGACCGCCCCTGACCAGGACCCGGGAAGCCTCATCAAAGAATCTTTCAATCTCGGGAATATGATGTAGTACATTCGTTCCGACAATGGATCTCAGGCTGGCATCGCCGAACGGCAGGTCACGCGCATCCAGCACCCGTTCGACCGTTGGGATGGGAAGCACGTCAGAGGTTATTACTTCCGGGAGCAGATCCTTGAGAAACCCACCGCCGCTCCCGAGCTCCAACACGCGGCCGGTGACAGCAGGCAGCTCGGCAATCAACAAAGCATACCAGTGGCGGTAAAGCTGCTGCAGGTAAGCTCGCCGTCGAAGCAAGTCCGCCCTATGGGTTGTCGTGGCAGGATCGTCCAAACCGAGACGACCGTCCGAGGCATTCTTGGTCATTGGAGTAAGGTCCATTCGTCTACCCGGGCAGTATAACCATCGGGCAGCTCCGTATAACGATCGATTCTTACGCGGGTGTCTGAGGAGACGACCAACCCAGGGAATACCAACCAAAGCGAACGCTCGGGCTTGGCTCGGTTGGGCGCAACAACGAAGATTGCAAACGGGGGGGGGAAATCCTTGAGCGTTTCATCTAGCTTGTAAATCGAAAGGCCGGTCCGGTGTAGGGCCAAGCTAAGGTCAATGGGACGCGTTGCGAGGGGGCCGATACTCTTTGGTCTAACGACCGAATCTAAGATGTTCACCACCGCATCCGAGCCCCCATCAACGACGATGGGAGCATCGACTGGTGGCGGTTTGGAAGCGGAATGTCTTACGACCGCAATTACAATTAAACTGAATATAATTGCACCGATCGTCTTAAGATAGAGCGAAACCCAACCTATGCCGGATGGGCTTTGTCTGGGCTGAATCGACAAAACTAGCGACAAGATTGTGAAGAAAATCGGTAGTCCGAATGTTGTTCCGCGCCATCCTCCATCGCTCCATATTAAAGGTAAAGAACTGACCAAGCCGATAGCCAAGAGTACGAGGTAAACTGGCCACTTCTCGCCCTTAAGTGTTATCCAGATCAAAACCATGCACGCGAAGGCCCAAATATACCAACCGACCTTGGCGAAACCGGTAACGCGTAGCGCTAGGTCTAGCGTTAGGGCGTTAAGTCCGTTCGATAAATTCGATAACAATAGACGGACGGAAGGTCGTGGATCCTCACTGAACTGACGCCATGCCATCTTATACATTTCCCGCGTCATTTCCTTGGTAGAAAGTTGCCTGCGCTCCGGGTCCTCCGCGAAGAAGCGACTCGTGGCCTCGCCCCAGTGTGTACCCATCGAAAGGCCCAAAACCGTGTTAGCAGAGTTGGCATTGGCAGCCGCGTCCGCCGTCGAGATCAATCGAAAAGCCAAAGATGAAATAACGAGGACCACCCCAATTAGGAGCGCAGCGATGGTGGCACGGATCAAGCGGCGACCAGGGCAAAGCAATAGCTCTGAAACCGGCAAGGCAAGCAATATGAACATAGGTCCCGGTCGAATCGCAGCAGCTAGGGCGATCAAGCAATATCCCCAAAGCCGAAAGCCAAGACGACCTTCTTTCCAGCCGAGCAAGGATAGCCCCAGTCCAATGCTCCCAGCAGCTAGACCGCTTGCCTCAGATAGATATGAGCCGATAAACCCACCTCCGTATTTCACCAATCCCACTAAAGCAACGAGTGCTGCTGCGCCAGACGCAATTCTCGCGATCACAATCAGTAGACCGCCGATCGAACTGCCGACCAACAACGCCTGCAGAACAAGACTATACTGATAGACATCTCCAGCGACGGTCAGTTCGCCCGATCGCAGCAACGCGTGCATTGGCCGCCTTGCCACCCACTCCACTTTGACTCCTTCCCCCACCGCCCCCGAACCGACATACCACGCTGCGGCATCCGAAAATGGCAGACGCCCTCCCAGGACAGCACTGGAAGGTCCGTCGGCTGTCCAATCCTTAACCGGTGCCGGACCGACCCAAGTCGCACCGAGCCAGAGAAGCAAAAGCGCCGGTACAGTCGCGCCGAGCGCAGCCTGCCCTACGATGACATCAACCGTATCTCTTTTGCTTATTCCAGATATGCGGAAGAGGATCGAGCCTAACCACGATACCACCGCCAGTACAAGGGCTGCCACAAATGCGAACGAAAGCCATTCAACGGCCACACGTTGGATTTCGTCGGCATTTGCGCCACTGATTTCTGGAAAAAACACTCCAACAACTGCCCCCCAAGGGGCCCCCAAGATCATCCAGGAAGAAACCGCAGGCAAGGATCCATAGGCCCACCAGGAAAAGAGCGCTACAAGCAGTATCATTACTACGGACACTGTCGAAAGACTTGCCTGCAGTCCTTTTGACATTCTTTCCACATGCCACTCGACTATAACCGATTCCAGGGCCTCGGTTGCATCGGTCTCTGGCGGAAGTGAGAAATATATTCCACTTTCCTCCGCAGTAGCCCCACGCCAGAACGAGTACCGACCACCGCCTTCGCGAACAATTGCTCCGTGCGGCGCATGTGGAGATGTCAGTAAGGCCTCGTTGACCCGCAAACGATGTCGGGCCGCCTGAGGCTGCTCGTTTGAATCAAACGGGCCCAAAACCCAATCACCACCCAACTCACCAATCACCTGCCGAACTCTGGCCTCACGTGCATATGCAAAATATGCCTGTCCGTCTCGGTGCAGCGATGTTAGCGGCAAGACGGATTCAACGATACGATGCTCTTTACCGGTTAGGAGGACAAACGGTAGCAATCCACCCCAAATGCCCGTCAAAGCACACAAGATTGCCAACCACGGACGAAGCCGGCCGCCTGCCAGCGGCTCGGGCCAAAGGCCACGGGCGACGGCTTCACCCGCACAGGAAATTCCCAGCGGCCAAATCAATTCGCGAACACGCCCGAACACCAGTTTGCCGATCGACTGGAAGCCTGAAGGAAGGGACCGGTTCATTCGCGGGATTTCAACACCTCGCCGTGCCCCTGCAACCATGATTGAAACATAAGTACCGTCCATAGTTGCGGGGTCCAGTCGCGCCGCCCCGATTGGTGCTCTCTCCAAACTTGCCGGATTCGGACAGCATCGAAATACCCTTCGTCAGCAATCCTTCGCTCCGCAAGGAGGTGCTCGACCCATTCGCGCAGCGGCCCACGCATCCAGACACCCACCGGCACACCAAATCCCATCTTGGGTCTCTCAATTAGCCGCCGCGGCACGTGTCGGAACAGAACCTCGCGCAGGATCCTCTTGGTTTGCCCGCCGTGCACTTTGTAGGCCAGAGGCAAGCGACCCGAGAACTCCACGATTCGGTGGTCAAGCAGTGGAACACGTGTTTCAAGCGAAACCGCCATCGCCGCTCGATCAACCTTGACCAAGATGTCATCCGGCAAATATGTGATCAGATCCAATGCCATCATCAACTCCGCCGGCGCCAAATGCTCGAAGCGTCTAAGTTCGGATGTCAGCAGGGTTGGCGGCTCGTGCGCACCTGGCACGATAAGTTCGGGATTCCTCCACTGCGAAACCAAGCGCCGATACAGTTCGGGCAGTGAAGCGGAGGGAAGCACACCGGCAGCCTTGAGTAGCTTGTCTGCTGGTGCGTTCATCTTTAGAGCTCCCCTAAGGGGCCGCAAGCCAGCTTCCCACCATCTCGAAGGAACAGCCATAATGCTCCGTGCTATTCCAGTTCGAAATGCCTGGGGCATGCGGCTGAGCTTGTTCCATAACCTTTCGGTAAAAAGATATCGGTTATAGCCGCCAAACAATTCATCTCCGGCGTCTCCCGACAGTGCCACTGTCACATGTTGACGCGCCAATCTAGTGACGAGGCAGGTCGGAATCTGTGAAGAGTCGGCAAAGGGTTCATCGTAGATATTACCAAGAAGCGGAATCACTTCGCGAGCCTCTGAAGGCCTTACATAAAGCTCGGTATGATCGGTGCCAATATGTTGAGCAACGCTCTTGGCATACTCAGCCTCGTTAAAACCCTCCTCCTCAAAACCAATCGTGAAGGTCTTCACCGGGCGAGAGCATTGACCCTGCATCAAGGCCACTATTGCGGAGGAATCAACCCCGCCGGACAGGAAGGCACCAAGCGGCACATCCGCCATCATTTGCTGACTTATTGCATGTCGAAGCAAACATTCAAGTTCCTGCGATGCCTCGGTGAAAGAACCTTGGAACGGCTCACGGTGCCCATCGACCAAAGTGGCGGCGGCATCCCAGTAACGATCTATTCGGGGTGTACGCTGCCTAGCTGACACTGTCAGCAGACAGCCCGGAGCCAATTTTCTAAGGCCACGGTAGATGCAGTATGGCGCCGGTACGTAATTGTGACGCATGTACAGCGCTAGAACATCACGATCCACTTCGCCCCGAAAGTCCGGATGCTCCCTCATTGGTTTCAACTCCGAACCAAAAACGAAATCGCGACCAATCTCGCCGTAATACAGAGGCTTCTCTCCCATGCGATCTCGACCAAGTGTCAACGTGCGATCGACCCGATCCCAAACTGCAAAGGCAAACATGCCAATCGTGCGCTGAATCGTTGATCTTACGCCCCACAACTCAAAGCCAGCCAACAGGACCTCGGTGTCAGAATGTCCCTGCCAACAGCGCTTCCCCAAGCTTTCTAATTCCTTACGTAGAATCTCATGATTGTAGATCTCGCCGTTGTAGGTGAGGATGAATCTGGAACCAGGCGACTGCATCGGCTGGTGCCCGGCCGGCGAGAGATCAACAATTGCGAGTCGGCAATGCGCCAGCGCCACACCAGCCTCACGGTCCTCCCAGAATCCCTGGGAGTCGGGGCCACGATGTCGGATCTGGTTCGCCATCCGGCGAAGGTCAGCCCGTACAGTAGCTCCGTCAGAGGAAAAGATGCCTACAATGCCACACATATCAATTTATTTGCTTTCGATAGCCGACGGCGCACCAAAATGGAGCCTCCTTTGAGAACTGGATATTCTCCAAACCGGCTCGCACCATCATTTCCTCAATTTGCGGTCGTGTAAATCGCTGTTCCAACCGCGTGCCAAATCGATCCAACGCATCAGTACGCATAGTGTAGAAACTGCATCTACGATAGCTACTGAGCGGAAACGCGCTCACTTCGCCTCCCATGCGTTCGAACAGCCGCGCAGCCCTAGCCAGAGGCCAGTACACCGCAACTGCGATCAACTGGCTCGACGCGTAGCGCAGCCCGTGGGGCAAACGAGAAATGATGAATCGGCCAGCCTCGGAAGCACGCCACACCCAACGATACCAAGCGGGACGGTTGTCGAACGCATAGTAGAGATATAATAAAAGCGGAGCTCCGGGTTTTAACTTCTGGACGCACGACGCGATCGCCGCAGCGGTATCCGGAACGTGATGCAATACACCAAGGGAATATCCAAAATCCATGCTCGCATCCGCAAAAGGCATCGAGTCAACGCCCGCCTTGTAGAAGAAGCAGTTGCGGTGGTGTCGAAGATTTCGCCGTGCCACCACCAACGCCTCGCTGGGATCGATGCAATGCAAGGCACCAACCCGGGATGCGACGAGCGTCGCCCAACGGCCAGTGCCACAACCAAGGTCAAAGCCGATCGAATCGGAACCGATCTTGTGCCAGGGAAAGACCCTGAAATAGGCGTTGAACAAACGGGCCCTTTCGCCCGCCGGCAACTCCGATTGGTCGAAACGCATCCACTCGTCGCCAAAGCCCCGAACAGTTGCATGATCGATGTTGGCATTGGAAGATGAATTGCCAGTCTCCTCGTTCATAAAATTGTGCTCCCATGCCGTCCGTAATCGTCCGCGGCCGGAACCGTCCCAAGCAGATGGTAGCAAATCTCATATGCATCAACGCAGCGGGACAACGTAAAGCGTGATTCTACGCGCTCACGCGCAGCCTTTCCCATCGTCAACCGACGATCTTTGTCGGCCAATGCCACGAGAGCCGCCGCCAGATGCCTTGGGGAGCGTGCAGGAACAATATATCCAGTGCTGCCATGCACAACAGCCTCGGCGTTGCCACCGACATCGGTCGCAACCACGGGCAGTCCCGCCCCCATTGCCTCCAAAATTGCGTTAGAAAACCCTTCTTGATGGGAGCAAAGCATACCCACGTCAGATGCAAACAACAGGTCAGCGACGTCGTGACGCATGCCCACCCATAGAACATGACGACCCAGTCCAAGATTCTCGGACTCCTCACGCAGAGCATGCCCAATTCCGTCGTCCCTACCCACCACCAAAAAGACCCAGCGCTGCTTCAGCCCGGATCGTGCAAGCGCAAATGCACGCAGGGCGTCACTATGGCCTTTATAATGAATCAAATTGGCCACCATGATAAAAACGAGTGTATCAGCTTCGATCCCGAGCGCAGACCGCACCTCTGCCCTCGCCCGCTTGGCTGCAAGCAGCCCAACCTCGATGCCATTGTATATCAGGTCTATCTTTCCAGCCGGCAAGCCCTCCCCGCGCAACTGATCCACCACCGCGAGTGAGTTACCCAGAACCCGATGAGTGGTGTGATGCAATACCCGCTCCAACCATCGGCTAATCGGGCGTTTCTTCTGGTAATCATTAAGACTTCGCCGGCTCATAATTCTGACCGGCGTACGGGCTATCAGCGCACACACCGCGCCGAGCATGTAGGCTTGTGGAAGAAAGAAATGAACCGCAGAAGGCTGATTGACGCAAAGATGTGCAGTTAAACCCCAGGTGGCCGCAATAAGCCGAAGGAGTCGTCGCCCAATATCCGCGCCACTGCTGCCGGCTATGCTTGGCGTGAAGACCGGTATGCCTTTCTCTTCCAAGGCATCGGCCATCACGCCACGTCGCGAGACACAGTAGAGCTGCACCATCCATCCCCGGTTTTTCAGCTCAGGCAGAACCTGAAAAAGATGCCGCTCGGCGCCACCTAGGTCAAGCGACCCAATCACAAAGACAATATCAGTTCGCCGTCTATGATGATTTCCGCGGTGCATCATGTAATCCTTACGGCTTGGCTTGCATTTCATCCGCCGGGCGATGGGGAGCGATCTTGAGTACAAAAAGAATTAATAATACTAACATGAACATATCGATTGAGAACGTAAAATCGAGGCTCCCCGTGTTTATCGGTAGGCAATATATAAAAATGAAAACAGCAAATACCGCCGAAGACTGAAAGTCGACGACGCACCTTCGACGGGCGCGTTCAATGATGCCTAAACCTGCGCCGAAAATCAGTCCATAGATCAGCGGCCCAAGCCAGCGGAAGTCCAACCACATCATACCCATCCAGCCAGGCGGAATATCTTGGTCATCCTCACTCATGAAGACTGCCGTCGTATGGCGCACAATCCGCTCGGGGAACGGATCCTCAAAGCCCAGCGCACCTTCCGGAAAGCGCCGGAGTACGGACCAGAGATGGTCTGCACCCAGCCGTGGCGGTAAGTCAATCAAGGCCACAGAGCCAAGAGACTCGGTGACGGTAATACCAATGTCCGACGCAATATAGATCGAGTTCTTCAAAGGTCCCCGCGCCGGCAGCACCACCTCCTGCACATCGCTTGCCAGATAGGAAAGCAATTGCTTGCCCCCAAAGATCACGGTCACGCCAGCCAGCCCCAACATCAGCAACTGCCATACCTTTGGACGACGCCCCGCCAGCATCAGCGTGAAGACAAAAAGGATGGGCGGAATCAGCAGGCTCCGGCGAGAAACACACAATAGGGCAAGAACGCCAACAATACCCCCCCAAATAAAGAATGTCGGTGAAACCATGCGCCAGCGGCGCGCGAGAAAAAGGCCAAGAAAGGCTATGAGAAGGAAGCTCTGGGTTAGCGAGAACAAGTTCGCATTAACAAAAGTTCGCACAATCTCAGGGTCCGAGTTCCGGAAGCGCACCAGCGACCGGTAGCCTTCTCCCAACGAACCACCCAGATCGTAAAGAAGAACCGCGCCCGATGTAAGACCCAGCACGGCCACAAAAATCAGCGCCGGCCGTCCAAAACTCAATCGCAACTCAGGTACCGTGACTTTCACACGAGAGGGAAGCATGGCCGAATAGCTGAGCCATGAAAACACCACGAACATAGCCATGAAGGCCAAAACCAGCAGCTGATGCCCTCCATCGACTGCTCCATAGACCCGATCAAAAAACGTATTGCCTAGCTCGACGGGCCCCGGTCCATGCAATGCCAGACAACTGTAGATAATGGCCGCAGGCCCGATACATTGGAGGAAGAAAGTAGCGAGAAAGACGGAGAAGGCATCAAAGTGCCTCAGTCTCGAGCGCAACACTTCGAAACCCAGCGTCGAGGCGAAGAGCCACCACGCGCCGAGGGCTGCTAGAATTTGCGTCAGGCTCAACGGGGTTCTCCCTTGCGCGCAATCACGTAAAGATAGGGGGAGAGCTCACGCGTTGCGGGCAGCGGGACTCCTTTGGATTCAAGCCACCAAGTCGCGGTGGTGAAGCGCGACAGCCATTTGTAAAGTATCCACCCACGATCCCTTGGACCGTAAAAACAAGAAGAGAGCACACCAAAGTTCGTAAATCCGAGATACCCGGATCGCTCAACTGCCAAGCATGCAGTGCGGTGCCCGAGCAGCAAAGAACCGGTATCATGCGGCACGTGCAAAGCGTATATCCGAGGATTCAAGCGCCGGGTCAGGCGCCCCAACAGGCCTGCCATGTTGGGTATTACCGTGATCAACACCCCCCCTGGACGCAAGAATGCTGCTTTAGCCCGAACTGCCGATTGCAGTTCCGAGAAATGTTCCAGTAGGCCAAGGCTGTAGACAATGTCGTAGGTTCCAAGGTGGCCAGGTGGCGGCGCAAACATGTCAACGTGGTGAACGCCAACGTTCACGGCCTCGCGCTTCGCCCGAGCCGAAAGCATTCTGCAACCACCCGGTGCATAATCGATCCCATGAAATTCAGCTCCAGAATGAGTACGTGCGAGATAACACAATACCGCCGAGTTTCCCGCACCGAGCTCCAACACACGCTTTCGTTCCAGTCCTACCGACTCGATCACTTCCAACACCTGTCGCTGCCCCCAAGTCCTAAAACTGGAGAGATCAAGCGCAGCATGCGAAGCCTGAGCGTACGTTTCATCCCAATACTCTGCAGTTGTCAATTTATCCATTAGACTCCCTTCTTGCCCACCAGAGAATGCATGCGTTCACTGCCTGAACCAAAGCGGTAGACACCATCAGTGCATTGACCGATAATACATTGACCAAGGCAAAATTCGCCAGAATTTTCACGGTCAGCCCGACAACGCCGGTAACCAGCAGCACGCCATAACGCCCGCGGCTGGCCGATGAACTCACGAGCACTAGTGCCGCTGTATAGAACGGCACCTGTAACATACCATATCTCAGCAGGGCCGCCACTTGGTCAGTATGCGACGCGGTGAACTCTCCACGCTCGAATAGGACCGCCACCATCCATGGAGCAAGCGCAAAGCCTGCACTTGCTGCGAGCACAGACGCTAAAAAGGTCCATAAGGTCCAGCGACGTACCAAATCATCAGCCGCACTGCTCCTTTTGTCATCGGCTGAAATACCGGAGAACACCGGCAAGGTTGCCCGCGTGACCGCCGTCGCACCCACGGCAAGGCCAAGTGAAAGCACACGATTGGCATATCCCAGAATGCTTACAACGCCATCCCCCATCCGAGTCGCGAAGAACTGGTCGACCACCGTCGTGAGACTCATAAAAAACTGCGCAGCCAGCACGACGGCGAATCCCCGTGCAAAGCTGCCCCACTGCGGAGATCGCAATCGAAACTGCGGACAGATCCGCCCTCGCTCACCCAGCACTAGCCACAAAAACACAACCTGAACCGCCCCCCCCGCGACCGTTCCCCATGCCCACGCAACGGTGGACCCAATCGCGAGGACCGTGAGAACGATGCCGACAGCCGGTATCCCTTCTGACAACGTATTGAGATGCTTGCCCTCACTCATCGTCCACGTGGCATATACAGCCGCTGCGACCCCAAACGGAACGGTCAGTGAAAGCACGGGGGCCAAATCGCAGGCGATCCGGGCTGCCTCGGCGGAAAGCCCGGAGGCGCCGCTCGAGATCAGCAAGGGCAACCCCAGCACAGCCACCAACAGCGCCCCTAATCCGAACATTATCGTCAAACCGAGCAACTGCGCCAGAAACTCATTCGCATCCTGTGATCGCCGGGCCCGCATCCCGGCAAGGAGAGGCAGAACCAATGACGGGAGGATGCTACTCCAAACTCCAACAGGCCAACTTACCAAGGCATAGAGAAACATGTAAGCGTCCGTTGCGCTGCCGACGCCGAATCGCCACGCCACCACGACCTCCTTCCCCGCACCCGCCAGCTTCGCCAACACGACGAAAAATGCGACAGTAAGAACGCCCCTCCAGATCGCCCGATCAGGAGAGACAGCAGACTCGGCCGAGCGAGGAGCGGAAGTGTCCAACGGAGAAGCGGGCGTCTACACGCCCTTCAGGGTCCCGCAGCACGAAGATGCTGCACATACCAAGCCATCGCCTCCGCCAATCCTGCCCGGACGTCGAATCGAGGCTCATATCCGAGCAGGCGGCGTGCTTTCGAAATATTAGCCTGAGAATGCCGGACATCGCCCGCACGAAAATCCGCATGCACAATACGGCCACGGAAGTTCACGCCGTGCTGTGCCAGCCCGTCCCGCAACAATGCAGCCAGTTGATTAAGGGAGGTACGCGCATCAATGGCGACATTGTAAACTTGATTGACCGCCTCCGGCCCGGCGCAGGCGGCCAGCAGATTTGCCTGTACGACATTGTCTACATAACAGAAATCACGGCTGGTCTCGCCGTCTCCGTTTATCACGATGTCCGATCCTTGGATCATCGACGAAATCCAGCGTGGTATCACTGCTGCATAGGCGCCGTTGGGATCCTGTCGGCGGCCAAACACGTTGAAATATCGCAGGCCGATGGACGAAAGCCCATAGACTCGGGCAAACACTTCGGCGTACAGTTCATTGACATATTTGGTCACCGCATAGGGCGAGAGCGGTCTCCCGATGACATCCTCAACCTTTGGCAAGCCCGGATGGTCGCCATAGGTCGAGCTACTCGCAGCATAAACAAAACGCCTCACCTTAGCATCTCGGGCCGCCACCAGCACGGCGAGGAAACCATCAACGTTGGCACGGTTTGTGGCAATGGGGTCCGCAAGGGAACGAGGTACGCTACCCAAGGCAGCCTGATGCAAAACGTAATCTACAGTCCTTCCGTTGTTGGCAAAGGTAGCCTTGACGCTTTCGGCATCGCAAAGATCACCCTCTATAAAGCGAAATCGCGACCATTGCTCCTGTGAAACATTACGCTCGACCTCCGCAAGATTGTACCGATGTCCGGTGGCAAAATTATCCAAGCCAATGACATGCTGATCCAGGACCAGCAATTCTTCAATCAGATTGCTGCCGATAAAACCAGCTGCGCCAGTCACAAGCCAGTGTTTTGGCGAGAGACGCAGGTCCTCCTTGATCCGGTCGTAGTGGGTCATGGCGCTCAGAGCTGCCACCAGTCAAAACCAGCCGCCGTGAGTTCCCCTGCGATGAAGAAACCCTTCACATCCACAAGCGCAGGTGCCCGGCCACCACCGAGTTGCTTCAAACGTACCAGATCAAACTGAGTGCGAAATTCCCGATGCTTAACCGCCAGAATCACCGCATCGTAAGGGCCGGCGGCATCGACGTCAGCAAGCAGGGCGACACCGTACTCGTGAAGCACATCCTCCGGATGTGCATTCGAATCAAAGGCGCTCACTTCGACACCATAGGTCTGTAGTTCTCGATAAATGTCGATCACCCGGGTGTTCCGTACGTCCGGGACGTCCTCCTTGAATG
The DNA here is from genome assembly GCA_964476565.1 of uncultured Opitutus sp. Classification (GTDB taxonomy): domain Bacteria; phylum Verrucomicrobiota; class Verrucomicrobiia; order Opitutales; family Opitutaceae; genus CAMAXB01. Next base: position 22,687 of record CAYZBG010000010.1, read on the forward strand.
TCCATCCGAGGATCAATACCTTCGCACCTTTCACGGGCCGACTTGTGGCAATGAGTTTCTTTACGGTCTGTTCCGCAACGTGTTTGCCCATGCCATCATTGATACGCCGGCCTGCGAGAATGACCTCGGGGTGGTAATTGAGTGCCTGCGCCTTGAACGTCAGATAGTATGGGTCTACGCCGATGCAATGACCGCCAACCAAGCCAGGGCGGAATGGCAAAAAGTTCCACTTCGTACTCGCAGCCTGGAGCACGTCAGACGTATTCAGACCGAGACGGTCGAAGATGAGCGCGAGTTCGTTCATCAACGCAATGTTAACATCCCGCTGGGTATTCTCAATCACCTTCGCCGCTTCCGCAGTCGCAATCGTGGGCGCAACATGAATGCCTGCATTGATCACAGAGCCATAAACGCTTCTTAATAACTCCGCCGTCCTAGACGAATCCCCAGCAATAACCTTCTTGATACGATCAACCGTATGTTCTTTGTCACCTGGATTGATACGTTCCGGCGAATAACCGACAAAAAAGTCCTTTTTCCAGATAAGTCCGCTTGTCCTTTCGATAACAGGAATACAGTCCTCTTCGGTACAACCCGGATAAACGGTGGACTCATAAACAACTGTTGTACCCGGCTTGATATAAGTTCCGATTGTGCGGGACGCAGAAGTCAGCGGGCTCAGATCAGGCATGCGATGAGCATCGATTGGAGTCGGCACAGTGACGATGATAAGGCGCGCCTGCGCAATAGCTTCTGGGTTCGATGTAAACTCGATCTGATGCCTTTTCAACTGCTCAGCTGATACTTCACGTGTCCGGTCAACACCGAGCTTTAGCTCTTCGATCCGTGATGAACTGATATCAAACCCAATCACCTTGAAACGAGATGCGAACAAGACAGCCAACGGCAGGCCAACGTAACCGAGGCCGATTACACATATTGAATCTTCACGATTGGACAAAAGCTCGTACTGACGCATTTGATTTATTGATTACAATTATTGTTATTGATAGAGCTCAGAAAGGATTGTGACCCAGATTGGGATTTCGTAGGTCAATTTCTTATAGCATTAGGCATCCCGGTCTTTTCCAAGAGCTAGAACAGCTTGGACCGCAGGAATGACTAACCGCAACTGACGATGCCAGGTCTCGAGTTGCCGAATGCGGGCCATTTGAAATTTGCCCTGCGCGGGAGAAGCTGAGGCCAGACAGTCCTTAAGCCCGGTTAAAGAAGACCTTCCGCCCCGCACCAAAGGTTCAATCTTTTCCCTGATCAGACCACTGGCCAAACGACGCAATCCCAATTCAGGCTCAAAAAATTCCCGGCGATCATCGGGCAACGCCACAAGTTTCACCGCCCCGCTCTGACGCAGGAAGGCCAATCCTTGGCTCACCGAACCCTTACTAATGCCAAGCCGAGAAACAATCTGCGCGAAACAGAGCGGTTCCGGTGAGGCAAAAAGGAGTCCATAAATTGCGCCGATGGATTTTGGGATGCCTAGGACATGAAGGTAATTGGAAAAAAGCGATACACACTCACCCTCGAAGGTGAATTCAGCAGGGGCAGGGTCAGCGGATCTGGAGGTACCTGAATGCAAGAAGGCGGAGATAGGGAGCCAGTGGCCCGAAGTTCAAGAAAAATTGAACGGAGGACGCGCGATAAAGCAAAAGACACCCGTCCGACCGTGTCTGCGCTCGCTGAGTTACGTGAATGGAGGATTGTCAACCGTCTCCCTAAGCTCACGCTGATCAACTTCCGCCTATCATCTGCACATGCCTCCTCATCAATCTCCATCATCCGCCCCAAGTACTTCTTCGGTTCAGGCCAGACCAGACGAACACGACGAGATCATCAATATCAAGGGAATCATTCTTCGCATCGTTCGCGGGTTACCTCAGATAGTAGGCCTCGCATTGATTGGAATGGTTATCATGGCCGCAGGCAGCAAACTGCTCAGCCCAATTCAAAGCACGACCACATCAACCCGCATTTCATTTTCGTTCACCGGCTTCGAGAGAGGCGCATATCCCGATCAATCCAAGTTCGAGGCCGATGACCTACGGGCGGCGGATCTGATCGGCGAAGCAGCAGCTAAGGTCGGAATGATGGGCGATGGCTCTCAACTCGCCAAGTTACGCGCTGCGGTATCGGTCGAAGCGGTGATTCCATCGAATATCACGAAAGAGCGTGATCGGTTGCGCGCATCTGGCCAGACTCCGCCCCCGTACATCGCCGACGAGTATGCCGTCTCGCTGACACTACCGCGTTCGTTCCCGATGAATGAGGGGGAGCGCCGGCGGTTTTTGAACGAGTTGGTTAGCGCATATCGGGAACGATTTCAGCGAACTTACACAAAGCTACCAGACGACTTCGGCAACGTGTTTCAGACGCTGCGCGGAGCGGATTATTTTGAGTATGAGTTCATACTTTCGTCGGACCTGCAGAACTTGAACGCCTTCCTGCAGAAGCAGGCCCAGACGGCCCCTACTTTTCGATCCCAAATCACCAAATTGTCGTTCAACGATCTGATGCGTTCGGCTGAGCTTTTCAGCCAGCTGCGACTTAATGAAGTGTTGGGGTTGATTCGAACCAACGGCACTTCGCGAGATCGCAGACTCGCCATGGTTAAAATGGACTACCACCTGAGCCGCTTGGAAGACCGCGAGCGTCAGGCCGTTGAAGAGGAAAGGGTCGTAACAGACCTGATGGCCCGCAACCAGGATCGATCTCAGAATTACGTGCTCGGAATCCGCTCGCAAGCCCAACAGCGGCCGGACGCAAATACTCCAATCGTCGATCAAGGCCTGATCGACTCCTTGCTCCAAAATGACGCCTACAACTTTCTGATGCGCCGTGCTCTCGAAGCGGGCCTTACGGTAAAAGCCATTCAAGCTGAGAAGGCCCGCCTACTGGAGCGTCGCAAGGCGATGGAAACGTTTCTGGCCGATGATCAGAAGTCGCAGGCTTCGGCCCAACAGCAACTCGAACAAACCCTGACAAATCTCGAAATCGGCTACATGGATCTCGTGGGTAAGGTACAGACCACATACGAAGACTTCGCAAAGCGCGAGTTCGCCGATGCGGTTCGCGTCAGCGGCCAGATTACCTCGGAAAGCGTCATTCGCAGTCTCGCACTTGCCGGAATCGTCGGACTCTGCCTAGGGGCATCCCTTGGCGTTGGGCTGAGCCTGCTGGATATCTACATCGGCCGCGGGCGGAAGACGGCCTGAGGAAACCGACGTTGGAAATCGCCGGGGCGGGAGACCAGGCCTATTGTTCGCACGCGATGTCCACGCCGGTGCGGAGAGCGGGTACCGTGTCGCCGTTCTCCAGAGAATGGATTTCGGCAGTGCGCTGGAAGCGCGCAGGTTCAGGGGGCCCGGCCGACAGAGGGGGCGGACTACCGGGCGTCGGGGGCGGTTTGGGATCGGCCGCGGGACGCGGCCGACCGGCCAAGCAGGAAATGGCCAATCCTCCCCGACGTCGGGGGAGGTGGCCTATATTCGTGGGGCGAACCTGACGTTCCGCGAGGATCGCGGCGACGGGCGATGATTTTGCGCCTGAGGGTCTGTCACGGCACAAAGCGAGAGAACGATTACGAGAACGAAGGCGGAAGCGGCATCGGGAGGCGCAGCCTGCGGCTTGCAAAACCCTACCCGCTACCCGCTACTCGTCTCGGGCCCTGAGCCTGTCGAAGGGCTACCCGCTACTTCCTCCCCCCTTGCCTCCGCCGAACGCCCAAGCCGACACACCTCCGCCCGACGACGATGCGGTCCTTCCGCCGTCGTCAGACCTGTTTGCTCCGACGTGGGGGCGCGCCGCCTTTGGCCTCGGGTTAGCCGCGGCAGCCTTCTTTCTGCCTCAGGAGGTTCCGCTCGAATACTACCCGCTGAACGAGCCGGGCAACGACATCCTTTACTGGGAGATCTCCTTCGCCTCGACCGATTTCACCGGCAACACCTTCCTGCGCTACGATGTGGGCAAGGGGTTCAACGACCTGCACTCCATTCAGATTCCCATCGCGCCGACCGAGCGGACGTACACCTACACCTTCCCGTTGCTTGATGCCCCCATCACCGCGTTGCGCATGGATCCGGCCGACAAGCAGGGCGAGATTCGGATTCGGCAGATGCGCATCATTGACCGGCGCGAGACGGAGATCCGGCGCTTCACCAAAGACGACATGATGCCGGCATCCGGCATCGCCTCGATTTTTCCCCTCGAGGAAGGCTGGAAGATCGTCACGGCCGCCGACGCCCACGATCCCTACCTGCGCATTCGCCTCGATGCACCGCTCGTCGCCCACGGGCTGAACCATCGCAATTTCCTGCGCAGCCTTTACTCGTGGAGCTACCTCGCGCTGATGCTGTGGATCATCCTGCTCGCGGTGTACTTTACCTTCCTCCGACACCGCGACTGGCGAACGCTGGCCAAATCGGTCTCCTTCCTCGCCCTGCTCGCCCTCGCCTTCTCCGCTGTCGGCAACCGCGGGCTCATCCGCAATTCCTGGGCCTACTCCCGCTTCGAAGCCCCCGCCGTTGCCCCGGGTGGCCTGCGGCTCGAGTTCGATCTTGCGACCGACCGTCCGGTGTCGTCGCAACTGTTCCTCGACGTCGGCGCAGGCATCCGCGGCGAGGATTCCCAGCGGCGTGACTTCGAACCGCACCCGTTCATGCAAACGCTGCGCTTCGACCTGCCCCATACGGGCGAGCTGCGCGAGATTCGGTGGGACCCGGTCGACGCCGCCGCTACGTTTCGCATCTACGGCATCCGGGTCGTCGATCGGACCGGGAGAACGCTGACCAAGCTGCCGCCCAACGCCCTCCATCCGATCCAACAGGTGGCCAGCCTAACCGAGGAGGACGGGGCCCTGGTGCTCCGTACCACCGAGAACGCCAACGATCCGATCGTCATCTTTACGCCGGAGGCCTTGGCGATGATTCAGGCGGCGCGGCAAACCCACGTCGACGCCGCCCAACGGCCCTGACGCCAATCCTGCGAGCCCCCTGCCCCGGTCCGACATCGCGCTTTACGTCCGGGCGCAGCCCGTCTGTCTTCGCCCTGCGCCGTCATGTCGTCCTCGTCCGCTCCCTCCACCCCTGCCGCTCCCGTGGTTTCGCTCCGCGGCGTGAGCAAGCATTACACGGTGTGGACCGACCCGGCCGACCGCCTGCTCGCCCCGCTCCGAAAGGCGCTGCTGGGCAAAACTGGCAACGACGGCGCCCAGTCCTTCACCGCCGTCCGGGACGTCTCCCTCGAGATCGCACCCGGCGAATGCCTTGGCATCGTCGGCCGCAATGGGGCCGGCAAAAGCACCCTGTTGCAAATGATCGCCGGCACGCTCCGGCCGAGCAGCGGCGACATCCGCGTGATGGGACGCGTGGCGGCGTTGCTCGAACTTGGCAGCGGATTCAACCCCGACTTCACCGGGCGGGAAAACATCCACCTTTACGCGTCGATCATGGGCCTCACGAAGGCGGAGATCGACGCGAAGTATGACGCCATCGTGGCCTACGCGGGCATCGGCGATTTCATCCATAGCCCCGTGCGCACCTACTCCACGGGCATGGCGGTGCGCTTGGCCTTCGCGGTCTGCGTCCACGTGGACGCCGAGATCCTGATCATCGACGAGGCCCTCGCGGTCGGAGACGCCCGGTTCCAATTCAAGTGCCACGCCACGCTCGAACAGATGCAGGCGGAGGGACGCACGATCATCTTTGTTTCCCACGACACGAACGCCGTGAAGCGCATGTGCCGCTCGGCCGTGCTGCTCGAGCGAGGCGAGGTCCTCTTCAAGGGCGCGCCCAACGACGTGGTCAATCTCTACACCAAGTTGATCACGAGCCCGCACGGCGTGGAGGCCATCCGGGCGGACATCGCCGACGCCCAGGCACGTGCCCTCGATACGCCTTCTCCGTCGCCGCCGGAGGCCGTGCCTGTCCTCACCGCATCGGACGTTGCCGACCCGACGCGCAAGGCCGCTGCCTCAGCGTTCACCTCGGTCGCTCCTCATCCTTCCGAAGGCGGGGTGCTCATTGCGGAGGAACGCGCCCACCAACAGGTCTCCGACAAGGAGTACGCCTACGGGGGCGAGGCCGGGAAGATCGTCTCGGTTGCGATGACCGACGAGCAGGGGCGCCCGCGGCTGACGTTTGTCACCGGTGCAACCGCCCGCGTGCGTTTCACCTGTGAAGCGATCCGCGATATCGACGATCCCATTTATGCCGTGACGTTGAAAGATGTGCGGGGACAGGAGATTTTTGGGACCAACTCTTTCTTCCAATCGCTCACGCCCGGCCCGGTTCCGGCCGGACGGAAGGCGTCGGTCGAGTTCGCGATTCAGCTCAACGTGCAACCCGGGGTGTACTTCGCGTCCCTCGGCTGGGTGCGTCTGGTCGACGGAGAGGTCCAGGTGATCCACCGCCGCTACGATGTGCTGCGTTTCGACGTGATGCCGCTCGACCGGTCCTTCGGCATCGCCCACTGCCCGACCTCGATTGTCATTTCGTCCGTCTGAACCATGGTGCGCATCACTTTCCAGCACGAGCAGCAATCCCGCGCCGTCGCCCTCGGCGAACACTTCGCGAAACCGCGTGAAGCCGGGTTCCGCGATGCGCCGTCGGCCGAACTGCTTGGCATCATCGCCGACGTGGAAGCAGGGCGGCCGTGGCGCGAGGTCGTAGGCGAACGCTACGCGGCGAGTAGGCCGTGGCTGCATGCCATCATCACCTCGGGCACGCGAACGGCCTTCTTCAACCAGGTGCTGCCCGCTGGGCGCGGTCCGGTCCTAGACATCGGCTCGGGTTGGGGGCAGATCGCGCGGCCGCTGGCCCGCCATCGTCCGGTGGTGGCGCTCGAACCCGTCGCCGAACGGCTCGCCTTCATCCGGGCCGCCGCCCGGCAGGACCGGGTCGCGGACCAGATCGCCTACCTCGAATCCGACTACCTCGACCTCGCCTTCGAGCCGCAGTTCGAAGCCATCTGCGCGATCGGGGTGCTCGAATGGGCCGGGGCCTTTCAAAACCACACCGACGCCCAGCAACGGCAGCGCGATTTTCTCGCCAAGACCCGGCGCGAACTCGCTCCGGGCGGCAGCCTGATCATCGGCATCGAGAACCGCCTCGGCCTGAAGTACCTGCTCGGCTGCCCCGACGACCACATCGGCATTCCGGGCCTGGCCGTCCTCGACGCCGAACTCGCCAAGGCCCGCTGGCAGGCGCGCCACGGGCAACCGTTGCAGAGCTTCACCTACTCCCACGCCGAGTTGGATGCGCTGCTCCGAGCCGCCGGTTACACCGACATCGCCTTCTACGGCGCCTATCCCGACTACAAGCTGCCTCAGGTGGTCGTGCCTTTCGGACCCGAGGGACGGTCCCTCAACGCCTGGCTCGCCTCGGCGTCGCTGCCCCGCGAACACAATGGCTACGATGGTAGCGATCTGACGGATACATTCCAGGAGGAGCTCGCGTCCCATCATCACTCGCTGGCCCGCGAAGGTGCGGCCCATCTGTTCGCGCCCAGCTTTTTTGTCCGCGCCCGCTGACGTGTCCTCCCCCGAGGCGATCTTCGACATCCTGATCCGGCGCGGCCTGCTCGCCGCCGGCCCCGCCCCGGTCCGCCTCACCGGCGGGAACGCTGACCGGAGCGCGGCCCGCTCGTCGTGGCAGGCGACCCTTGCTGACGGAACCGCGGTCAAGCTCACCGTAGGCGCCGACCTGACGCCGACAAACGAGCGTCACCGCGCCGCGTACGCCGCGGCCCCGGATTTCGTACCGGCACCGGTGTTTTTCGAGCGCCTGCCCGAAGGTGATGTTTTCGCCGAACGATTCGTCCCGACCTCCGGTTCTGCAGAAACGCCGGCCAACCTCTTCACCTCAGTCTGCGCGCGACTCGATGCCACCCGCCGGCCATCGACCGCCGCCGCACGGCGCAACGAGTGGCGGCGGTGGACCACGGAACTGTTGGGACTCGATGCGTTCACCGCCACCGAACGGACACTCCTGGCCGACGTCATCCTACCGTCGCTGTTTCGAGGCCTGGCGACGGGGCCCGCCACCACGCGTTGGACCAACGGCGACCTGCGCTCAGGCAATGTGAGGATCGATCCGGAAGGCCGTCCCTGGCTAATCGATCACGAACACGGTGCCCGGACGCACTTCTTCGGCGAGGACGACGTCAGGTGGTTTGCCTTCTCTCCGGAAGTCCGCGGCCCCGCTGCGCCTTCCCCCACGCCAACGGCGCTGGATCCGGCGTGGAACCTCTATTTCTGGTTGCGGCAATTTGCGTTGGAGGCCGTCGGTAACACGCCGGCCTATCGGGCGCGCATGATGCCGGATCGAAAAGCCGTGATCCGTCGACTCGCCGAAGGGATCTGCGGACGTCAGCTTGATGGCTGGAGTACGGAGGCGTTGCGAGTCGACTTCGCCATCGAAGACCTGCGCTGGCTGCAGCATGAAGAGATGACCGTGTTTGCCTCCGGGTGGTGTCATTTGCCCGGCAACCTGAGCCTCGAATCGTTGCACCTCGTCGCGCCGGACGGAGCCGTGGCGTCCCTCGAACGTGTCCATCGGCCGGACGTGCAGCAGCACTTTGGCGCTGCGTCGGACGCCCAGGTGGCCGGCTTTACCGGCCGACTGGCCACGGGCGACTTCACCGGGCGGTTTCTCCTCGGCGCCCGCCGCACCGACGGCGCCTGGCTGCCCCTCGCCCACGTCAATCCGGCTGACGTCGCCGCCCGCGGCCCCTCGACAGGGCATTACTCGGGGTGGGCGCAACGGTTTGATGCACAACCCGCGTTAACCACCGCGGAGACGTCGGCGCCTCGTTTCTCCCTTCTCCTGCCCGTCTACAATACACCTCCGGCCTTCCTGAGAGCCTGCCTCGACTCGGTGTTCGCCCAGAGCCATCGCAACTGGGAGCTGATCGTGGTCGACGACGGATCGCCTGACTTGGCGGTGGGCGAGCTCCTGCGCGCGCTCCCGGCGGATCCGCGCGTTCGCCTGACCCGGCGCGCTCAGAACGGCGGTATTGCCCGCGCGACCAACGACGCCCTCGCCCTCGCCCAGGGCGACTTCATCGTCTTACTCGATCACGACGACCTGCTTCGGCCCCACGCGCTGCACCGGCTCGCGCAGGCGATCGGGCAGGAGCCCGCCGCCGACGTGTGGTACTCGGACGAGGACAAGATTTCCGAAGACGGACGCCGGCTCTTCCCGTTTTTCAAGCCAGCCTACTCACCCGAGTTCTTGCGCAGCGTGATGTACCCGGGACACGTGCTGTGTGTGCGCCGGAGCCTCGCCACGTCGGTCTGCGGTTTCGATCCGGCCTTCGACGGCGTGCAGGATTATGAGTTCTTTCTGCGCCTGTCCGAACACACCACCCGCATCCGTCACCTGCCGGAGATCCTGTATCACTGGCGGCGCTCGCCCGGTTCGAGTGCGCTCCATGGCAATGTGAAAGGCGACATGGACGCCCGCCAGCTCGCGGCCGTCTCAGCCCATCTTGCGCGCCGCGGTGATCCACGGGTGGCGGAATCGCTGGGAGGCCATCGCGTGCGGCTGCGCGCCGGACCGGCCGGGACCCGTCCGTCCTGCTTCGTGCACACGCTCGGCGCATCGCACGACCCGCTTGTCCTGCTCCGCCGGCTGGCCGCCGAACGAACGGAGGACGTGCTGGTTCTTCTGGGTGTCGTCCACCGGGAAGGCAGCGAAGGATGGGAGGCCGAGTTGGCCGCCGTCGCCGCCCTTGACGACTCCGGCTGCATCGCGCCGGTGCTGATCTCGAGTGAGCATCGCATCCTCGAATCCGGCTGCACCCTCGCTGGCGAGCGCCTCGTCCCGATGATGGTCAATTTCGACCCGGATGACGACGGCTACAACGGCGCCGGACGCTGTAATCGCGAGGTCGTGGCCGTCTCGCCCCTGTGTTTCGCCGTGCGGCGTCAGGTGGTGCTGGATTCCCGTTTTGCTCCCGCGTCGGACTGGGGCGGGTTTTTGGCCGCCTTGCAGCAGGCGGGACTTCATCACCGGGTATGCGCCGCCGCCCGCGTAACGCTGCCGCTGAGCGCAAGCGGCCATGCCCACCCTTGGCGAATGCCGCCCGGCGTGGTCGATTCGTACTTTAACCCGGCGTTTCGCCGCGAGCCTGCGGACTACACGTTTGTCGCCCCGCTGCCCAAGCCGGTCGGACGCGTGGCCTTCGCCCACCATCTCGATTCACCGCTGCCGGAGGTAATCGCAGACGGCTGCCTGGAACTGCGCGGCTGGTGCACGGGGGCGGAGGCGGCACCGGTGGCGATCATCGCCGAGGTTGCGGGTATCCAGTGGACGGTGACAGCGGCGTCACCGCGTCCCGATGTTGCCAAAGCCCTGCGCCTGGATCGGGACACCTGCGGTTTCTCGATCAATCTTCGCATCCCGACCGGGCGGCACACGCTCGTGCTGCGCGCGCAGGACACCTACGCTCATAGCCACGAGCTCCTGCGCCGCACCATCGTCGTGCCGAGGTCCGCCGCCTGGCGCCGGGCGTTTCGGACGTCGCCGGAGCGACTGCTGGCCTGCCAGTTGGCCGCCACGCCGCAGCATGCACCGCGGCCGCTCCACTCCGCGTCCGGCGCGCGTCGGAAGGCGACGCCGTCCGGCGGGCCGCGTTTTTCGGTGGTCACCCCTTCGTTTCAGCAGGCCCCGTTTCTGCGCGAAACCATCACCGGTGTGCTGCAGCAGGACGTGCCCGGCGACTACGTCATCCAAGATGGCGGCTCGACCGACGGCAGCGCCGATATCATCGCCGCGCTTGCCCGCGAACCGCGTGGTCCCGGAGCGATGCGGATTGCCGCCTGGGAATGCGCACCTGACTTCGGTCAGACCGATGCCCTGCAACGCGGCTTTGCCAAGACGAACGGCGCGCCGGATGACGTGATGGCGTGGATCAACGCCGACGATTTTTATCTGCCGGGCGCCTTTGCGGTCGTCGCCGACTATCTTGCGCGGCATCCCGAAGTCGACGTGGTTTACGGCCACCGTCTGCTGGTCGACGAGACGTCGCGCGAAATCGGACGCTGGCACCTTCCGCCGCATGATCCGGCGGTGCTGGAACGTTACGATTTTGTTCCTCAGGAAACGCTCTTCTGGCGCCGACGGCTCTGGGAGCGGGTGGGCGGCGTGAATCCCGATTTCCAGTTTGCGATGGATTGGGACCTCCTGCTGCGGTTTCAGGCTGCGGGCGCTACCATAGTCCGTCTGCCCTGCTTCTTGGCCTGCTTCCGATTGCACCAGAGTCAGAAAACGTCGGCCCAACTGGGCTCGGTCGGGCAGGAGGAGCTCGATACCCTGCGTTTTCGGACCTTCGGCCGGAAGCTGTCCGCTGCTGAACTGATCGCGGATCCAAACCTGTACGCCTACCTGAAACGCAGTGCCCGTCTCGACCTCCTCGCCGCGGCGGGTTGGCGGGGCCGCACCGGGTGAGGTCCCGGAATTGCGCTTTACTCGATTCCGCGGCACCCGCCTAAATCGCGGCATGGCCTCCTCCCTGTCTGGCGTCAGCGTTGCGACCCCGCCCTCCGGGCTCTGGGTTCATCGCTCGCTTCTCTGGCAGTTCACGCTGCGCAACGTTGAGCTTCGCCACAAAGGCAGCCACCTGGGCCTGATCTGGTCGTTCCTCAGCCCTCTGCTGCTCCTCGCCCTCTATGTCTTTGTCTTCGGTTTCATTTTTGAAGGGACCTTCGGGCGGCCGGGTGAGACCCGGATCGATTACGCTCTCGGCATTTTTCTCGGCCTGAGCCTGTTTCATTTCCTCGGTGAAACCATCGGGCAGGCACCGGCGCTGATCACCTCGAATCCGAACTTCGTGAAGAAAGTGGTCTTTCCCCTGCAGGTGCTGCCCGCAGCGGCGGTCGGTGCGTCGCTGATCCACCTCGCCATCAGCCTCGGCCTCATCCTCGCGGGCATCGCTCTGGTCGGTCCCGGCCTTTCCGCCGGCGTCCTGTGGCTGCCGGTCATTCTGCTGCCGCTGGCGCTGCTCGGACTCGGACTCGCCTGGCTGATTTCGGCGCTCGGGGTGTTTTTCCGCGACATCGCCCAGATCACCCAGTTCGTCAGCATCGGACTGATGTTTGCCAGCGCCGTGTTCTACCCGGTGGAGAAGATCCCCGCCACGGCATGGACCTTCCTTCAGTTCAATCCGCTCCTGCTCGCGGTTGAACTGTCCCGGGATGCGGTGCTCTGGCAGGAGGCGCTGGAGTATCGCCATCTCGGTGTGCTCTACGCGATCGGGGTGCTCGTGGCCGCCGGCGGCTTCGCGGTGTTCCACCGGCTGAAGCCGGCTTTTGCGGACGTCCTGTGACATGCCTCCGCTTTACGATTTTTCCGCCCTTCCGATCGACCGCACGCTCGCCCCGCGTGACGGTATGGTCGATTCCACCCAGCCGGAGCAGTACTTCGATCTTGGTCGGCGCGCGCTGGAGCTGATCCATTTTTCCAGCGTCCTGTGCGACAAGCCGCACTATCCGGAGATTCTCGACCTGCCCTGCGGGCACGGCCGGGTCATGCGCTGGTTGCGTGCCCACTACGGCTACGCCCACCTCACGGCCTGCGACCTGGACCGGGACGGCGTCGACTTTTGTGCCCGGCAATTCGGCGCCACGCCGGTCTATTCCGCACCCGACCTGCGGACTCTGCCGTTCAAAGCGCAGTTCGACTTGATCTGGGTCGGTTCGCTGGTGACACACCTCAATCAGGAGCGCTGGCTCACGACGCTCGATTGCCTAGTCAAGTGGACGCGCGAATGCGGCGTGATCGTGTTCACCACCCAGGGCCGCACGGTCTCGAGCCTGCTCGCCCGCGGCCGGCGCAATGTGGCGGAGAACGTCGACAAAGCCACCCTGCTCGCCGACTACGCGCGCGACGGGTTTGCGTACCAGCGTTATTTCGAAAGTACGCCGGCGGAGGACTATGGCCTGGCACTCACATCACCGGATTGGGTGATGCGCGCCGTGCAGCGGCATCCCGACATCATCGTCCGCGCCTACCTCGAGGAGGCGTGGGGCATGCAGGACGTGGTGATCCTCTACAAGAAGGCCGGTCATTTTGAACCGATCCTGGATGTACCGGAGACGCCCCTCGCTCCCCGCCCGCCCGCGCCAGCGTTGAAGAAACGCTGGTGGTAGCAGCGCCCGCTCCAGACTATTGGCTTCACATCCGGGCGGGGCGCGCCTTGATCGAGACCGCCCATGACGTCCGATCACCCGGCATCGGCTGAGCTCCTCCAAACTGTCCGCCAGCAACTCATTCTGGCCCAGGTACGTATCATGGAGCTGGAAGATGCGCGCGATGAACTGGCGCCCCGTCTGGCCCAAACGGAGATCCTGCTCGCCGCCGCCCAGACCCTCGCCGACCAGAAGCTGGAGGAGGCGGCCCATCTTGCCTCGGTCCGCGACGACCTGCTCGCGCAGATGCAGCACCTGCGCCACGTGCAGCACGTGACCCACGAGGCCTTGCAGGCCACCCGCGAACGCGTCGCTGCCGCTGAGGGCGCCCTGGCCCAGGAACGCCAGCTTTCCTCCGCCCTGAAGGCGCAGACGGAGGCCCTCGCCGCGTCGGTCGATGCGCTCGACGCCCGGTTGCGCGAACACGAACGCCTGCTGGCCGATGCCCGGACCGTGGCCGCCCAACGCCTCGATCGCATTCAGCAACTCGACGAGACGGTGCGGACCATGAAGGCCTCGCGCAGCTGGCGTTGGACGGCATGGCTGCGCTCGATCGAGCGCGCGTTTCGTCCCAAGAAGCCGTGAGCGTCTCCTCTGCCCCGCGCCTTCACGCCGAAATCGAATCGCCCCGCCCGCTGCGAGCGGTCGCCGGGCAGGTCGATATCGTGGGATGGTGTTTTGCCGCGGGCCGTTCGGAACCGCCGGCCATGCGTCTAAACACGGCCGCCGGATTGATTCTGCAACGCGCCCGGGAGACACGAACGGACGTGCCGCTCCTCTTCCCGGATGAACCCGCCGCAGCCACGTCCGGCTTTCATCTCGTCGGATCTCTTCCCAGCGGGGTGTACCTCGCCCAACTCGAGGCCGAAGTCGAACCCGGGCGCTGGCGTTGGGTACGCAGCCTCACGTTGGCGGTGGAATCACGCCCCTTCGCGGCCGAAGTGGAGACCATCGCGTCCGGCGCGCCCCTCACCGAGCGCACCCACGTGTCCGGCTGGGCCCTGCATCCGTCGCAACCAGTCACCGCGCTGAGTCTGCGTTATGGTCACCAGGACCTGCCGTGCGTGCTCGGCCTGCTCCGCGAGGATGTACCGAGGCAGTTTCCCGACGTGCCCCATGCTCAGGAGACGGGTTTTCGCAGTGAAACCATCCTGTCTGCTGGCGTCGGGCCGCTGCGCCTGCGCGCCCGCCTCGCCACGGGCGAGATCGCCGTGGCCCGCACACCGGTCACGATCGCGGTGGCACACGATGAGAATCACGGCCCGGGGATCGACCTCCGCGGCGAACGCATTCCCCTGCCCGGCTATGCCCGCCGCACGCCCGCCCCCGCGACCGGACCGGCCCTGCCGCGGTTGAACGTGCTCTTCGTCCTGCACGGAGATTTCACCGCCAACAGCTCGCTCCAGGCCTGCGCCCTCGCCAACGGGTTAGCCGAACTCGGCCACGACTGCACCTTAGCCGTGCCGCGCGACCTCGAAACGCAGCGCCACCAGCTCGAGCCCCGGTTTCGCGCCTGCCTGCATGCGCAGTCGATGGCGGAGGGCGGAGGATTCGGGGACGGACGCGGTCCGGACGTGATTCACGCCTGGACGACGCGCGAACGTATCCGTGAGGTGGCGACACAGATTCGCGCCCGGCACGGCGGCCGTCTCGTGATTCAGCTGGAGGACAACGAACACGCCATCCTCGCCCACGCCACCGGACAGCCCTTCGCCGCCCTCGCGGCCATGGACGACCGGGACCTGGAGCCGCTGCTCTCCCAGGAGCTGGCCCACCCGCGCCGGAGCCTGGCGTTTCTCGCGTCGGCCGATGCGGTGACGGTGATCGTCGATCGCCTGAGGGAATTCGTACCGCCAGGCAAACCCTGCACGACGGTGTGGCCGGCAGCGGACGCGCGGTACTTTTTTCCCCGGCCGCCCGCCGACGCCTTTCACCGCCTGCTCGATGAGCGCCCGGGCGCGTTCGTGCTCTTTTACCACGGCAACGTGCATGCTGCGAATGCGCGGGAGATGCGCGAACTCTACGCCGCCGTGGCCCGCCTGAATGCCGAAGGCGAACCCGTCACCCTCATTCGTGCCGGTGTGGACCAGGTGGCTTTCCTCGAGCCGGCGCTGGTCGCCCGCGTGGCGCCGCACGTGCTCTCGCTCGGCCAGATCCTCAACCATCGCCACCTGCCGCCGCTGATGGCCCTGGCCGACGCCTTTGTGCAGCCTGGAGAACCGGATGCGTTCAACGATTACCGTTTCCCGTCCAAGCTGCCCGAGTTCTTCGCCCTCGGACGCCCGGTGATCCTGCCGCGCACGAATCTCGGCGAACACGTACGCCACGGGGAGGACGCCTATGTCCTGCCCAAGGCGGACGAGGCCGGCATCACCGAGGCGGTGCGCGCCCTGCGCCGCGATCCGGCGCTCGCGGCCCGGCTTGCGGCCGGTGCGGCGGCCTTCTCCGCCGCCCACTTCGGCTGGCAACGCAGCGCCGCCACGCTTGCCAACGCGTACGCAGCCCTGACACGGTCGTGAGTTCATGGCTGGAAGAACGCAACGGATGGCGGTGACTGGGGGACGCGGGCGGCTCGCCTCGCTGATTGCCGACGCCTTTTCGGCGCCGTCCTATGACCTGCGGCTTTTCTCGCGCACGGCAGGGCGGGGATTTGCGCCGCTCGCCTCGCTGGCCCGGCCGGAAACCCTTGCGGACACGGACGTCATTCTCCACCTCGCCTGGAGCACGTTGCCCGCCACCTCGGAGAAGGCCCCAGGGACCGAAGCGGCCCACGACCTTCCCCTGCTCGAATCGCTGCTCGCCACGCTCGCCGCCACTCCGGGAGCGGACCGACGGCATTTCGTGTTCTTTTCGTCGGGCGGTACGGTCTATGGCAATGCACCCGGTCGGCCCAATGTAGAGGACGATCCCTGTCATCCGATTGGCCACTACGGCCGCGCGAAACGTGAGGCGGAGCGCCGGGTAGAACACTATGCGCGGGAGCACGGTCTGCCCTGCACCATCCTGCGCATCGCGAATCCCTACGGTTATCCGGTGCCGAAGAATCGTGCCCAAGGCCTGATTCCGCATGCGCTGCGCTGTGCAACCGAAGGCCAGCCCCTCACGCTGTGGGGCGACGGTACGGCGCGGAAAGACTTCCTGTACTACACGGATTTTCTGGCCGGACTCGCCAGCGTGCTGCGCGAACGCCTGACGGGAACCTACAACCTGTGCGCCGGTGAATCCCACCAGGTGCGCGAGGTGCTGGACTTGGTCGAAGCACAGACCGGTGCGCCGATTGCACTGACCTTCACGGCGGCACCGAATTGGGACGTGCACGACAGCCGACTCGACCGCACGCGGCTCTCCGCCGCGACCGGGTGGCGTCCGCTCGTCCCCCTGACCGAAGGCATCCGCCGGGCGGCCGCCGGCTACGCCAGCCCCTGATCGACGATGGACCCGGATCGCGAGCGCCCCCCTTTCGCCCGCCTCGGCACCCTACTTGGCTTCGGCCTGATCGCCGCGCTCGCGCTCTGGACGCTGAGCCGCGGGTGGCACGCCTCGATCCAGGACCGGCACGACTTTCGTCAGATTCAGACCGCATTCAGCATTCAATGGCTGCAGGAGACGGGCTTCCAGGCCGCCTACGAAACGCCGCTCTTCGGCCCGCCCTGGTCGATTCCGATGGAGTTCCCGGTGTACCAAGGCCTCGCCGCCATTCTGAGCAACGTGCTCGGGACGGGCCTTGAACCCACCGGACGGGCGGTCAGCGCGTTTTTCTTCCTCGCCCTGCTGCCGGCGGTTTTCCTCATCGCCGGACACTACGGACTACGCGGCCGGGAGCGCCTCTGGCCCGTGGCGGCGGTGCTGCTTGCGCCGATCTACCTGTTCTACGCCCGCACGGTGATGATCGAGACGACGGCACTCGGTCTCGCCGGGTGGTTTCTGTATGCGCACCTGCGGGCGGTGGGGGAGCGCCACGCCGGATTTGTCATCCTGGCCACCTTCTTTGCGGTCGGTGCCGCGCTGGCGAAGATCACCACCCTCGTGGCCTTCGTACCGGCCGCCGGCCTGATGGCATTGCCCGCCCTGCGCGCGGCGTGGTCAAAACGTGGCGACGACCCGCGGGCCCTCGTCACGACCGTCCTCTGCGCCGGCTTACCGCTGGCGGCCGCGTTGGGTGCAACGCTCGCTTGGGTGAGCTACTCTGACGCGCTCAAATCGGACAATCCCTACGCCGGTTTCCTGACCTCGTCGGCGCTGTCGGAGTGGAACTGGGGCACGTGGGACCAGCGCTTCGCGCTAGGCTTCTGGGCCGAACTCGGGCACAGCCTGAAAGGCTACGTTTTCAGTCCGACCTCGCTCACCGTGCTGGCGGTGGCCCTCGCGGCCGGCACCGGGCGCACGCGCCGGCTCATGCTGGCGGCCGCCGGACTCTTCCTGGCCGGACCGCTGCTCTTCGCCAATCTGTATTGGCGGCACGACTACTATTTCTGCGCCAACGCCGTCTTTCTGCTCGCCGCCGCCGGGTTTGTTCTCGCCGAAGCCCGCCGCAACCCGGCGCTGCCGGCCGCTGTGCGCCGCCTGCTGCCGCTGCTCTTCTTCGCCGGACAGTGGTTCGGCTACCAGGCCCACTTTGGTGACTACACGCGCCGCGAGCTGCCCCCGGCCCCGGGCGTATCGGTCGCCCTCGCCGCCGCCACGCCGCCCGACGGGGTGGTGTTGATCTACGGGTGGGATTGGAACGCCACCGTGCCCTATTACGCGCACCGACGCGCCATCATGGTCCGCAACGGATTCGAGGACGACCATGCCGCGCTCGACGCGGTGCTTGACCGCCTCGCTCCGTTGCGCGTGACCGCCATGGTGGTCTACAATCCCTCGCTGCAACGCTCGCCCGAGTTCATCCGGGCCCGAACGGAACGCTTTGGCTTCGCACCGACCCCACTCGTGACCGGGGCCGCCGGCGATCTTTACGTGGGCGAGGAGGCACTGCTGCCGGCGGCGCAGGCACTGCAAGGCCAGCTCCTGCCCGACACCACCCTCCAGGTCGCATTCGCGGAGCAGGATACCGGGCCGGCGTTGCAGGACGAACCCTTGTCGGGGGTCACGTTGGCTTCCTTCCACCCCCAGCCGAGTCGCGCCCGGGCCCTGCACGGCTTCGTTCGCGGCGAACATGAGGGCCGCCCTTCCCTCATGGCCCACCCGGTGGCGGAACTGCATTTCGAACCGCCAACAGAGGCCCGCTCCCTGAGCGTCGAATACGGCATTTACCCCGGCGCGTACGCGGCCGACGCGAGTTCGGTGACGGATGGAGTGACGTTCGAAATCATCGAGATCAGACCGAACGGCGTGCGACGGACGCTGCTCCGCCGCACGCTGGACCCCGTCGCGAACGAGTCCGATCGCGGCACGCAACGCGAGACGTTGGCCGCCGGACCCTTTTCCGGAGCGGTCATGTTCCGCACCACCGCCGGCCCGGCCGGCCGGTTCAACAGCGACTGGGCGTACTGGAGCCGGATCGAGTTTCGGTGAGGCGGGCAGACCCGAGCGCCTGCGCTACGGGGCCGGCTCGATCGTGAGCGCGCCGAGCATGATCCAGTCACAGGTGTCGCGGCCGTTGGGTCCGGGACCGAAAAACAGCTCCACCTCTCCGGCCTCCGCGAGCTCGAAGGTGACCTCCCACGGGCGAATGCCGCGATGGTCGGCCCGGGCCCGGGGATCAAAGAGGAGGGAGTGCAACACGCGGCTTTCGCCGGCAGCACCCAAGGCGCGCAGCGTCACCTCGACGCCGTCCGTGGTCTTGTCGTCCGGCTGGGACAGATCGTACGCGACGGGCGGCGTGATCTCCAAGGTCGTGCGCAGGACGTGGCGGCCGGCCGGAAGGGCGAAGACCAGCCGGGTCATCGGATGCGCGTTGTAGCGCGGACGTCCCCCGCTGCCGTCGAGCGCCGGGCCGAAGCTGGCGAAGAAACGTACCGGCTGCGGCGACATGGCCTGAAACGGGATTAGCTGGTGGCGCAGCAGGTCGGCGGTGCGGAACCACTCGCCCGCGAGGCGTTCCGGCGGCGGTTCGGCGCCGGGCGCCCACTCGACCTCGTGAAAACCCTTCTCCTGGAGCAGGCGCGTGCTCTCCGCGCGGCGGTCGGCCTGGAGATAGACGGTCATGTTCTTCCAGCGGTAGAGCGGACGCACATCGATGCCAAAGTCGACGAACCAGTCGCTCAGGCGCACGGTGTGGTCGGTGGAGTCCGCGACCAGCAGCGCGCCGATCTTTTCGTCGCGCAGGTTCGCGAGGGCCTGCTGGAGCCGGTCGGTATAACGCACTTCGCCGACCCGTAGCATGAGGGCGCGGCGCTCGGAAAAAAACGGCCAGAACGAATCCCAGTCCTGACCGGTGATCACGATCACGTCCTCGGGCCGGGTCAGTTCCCGCAACGACATGGTCAGGCCGTTACCGCCGTGGCTGATGCCGCGCTGCTGGGGAAAATAGTAATGAAAATACTGATACACCTGCCCGCCCGCGACGGCGAGCGCAGCCGCGGCCACCACCCAGCGGGGCGCACGCGTCTCGGCAAGGCCGACGAGCGCGAGCCCCATGGCACCGACGATCAGCACGGTATTGGCCACGAAGTAGTACTCGTGCAGGGCATAGAGCTCGGGGAAGATGACCAGCGCGGAAGCAAAGACGGCCGAGCAAACGACGATCTCGCGCCAGCGAGGGCGGGCGGCCAGCACGGCCACCAAGGCGCAGGCCACGAGTGCCGGCAGCCAGCTCATCGCCTCGGCCACGATGCGCCCCTTCATCGCCCACATCTCAGGCGAAAGCCGGGTTTCCCACGTGCCGAGGTTGAAATTCTGCAGCCGGTCCGAGGTCAGGAAGTGCGCCATGGGGTTGCGCGCCTTGACCGTGTCCGCGAAACGCAACCACGCATAGGTCAGGGCAAAGGGCGCGGCGGTGGCCGCCACCATCCAGCCCAGGACCGGGCGCAGCCGTCCCTCGCGCCACGCCCGCCACAGGGTGACGAGTGCCCAGCCTCCGGCCGGGATCAAGTAGAGCAGGTAGGTCGTCACCTTCACCGCACCGGCGCCGGCTCCGGCCAGATTGGCGATCACCAGCCAACCGAGGCTACGGCGGTCCACCGCGGTCATGAAGGCGTGCCAGAACCAGAGACTGAACATCAACGCCATCGTCTCGATCAGGAAGCCGCGCACATAGAAGACGTAGAGCGGACAGGTCAGGAGCAGCCCGATCACCAGCCAGCGCCGGCCGTACGCTACGCCGACGCGGCCGAGGAGGAGAAAGACCGCCGGCAGGCAGAGGTAAAAACACACGATGCTGACCAGACGACCGGACTTGGTCAGGTCGAGACCGGTGGCATTCGACACGCCCACCACCGTCCACTGGTAGAGCGGGAACTCCATCGGAATGGACCACGGCTTACCCAGGACGGGAGTGGGATAAGCGAGCGAGAAGTCGTTGTCCTTCTGGATATGATAGGCGGATAGGGCCGTCTGCGCCTGGCGAAACTCGATTCCCGGCAGGTTGCGGCTCGTCCATCCCACGCGCACACCCCAAAGATGAAAGGCCGCACACAGGGCCACGAACGCCACCCAGAACCACATCTCGGCGCGGCGCGGGCGATCAGGGGGCGGAAGTTCAGCCATGCCCTGAAGCAAAATCCCGGCACCTAGGTGGCAATCCGATTCTCGTACCGTCATCCAGTCCGTCACGGTCGGCGGCACCCAGCCCGGACATTTGCCAATCAGCGGATAGAACAGGAGGCCGTTGGAATGGCGTTGTGGATACGCCGTGCGGTCGACTGAGTACACGCGTCCGCTTTCGCGTGAGCTCCCCTGCTTCAACCCCGGTCCCGGCGCGCCTCGCGTCGTGGCGCAGAGGCACCTTTGCCCTGGTGCTCGGCGCCGTGCTGCTGGTCGCCACCATCGCCATTTGGTGGCGGAATCACGATATCCTGCGCGACCTGTACGACGCCTCATCGGTCATCGCCGGCGTGGGCAAGCTTGAGGCCGGACTGAAGCCTTACGCCGACTTTCGGTCCACCATGCAAACGGCGACCTACTGGTTGAACGCCGGGGCGGAGGCGCTGTTCGGCTCCCACTATCTCGGTCTGGTCAAGGGTGGGCTGGTGCTCAATCTCTGTGGCGGACTGGCGCTCGCCTGGTTGTGGCGGCGATCCTTCCCACCGGTGGGCGCCGTGCTGCTCGCCGGGGCGGTCACGCTCGCCGGACTCGCGCCGCATGTGTTTGTTTTCTACAATCCGGTTGGCATGCTTTGCCTCGCCGCCGTTTGGGCCGGCCTCTCCGCCGAGCCCCGCTTTAGGCCGTGGCGTGGCGTCGATGCCGGGCTGGTGAGCGCGGCGCTGGTGGTGGGAGGGATGAACAAGATCAACTTCCACTGCCTCACCCTTGCCGTCGCCGGCCTGCTGGTCGCGCAGTCGGTCATGACCGGCCGGCAGTCCTTGAAGTCGGCGGCGGCCTCCGGCGCCTGGTTAATCGGTCTCGGATTGTTCGCCCCCATCGGCCTGGAGTTGGCGTGGACCGGCGCCAGCCTGTCGGCATGGAGTTACAACGTGCTCGAACTTCCGAGCGAACGGGTCGGCTTCGCCCTGGCCGGCTTTTCGACCGACCTGCTGTGGCAGCCGCCCTACGATGTTCACCACAGCGTGATCTTTAAACCCTTCGGCGCGGCCGGCGCAGGTCTGGTGCTGATCGCGGCTGCCCTCGCTTGGAACTCCACCCGGCGCCTCGGCCTCCCGTCCCTGCGGCGCGCCGGCAGCCTCGTCCTCCTCGTGGTCACCGTGACGGCCCTGCTCGCCGGTGGCTTCCTCCTCACGACCACCAATGTCGAGATCATCACGCTGACCTCCCTGGCGTTTCCCGTCGGCGCGGCCGCGCTGGTGGCCGCCCACCGTCGGGACGCCACCCGACCTTTGACCGGCTTTGCCGGCGGACTCGTCCCCGCCGTATCCATCTTATGGATCGTGGTGGGCGGTTATGCCTCGTGGCAGGGCTCCCGCGTCATTTTCGGCGACACGCCGCCCCGCCGAGAAGCATATGTGCGGCTCGAGAGCCCCAGCCCTGCCGCAGCCTACCTCCGCGGCGTTCGCCTCGAACCCGGATGGCATGACGCGCTCCTCGCCACGATCAAGGAGATCGAACGGATCGAACAGACCGATCCCCAGCTCGCCGGGGTGCTCTTCGGACCGGCTTTTGAGTGGATGGAGCGGGCCTATCCCGCCAGCCGGGTGCCCGAGATGCCGGTCTGGTACCACCACGGCACGTCCCTTTCGAGTGACGACGGTCCGTGGCTGGAAGCCCGGCTGCGGGAAAAAGGGGTGCAGCGCCTCATCCTCAACCCCAACTGGGAAAGCTGGCCGGGATCGTTCTGGCTGCACCTGGCAACGGAGTTCCGCTCCGTGGACCTGAGCCGCTTTACCCGGGTCTACGAACGCAAGGGCAACCGAGGGCTGGCTGGACCGGCACCGGCCGCAGTCGAACTCAAACCCTGGTCGTTCCGCGAACACACGGGCAGCAACGTTCACTGGGGATCCGGGCGGATCTCGGAGGGGGTTGCGCTGTTCGACGGTCCGTGGGGGCGCTTTGCCGGTCGTATAGGCGGCCTGGAGTGGACTTGGAATCAGGGCCCCTTCCTCGCGCAGGGAAATTTCGTGCTGCTCTATGTCGGGGACGGTGCTCCTGCCGTGGCAACCTGCCGCATCCTCGGGCTCGGCGGCGGCGACGCGGCCCCACTCTTCGAGGAAACGCACACCCTGTCCCGGGAACGTCCGGAGATCCGGCTGCCGTTCCAGGTGAGCGCGGGCGGGAAGCCGATCCGTCTGTCGATCGAGACCGACACGGATGGCACGTCCCACGTGCTCGGAGGCTGGCGGGATCTCCGCATCGGACATGCCGGCGACGCACCCGCGCCACCGCCAGCCATCGTCGCCGGCCTGTCCGCGATGAATCCCACGGCTGCCGTCGCCGGGCCCGTGATCCGTCTTCCAGCCGGCGTGGCTCCGGCCGACGGTGGCTGGCATCCGGCTCCGTTCGAATTCTGGCAACCCGTCGCTGCCGGGCGGCACGCCGTGACCGTGTCTTTGGACCTCCAACGCCGGCCCGACCGGAGCGGACATCCCACCCTGCTCACGTTGGCGTGGTACAAGGCGGGGCGGATCGAGTTCCTGCGTCAGACCATCGTGCACCCCGAGGATCGCGACACCCTTGAGCTTTCAGCCGGACTACCCGAGTCCGGCGGTTGGGTCGGCGTGCTGGGCCTCGCCGCCGATCCGACGCTGGATGCCAGCATCCGGGCCCGCCTGCCGGACTGGCGCTGGTAAGGGCCACGCTCATTATCAGGCTTTACTCCACGGAGGGCGGGCCCGCTTAATTTCGGGCCTTTTTCATGAGTTCCGCCGCCGACTTCCGGTATCACATCGACACCCCCGCCACGTGGCGGCCCGAAAGCGCGTTTCTCCACATCATGGGCTGGCTTTACGTCGGCCCGGAAGGCGGCTGCCTCGACATCCGCGCGCGGGTCGACGACCGGATCAGCCTGGGCAACTACGGCCTCGAGCGTCCTGACCTGCTTGCCTCCCTGGGCGACTCGCTCGGCGCCCGGCGCAGCGGCTTCATCCTGCGGGCCCAGACCTGGCGGGGCGCCCGGAGACTCGCCTTGGATTTTCACGACGGCACCCGGTGGCGGGAGTTTTTCTCCACTCCGCTCGACACCACCGCGCTTCCCGCGGACGCGGTCAAGCCGCCGCGCTACCTGCGCGCGGTCACCGTGTATCAAACGCTTCACTACCTTTACCGGTACTTTCACCGCGAGTCCTGGCGCACCCTCTGCCGGGAGACGGATGCGGTGCTGGCCGATGTCACGACGTACCCGTGCGACACGGGCGGCATCGAGCCCTTCATCGGCCAGATCGAGAATCCCGGCTACTGGATCAATGCCGGTTACGACAAGTTCCGCGTCACCGGCTGGGCCTTTCGCACGGACGGCGAGATCCTGCAGTTGAGCGCGACCACCGGCGTACTGACGGAGAACCGCCTGGTGTATCCGAAGGACCGGCCCGACGTCGCCGAGCACCGCAAGGACCACCCCGGATGCGGCCGCTCCGGGTATTACGGTCTTGTCGACATCCGCCACGACGTTCCGAACCCGGTTAATTTGAAGATCTTCGCCGACCTGCCCGACGGCATGCGGCTGCTCGCGTTCAGCCGGCGCATGTACCTCGACCGCCGCGATGCGCATAATGGTCCGATCCAAATCTACCGTCCGGCCCTGTTCTACAAGGTGCTCGCGGCCCTGCTGCGCGGTGCCCTGCTCGGCCGCTACCGCTTTGACAGCTGGAAGGAAGCTCGCGGAGAAATCGAACGTCTGCGCCAGCATCTGGCGTCGACCCTCGGCCGGGGCGAGCCGGTCAAGCTGCCCGAGGTCATTGCCCGCCGCCGGGATCAGGATCCCTACACGCGGTGGTGCTGGCACAACCGTCTCACGCCCCGGTTGCGCGCGGTCCTCGCCCAGGACTCGGCCGCCGTGGTGAAGGCCGGCGGTCCGCTGATCAGCGTGGTCGTCCCCGCCTACAATACGCCGGAAAAGTACCTCGGCGAACTCATCGCCTGCCTCAAGGCCCAGATTTACCCGCGCTGGGAGCTGTGCATTGCCGACGACGCCTCGCCCCAGCCGCATGTGCGGCGGATCCTTGAACAAGCGGCAAAGGAGGATGCACGCATCAAGCCGGTGTTCCGCCCGGAGAATGGCCATATCTCCCGTGCGACCAACTCGGCGCTCGACGTCGCCACCGGCGAGTTCGTCGCCCTGGTGGATCACGACGATCTGCTGCCAGACGACGCGCTGCTGCATGTCGCGCAGGCGATCGTCGCGCACCCCACGGCCGGGTACCTCTACACCGACGAGGACAAGATCGACGACACCGGCCGGCGGTTCGACCCGCACCTCAAAGGCGGGTGGAGCCCGGAGATGGCCATCACGCACAACTACACGCACCATCTCACGGTCATTCGCCGCGACATCGTGGAACGGGCGGGCCGGCTCCGGCCCGACTACAACGGCGCGCAGGACATCGATCTCTTCCTGCGCTGCTTTGAACTGATCCCGGCCGGAGACGTCGTACATGTCCCGTACGTATGCTACCACTGGCGCGCGCACGCCGAGAGTACCGCGCAACGCGGCGACCAGAAGGGTTATTTGTTCGACGCGGCCCGTCGCGCCATTGCCGACGCCGTTACCCGACGCAGCCTGCGCGCGGAACCCGTGCTACCGGGCTTCGCCCGCGAGTACGCGCTGTGTCTGCACCAGTTGAAGTGGGATCCGGCCCTCCTCCGCGAGAACCCGGTAACGATCGTGATTCCGACCAAGGATCGCGCCGATCTGCTGGCGCGGTGCCTCGATTCCCTTGCGCGCACAACGCCGAAGGAGTCGGTCAAGGTGGTCGTGGTCGACGACGCCTCCACTGACCTCGCCGCCCTCGCCCTGCTCGAAAGCCTGCCCGCCCGCGCTGATCTCCGCGTCGAAGTGGTGCGTGCGCCGGCCTCGGCCGACGGCTTCAACTACTCGAGGCTCGTCAACCTCGGCACGGCACGCGCAGACACGCCGCTCGTCCTACACCTCAACAACGACGTCGAGGCCACGTCACCCGGCTGGCTGGAAGACCTGGTCGGCTGGAGCACGGTTCCAGGCGTCGGCGTGGTCGGGGCCAAGCTGCTCTACCCGGACGGCACGGTGAACCACGCCGGCATCGGTTTCGGCCGGGAGGATGGACTCGCCCACGTCCTCTTCGAGCGGTTGCCCGCGGCGGACTTTGGGTACTTCTTCCTGCCGCACGCCGCGCGCAACGTGGCCGCCGTGACCGGCGCCTGCCTGCTCACGCCCACTGCGCTCTACCGCGACCTTGGCGGCTTCGATGAAAAGGAGCTCGGCGTGGCCTACAACGACGTGGACTACTGCCTGCGCACGCAGGCCGCCGGCCGGCGCGTTGTCGTGTCGCCCCAGGCGGTGCTCACGCATGTGGGCAGCGCCTCGCGGGGCAACCAGTACACGGAACGCGAGCATGTCGCCTTCCTCGCCCGCCACGGCGGCTACCGCGACCCGTATCACAGCGAGACGCTCTCCTTCCCGCCTTCGCACCTCCCGCTCGATCCGTACCACCGGCGCCACGCGCAGGCGCCGCGGCCCTTCAAGGCGGTCGTACTCACGCACAATCTCAACTTCGAGGGTGCGCCCATTTTCATCTTCGAACTCGCGCGCTACCTCGCCGAGCAGCCGGGAGTGTCGATCACCGTCGCCTCGCCCCAGGAAGGTCCGCTCCGCCAGCGCTTCGAGGCAGCCGGCCTCAAGGTGGAGATCTGGGATGCCGGCGCGCTCCGCGCCGCAAGGAACCCGGCGGAGTTCACCGCCGCCCTCAAGACCTTCGCGTCCAGCCGATCCTGGGACGACGTCGAGCTCTTCATCTGCAACACCATGCTCACGTACTGGGGCATTCACCTTGCCCACCACCTGGGCAAGCCCTCGGCGTTTTATATCCACGAGAGCAATACGGTGAAGCGCTTCTTCCAGAACCTGCTCCTGCCCGTGGCCTGCGAAAGCGTCGAGGAAGCCTTCCGGCTCGCCACCCGAGTGGTGTTCACTGCCAAGTCCACCCGCGACATCCACGAGGAGCACAACGCCAACGACAACTACCGCACGCTGCCCAGCTGGGTCGATTTCCCGCGCATCGAGACCTTCGCCGCGGCCCATGCCCCGCTCGACCTTCGCCGCAAGCACAAGCTGGACCCCGATGCGATCATCGTGGTCAACATCGGCTCGGTCTGCGAGCGCAAGGGCCAGCACATCTACATCCGCGGCATCGACCTGCTGCGCAAGGAACTGCCCACCTTGTTCCCGGGCCGGAAGATCCAGTGGGTCATGGTGGGCGCCCGCGAAGGCCTGTACATGGAGTCGCTGCTCGAGGACATCCAGCTGATGAACCTGCACGAGGTGGTCATCGTGCCGGAGACGCCCGACATCTACGATTTCTACCGTCTGGCGGACATCCTCGTCTGCACCAGCTTCGAGGAGTCGTTCCCGCGCGTGCTGCTCGAAGCGATGGTGTTCGGCACGCGGATCGTCAGCACGGACGTGAATGGCATCGCCGAGATGCTGACGAGCAACGATGAGGCCTACCTCGTGCCGGCCGGCGATCCCTTCAAGCTCGCCGCCGCCCTGAAGAAGGCACTTGCCGACCATGTCGCCGGCAACACCAAGATGGTCTCGATGGCCTACGCGCGCGCGGCGCGAAACTACCACCAGAGCCGGGCCTTCCCCAAACACCTTCAGGTGATCCGGGAAGCGTGGCTTGGTTGAGCCCTGGTCGCCCGTTGCGCCGTGATCGAAACGCCCATCAGTTTCCTGCAGATCGATTCACCGGCGCCCGGCTCGGTGGTTCCTCCCGGACGTCATGCGCTGCAGGGCTGGCTGATGCCCAAGCTCGGCGGCGGTTTCGCCGACCTGCGCGTCGCGGTCGGCGACCGCCGGTTTCCCGGTTTGTTCGGATTTCCGCGCGTGGATCTGGCGGCGCATTTCCAGACCGGACGTCCGTCGGAGCCGGCGGGGTTTCAGGTCAACGTGGAGCTCGGGCCCGGTCCTTGCCGGCTCACCATTGAGGCGCTGCAGATCGAAGGCGTGTGGCAGGAGGTCGGCGCCATCGATCTCACCGTCGACCCGGCCCGGCCGCCGGTGGACCTTCCGCTGCCGACCGCACCGGTGTGGGGCGGCGAATTCGGGCACCTCCTGCATGCGCTCCTGACCGAACCGACCGGGACCGCGCAGCTCGACGCGCGAGCCGACCGCCTCGTGGCGACGGCGCCCTTTCCGCGCGATGCGATGCGGCCCAAGGCACCATTCGTCGGCCGGCTGCACACGCCCGAGGCGATCGTCGCCGCGCCAGACGGTTTCGTCGACGTGGCCGGGTACCTGTTTCATCCCGCGGCCAAGGTGGTGGGAATGTCGGCCAGCACCGACCTGCAGGTCATGCAGGCATTGCGCACCGGAGAGTCCACGCCGGACGTGGCCGACGCTCACCCGCGCGCCGCGGCGGCGAAGGCCTGCGGCTTTTCCGGAAGGATCTTCGTCCCGGCCCAACTGCCCTCCCCCGTATCACTCCGGCTCTACGCCGAATTGGCCGACGGCTCCAGCCACCTCGTGCACGTAGCCCGCGTGCAGGTGCGACCTGCCAGTGAACTCAGCCGGCCCTTCACTGTCCGCACCGCGGCTGAGATCGATGCCGCCGTCACTGCGTTGCGCCGGGCCATTGCCCGGCACCAGCTGGCCCTGGTCACGAATGCCGCCTTCGACGCCGAGTTAGCCCGGCTCCGGGCCGCGGTTGCGGCGGCGCCGCCGCGCGCGAGGTCCGCCCCGGAGATCGAACTGGAAAGCACGTTCCGGCACGCGAACGCCGCGCAAAGGCAGAATGCGGGTCTGCCCGCCGATGGTCTCCTGATCGCCGGCCTCGCCACCGATGCGGCACCGGTCGTCGCCGCGGGTCTGGCGCAGGCCGTGGACTTGTTGCGCCGTCGGCACCCGCGGCTGGCTCCGTCGGTTCACCTGGTGATGACTGGCGACGGCCCGTGGCTCGATCTCCCCGGCGTGACTCGGGCGGCGCGGCCGCTCACCGAGGACGACGTGATGCGTCTGGCCGATCTCACGGTGCGCACGGCTGACCGCGGGGCGGAGGGCCTGCCGGCAGGCGACACGGTCGTGCTTGCGGAAGCCCTGGCTCACCGCCTGCACCGCCGCCGGGCCGAACTCAGCGGAACGAAAGCGGTCCCATGATCGTCCAGTCGCGCGCCGCGTTGTTGCGCGGTCCGGGCGTGATGGTGACCACGACCTTCGAGTCCGCCTCGAGGGTGAAGGCCTGCTTGAGTTTCAGCAGGCCACGCTGGTCGTAGCGGTCGCGAGGATTGATGTCCTGGGTGAACAGGACACGGGGGGCGATGCCGTCGCGCTCCTCCGTCACGATAACCTGGATACCATCAGTCCGGTCGCCATGGGGAATGCTGTCTTCATATGCACCGGGCAGAATGCCAATCTCAGCCTGGAACGTATGGGCGCCCGCCGGCAGGCCGAAAACGAGGCGCTTGGGCGGCTGCGCATCGAAGTAAGAACGCCCTTCCTGCTCGTAACGCGCGAGGGGAGCATCCGTAACGTAGGCCTCAGGCAAAGGATTGATGCCCGCAAAGACCCATTCGTACCGCGGCGGCACGGCAGAAAACGGCACTTCGCGCCCGAGCAGACCGTGCTGCCATTGCTTCACGTCGATTTCCGGCAGCTCAAAGCCCTGAAGCAGGTCGCGCACGAACTCGCTGCGCCGATCCTGGGCCAGGTACACGTCGGTATCGAACCAACTGAAGGCGGCCACGGCATCGATCTTCAGCTGATCCCGCACCCGTGCGATCAACGCCGCGTTGAATCGCTGGTTGCCCTTAACGACCAACGCGCCGACGTGGTAGTCTTTCAGCTCGGAAAAGGCTCGGTCCAGGTAGGCGGGGTCATCCTCCACGCCGGTGCGCAGCATAAGGCTGCGCCGTGCGGCATTGTAGGGGATGACGGAGCTCCAATCGTCACCGGCAACGATGAGCACATCGTCCGGTGCCGTCGCCGCCCGCAGGGCAGTGACCAGCTCGTGGTTATACGGCTTCTTCTCGGTCAACGACGACCAATAGTGCGCAACGGCGTAGCCGGCCTGACCCAGCAGCAGACCGGCCACCACCACCCAGGCAAGCGGACGCGGCAGACGGGAGTGAAGGAGACCCACCGCAACCAGGCCCAGCGCAAGCATCACGGTCCACGCGTTGGCCACGTAGTAGTAGGCATGAAAGGCGTAGAGCAACGGGAAGATTACCTGCACGGCGAAGAAACAGCCGAGCAGGACCAGCAACTCCCGCCACCAACGACGACCCACGAGGACGGCAAGCCCGGTCCAACCAGCCAGCAAGGGCCACGGCAGGATATCGGTGAACCAGATGTCTCGGTGTTGGCGCCAAATGTCCGCCTCGAAGCGGCGACCAAAGCCGAAATTAAAGTCGCGCAAATTGGACGACTGCAGGAACGACCCGGCGAACGACGCGGCCTTCACTCCGTCCGCAAAGCGTATCCACAGGACTCCAACCGCGAGCGGGACCAGCACGGTCGGCGCACACCAGGCAGCCCGCCGCAGAACCTGGGGCCACCCCTCGCCTCCCCGCAGGTCGCGCGCGATCCAGACGAGGGTCCAGGCGGCCGCAGGCAGCAAAAAGAACAGGAACGTGGTCACCTTCACGAGGGCGCCGAGCACGCCCGCCGCGAGGGCGAGGGCGAGCCAACGCGGCTCACGCCGCTCCCCAGTTTGCACGTAAGCCCAGAGGAACCAGGCGCCGAACATGAGCGCCATGGTCTCAATCAGGAACGCCCGCGCATAGAAGAGGTACAGCGGACAGCTCACCACCGCCGCGAGCAGGACGAAGCGCTGCCACCGGACCAAGCCCGCCAGCACCATCACGCCGGCCAGGGCAGGCAAGGTCAGGTAAAAGCAAATCACGCCGACCACGCGGCCGGCCATGGGCAAGCCGAGCCCAGTGAGGTCGCTGACCAGCACCGTCGTCCACTGGTAGAGCGGAAATTCCATCGGGATCGACCACGGCGGGCCCAGCACGGGCGTCGGGTACGCGAGCGAAAAGTCACGGTCCTGCTGGATGAAGTGCGCCGAGATCGCGGTCTGCGTTTCGCGAAATCCATTGTGCGGCAGACCGGTCGAGCCCCAGCCCACCAGGGCGACGGCGAGGTGGATCAGGAGCAGCAGACCAAACAGGACGAGCGCCGGACGCTCGCGCGCATCGCGGACAGGCACAGGAACGGGTTGGGCGGACGAGGACACAGGCAACGAGGTACGGGACTACTTGATTTCAACCGCGCCGAGCATGGCCCAGTCGCGCGCCACGCTGTTGACTGGCCCTGGCGACGTCGAGAGCACGACGCGTGCATCGCGCTCGAGCGTGAAGGTGGCCGTCATGGTCAACACGCCCCGGTCCGAAGGCCGGTCGCGCGGATCAAGCAGGCGGGTAAACAACGTACGCCGTCCACCGTCAGGCAGCTCCTCGTACACGGTAAATTCCACGCCATCCGTGCGATCGCCATAGGGTACTTTTTCCTCGTACGCCCACTCGACGATTGCGCCCTCGAACGTGACGGTGCGCTCACCGGCCGGGATGTCGAAGTACAAGTGCAAGTCCGGATGAGCGTTGAAGAACTCGCGGCCGCCCACGTGCACCGTGCCGAGGCCGAAGGTGGAGAAGAACTTCACCGGCGTCGGCGTCATCTGCCGGAAGAACTGCCGGCTTTGTCCCGGCAGGCGGCTGACCACGATCTCGCGGGCATTCATCGCGTTCTCATCCGCGATGGCATCGGCGGTGAGCGCAAGGTCTTCGGTATCGACGAGGCCCTTGACGATCGGAATGGCGCCCAGTCGCAGGTTGGCCTCCATGTAGACGTCGAACTCCTTCCACGTGAAGACCGGCTTGGGATGGAAGCCGAAGGTCTGGATCGCCTGATTGAGGAACGGCGCGTAGGTCCTGACCTTGTCCTTCACCAGCATCACCACAACGCGCTCATCCTTGATGCGTTCGAAGGTCGCGGTGAGGTAGGCCGGCTGAAACTCGCGTCCGTTCGGAATCATCAGCGCGCGCCGTTGCGAGTAGTACGGGATGATCGAGCTCCAATCCTCGCCGGCAATCAGCAGGACATCGTCCGGCTCGGTGACCGCGCGAAGCGCCTTGGTCATGGGGCTGCCGCCCTGGCTGGTGCCATGCATCGACTCATATTGAACGCGGAAGAAGCCCCAGACCTGGCCGCCGAGCAGTACGCCAATCAAGGCCCAGGCCGCCACCCGCGGCAGGCGCGAATCGAGCAGGCCCCACCCCACCGCGGCGAACGCGATCATGAGGGTGAACGCGTTGGCGACATAATAGTACGCGTGCCACGCGTAGAGCTCGGGAAAGACGACCTGCACGGCGAAGAAGAGGACCAACATGGCCACGATCCAGCCCCACCACCGCCAGGCGAACACGACCGCCAGCGCACCGGCAAGGAGCGTCACCGGCACGGAGGTGATCTCGCGGAAGATCTGGTACCAATGCTGATTCCACACCACCGGATCGAAGCGGCGTCCGATGCCGAAGTTGTAGTTGCGCAGATTGGCCGAGGTCAGGAACGCGCCCGCCGGGTTCTGCTCCTTGATCGCATCCGCATACGCCACCCACCAGAGGCTCACCGCCACCGGCACCAACGCCGCGGTTAGGCCAAAGACAAAGGTGCTGGTCCACGCCGGTTTCCACGCCGCGTCGCGGCCGGGACGGGTGCGCCAGAGGTGCCAGAGCGTCCAGCCAAAGGCCGGCAGGAGCACAAACATGAACGTGGTGATCTTGACCAGACCCGCCAACGTCCCCGCCACCAGGGCCAGCCCAAGCCAACCCGCTCTGCGCCGTTCGACCGCACGGATGTACCCGAAAAGAAACCAGACCGAGAACATCAGCGCCATGGTCTCGATCATGAACGAGCGCGTATAGATCGTGTAGAGCGGGCACGTCAGCACGAAGGCCAGCGCAAGCCAGCGCCGGCCGGCCGGCAGGCCGCCGAGTCCGAGCAGCAGGTACAGCGCCGGAAGCGTGAGGTAGAAACAGACGATGCTGACCAACCGGCCCGCCTGCACGAGGCCGAGCCCGGTGGCGTTGCTCACCCAGACTGCCGACCACTGATAGAGCGGGAACTCCATTGGGATCGACCACGGTTTGCCCAGGACGGGTGTGGGGTACGCGAGCGAGAAGTCGTTGTCCTTCTGGATGTGATACGCCGAGATCGCGGTCTGCGCCTGACGAAACTCGTTGCCCGGCAGGTTGGCACTCGTCCACCCGAGGGTCATGGTCCACAGGTGAAAGAGAACGGCGACACACAGCACCCAGAACGCCAGGCGGCGCTCTGTGCGTCCGGTTGCCGTCGCGGGGGAAGGTTCAGTCATGCCGGGAAACAAGACGGTGCCGCGAGCCCTTGCCAACAGTGTTTTTGGGGCGGCGAAACGGCCGGCTTTCCCGGGCTGGGCCAACGGCCCACGCCGCGCGTCTTTACATCGCGGGGCCGGCCCGCAATCGTGCGCCGTTTCACGCCTTCATGCAGGAAACGCCGCTCGCCACCTTCTTTCTGGACCAACCGGCCAACGAATCGACCGTGCCCGCCGGGCCGCGCCTGATCCAAGGCTGGGTGGTGGCCAAGCCCGGCCTCGTCATCACTGACCTGCGCCTGCGTCTCGGGAACCGGATATTCCCCGTGTTTCATGGCCATCCGCGCACCGATCTGGCCCGGCACTTCGGGGCGCGCGAGCCGTTCCTGCTGGCTGGGTTCGAAGCGGAAATCGAACTCGCGGCCGGGGAAAACCGCCTCGAATTCGACGCCTGCTTCATCACCGGCGAATGGCGCCCGCTCATCACGCAGGTCCTTTACGCCATCGACAACCCGTTCGAGCCGCTGCCGCGCTCCGGGATCGTCAACCCGCATGAGTTCTCGCGCGCCCTGCGGCTAACGTTGCAGCGCGCCCGGGAGCTCCCGCTCACCCAGGCCGCGCAGGAGGTCGCCGCGTGCCTGCCGTATCCGTTCGTGACGCGCTTCTCCGCCGTGCCCTTCCACGGTCATCTGCACCACCCGCCGCTCCTGCTGCGCGCCGACTTCGGCCGCATGATCGTGGAAGGCTGGATCTTTCACGAGACACGCCGCATCCGGCAGGTGGCGGCAACGGTCGACCTGCAGGCCTGGCAGACGCTGGAAATGGGCGGCGAGCGCCCGTACGTCGCGGGCCTGCATCCGGATCAGCCCAACGCGCGCTTCAGCGGCATCCACGGATTTATCGACGTGCCCGCCCAGTTGCCGCAGCCGGTCAGCGTGCGACTCTATGCGGAGCTCGACGAGGGCGAGTGGACGCTCTGCCACGTGCAGCGCAACCACGTCTACGACGCCGAGCAGAACAAGGTGCCGTACGTGGCCGGCAGTCTGCCGACCTTCTGGCAGGCCGCCCGCGCGCTTGAGGCGGCGTGCCGAGCCCGCGGGTTCGCCGTGCCGCGCGACCGGGCCTTCTACCGGGCCCTCCGCGAAGACTGGACCGATTACCGGATCCGGCGCCTGCCGCGACGCGCCCCCGCCACCGATCGGTCAGCGGCGATGACGGCGCCGACCCACAACGTGCCGAAGCGCGTCACCCTCATCACGCACAATCTCAACTACGAGGGCGCGCCGCTGTTTCTCGTCGAGTACGCGGAGCATCTGATCCGCCAGGGCAGCACCCTGCAGGTGATCAGTGCCGCCGAGGGACCCCTGCGGACGCGCTACGAGGCTTTGGGCGCCACGGTTCAGGTCATCTCGGTCGGCCCGCTTCAGTCCGCCGCGAACGCCGGCGCCCTGCGCCGTGAACTCGCCGTCCTCGGCCGGCAGGTGGACCTGCGCGCCGCCGACCTCGTGGTGGCGAATACGTTGTCCGCCTACTGGGGCGTGCACCTCGCCCGGGCCGCCGGACGCCCGAGCCTGCTCTACATCCACGAGAGCACCACGCCCGACTGTTTCTATCTCGGGCACTGCGCGCCGTCGCTCCTGCCGGTGATCAAGCAGACCTTCGCCCTCGCGTCGCATGTGTCGTTCCTCACCGAGTCGACGCGGCACTACTACCGTCCGTTGCTCACGCGCGCCAATCACAGCCTCAATCCGGGCTGGATCGATCTGGGCAAACTCGACCGGCACCGCGCCGACCACCCGCGGGCGGCGTTGCGCGCCAAGTTGCACCTCGCCCCCGGCACCCGGCTGGTGATCAATCCGGGCACGGTCTGCGAACGCAAGGGCCAGCACATCTTTGCCCGCGCGGTCGACCTGCTGTGGCGCCAGCATCCCGAGCTGGCGGCCCGCGCCGAGTTCGTGATGATCGGCGCGCGGTCCACCCGTTTCGACCGCGAGATGGACGACCTGCTCGGCACCCTGAACCGCCCAAACCTGCGCCTCGTGCCGGAGACGCCGGCACCGTTTGATTACTACGGCGCCGCCGATCTCTACGCGTGCAGCAGTTACGAGGAATCCTTCCCGCGCGTCGTGCTCGAGGCGATGGGGTTTGGACTGCCGATCCTCAGCACGAACGTACACGGCATCCCGGAAATGGTGCGCGCCGATCAGGAGGCGGTCCTCGTTCCGCCTGGCGACAGCGCCGCCCTCGCCGCCGGGCTCGCCCGCCTGCTCGCCGATCCCGCGGCCGGGTCTGCGCTTGGCGCCGCCGCCCGCGCCCGCGTGGGCGAGTTCGACGCCAAGACCCTGCTCCCGCGCCACGCGGCCCTGGCGGCGCAGGTCGCCGCACGATGACCGCACCTCCAGCGCCATCTGAAAGGGAGAAAGAGCAAGAGAAAGAGGGCAGACAACCAATCAGCCTACCCGCTACCCACTACTCGCTACTCCCCCGCCCCCATGTCCACCCTCCCCACCACCGCCGCGGGCTGGCAGTTCGCCGTTGAGGTTCATCCGGCGGACTGGCGTTTTCCGGCCGGTGCGTCGTGGATCGCGGGCTGGGTCTGGGCCCCCTCCGGCCAGGCGGTGTCTGACCTGCGCGCATGGATCGACCAGCGTCCCTTTCTTGGGCTTCACGGCCTGCCCCGTCCGGGTCTGGACGAAACCTTGCCGGGGCCGTCGTGCCCGCCTTACGCCGGGTTCTCCTTCCTGCTCCGACCACAGGCGGGGGCGACCACTCTGCGGATCGAAGCCCGGGACCTGGACGGTGTCTGGCACGACCTGTTCTCCACGAAGATCACCGTCGATCCCGGAGCCGAGGTCGCCCCGGTCCCACCTCCGCTCACGGCTCTGATCGACGACGCCCTGCCGGACCTGATTCGCGCGCGTCTCCGCCATCCGGATACGCCGTGGGCACGGCTCGCCCTCGAGGCGCTGGCCGCCCGGCTGGTCACGCCGCTCGATTCGCTGCCCAATCCCCCTTTCGTCGGCGCCCTCGAGGAACCGCGCGCGACGGGTCGCGTGCGGCACGGCCGGCTGTCCATCACGGGCTGGCTCGCGCACCGCACGGCCACGATCCGGCGGCTTACGGCCGTGCTCGATCCCTTGCGGGAGGTTCCCGTGGCTTATGGGCAGACCCGCTCCGATCTCGGTGCGGAGTTTCCCGAACTCGCCGGCCGCACCGACGTCGCGTTCTGCGCGCAGGTGGATCTGCCCTCAGGCCTCGCCGTGCCGGTGCAGCTCCGGCTTTTCGCCGAACTCGACCACGGCGAACGCCATCTGGTCTTCGCCCAGCGCTTCGTGCCGCAGCTTCCGCCCGGCTTCATCCGTCCGCGGCCGGCCGGGACACGCTGGCAGGCGTGGCGGGCAGCCTGGGCGCTGCACGCTGCCGCGCGCGACC
Organism: uncultured Opitutus sp.; assembly: GCA_964476565.1. GTDB lineage: Bacteria > Verrucomicrobiota > Verrucomicrobiia > Opitutales > Opitutaceae > CAMAXB01. The sequence continues at coordinate 59,350 of CAYZBG010000010.1, forward strand.
TCGGACTCTCGACCACCGGCGCGTGGCCGGCCCTGCGCGCCCGCCTCGGCGACGTCTGCGCCCGTCCGGCACCGGCATCGGCCCGAGTCCCTCGGCTCCGGCGCGACGGGCCGCCGCCGCGGGTGCTCATCGCGACGCACAATCTCAATTTCGAAGGTGCGCCGCGACTGGTGTTGGAGTTGATGCATTTCTTCGGCCGTGAGACGGGGGCCCGCCTGCACGTGATTTCCCCCACCGAAGGCCCCATGCGTCGGCTCTTCGAGGAGGCTGGCATGACGGTGCAGATTCTACCGCTCGGCCCGGCCTTCGCTGCGGCCGACGCGCCGACCTTCAACGCGCGCCTGCGCGAGGCGGCGGCCGGGCTCGACGTGGCCGCCTACGACCTGGTGATCGCCAACACGATGGTCTCCTTCTGGGCAGTGCACCTGGCGAAGGAGGCCGGGAGGCCGGCGGTGATGTATGTGCACGAGAGCGCGCCGATCGAACGGCTTTTCGCGCCGCTGCTCGCCCCTGCCCTGTATCCCTGGGTGGAGGACGCGTTTCGCCAGGCGCGCCGGGTGGTGTTCACCGCCGACGCGTCGCGGCAGATCTTTGCCCACCTCGACGGCGGACACTTCCGCGTGCTGCCGAGCTGGCTCGATGCCGCCGCCATCCGGCGTTTTGCCGCCGCGCACGCCAAGGCCGAGCTCCGGCGCAAACACGGCCTGCCGACCGACAGCGTCGTGGTGCTGAATCTCGGCACCGTTTGCGAACGCAAGGGCCAGCACGTGTTCGTGCAGGCCGTGCGCCTGCTCGAAGCAGAACTCGCCGCCCAGGCGGACGCGCCCCCGGTTGAGTTCCTGCTCGTCGGCGCACGCGAAGACGCCTTCCTCGCCGAGATCCGGGCACAGATCGACGCGGCAGGCCTGCGACGGATCCGCATCGTGGGTGAGACCCGGGAGAACTTCGATTTTCACCGTCTGGCCGACCTGCTGGTCTGCACCAGTTTCGAGGAGTCTTCACCGCGCGTCCTGCTCGAAGCCGCCTGCTTTGGCACGCCGATCGTCACGACGGACGTGAACGGCATTCCCGAGATCGTGACGGGACGCGAAGCGTGGCTGACGGAGGCGGGCGACCATTACCACCTCGCCGCCGCCCTGCGCGCAGCTCTCGCCGCCCTGGCCCGCGGCGACCGGACCCGCGCCGAACGGGCCGGTGCCCGCGTGGCGGCGCGCCACGACGAGCGGGTCTCGCTTCCGCGCCACGTGGCCCTGATCCTGGAGGTTCTGCGGTCATGACGCCCTCTTCGCCCCCGCCCTCGCCTTCCGCCGCAGCCGGTGCCTTGCCCGACCTGCCCTCGGGACGCCCGCGGCGCATGCTGCTCTTTACTGCCGGCCTGCAGCCGGACGACCTCACGTTGCGGGCCTTCGATCTTGCCCGCCATCTGCACGCCCACGGCCGCTGGTTTGCCCGCGTGGTGAGCGGGGCGGACGGTCCCCTTCGCACCCACCTCGAACGCGCCGCTATTCCAGTGCAAGTGGTCGATCAGCCTGCGGACGCCGCCGGCTTGGTCCGTCAGGTCTGGGGGACGGCGCAAGATGCCGCCGTGGCCTTCGGCGCTGCCCAGACGTGGGTCGCGCCGCTCGCTGGCCGCCACGGGTGGCCGCTCTGGGTGGAGACCCAGGACGCCCGGGCGTGGTTTGATCCGTACGCCTCACCGGACCGCCGGGCGGAGGTGCGCAGCGCCCTGGGGCTGAGCGCGGACGATCGGCTCGCGCTGGCCTTTGCCACCGAGTCGACCGACGAGAAGGCTCTGCTCGGTCTGTTGCAGGCCATCCGCGCGGCGTTGAGTGAAGCCCGCCTCACCCGCTGGCATCTCGGTCTGATCGGGGCAAACGGACATCTCCATTTGCTGACCCCGGACGCGGAGGCGCCACCATCGGAGACGACCGACCTCGCCGGGTCGCGGAGCACCTGGGTGGCAGCGGCCGATGCCGTGCTCGATTTGCACAAACACGCCACGGGGTTTCGTCCGCTCTTCGATGCGGCCGCGCTGGCCGTGCCGATCGTCGCGGATCCCACCCCCTCGCTCGCGACCCTGCTGCCGGCGCCGTTCGTGGCCCCCGCCGAACTGGGTTCGCCCTCCGATGCCGCCGACGCGTTGATCGATCTCGTGCTCAACCCGGAAGCGGCCTCCCGCCGGGTGGCGGCCGCGCACGTCTTCGTCATGGCCCACCGCAACCCGGCGCGGCTGTTGCCCAGCTGGATCGATACCCTTGAAGCGACGGTACATCGGCGCTGATTCGCCCCTTGCGGCGGCCCGTCCGCCCTCCTACAAGCCCGGTCCGCCTGCATGAACGAAAACGACGCCTACATCTTCGATGTCGAGGAGCCCCGCGAATGGGTGTTTGACGGCAAACCCGTCTGGATCAGCGGCTGGTTCCTTTCGAAGACGGGCGCGGTGTTCTCCGACATCCGGGCGGTGATCGACGACATCCCCTACCTCGGCCTGCTCGGGCTGCCGCACGAACACGCGGAGCGGACCCACCGCGGGTACGTCGGATTGCCGCACGCCGGCTTCGTGTTGCAGGTGAAACCGCCGCCGGGAGCCAAGGTGCTGCGGCTCGAACTGCTCGACGCCGGCAACCACTGGGTCGAGATCTTTCGCGCCCCGATCAAGGTCAAGGCCGGTCCGCGCCGCGGGACCAAGTTGCGCACGAACCTCGTGGCCATCCAGCTCGAGCGCCTGCTGCAGGAGATGCGCGCCCGGCCCGGCCAGGATTTGTCCGGTGTCGCCGAAGGGCTGGCGATGGAGATCGGGGCCAAGACGCTCGATACGCTGCCCAATCCTCCCTTCTTCGGGGCCCTGGAGAATCCGCTGGGTTACAGCGGCTCGCAGTTCGGCAAGAAGTGGATCGTCGGCTGGATCCTGCACCGCGAGAAGCGGATCGTCCGCCTGCTTGCGAGCACGCACCCCTTGGTGGAGAACGAACTCGACTACGGCGACCGTCCGCGCGGCGAGGCCACGGCGATGTTCCCCGATGCGCCCAACGCCGCGTTTCCCCAGTTCTTCGGCATGGCCGACCTGGACGAGCACGCGCCGGACCCGGTCGTGGTGAAGATTTTTGCCGAACTCGAGGACGGCTCGCGTCACCTCGTCTTCGCCCGGCGCTTTCTCCAGCGCAGTTGCAACCGGCTCGAACGTCCGCTGCCCCCGTACCGTGCCTCGACCTTTTTTGCCGCGGTGCAGCTCTTCGTCACCGCCTGTCGCCGCCGCCGGATCCGCCTGGGATCGCTGACGGAGTTCTGGCGCCAGTGCCGGCTCGCCCGGGACAATTTCCGGCGCGATGCCCCCTCGCCCCTCGCGCTCGAACAGGCCGCCCGTGGGCACGAAGACCCTTACGCCGCGTGGGTGCGCACCAACACCCTCACGCCTCCGCTGCAGCGCATCCTCGAACAGGCGGCGGCTGACCTGCGTACGGGGCCGCGCTTCGCCGTGCTGGTCGATGCCCGCGACAGCACTCCGGCGCAGCGTGAGGATCTCGCCCGCTCCCTCGAATCCCAACTGTATCCTCACTGGGAAGCCTGGTTCGTCGGCGCCGCCGCCCCTCGCCCGGGCGATCCGCGCTTCAAGACCGAGCCCATCGCCGGCCCGGAGGATGTCGTGCGCGCCCTCAATGCCGCCGCCCACCAAAGCGCCGCGTCCCATCTGACGCTATTGCCTGGCCACTCGCGCCTCCCCTCCGATGCCCTGCTCGAAGTCGCCGGACGCATCGACCGCAATCCGGACCTCGAACTCGTGTACACCGACGAGGATCGGATGGACGACGAAGGACGGCGCAGCGACCCGGTGTTCAAGCCCGCCTGGAGCCCGGCACTCGCGCTCTCTGGCCTGTATCCCGGCCTGCTCAGCGTCGTGCGGCGCGACACCTTCCTCGCCCGCGGTTCGTTCCGGCCTGGAACGGAGCACGTACCCTGGTTCGATCTGCTGCTCCGCCTCGGCGACACGCTCGAGGACGCGCAGGTCGCGCACATCCCGCTCGTCTGCCACCATGCCCGCGCCTCCGTGCCGGCGACAATCGACCTCGCTCACCCCTCGGTCGAGCAGGCACGTCTTGCCCTGGTGGATACAATGTCGCGTCGGGCCTGGTCCGCCGCACCCTTCCTGCCCGAAACGGCCCACCATCGCCGCCTGCGCTATCACCAGCTGCGTTGGGACCGCACGATCCTTTCCCGGTTGCAGGTCACGATCGTCATCCCGACCCGCGACCGCCTCCATCTTCTCCAGGAATGCGTGGAGCTGCTCGATGAGACGGTCGACTGGCGCTACGTGAAGCTGCTCATCGTCGACGACCACTCGCGCGACACGGACGCGGTCCGCTACCTCGAGGCGATCCAACGGCGCAACGACCTGCTTTGCACGGTGGTGCGCCCGACCGACCGCAGCGCGCCGTTCAACTACTCGCACCTCGTCAACCTCGCCCTGCCGCACCTCGACACGCCGCTCGTGCTGCACCTCAACAACGACGTCAACGCGCTCGAACGCGGCTGGCTGGAGGAGATGGTCGGTTGGTTCACCCAGCCCGACGTGGGCGTGGTCGGGGCCAAGCTGGTCTATCCGGACAAAACCCTGAATCACACCGGCATCGTGATCGGTCCACACGGCGGTCTGGCCGACACCCCCTACGCCAAGGTCGCGGAGCAGGCCGTCCCCGACGTCGTCTGGCACTCCGCCGCGCGCGAGGTCTCCGCCGTCACGGGCGCCTGCCTGCTCACGCGCACGGACCTCTACCGCCAGCTGGGAGGCTTCGACGAACGCGAGCTCGGGGTTGCGTTCAATGACGTCGACTACTGCCTGCGTGTGCGGGCCGCCGGCCGGAGGGTGATCTACACGCCCCAGGCCAAACTGATGCACTGGGGCAGCGCGACGCGCGGTGTCACGTTCGACGAGGCCGAACACATCGCCTTCCTCCGGCGCTACCCTTCGTACGCGGACCGTTACCTGAATCCGCAGGTGCAGCTCGAGGGCGGCGCAGTGCGCTGCCGCGGGGCGCACCACGCCCGACCGGAACGGGCGGGACGGCTCCGCCTGCTGCTGCTCACGCACAACCTCAACCTCGAGGGCGCCCCGCTCTTCCTTCTCGAGTACGCGACCTACATGGCGCGCGAGGCGGGTTTCGACGTTCAGGTCCTCGCCTCGCGCGATGGTCCGCTGCGCTCGTCGTACGAGGCCCTCGGGGCGCCGATCACGGTGATCGACTCCGAACCGATCTTCTCGGCGGAGACGGAAGAGGCGTTTCACACTGCGGTGGCCGCTGTCGGGCAGCGCATTGACTGGAACGGCGTGGACCTCGTGGTGTGCAACACCCTGGTGAGCTTCTGGGGGGTGCACCTTGCCCGGCGCGCCGGCAAGCCCTCGGTGTTCTACATTCACGAGAGCACATCGATTTTCCGCTTCTTCGAGAACATGATGCGCCTGCACCTGCATCCGCTCGTGCATGCGGCCTTCCACACCGTCACCCGCGCGTTTTTTCTCTGTCCGGCCACGCGCGCCTACTACGAGGATGACAACCTGCACGGCAATTTCCGGCTCGTGCCGAGTTGGATCCAACTCGATGCGATCGAGGCCTTCCGGCGCAGCCACACGCGCGCCGAGCTGCGCCGCAAGCATGGGTTCGCCGACGACGAGGTGGTGATCGCGAACATCGGCACGGTCTGCGAACGCAAGGGCCAGCACACCTTCATTCGGGCGATCGACCACTTCAACCATCACCATGGCGCGCGGGCAAAGTTCCGCTTCGTGCTCGTGGGCGCCCGCCCCGGCATCTTCCTCGACTTGCTCAACCGCGACATCGCCCGGCTCGGGTTGAAGAACCTCACGCTGATCCCTGAGACGCGCGAGGTCTTCGATTTCTTCGTGCTGGCGGACATGTTCGTCTGCACCAGTTACGAGGAATCGTTCCCTCGCGTGGTGATGGAGGCGATGGCGTTTCGCACGCCGATCGTCTCGACCGACACCCACGGCATCGTCGATCTGATCGGACAACGGCAGGACGGCTATCTGGTGAAGCCCGGTGAAGTCGAAGGCCTATCGCGCATGATGTGGACCTGCCTCGCCAAGGAGCGGAGCGGCAAGTCCCTCGCGCCGACGGCCTACTCGAAGGTCCTGCGCTACTACGACTACGCGAAGGTCCTGCCGCACCACGTGGCGCTGGCACAGGAGGCCGTGCTGGTCGGCGGATAGGCCCGGTCTACTCGCGCACCTCGGTCACCTTGAAGAGCAGCGGTGCGGCGCGGGGATTCGGATCCACGCTCAGCACGAGCCAGCCATCCGGCTCCGCCGACCAGACGCGAAATTCCAACCGGCCTTCCTCTCCCGTGCCGGCCTGCGACGTCAGCTCCAGCCGGCCGCCCTTGTAATAAAACGCTCGGACCAGGGGCGGTTCGCGCGAATCGCCCGGATCGGCCAGCCGGGCGGTGCCGGCAAACGCGCCCACCGGACGTTCCGGTCGAACCCAGAGTTCGCCCCCGGGCACCAGCACGAGTCCGTCCGGCGTGAGTGTGCCGCCCCGCGCGATCATGCGGCGCGGCCGCCAGTCGCCAGGCAGAACGGCGGCCTGGGCCGCCGCATCGAGTTCGAGAAAATCGAGCGTGGTGTGATGCAGGCGCGGCGGCTCGGCCGAGGTTTCCATCGCGTGCTGCAGGGTCGGATTCCGCCAGCCAGCCACGAGGCGGTCGGCACTGCCGGGCAGGATCGTCACGGAGAACCGCACAGGCATGCCACCGCCGCCAATCTCGTAGGGCACGAAGACTTCGGGCTGTCCGGCCGGCAAGGTAAGGCGCTGGATCCAGAGGTCGATCGGCGGCTCCGGATCGCGCAGGGCGACGATGGTGAAATCGGCGGCAAGGTCGCCATCAGGCGTGCCCGCCGCGCGGGTGAGCACGGCCTCGCCCCGCAGGCGATAGCTGGGCGCGAGCAAGGTCATCTCGCCCCGGCCGGTGGTGACGCCAAGGAACTGCCGCCCGCCCGACGCAAGCCGCGAGCCCATGGTGGAGGCGAGCAGGTTGGAATCGAGATTGCCGCCGTGGTCGGCGATGAACTCGAGCGGATGCACGGACACGCCCTCGGACACGACGCGCGAGTAGGCGTAGATCACGGGTCCGACCAACTGACGCGCGTAGCCGCGTTCGAGGACATTGATCGTGCCGCCAAACCACACGTCGCGCGCAATCGAGACCAAGGCGTGACGGTAGACGCCCTCCGGCCCGAGGGCGCGGTCGAGGGCGGATTGTTCCGCCGCACCAAAGTTCGTGCCGAAGGCGAACCAGAGCGGCATGCCGGGTACCTTGGTTGCCGGCCAGACCCGCTCCAGCCATTCGGTGCCGCCGCCGTAGAAGACGGATTCCCGGTCCGCGGCCGGCAAACCCGCGCGCCACGACACCAGCCCACCCAACGACCGCGCCAGTTCCGGCGGCACGCGCGTGCCACGCAGGTAGGCGAAGTCGGGATGGACGGAACCGCCGTCGACATAGTCGGCGCGGGCCGCCGTGGAATATCCCCAGAGGGCGCGCTGACCGGACCACGCCGCCTGCCACGCCAGCACCCCGAGAACCATCAACGGGCCAACGAGGACGGCCCGCGCCCAACCGTCGTCACCAAGGTCGAAGCCCATCCAAAGGGCAATGAGCAGCACGAGCCATCCGGCCAGCGAAACGTAGGCGATGTCCTGATTGGTCGCGAGCAGGCCGATCCCGCCTCCGAGCGCCAGCAGTGCCGCCGCGGCCAGCAACGCGCAATCGAGCCGGGAGTCGCGCGTCGGCATGCGCAGCCAACCCACCCCCACCACGGCCAGGGTGAGTACGACGCCCACGAGGCCGACGAACGGCACCGCCAACCGGCCGTAGTAGTTGTGCTGGTGAGAGAGGAAAAATTCCAACTTCAGCACCGACGGCAGGTCGCCCGAGCGTCCGCCGGCCGGAAGTGAGACCACGTTGTGCCACCACGCTCCCGGACCCGCGCCCGTCCAGAGCATTTCCAACACCGCCGGCACCAGGACGCCACAGGCGAGAATCATGCCCATGGACACCGCGACCTCGCGCCCGTTGGCGCGTCCACGCAACCCCGCCCGCCACGCCCAGCCGAGTGCAAACGCGACGGCGATGAGTTGGAAACTGATTTTGTTGGCCCCGCCGGCCACGAGTGCCGCCGCCATCAGCAGGTTCCACCCGCGGTCCTCGCGCCGCCAGACCGGGGCCATCGCCCCGGACCAGGCCACCAGGGCAAGCAGCAGGACTCCCGTCGCGTTGTACCAGATGATCGTGTGCTGCGCATGGGTCAGCCACGTGAGCGCCGCCCCGAGCAGAACGGCGGCACCGACGCCGAAGCCGCGGGCGAGCACCGCGACCATGGCGAGAAAACTCAACGCGGTCAGGACCAGGGCGCCCCGCGTCATCCCGCGGTAGGTGGAACCGAAGACCATCTCGGCCGCGCCGTTGACGAGAAACACGCCCGTCTGGATCGGCGTGACGAAATCGCGATAGGGTCGTTCGCCCTCGGCGATCCTGCCCACTCCAGACATGACCAGCCCGTAATCGTAGAGATCGTCCAAGAAGCCGTGGTTGCGCATCCACGGAAGGAGCGACGCCACGGCGAGGGCCGCGGTCAGCCAGATCCAGCGGCCGCGTACCGCCCGTCCGCCAAAAAGGATACGGTGCAAGAGCAAGCAGTCGCAGCGTGGACCCCGACTCACCCCCGGCAAGCGATTTCCCGGGCCGCCGGGTCCACACTTGCTTTCGAAAATGGCGTGCCCGTACCTTCGCCGGGTCCTCATGGTCAATCTGCGCAGCCTTCCGTACGTCCGTCTCGTGTTCTTTGGCGCCTGCTTTGCAGCGCTGGCCTTCGCGTGGGTCACCCAGCACGTCTGGGAGGATTACTACATCACGTACCGGACGAGTAAGAACCTGGCGACCGGTCACGGGCTCGTCTTCACGCCGGGCGAAAAGCTCCATACCTTCACGTCGCCGCTCGGCGTGCTGCTACCGGCCGCGGCGTCGCTGCTGACGTTCAACAGCTCCGACGACGCGGCGCTATGGATCTTCCGCCTGATGAGCGCGGCCGCCTTCGGTGGGGCGGCGGTGCTGTTGCTCGCGCTGGGCCGCAGGTTCGGGTACGCGCCGCTGGCCGCGCTGCTGCCCGCCCTCTGGCTGATCACCGACGCGAAGTCGGTCGATTTCACCATCAACGGCATGGAGACCGCCTTCATGCTGTTCTTCCTCGCCTACACCCTGCTGGCGCTCTTCTCGCCGGGCAAACGCCAGTGGGTGCACCTCGGCGTGGCGTGGGCCGGGCTGATGTGGACGCGGCCCGACAGCTTCATCTACGTGGGTCTGATCGCCGCCGGCACGTGGATCTTCAATCAACCCGAGCTTACCGGCGCCCGTCGCCGGCCCTTGCTGCAGCTCTACTTCGAGGCGGGTTTGCTCACCACCGCGCTGTATCTGCCGTGGCTGCTGTTCGCGTTTGCCTACTACGGCACGCCGATTCCGCACACCATCACGGCCAAGGGTGGGATCAGCGCCGCGCACTCGCTCGTGACGTTTTTCAAGGAAACCGCCCTCCTGCCCTTCCAGCCCGGGGAAAGTTACACCTCGCTTGAGGCGACGTTCCTGCCGTCGTACTACATGTTTCCGTACTGGCCCGCGGCGGTCATCTGGCCGGCGAAGGTGTTCGCGGGCGTGTGCTACTACCTGTGGCTGATCCCGGGCATCCGCACCGAGACGCGCGTGGCCTCGTTCACGTTCTGCGGTGCGCACGCTTACCTGTCGTTCTTCCCGTACTTTCCTTTCCCGTGGTACATCCCGAGCACGGCGTTGCTGGCCTTCATCGCCTACGGCGGGCTCTTTGCGCAGCTGTGGACCTACAGCGAGCGCCGTCGCATGCAGGGGCCCGACGCCGGCTGGTCGCGGATCATCCGCCGCGGTTCCCTCACCGTCGCCACGTTGGCCTTGGTGGGCGCCTCGTGGATGCTCTATCAGGTCGGTCGTCAGGCCAAGGTGCAGCAGACGGTGATCGAAGACGGCAACCGGCGGAAGATTGGCGAGTGGCTGAAGGCGCGGGCCGAACCCAACGACTCGGTCTTCATGGAACCGCTCGGCTACATCGGCTTCTTCTCCGGCCTGCGCACCCACGATTTCCCGGGCATGTCCTCGCGCGAGTCGGTCGAGGCGATCCGCAAAGTCGGAACGGACTGGGGCGACGTGATCCGCGAGCTGAATCCCAAGTGGCTCGTGTTGCGCCCCAACGAAGTCGAGCGCATCCGCCGCAAAAGCGAGGACCTGCTGGACGGCGTCTTCGTGCCCGTGCAGGTCTTCACCCGGCTTGAGGATATCGCGCAGATCGACGTCAACGGACGCAAGTACCTCGAGCACGACGCAACGTTCACGGTGTTCCGTCGTCAGCGCCCCACCCGCTTCGCGACGGAGAAGGTCGTGATCACGACGGAGTTCGACGTGCATGACCGCAAGATCGACGACATCCCCATGTCGCTCATCCATGCGCCCGGTTCGATGAGCACCATGGTACCGCAATATGCCGGGCGAGTGCAGATCTACTACGGATTCCCGTCGGACGCGTACGCCAACACCACCGAGCCGACCGACGGCGCGGTTTTCCGGATCGAGCTCCTCGCCAACGGCGAACGCACCCTCCTGTTCGAACGACACCTCGACCCGTATCAGCGGGAGGAGGATCGCGGCGTGCAAAAGTTCGAGGGCAAGCTGCCCGAGGGCCTTGGGCCCGATGCCACGGTGATCTTTTCCACCCAGACCGGTCCCAGCGCGCGGCGCGACTGGACCTGCTGGAGCACGCCTGAGTTTCTTTGAACCTAAGTGCCGGTTCCGCGGTCACGAGGGCCGACGCCGATATCTGACGCCATGGATCCTTCCCCACGACCAACCACCCGCCTGCTCTGGCTCGGTGCCCTGCTGCTGGTGACCGGTGTGGTGTGGCTGCGCTGGCCATCGTTTGACTTCCGCGTCTGGAATGTTGACGAAGCCATCCATTCCGCCGTCGCCCGGATCCTCAATGACGGCGGCGTGCTCTACCGCGACGCGATCGACCAGCGTACGCCGCTCTCGTATTACCTCGTCGCCTGGCTGTATCGCGTTTTCGGCGAAGGGAACATCGGAGCGTTGCATGCCTTCACGGCCCTCCTCATTGCCCTCACCGCTCTGGTAATCGGCCGCCTCGGACGGCGCGTCGACGGGCTCGCCACCGGGATCTGGGCGGCGGTGCTCTACGCCGTGCTCTCCACCGGCATGATGTGGCACGGGGACGCGTTCGCCTTCAACACCGAGTGGCTCGTCGCCTTCTTCACCAGCGCCGCCGCCCTCGTGCTTTGGCGTGCGCTGCCTTCGCCCGGGGTGGGCGCGTTGATGGGTGCCGGAGCCCTCTACGGGCTCGCCTTTCTCTCGAAGCAACCGGCCCTGCTCGACCTCGGTGCCGCCGGACTCCTGCTGGCGTGGCTCGCGCGCGGCGCAACGAACGGCGGACGCACGCTGCTCTGGCGCTGGGCCTTGCTCGTGGCGGGATTCGCCGCGCCGGTGCTGGTGTCGGTGGGGTACTTCGCGCTGCACGGCGCACTCCGCGACTACCTGTTCTACACTTTCACCTACAATCTCACCTACTACGGCCCCGAGATCACGCTCCACGACCGCATCGACATCTTCTGGTATCCGTTCACGTTGCTCGCCCGCAGCTATCCGCTGGTCGGCCTGGCCATCGCGGTGGGCCTGGGGGCGTTTCTCGTCCGGCTCGTGCAACGCCAGCCGGCTCCCGGCCACAGGGAAGGCAATGCCCCGCGTCTGCACCTGCTGCTCTGGACGGCCACGGCGCTGGCCGCCGCCGCGTCGAGCGGGCGCTCGTTCGAGCATTACTACATCCAGGCGCTCCCGCCGCTCTGCCTCGCTGGCGGATGGACCCTCGCCGTCCTGAGTCACGCGACGGCGCGGGCCGGTCTGGCCCGAGGCTGGCGCGCGGCGAGCGCCGTGATCCTCGTCGCCGTGATCGCCTGGGGGGCGCACGTCACCTGGGTGGCTCGGCACCGCACGCAATCGGTCGATCCGTCGCTTCGCGCGGCCGAGTTTGTGCGCGACCACAGTTACGCGCATGAGTCGATGTTCGTCTGGGGCTACCATCCCGACGCCTACCTCTTCGCCGACCGGCGCGCCGCGTCGCGTTACATCTACAGCTCGTTCGTGAGCGGACTCATTCCGTGGACGAACACGGATCCGACCATCGACACGGCCTATGCCATTGTGCCCGGCGCGATGGACACCTTGCTCGCCGACCTCACGAAGCACCGGCCGGCCTTCCTGATCGACGCGAGCGAAGGCCCCAACCGCTCCTGGGACAAGTACCCGCTGGTCAAATTCCCGGCGCTGCGTGATTTCGTGGGCCGCCATTACCTGATGGTCGAACCGGAGCAGTTCCTCCACCAGGGCTTCGGCGTCTACCTCATCACGGATGCCTTTCGCGCCGAACCGCTCGCCCTCGACGGCGGGGAGACGCCGGGCGGACTCGAACTGCCGCTGCTGATGGGACCGGCGAGCACGGACCCGAAACCGACCGTCTTCACCCTACTCGGGCGCAGCACGACCGGACGCCTGCAACGGCTGGAACTGCTGCACGGGGACCAGGTGTTGACCGCAGTGAGTTTCGCCCCGACCGATCGGATGACCGTGCGCATCCCGGTGCCCTTCGACCGGCTCGGCACTGGCCAGCACACGCTGATGGCCCGGGCCACGGATGCCCAAGGGCAGGTTCGCCTGGGCGATCCCCAGGTCGTGACGGTGGACGCCACGACGATGCAGCCCGAGCAGCTGGCCGCGTTTGCGCTGCCCCAACTGGCGCGGAGCACGCCGCCCACCAGCATCCGCGCCGCCTTCGGCGCCAACGTGGAAGACGACGAGGGACGCCTGATGTTCTTTGCCCACGCTCCGTCGACGATCACCTACGACCTTCCCGCCGGTGCCCGGGTCATTCGCGGCAAGTTCGGCCTGCGGCCCCAGGCCCACGCTGCGGACAACCCGCACCCGTCGGACGGCGCCGAGTTTCAGGTCAACCTGCTGCGCCCGGACGGCTCGCGCGACATCCTGTTTAGCAAGCTGATCCGCCCCGCCCAGATCCCGGCCGAGCGCGGTCTTCAACCCCTGTCGGTCGACGTGCCGGCGGGCGCCGTCGGTCAAATCGAGTTCATCATCACCCCGGGCCCGGCGGGCAATCCGTCGAGCGACTGGACCTATTGGGCCGATCTGGTGGTGGAGACAGAGGGGTAAGGCGGCGCCGGGCGCCGTAAGAAGGCAGAAGGATAAAGGAAGAAGGATCAGGTCTCCCTGCTCCCCGTTCCCTCCCCCTCGTCCTGTGCGAAGCGCTCCGTCGGCGCTTGAAGCTTTTCCCGGTCTCACTTCTGCTCCGCCCCGATGGACTCCACCTCGCCCTCGCTTTCCGACCGGCCTGAGCACCGCACCTGGTACGGCCGCGCGCTGCTTTTTGCGCTGCTGGTCACCGTGATGTTCTCGTTCCCTTACAAGCCGGGCATCGACCTCGACGCGTCGTGGCGCATGGCGCTGGCTCAGTTTTTCCAGCAAGGCCTGCAGTTCGGCACCGAGGTGGTCTTCACCTATGGCCCTCTCGGCTTCCAGATGGGTAAAACCTATGCAGGCATCATGTGGTGGGAGCTGCTCGTCTGGCAGCTGGTGGTCAGCGCCGGCTTCACCTGGGTGGTGATGTCGTTCGGCGAAAGGCTTTCCGGGTATCCACGACTCTACTACTACCTCGGTTTCCTGCTCTTCGGCGCCCAGTATGAGGACGCGATGCACATGCTCGGCATCGTCCTGCTCGGCATCGCCCTCCTGCACCGCAACGGCGGCAAGCCCGACTGGCCCAAGGTCGCAATCGGCGGGTTCCTCGCCCTGCTCGCGGTGGTGAAGTTCACCAACCTCATGCTCTGCGGCTTCGTCGTGCTCTGCGCCGTGGGTCACAGCCTCTGGGCGCGCCGGAACCGCGAGGCGGCGCTGCATGCGGCCACCTTCTTCGGCGGTTTCCTCCTGATCTGGATGTTGTGCGGCCAGAACCCGCTGAATCTGCCGGCGTACTTCCTGCACTCCCTGCAGATCAGCTCCGGCTACCAGGAGGCCATGGGCATCGACGGCGGTTGGCCGGCCCTGTGGAAGGGCATCGTGGTCGGCGCGGCGCTCGCCGGCTACATCCTCTGGCACCTGTGGAAACAGACCGACAAGCCCCGCGCCTTCGCCGGCTGCGCCATGCTGGCCGCGTTCCTCTACCTCAGCTGGAAGCACGGCTTCGTGCGCGCCGACGGTCACATGATCGGCTTCTTCTATGCCGCCTTGCTGCCGATCACCGCGTTTCCCGTGCTGCTGCGGGACGATGCCTCGATGGCGTGGATGCGCCGCTGGCTCATGGCCCCGCTCGGCGTGCTGTGCCTGTTCGGACTCTACAACGCCCTGTCCGGCGTGATCACCGAAACCCTCGGTGTGTTTCAGGGACGCGTCTTCGGCAACGTTTACAACGCGCTCAACCTCGAAAAGCTGCGCAGCGGCTACAACGACCGGCTGGGCGAACAGCGCGGCTCCGGCGACATGCCCAAGACCCGCGCCATCATCGGCGACCGCTCCGTCGATGTGCTGGGCTACGAACAGTCGGCGGCGATCTTCAACCGCTTCAACTACCAGCCGCGGCCGGTCTTCCAGAGCTACACCGTCTACACCCCGGTCCTCGCGCGGCTTAACTACGACCACTACGCCGGCGACCGCGCGCCCGATTTCGTGCTGGTCAAGATGCACTCGCTCGACGGACGTCTGACCTCGATCGACGACTCCGCCGTCCTCGCGCTGCTCATGTACCGCTACGAGTACGTGCACACCGAGAAAACCTACCAGCTTTGGCGCAAGCGTCCCGATCCCTTCGACCCGGCGGCCTTCGCACCGAAGCCCTTGGCCGAACAGACGCTGCCCATCGGCGACCTCTGGGACATCAGTGCACATGCCCATCAGAACCTCTGGATCGAAATCGACGCCCGCGCTTCCCTGCTCGGGCGCGCCCGCACCTTCCTCTACAAGCCGCCGGTCCTGAGTCTCGTGGTGGAGGACACCAACGGCAACCGCAGCACCTACCGCCTGCCGGCTCCGATGGGCCGGGCCGGCTTCATTCTCAACCCGCTGATCGAAGATCTGCTCGGCCTCGTCAACTTCTCCGGTGGCGATCCGGAACGGCGCGTGGCCCGCGTGGGAGTCAGTCTCGCCGAGGAGGACCGCGCGTTCTACCAACCCACGGCTGTCTTCCGCCTCTCGACGCTCGAACCGACCATCGCCGGTCAGGAGTTCTTCCGCGAGATGAACCGCGAGCGCTTCAATTTGTTCAAGACCCCGCCGCGGGCCTACGAAGCCCAGAATCCTCCGTCGGAAACGATGGTCGATGGCGAACCCGCGATGATCCTGCACGCGCCGAGTGAGATGAGTTTCGACGTGCCGCGTGGGGCCACGTCTATCACCGGCAAATACGGCTTCATGCCCGGCGCCTACACGGAGGGCGGCAATACCAACGGCGCCGAGTTCATCATCCGCTGGTCCAACGGGCAGGAGCAGGCCATCCTGCTCAAGCGTCTGCTGGACCCGAAGGAGAAGGCGGACGACCGCGGGTTGCAGGCCTTCAACGTCGACCTGTCGAACCGCCCGGCCGGCCGCGTCTACCTCTCGATCCAGCCCGGCCCCCACGGCAACAACTCGTGGGACTGGACCGTCTGGAGCAACATCGAGATCAAGTGAGCCTCGGGGCGGCGGCTCCGGCCGGGACCGCCGTCCCGGCTTGAGCTGAATTTTCAGGAACGGACGCCTGCGGGCTTGACGCAGGCAGCTGTCATTACGAGTCACAACGGCTGCCTCTTCGACGCCGCCATGCTCAAAGCCTTTTTCCACTGGTCCGACACCCATCCCGCAAGCTACTGGGTGATCGCCGGCGTGCCCACGCTGCTCTGGCTGGCGTGGATCGTCTGGGGGCTCGTCCGCAGCTCTGAGCGCCTCGCCCGTCCGCGCCTTGAACGGGCTCTTTTCGCCGCCCTGCTCTTCGGGGTGCTCTTGGCCTGGCGCTGGCCCTTTCTCTTGGACGCCCAGGAACTCGGCAATCCCGACGAGAGCCAGTTGATCGCCGGGGCGATCACCCTGAAGCACGATCCGGTGTTCTTTCGCTCCGTCGATGGCACCACCTCCGGGCCGCTCAATTTCTACGCACTCCTGCCGACCCACCTCTTGGGCGTGCCGCTCGACTACTTCAATGCCCGCCTGACCGGTCTGCTCCTGGTGTGGGGAGGGTTCCTCGCCGCGCAAAGCCTGCTTGCCTCCGTTTACGGGGCAGGTCTGGCGCGCCTCGGACTCGTGCCCGGGGTCCTCTTTCTCGCCTCCGCCGTCGACACGGACATGATCCATTACACGTCGGAGCACCTGTCGCTTCTGCTCATCCCGCTGGGCTGGTGGCTGCTCTGGCGCCATCGGGAATCGGCGTCGACCGAACGGCCCGCGAACGGCTGGATTCTGGCCGCCCTCGTGGCCGGCCTGCTCCCGTGGGCAAAGCTGCAATCGTCGCTGTTTGCGGCCGCGCTCATGGGGTGGGCCGCATGGTTGCTGTGGCGCCGCGAGGGCCTGACCTGGCCGCAACGCGCCCGCCAATTCGGTTGGCTGGCCGGGGCCTTCATCCTGCCGTCCGTCCTCGCCCTCGGAGTGATCGCCGCGACCGGTCAGTTCGAACATTTCTTCCGGAGCTATATCCTCGAGAACATTGCGTTCGTCGGCGGCGTCGACTTCCCGGTCTCCGGCATCGTCCGGCACCTCGCCTTTATCTGCAGTTTCACCTGGCACGTTCCGATCTATCTTGGAGTTGCCGTGGCGCTCGTGCTGGGAGGTGCCCTGGGCTTTGCGGCCTTGCGCCTCAAGCCGGGCGCCTTGTGGTACGTCGGACTTTTCCTTACGACCATCGGCGTGGCCACCGTCTTGGCCCCCAAGCGCGCCCATCAGCATTATCTGTTGTACCTCGTGGCGCCGCTGACCGTCTGGGTCGGTGCCACCGTGGCCGAACTCTGGCGGCGCACCCCCTCCGCCCACCTCGCCTCGGCCCGCCGGATGGTGGCCTGCGGTCTGGCGATCGTTGTACAGATTTTGGTGGGATGGCGCCTCACCTTGGACGTGCCCACGCCCTATGGCTCGCTGCTTGACGACTGGCGCAATCCCTATGGCGAAGTGGCCCGCATCATTCGGGAACACGCGCAGCCGGGCGATACGATTGCCATGTGGGGCTGGCAGCCCTGGCTCTTCGTCGAAACCGGTCTGCCGCACGGTACAAGGGACTCCCACACCAAGTCCCAGATGGAGTCGGAGCAGCAAAAGGACTACTTCATCCGTCGCTTCGTCGAAGACATGGAGCGCAATCGGCCGACCTTTTTCGTCGATGCCGTCGGCCACGGCGACCGGGCCTTTGCGTACCACGACCGCAACCGGCAAGGCTATGAGGCTTTCCCGCAGATCACAGGCCACCTCCATGGACGCTACGGCAGCCTCGCCGAGCTCGGATCGATTCGCATCTTCATGCGGTTTTCTCGGCATCCGCTGACAGCCCATACACACCCCGAGTCGGATTAATTCCGTCCCTGACTTGCCGGGTCGATAGCGGGTTGGCAGCCTTCGGTTGTCAGCAAGGGACCTAAGCCCATGTCTTCCCCGGGAAGCTTTGCCAGTCTCTACCGCAAAACGGTCAATCCCCTGCGCCGCTACCTCACCCGCCTCCTCCGGAATCCGGACGAAGCCCAGGACGTGGCGCACGATGCCTATTTGCGCGTCCGTCCGTCTCTCGAGGCACAGACCGTGCACAACCCCGAGGCCCTGCTTTACACCACGGCCCGCCGCCTGGCCTTCAACCAGTTGAAGCGACGGCGCATCGGGCCCTTCGTCCCGGTGCCCGCCACTGTGGACTCGGCTCCGACCCGTGAACCGGGCGTGGTCCAGCAGGTCATGGCCCGGCAGGAGCTCGAACGACTCGAGCACGCCATGGCCGCGCTGCCCTCGGGCTGCCGCACCGTGCTGTTGTTGCGCAAACTCGAGCTGCTCTCCCACCAGGAAATCGCGGATCGCCTCGGCATCGCCATATCTACGGTCGAAAAGCAGCATGCCCGGGCCCTGCGGCTCCTTCGGACGGCCCTGGCCACCGCGCCGGACACCCCGGAGGAGAAACCCGCACCCCTGCCCCGGAGGACTCAGCCATGAACGCCTCCCCTTTGCCGCCTGATCCTTCCGCCGACGAACAAGCGGCCACCTGGGCCGCGCGTCTCGACGGCGGCGCCCTGACTGACCGCCAACGCCAAGAACTCCAGATCTGGCTGGAGGCCGATCCGGAGCACCGCGCCCGGTTGTCGGCGTACTGCCAGCTCTCGGCCGACCTCGAACAGTCGCTGCCGTCGCTGGCCGCAGAGGGCCGGCTGCCCGGCGAGACCCCTACCGCGGAAGCGCTCCCGCCGCCATCGTCGCGCCGGCGGATCGCCTGGGCCGGGATTGCTGCCGCCGTAGCGCTGAGTGTCGTCACCTGGTGGGTCTGGCCGAACGCCGATCAGGTTCAGAACCTCGCCACGGCCGCCGCCCAGCGCGAAACCGTCACCTTGTCGGATGGCACGCGGATCGAACTCGCCGCCCAGACCAACCTGCGCATCGAGCTCACGGCCGGGCATCGCCACGTGCGGCTGGCCTCGGGCGAGGCCTACTTCGCCGTCGCCCGCGACGCGGCCCGGCCCTTCGTGGTCGAGACGCCGGCGGGCGCCGTGCGCGTGACCGGCACGGCGTTCGCCGTGGGCGCGTCGCCGGCCGGCACCCTCACCGTCCTCGTCGAGGAGGGCTCCGTGCAGGTGCATCCGGGGGAGGCCGGGCATGCCCCGCTGCGCCTCGCCGCCGGCCAGCGCCTGCGGTCCGACTCCCGTCACCACGCCGTGGATACGCTGTCGACGGAAGAGGTCTCGGCCGCGCTGGCGTGGCGCGAGGGCCACGTGGTGTTTGCGGGCACGCCGCTGGCCGAGGCTCTGGATTGTTTTGCCCGTCATCACGGCCGCGGTTTGGCCGCCGATGCCGACGTCGCCGCGCTGACCCTGGGCGGCCGCCACCGGCTCGATGACCTGGAGGGCTTTCTCGCCGCACTCGAGGCGGCGCTGCCCGTGCAGGTCAATCGCGGTGTCAACGGCGTCATCCGAGTGCAGCGCCGCAGCTCTGCTCCGCCCGCCCGTTGAGCCATGGCCTTTGCCCGCCTGCCCCGCTTTCCCTGGCTGCCCGGCTTTCTCGTGTGGTTGATCGTAGCACCGTCCGGCTTCGGCGCACCGGTGACGTTTTCCCTCCCGGCGCAACCGGCCGCCACGGCGCTGCTTGAATTTTCCCGCCAGTCCGGCGCCGATGTCCTGTTCTCCAGCGACGAACTGCGCGGCCTCACGACCGCCGCTGTCGAAGGTACCCTCGAGCCCGAGGCGGCGCTGGCGACCCTGCTCGCCGGGACCGGCCTGAGCGCCCGGCGCACCGCCCCGGGCCGGTTTGTCGTGAGCGTCCGTCCGACCGCACCCCGCGGCTCGCTGGAGGGGTGGCTGCTCACTGGGACGGACCAACCGGCACCCGGCGTCCGGGTCGTGCTGCGCGGGACTGGACGCGGCGCCGTGACCGATCGTCAGGGACGGTTCCGGTTCGCCCGGCTGCCCGCCGGAGTCTACCACCTCGACGTCGACGGGAACGGTTTTCATCCCCTGCAGCTGACCCAGATCCCCGTGGGCCCGGGGGAAGCGGTGGTGCTGGCGCCCCAGCGGCTGACCCCGGCTGCCGGGGTGACGCAGCTCGCCCCGTTCATCGTCGAAGCGCCGGCGCGAGC
Source organism: uncultured Opitutus sp. (assembly GCA_964476565.1). Classification (GTDB taxonomy): domain Bacteria; phylum Verrucomicrobiota; class Verrucomicrobiia; order Opitutales; family Opitutaceae; genus CAMAXB01. Next base: position 79,286 of record CAYZBG010000010.1, read on the forward strand.
GCCCTCTCCGTTTGGCGACGACCCGGCTGCGCCGCGCCATGCCACCGGCAACCTCGATCTGCCCCGCACGCGCAACGATGTCCTGCCGTTCCAGATCTACGGTCGGGCCGAGATCAGCCGCAGCGGCGTGGTCGATCTCAATGAGTTCCTGCAACGCGTCATCCTCGAGAATTCCGCCGTGGATCAGTCGCCGCCCGGACCCGGCTTTGTCGGCGGGGGATTGAACCTGCAGTTGCGCGGCTACACCAGCGACGAAACGGTCGTGCTCGTGAATGGACGCCGGCTGCCCGAAGTGATGACGGCCGAAGGCGGCGCCCTCCCGCCCGACGTCGATTTCATTCCCCTCGGGCTCGTGCAACAGGTCGAGGTTCTGCCCAGCTCCGCCTCCTCCCTCTACACCGGCAATCCCGTGGGCGGGGTGATCAACGTCATCCTGCGCCCGGACATCGACGCCACCGAAGTCACGGCGACCTACACCAATCGCCTGGGCGGATTCGACGCGCCGCACCATGCCGTCGCGCTCCAGCATGGCCAATCCCTCGTGGGCAACACGCTGCGCCTGCGCCTCAGCCTGGCCCGCTCCCGGGCGGTGCCGCCCAACGAATCCGAGCTCGGCCATCGGCAACGGCACGATGCGCGCGACCTGCAGCCCGGCGAACCGCTCTTCCGGGCAACCCCCAACCTCCGCAGCGCCGACGGCGGTCCGCTCTTCGGTCCGGGATCGCCGTCCTTCACCTCGGTGGCTCCGGGCGCGGAAGGCCTCGGCGGACGCGCGGCCTTCGCCGGGCGCGAGGGCGTGGCCAACCGGACCTTCTTCGACGCTCCGGGAGGCCTGTCGTCATCGTTGTTCAGCCTCGATGCCCCGTACGGCCGCGCGCAGCAGCGTAACACCGCCTTCGCGTCCGTCACCTATGACGTGACGCCCTGGTTGCAGGTCGGCCTCGACGCCGCCCATGCGCGCACCGTGGTCGAACGCGGCCACGAAGTGTTCGCGGGCACGCTCACGTTGGCCGCAGCCCATGCCCTCAATCCCTTCGGTCGCGACGTAATCGTGACTCTCAACGAAACCGCGACCGGCGTCGGCGCCGACTACAGCCGTTCCCGCACGGATTTTACGTCCGTGGTCGGCGGAGCCCTCGTCAGCCTGCCCCGCAACTGGCGGCTCGCGCTCGACGGCCAGTATGCGCGCAACGTTGCTCGCTACCGCGGCTTCGCCGCCCCCGACACGGCGCGCTGGCAGGCGCTGGTCGATGCGGAGCGTTACCAGGCGCTGCGTGACACACAGGCGTTCGAGGCGCCACCGGCGTTTGTCGAGGAGGTGGTGGTTTTCCAGGGCGGCCGCGGGCAGACGGTGCGCATCGGCGACTTCAGCACGCTGGAAGCCGCCGCCCGACTGACCAACCCGGCCCTGCCCCTCCCCACCGGCGAAGGCGTGCTCAACCTCGGCGCGGACTACCGACGTTCCTCCATGGCGCCGTTCACCGACGAACGCCGGCGGGGCGACGGCAGCCTCGTGGGGGAACCGATCTTCTGGCAGGGACGCCGACTCGAACGCTACAGCATCTTCGGCGAACTGCAGGCACCGGTCCTGCCGCGCGCGCGCCGCCCGCGCTGGATGGAGGACCTCGTGGCCAACCTCGCCGTGCGCTACGTCGCAGCGGACAGCGCCCGCGAGGCCAACGTCGCTCCGACCGCAGGCTTCAAGCTTTCGCTGAACAACGGACTCGCCCTTCGCGGCAGCTTCACGACTTCGAACCGGTTCCCGCCTCCGCGCATGAGCTCCCGCACCGGGACGGAGGGCGGCCCCGGCTCAGGACTCACCCTCGCCACCATCGTGGATTCCCGCCGCGGCGAGACCTACAACGTCGTCGAGAACCTCGACCTGACCCCGGACCTCGGCGCGGAATCCGCCGTGACCCAGACCGCGGGCCTCGTCTTCCAGCGCGGCGAGCGCCGCCGGCTCCGCTTTAGTATCGATTATGTCGATACCCGCAAGACCGACGAGCACCTCGGGCTCGAGCCGCAGGCCGTCGTCGACCTCGAGGAGCTCTTCCCCGGGCGGATCGAGCGCGGCCCGGCCGAGGCCGGCCGCCCGGGCCGCATCCGCTCCGTGCTCACGGGCGCGGTCAACGCCGCCTCCCGCCGGTCGCAGAACTGGAACCTCTCCGCGGACTACGCCCGCGCGGAGACCTTCGGAGGCGTGCTCGAGCTGCGCGGACGCGTGGTCGTTTTCCAGCGTTACGACCTGCAGCTCACGGCCAGCTCTCCGGTGGTCGACCAGATCCGCCGCCCCGACGGCGCCGTGCCCGGCCTGCTCCGCCACCGGGCGCACTTCAGCGCCGGCTGGACCGGAGCACGCATGGGTTTCGGCCTCGACGGGCAGTACTTCGACTCGCGCCGGCTCCCGCCGAGCGAACGCCCGTCCCAGGGATCCGACCGCATCGGGGACTTCTGGCAACTCGACGCCTACCTGCAGGCCGATCTGGCCCGCCTGCTCGACTGGAGCGCCGGACGGCGCGGGCTGCGGGTCCAGTTGCGCGTCAACAACGTCTTCGGCTTCGACCCGCCGAAGTTCGCCAACGAACGCACGGGCGCCGGCGTCATCTCCTACGGCGACTGGCGCGGCCGGGTGTATTCAGTTTCCCTGACTACGACGTTCTGACGCCAAAATCAGATTGGGCGCCCCCCCCCACGGCAGGCGTTCCCTGCGTTTTCCCACCCATTATGGCCATAACGATTCTCGCGACCCGCTGGAACTACGCCGACCCGGCCGATACACACGGCATTCCCGAGACCTTCACCATCGACCAGTCCAAACACTCCCTTGACGTCGCCCGCTTCATGGCAGCCATTGTGGACGCGCTGCGGACGGGCGAGGTCTACAACCTCGGCGGCGGCAAGGCTAAGAGCACCTCCATCCTCGAGCCCCGGCGGAAACGCTCCTCGATCTGAGTCGTTTGCTGCCATGCTCAAGGCGTTCTTTTACTGGTCCGACACCCATCCCGCCAGTTACTGGTTCATCGCCGGCGTGCCCACGCTAATCTGGCTCGGCTGGATCGCCTGGGGACTCTGGCGCGATCCCGACCGCGTTGCTCGGCCGCGCCTCGAGCGCGCCCTTTTCGCCGCACTGCTCTTCAGCGTGCTCTTCGCCTGGCGCTGGCCCTTCCTGCTTAGCGCGCAGGAGCTCGGCAATCCTGACGAGAGCCAGCTCGTCGCCGGCGCCATTACGTTGAAGCACGATCCAGTGTTCTACCGCTCCGTGGATGGGACCACGTCCGGGCCGCTTAATTTCTACGCACAGTTCCCGACTCATTATATGGGAGTGCCGCTCGATTACTTCAACGCCCGTCTCACGGGCCTGCTTCTCGTCTGGAGCGGCTTTCTCTGCACGCAGGCCCTGCTGGCCTCGGCCTACGGGACCGCCCTTGCGCGTCTTGCGCCCACCACGGGCGTGCTCTTCCTCGCAACCACCACCGACACGGACTTTATCCACTACTCCTCCGAACACGTCTCGCTCCTGCTGATACCGCTCGGTTGGTGGCTGCTCTGGCGCCACCGCGAGGCCCCGCGGCCGAGGCGGCCCTCCGCCGGCTGGCTGCTGGCGGCCGTCACGGCCGGACTGCTGCCCTGGGCCAAGTTGCAATCCTCGCTGTTCGCCGCCGCCCTCATGGCCTGGGCCGCCTGGATGCTGTGGAGAAACCCGCAGCTCGCCTGGCCGCAACGCGTCCGGCAGTACGCCTGGATGGCCGGCGCCGCCCTGCTCCCCTCCGTCCTCGCGCTCAGCGCGCTGGCGGCGACCGGCCAGATCGAACATTTCTTCCGCAGCTACATTCTGGAGAACATCGACTTCGTAGGCGGGATCGATCTCCCGGTGGCCGACATCGTCCGCCACCTCGCCTTCATCTGCAGCTTCACCTGGCAGTTCCCCGTCTATCTCGGCGTCGTGCTGGCCCTCCTGGTCGCCGGCGCCGCGGGGCTCGCCGTGAACCGGCTGCGGCCCGATGCGTTCTGGTACCTCGGACTGTTCCTCACGCTCACCGCCGTGGCCACGGTGCTCGCGCCGAAGCGGGCGCATCAGCACTACCTGCTCTATCTCGTGCCGCCGCTCACCGTCTGGCTCGGCGCGACGCTCGGTCAGCTCTGGCTCCGCGCACCCGCGCTTTTACCGGTGCGCAGGATGATCGCTCTCGGAACAATCATCGCAGTGGAAGCGATCGTCGGCTGGCGACCGACCGACGGCCATTCGTTCATGTACGGCCGCCTCCTCCATGACTGGCGAGAACCCCGCACCGAGATCAGCAAAATGATCCGGGAGATCGCCCAACCCGGCGACACGATCGCAATGTGGGGCTGGCAGCCGTGGATTTTCGCCGAAACGGGACTTCCCCACGGTACCCGCGACTCGCATTCGAAATCGCAGTTGGAGTCCCGCCGACAGAAAGACTATTTCCGAATGCGCTTCCTCGCGGACATGAAGCGCAATAAACCGACATTCTTCGTCGACGCCGTCGGCAACGGAGGACGCGCATTCGCCTACTACGACCGCGATATGCAGGGCTACGAGACTTTTCCAGAACTCCACGCTTACATACAAAACCACTACGAATGCTATCACGAGGAAGGCTCGATCCGCCTGCTGATCCGCTTCGATCGACATCCCCACACGGCGGCGACTGGCGGCGAATCATAGGAAGGAGGAATGACCGGCGACTCTCCTCCGTTCGGCCGGTGACATCCGTACCCGTGCGCTGGCGGGTTGGCAGACTTCGGTTATCGTACAAGGCCGAATACTGATGTCTTCCGGAAACGCCCAGGGCTCCGACCGCATCGAGGATTTCTGGCAGCTCGACGCCTACGTGCAGGCCGACCTCGCCCGCCTGCCCGGCCGCGGCGTCGGCCGTCCCGGGCTGCGCGCGTAGCTGCGCGTCAACAACGTCTTCGGCTTCGACCCGCCGAAGTTCGCCAACGAACGCACGGGCGCCGGCGTCATCTCCTACGGCGACTGGCGCGGCCGGGTGTATTCAGTTTCCCTGACCACCTCGTTCTGAGCCGGATGACGCCGCGCCGGGCCGCGCATCTCGGTTTCGTGCACGGCGAAAAGTGGCCCGGGCGTGCCGCCCGTGGACGGCGCTCCGCGCCGCAGACTTGGGCAAGAGGCCCAAGCCACCCCTTGGGCACGTTGTCGTGCCACGGCCGCGCCCGGGCCATGCAGGAAACCGGAATGCGCCCCCCGCGCACGGGAGCCCCGCAAAACCACGGGCTTGTCGACGCCAGAGCCTTCCGTTTGCCTGCCGGGCAAATGTCCGCCTCCGCACCGGATGCGCCCGAAGTGAGCGTCATCATGCCCTGCCTGAACGAAGCCCGCACGATCGCGGGCTGCGTGGCGGAGGCGTGGGCCGCCCTGCGGGCGTCCGGCCTCGCGGGGGAAGTCGTGGTGGCGGACAACGGCAGCACGGACGGTTCGCAGGCCCTGGCGGAGGCCGCCGGGGCGCGCGTCGTGCCGGTGGCGGCCAGGGGCTACGGCAACGCGCTGCGCGGCGGCATCGCCGCCGCGCGCGGCCGCTACCTCGTGATGGGCGACGGCGATGCGAGCTACGACTTCTCCCACGTTCCGCGCTTCGTGGAGGCCCTGCGCGCGGGCCACGACCTCGCGATGGGCAACCGGTTTCGCGGCGGCATCGCCCCCGGGGCGATGCGGTGGAAGAACCGCTACCTCGGGAACCCGGTCCTGTCGTTCATCGGCCGGCTCTTCTTCCGCACCTCGATCGGCGACTTCCATTGCGGCCTGCGCGGATTCTCGGCCGACGCGTACCGCCGCATGGAACTGCGCACCA
>CAYZBG010000011.1:0-84364 GCA_964476565.1 uncultured Opitutus sp.
CAACTCTATCGCAATCAGGCACGCACGCCTATGAGGCACCCGGGCGGACTCTTACTGTTAGGTAAACGACTGAAGTGAGCAATTCGGAATCGGGAGCGATTCGAGTCGGAAGACGCGTCAGTCTGTTAGCCACGAGCTGCGGGCGAAGACGGAGATGCGGATGACGGTGAATCGGACGAAGACGGACGGCTCGCCACAGTGCGCTAGTCGAGCTGGCTGGGCTCTGGAGAATCAATCATCGGTCAAATTGAGTTCGAGCGTTTGAATACCACCATCTTTAGAACGCCTTTGAACCACCATCTTCTGCGCTTTAAAAATTGCGGCCGACTCCCGAGCCTTAATTGTTCGAATATCCCGCCCATCGATAGAAAGTATCACGTCGCCGCGCTTCATGCGATAAAAAGGCATGTGAGGAGCCCCGGGCTTATCGCCCGCTGGACTAGGTATCGCGATAGCATGTTGCACGTACTCTCCGACAACAATACGAAGCCAAAGCCGCTCGATACGATTCGTTTCAACCTTGTATTGAGGCAATCGCACGACTTTGCTGGGTTCAACGGAATCCTGTTTGCCGTTTATTGAAATTTCCGGGTTGGCTTGTAACGAAAGTGTCGGATTTGAAGCTAGTGCAACGCAACCGACGATCATTAGGTGCAGCTTCATGTACTTATATTGAAGAACGTTACAAGTGAGTTACGACGGCAGCTGGCGTGACGCGTGCGTCAGCACGTGGCGTGACAGATGTCGGCGTGGGCTCTGACACCTGATTGGGCTTCTTCTTCGTATGCGGCGTCCGCAAGGGAGCGAGGAAGAGCGGACCTGCATCAATTCGAGAGTTCTTGAAATCCCAAACGCGAAGCTGTGGCGGAACCTCAAATACCCCGCTGCGCGACGACCTCAACGTTCGTACCTCGGGTGGTGGTTCGACGAGCAACGATTTGTCTGCGGCAACGGCACGCGCTTTTCCGAAATACGGCGGCTGTATCTCCGCGCCAAGCAACACGACCGGAAAAACTGTCGTCACGAAACATACTCCGACAGATAAGAGGTGCATAAAAACTCCATGGTTTGAGTGGCTTTGACAACGAACTGGAAGCCATGAGCCGAGATTCTTGCCCCAAAGTAATCTGGTCAGCCGCGGCGGGTCGGATTCGGATCTGAGTTCAAATGGGAAGGAATTGTCGGAATGCTATGGCCTCTGCTTGTCGATATTCACCTCGCTCTGTTCAGGCAAGCTTGGACAGTCAATTGCACTGTAAATAGTCTCAGGCAAGGAAGGCCTTCAACGTTGGTGTAAACCACACGGTCTTCCCTGTCCGTGTGGGAATTTCACGACGCAGGTCGTCCCCCGGTTGGCCGAGTTGACCTCTCCACGCGCGGAGGGACCCGCGCGTCCACCCCGGTCGGGCCGGCGTATGCCGCGGTCAGGCCAGGGCCCGCTGGCGCTGGCCGGCCGCGGCGATGAAATAGTTCTGCGCCGAGAAGGAGGGTTCGCCTTCGCGGCGGGCGACCGGCAGGTAGGCGCCGTTGGCGTGGAGCTCGCGGGCCTGTTCGTTGTCCTGCAACTCCATCGCGAAGAGTTCGTCGGTGATGGTCCGGCGGATGGCGGGGTCCTGCAGTGGGAACAGCACCTCGATCCGACGGAAGAAATTGCGCGGCATCCAGTCGGCGCTGCCGCCGAAGATCAGCGGGTCTCCACCGTTTTCGAAGTAGTACACGCGGGTGTGTTCGAGGAACCGACCGACGATCGAGCGCACGCGGATGTTGTCGCTCAGGCCGCGCACACCCGGCACGAGGCAGCAGACGCCGCGCACGATCAGGTCGATCTTCACGCCGGCCTGGGAGGCCGCGTAGAGGTTGTCGATCGTGGTCTTGTCGACGAGCGAGTTCATCTGCGCCATGATGCGCGCGGGGCGGCCGGCGGCGGCGTGCGCGGATTCGGCGAGGATGAGTTCCTGGATGCGGCGGTGCAGGTTGAACGGGGCGACCAGCAGGTGGGCGAACTCCGGGGACCGGCTGAAGCCGGTGAGGGAGTTGAACAGGTGGGCGACGTCGGCGGTGATGTCGTCGCGCGAGGTGAAGAAGCTCAGGTCGGTGTAGAGCCGGGCGGTGCGCGGGTTGTAGTTGCCCGTGCCGAGGTGCACGTAGCGGCGCATGCCCGGGCCTTCGCGGCGGACCACGAGGGAGCATTTGCAATGGGTCTTGTGGCCGATCAGCCCGTAGACCACGTGCACGCCGGCCTCCTCGAGCTGGCGGGCCCACTGGATGTTGTTGGCCTCGTCGAAACGTGCCTTCAACTCGACGAGGGCGGTGACCTGCTTGCCGTTGCGCGAGGCCTCGATGAGGGCGCGCACGATCGGGGAATCGCCGCTCGTGCGGTAGAGGGTCTGCTTGATCGCGAAGACGCGCGGATCCCGGGCGGCCTGCTCCACGAAATCCACCACCGGGGCAAAGCTGTCGTAGGGGTGGTGCAGCAGCACGTCTTGGGCGCGCAGGGTTTCGAAGAGGTGCTCGGGGTGGCGCAGCGGCGAGGTGTTGACTGGGGTGAAGGCCGGGTACTTCAGGTCGGGCCGGTCCAGCTCGTACAGGCTCATCAGCCGCAGGTGATTGAGCGGACCATTGAGGCGGAAAACGTACTCGTGCGACAGGTTGAGCTGCTCGCAGAGGGTGGCGAAGATCGAGTCGGCCACGCCTTCCTCGATCTCGAGCCGCACGGCCGCGCCGCGACGGAGATTGCGCAGCTCTTCCTCGATTTTCTTGAGCAGATTCTCCGCTTCTTCCTCGTCGATGTAGAGGTCGCTGTTGCGGGTGACGCGGAAGGCGTGGGCGCCGTGCACGCGGTAGCCCGGAAAAAACTCACCGGCGCACAGCTTGATGATCTCGCTGAGGAAGACGTAGCACTGCGGTCCGGTCTGTTCCGGATTGATCCGCACCAGCCGCGGCAGGATGCGCGGCACGGGTAGAATGGCGAAGAGATGGTCGATCTCGGGCGTCTCCGGATGGTCGAGCGAGACGACGACGTTGAGGGTCTTGTTGCCGAGCTGGGGAAACGGGTGCGACTGGTCGAGGGCCAGTGGCGTGAGCACGGGGAAGACCTGGTCGGCGAAGTACTGGCGGACCCAGTTCAGCTCGTTGGGCAGCATTTCCCGGGCGGTCTTGAACAGGATCCCCTCGGCAGCGAGCGCGGGCACGAGGCTCTGGTGCCAGCAGCGGTACTGCTGGTCGACAAGGGACGCCACCACGGAGTGGATACGGCGCAGCTGCTCGCGCGGTCCGAGGCCGTCGACACTCGCCTCCGTCACTCCGCTGTCCACCTGCTGGATGAGGCCGGCGACGCGGATCTCGAAGAATTCGTCGAGGTTCGAGGAGACGATGGCGAGGAACTTGACCCGCTCGAGCAGCGGGTTTTGCGGGTTCTCGGCCTGCTCCAGCACGCGCCGGTTGAAGGCGAGCCACGACAGCTCGCGGTTGAAGTACGCGGACTTGACCGGTTTGGCCGGCGGGACCACGGGCTCGGTGGCGGGGACAGGCGTCTGCAGCCCGGCGGTATCGACGGGAGGCAGGGTGGAGCGAGGGGAGCGGGAGCGTCTGGCCATGGTCCGACAAAACGGCGAAAGACCGCCGAACATACGCCCGTGAAACCGTGAAACCAGATAATAGTGACCTGCCACGCCGATGTAACCTGGACCGGCGAAGGGCCCGGGTCCGCGCTGAGGCCCGGACCGCCCGGCTAGGGAACGGTGACGGCCTTCGGATTGACGAACGACAGGATCCCGTGGCGCCCGAGTTCGCGGCCGTAACCGCTGGCCTTCGTCCCGCCAAAGGGCAGGTGGGGGTCTGAACGCACGAAGTCGTTGATGCACACCATGCCGACGTCGAGCTGATGGGCGGCGATCTCGAGGCCGCGGCGGCGGTTGCGGGTGAAGACCGCAGCCCCGAGGCCATAGGGCGAATCATTGGCGATTGCGAGGGCTTCGGCCTCGTCGCGGGCAGGGAGAATGGCCGCGACCGGCCCGAACAACTCGTCACCGTAGGCCGGCATGCCGGGCCGCACGTCGGTGAGGACGGTGCACGGATAGTAGAAGCCCGGTCCTTTCGGCACGGTGCCCCCGAGGAGGAGGCGGGCGCCGGCCTTGACGCTGGCCTGGACCTGCCGATGCAACGTGGTGCGCAGATCGGCGCGCGCGAGGGGGCCCACGTCGGTCGTGGGATCGGTGGGCGGGCCGACCCGCCGGCGGGCGATCTCGGCGGTGAGCAGGGTCTCGAACTCGGCCCGGACGGCATCGACCACGATGATGCGTTTCGCCGAAATGCAGCTTTGGCCGCCGTTGATCAGACGGGCGGTGGCGCAGGTGCGGGCGGCGTGGGCGAGGTCGGCGTCAGCCAAGACGAGGTAGGGATCAGAGCCGCCGAGTTCGAACACGCAGGGCTTCAGCGCGGCGCCGGCGAGAGCTCCGACCTTCCGGCCGGCCGCCGTGCTGCCGGTGAGCGAGACCACGCGGATCCGCGGATCCGCGATCAGGTCCGGCACCCGCTCCGTCTCGGCAAACACGGTCCGCAGCAAACCGGTGGGCGTACCGGCGTCCGCGAATACCTGTTCGATGGCCAGGGCGCAGCCCGGAACGCTGGTGGCGTGTTTGAGCAGGATCGTGTTGCCCGCCATCAGGGCCGGGGCGGCGGCGCGGAAGACCTGCCAGAACGGAAAGTTCCAGGGCATGATCGCGAGCACGACCCCGAGCGGGGCGTGGACAATCCGGGACCGCTTCGGGGCACCGAGCGGCCGGTCGGGCTTGAGGTAGGCCGCCGCGTGGCGCGCATAGTGGTCGCAGGTGTTGGCGCACTTCTCGATTTCGCTGCGTGCCTGGGCCAGCGGCTTGCCCATCTCGGTCACGATCAGTTGGGCGAGTTCATCCCGGTCCTTCCGCAGGCGGGCAGCGAGGGCGTGCACGTGGCGGGCGCGATCCCCCAGAGAGAGCTCGCGCCAGTTGGCCTGCGCGGCATGCACCTCGGCCAACGCCGCGCCGACCTCCGACCGGCGGTGAGACCGGTAGGTGCGGAGCGTTTCGCCGGTGGCGGGGTTGATCGAGACGAACGGCATGGTGGAAAGCGCCGCCGGGCGGGCGTGGCCGGTGATCCACCGTCCCTGAACCCGCCAGTTGGCCTCTCCCGGCTAGCAGGTCGCGTGCTCGGAACCCGTCGCGAGGGACTGAACCGTCCGAGGTGTTGGGGTATGAATTTTTTCCATCCGGGCCCGCGTCAGGACGCCGGGCGAGTCACCACGAAATTGCGAATACGCTGGTGGCTCCGCACCGTCCGGAAGCCGAACCAGCCCTCGCTCAGCGGCTGGTCGTCCTTCCATTCGAATACGAGTTCGTCGTTGCGCCAGTAGCGCACGGTCCCGTCGCGATGGGCTTCGACCCGGATGCGAAACGGCACGCCGCCTCGCAGCAGGTACGCCGGGGCGGTGCGTTCGTGCTCCGGCAGCAGCGGCCGGGCCCCGCTGCCATCGTAGCGGCGAAAGCGGGTGGTGGAGTTGGTGTTGCCGCCGTAGCCCACATAATACGTGCGCAGGCTGTCGTAGGTCGCGAAACGGCCGGTCCGGCCATGACCGGGGGCGAGCAGATCGGGTCGCTGCGGGTCGGTGGCCATCCAGAAGCAATTCAGGTCGGACACGCGGTCGTGCGGTCCGCCGGCCTCGACGAACGTGGTTTCCCACGAGACGACCACGGGGGCGGTCAGTTTTTCGCGGAACCACACGGTGCAGCCGGCCGCGTCTTCGATCACCAGGGCGCCCCCGTCGAGGCGGACGCTGCCGCCCGGCATCTGTTCGACGACCCATTGCCGGAGGTCGCCCGTGAAGTCGTCACGGTGCAACGGAGTGGGCGACGCGGAGTGGGCGCAGGCGGCGACGAGGAGCACTGCGACTGGGACGAGGGCAAGGCGGGAACGCATGCCCGGACGTTGAGGCTTCGCCGGGCCGGGCGCCAGTCCACGTTGCCGCCAGGCGCTACGCGATCGCGGCGGAACCGCGTGCCCCGATCGACGAGCCGGGATGGCGCTGGAGAAACTGTTCCTCGGCGTCGGCCGTGCCCACGAGGAGCAGGTCCTGGCCCGGCTCGAGCACGTGGTCGGGGCCGGGATTGATCAGGGTGGCGGGGCCGTCCTGGATCCCGATGACGAGGCAGCCGGTCGTCTCGCGGAGCTTGGAGTCGGCGAGGCGGCGGCCGTGCAGGGCGGCGGGCGTGCGGACGCGAAACGCGTTCACGCCCTCGGCGACCATGAGCAGGTTGCCGCCCGAGAGGGCGTTGCAGACGGCGCCGGCGGCCAGCGTGGTGTACGACATCACGAAATCGGCGCCGGCGCGGTGCAGGGTGGCGACATTCCGCTCGTGGGTCGCGCGGGCGATGATCTGCACGTCGGGCCGTATCCGGCGACAGAATACCGTGAGGTAGATGTTGGCGTCGTCGTCATGGCCGGTGATGACGACCGTGTCGGTGCGCAGGAGGCCGGCCTCGTGCATGACCTTGAGGTCGGCGGCGTCGCCCACGACGGTGTGGTCCGGATCGGGCGAGCGGCCGGGCACGCGTTCGACGAAGCGGTGGCCGATTTCCATCTGGGCCAGGGCGCGGGCGGTCGCGCGTCCGACGCGCCCCGCGCCGATGATGAGCGCCGGGGCGGCGGCACGGGCCGGCGTGGCGAGGGTGCGGTCGAACCGCTCGAGCTGCTCCCGGTTGCCCGCCACGAGCAGCATCATGGTCGGGGTGATCACGAGATCGGGCGTGGCGGGGTGGAAGGAGCCCTTTTCCCAGCCGCCGATGACGATCAGGCCGGTCGACGCGCGCAGGCCGCTGTCCTTCACGGTGCGCCCGGCGAGGCCGGTGCTGAAGGCGGGAGCCTCGGCAATGAGCAGCGGACCGAACTCGCCGACGACGTGGGACCGGGAGGAGGCGGCGGCTACGCAGCGCGCAAGGAAGCGGCCGAGCATCTCGTCGAGCCGGAGCACATGGCTGGCTCCCGCGAGCGGCAGGATCTCGTTGGACGGCATTTCCTTGGCCGTGGCAAAGATCGGCGTCTCCGGAGCCACGGAGCGCACGGTGAAGGTGGCATTCGTATTGGGGATGTCGGCGTCGGTGGCCACGATCATGGCGGCCTGGGCCGCCCGGGCGTTGCGCCAGGTGTCCGGATCGTCGGGGGCGCCGACCATGACCTGCACGCCGTGCTCAATCAGGCGCGAGGCAGTGTCGGGATCGGGCACGAGCACGAGATGCGGCCGGTGGTATTGCTCAAGCCGGGGGATGAGCGCGGCGGTGATGGCCTCGTAGTGGGTGAAGACGACATGGCCGGCGAGCGAGTCAGGCGCCTTCCGCGGGGTCCGCGCGGCCGCTTGGGCCACCATCCATGGCGCGTAGAAGAACTCGATGAAGGTAAACGGCAGCAGCATGAGCAGCAGCACCAGTCCGGTGAGCATCACCACCACCGAAAAGAACCGGCCGAGCGGACTCACGAACGTGATGTCGCCGAAGCCCAGCGTGGTCATGGTCGTGAACGTCCAGTAGACGCCGTCGAAGAGGTGATGATCCCGGCCCTCGTAGGCCATGATGAAGTGGAACGTCGTGCTGAAGAGCACCACGAGACCGGCGAGCACGCCCACGTACTTGAGCAGCAGGCGGACGTTGCGCTGACGCGGGCGGGTCTGCCGCACGATCTCCGCGATGGTGGCAGGCAGGAACTTCACGGGCGGGGCGAGGGCGGGAGGACCATGGACGGATCAACGATTTCGCCTGCGATCCGGCGGGCAACCCTAAAGCCGTTGCAGCGGCGAAGTTGGACCTGCGACCGATTGTGTCCGTCCGGCTCCACGGTGGATGCGCGGGTCCCTCCGCGCGTGGTTTGAGGTGTTCGACGGAGTGACGGTCGGCCTGCGCGGTCCGTCCGTGGGCGGCAGCGTGCGCAGGGACGCGCCCGCCCACCTTGGGTTCGTGCCGACGCGAGACGTTCGACTTGCGACTGGCCGGGGTGGACGCGCGGGTCCCTCCGCGCGTGGTTTGGACGACGGCACGCGCCCGACAGCCGCTGCAACCGCTCAGCGCGCGAGGGCGGGCAGTTCGTAGCGCTGGATAAAGTCTCCCGGCGGCGAGAGGCGCAGCAGCCAGGCGGGCGCGGTGTAGTACCGGCGACCGATCTCGCGCAGCACCGTCTCGCGATAGACGTCGTACTTGAATCCTCGGCCAAGCAGCAGGGTGAACGTTGCACCGCGGATTTCGAACTGGCGCACCTCGACTGATTCGAACCACGGACGGGCCTGTTCGACCCGGCCGGGCCGGTGGCTGAAGAACATCAGATTGCCGCCATCCAAGGTGCGGAAGTCCGTGAGCAAGTCGTCCTGCCGACCGTGATGCGAACCGAAGCCGACGACCGGCACCTCCCTGCGGCCGTGGTAGGCGAGCAGGGCTGCCCGGGCGTAACTGTCCGAGGCGAGCACGTAGTCGGCGCGGTACGGCTCGAGTGCAGCCAGCACCTCGGCCGTGTGCACGCCCAGGACCACGCTGGTGTGTTGGCGGGTGCCGGCGAGCCAGCTGGACGGGGCCGCCATGGCGATGATCATGAGCACGACCTGCAGGCCGGCGTAGAAGGCCGCGGGTTTGAACCACGCCTGCAGCTTTTCGGTCGGGGCGGCGGCGGCGAGGGCGAACACGGCCCACGGGACGTACGCCATCAGCCAGTGCAGGCCCACTTCCTGGACGAGCGAAACGGCGCCGAAGACGAGCGCCGGCACCGCGGCCATCATCACCGGGCCGGCCCCGGCGGCGGCGTGCAGCTGCCGCCAGCCGTCACGCAGACCGTGGCGGCGCAGTCCGGCGACGAGGAGCGGGACCAGCGTGGGGCCAAGCAGGACGCTCCAGAGCAGCAGGTACACGAAGGGCGACGCGGGTTTGATGCCCGCGTCGTCGTTGCGCGTGAGCACGTTGAAGAGCAGGTTGGTCCAGCCGTGGTGGTGATTCCACAGTACGTTGACCGCGACGGGTGGCAGGGCGCCGAGCAGCACCCAGCCGATCGGCCGCCAGCCACGGGGCGCGGGACGCAAGAGTTGCCAGGCCATCCAGGCAATCCCCATGACGACCGCGAGGTACTTGGCGAGGAAGGCCAGACCGAGAAGGAAGCCGGCCGCCAGCCAAAGTCCGGCACGTCCGCGCCGGTCCGCCTCGAGTGCGACGATGCCGGCGGCGACCGCAAACGCGAAGAGGGGCGTGTCGGTCGCGATGAGGAAGTTGGCGAGGTTGAGCGGCGATAGCAGGAACATGCTGGCCGCGAGATCCGCCTTCGCGTCGCCGCAGGGCCGCAGGGCCCGGCGCAGCCAGACGGCGACGGCAAGGGGAATGACCACGGCGGGCAGGCGCAACCACCCGGGCGCGTCGCTTACCTGGAGCAGGGCGCTGAGCCACCATCCGACCATCGGGCCGTGATCGTAGTAGCCGTAGTCGGGATGCCGGCCCCAGAGGATGAAGTACGCCTCGTCGCCCGTCATCGGCACGAGGCTGGCCGCGAGCAGTTTCAGCGCACCGGTCGCGGCGAGCAGGACGAAGAAAAGGCGGCGGGTGAACGCCGGATCAGCCAGCCGCACAAGGGCGGGAGACGGGGAAGACGGAAGGGAGTCCACGGCAGCGGTAATCCGAACGTTGCAGCGCAAAAAAAGAGGGCGGGTCGCATGCGGACCCGCCCGAAGGCGCAAGGCGATCAGACCTCCGCGAGCAACTTGTAGAGACGCGACACCATCTTCGTCGGGTCTTCGAGCAGGCCCGCGGAGATCAGGGCGTTGTCGAGGATCTGCTCTGCGACCAGCGCGGCCTTCTCCGGGGAGGAGGCGCGCGTGGTGGCGAGCCGTGCGATCAGCGCGTGGCGTGGGTTGATCTCGAGGTTGACGCGCAACGGGCTCTCGGCGCCCTCTTTGTTCATCGCCTTCATCATGCGGCGCATGTGGGGCGACATGAACTTGTCGGCGTTGAGGGCGAGGGCAGGCGAATCGACCAGGCGGTCGCTGGCCTTCACCTCGGCGACGCGTTCACCGAGGGTCGTCTTCAGCCATTCGACGAGGGCCTTGGTGTCCTCTTCGCTCAGGGCCTGGTCGGCCGGAGGCTTCGGCAGGTCGGAGAGCTTCACGTCGGCGTGGTCGGCCGCGGTCAACGTCTTGCCGTCGAAGGTGCGCACGTTGTTCATCACGTACTCGTCGACCGGCTCGTAGCAGAACAGGACCTCGAGGTTGCGCGCCTTGAAGGCCTCGAGGTAAGGACCGCTTTCGATCGCCTCGCGGTTCGGCCCGATGAGGTAATAGATCTCCTTCTGGTCGGTGCCGAGGCGCGAGACGTAGTCGGCGAGCGAGGTGGTCTTGCCCTTCTCGGTGAGTGAGGACTCGAACCGCAGCAACTTCACGAGGTCGTCCTTGTGGGTGAAGTCGAGGGCGGCGCCCTCCTTGAGGAAGAGGCCGAACTGGGCGTAGAACTCGGTGTAGGCGTCGGGCCGGTTCTTGGCCTCGTCGGCGAGAAATTTGAGGAAGCGCTTCGTGATGACCTTGTTGAGCTTCTCGATCAGGGCGCGGTCCTGCATCGTCTCGCGCGAGATGTTGAGCGGCAGGTCTTCGCTGTCGACGACGCCCTTGAGGAAGCGCAGCCACTCGGGCAGCAGGTCCTTCGGTTTGGCGTCGATCAGCACCTTGCGGCAGTAGAGCGACACCCCCGGCTCGGCGCGGGCGAGGCCGAATTTCTCCGGGTTCTCCTTGGGCACGAAGAGCAGCGCGTTGATCGAAAGCGGAGCGTCGGCGCTGAAATGCAGGCGCAGGCGCGGCTCGTCGTAGGCGTGGGCCTGGAACTTGTAGAACTCGGTGTATTCCTCCTCCTTGATCTCGCTCTTCGAGCGGAGCCAGAGCGCCTGGACGGTGTTGATGCGTTTGCCGTTGAGCGTGATCGGGAAGGAGACGAAGGCGCTGTAGCGCTCGAGGATCTCCTTCACCTTCCATTCCTGGCTGAAGTCGGCGCAGTCGTCCTTGAGCTCGATCACGATCTTGACGCCGCGCCGCTGGCCCTCGACCTCCTCGATCTCGTAGGTGCCGCCGCCGTCGCTTGTCCAGACATGGCCCGGTTCGGACGCGCGCCACGAGTGGCTGTAGACGCGCACGCGTTTCGCGGCCATGAACGCGGAGTAGAAACCGACGCCGAACTGGCCGATCAGGTTGGCGTTCTTTTGTCCGCCCTCGCTCAGCGCCTTGAGAAAGGCCTTGGAGCCGGAGTGGGCGATGGTGCCGAGGTTCTCGATCAGCTCGGCCCGCGTCATGCCGATGCCGAAGTCCTGGATCGTGAGGGTCTTTGCCTTGTCGTCGGTCGTGAGGTTGATCTCGTGACCGAGTTTGTCGTCGAAGATCTCCTTCTCCGTCAGCTGGAGGTGACGCAGTTTTTCCAGCGCGTCGGAGGCGTTGGAGACGAGTTCACGGATGAAGATTTCCTTCTCCGTGTAGAGCGAATGGATGACGATATCGAGCAGCTGCTTGATCTCGGCTTGGAATTCGAAGCTTTGCGGAGTGGTGGTGGACATGGCGTGAAAGAAGACGTTGACCTGCAAAATGCAGGGCCGAGGAGTGTTGGCCGTGCCCGGGAAAAATCAAGCGGCCGGTGACCGCCCTAGCCCGGATATTTCACGAATAGGTATCGCGCACCTTGGAACTATCTGGTAATCAGATAGGTGCAAAACAAAACAACCAAGGCTGCGCGATGGAAAAATCTGAATCGGAGCAACTGACATTCACAAGGATAAAGGGCCGGCAGGTGAAAGCGGACTTTGGCGGCGGGGAGGTCAGCAGCGATGGTGGGTTGCTGCTGATCCGGGAAGTGGATCGGAAATTGGGTCTGGTCGCCAACATAGCGGCCCGGCTGAGCGAGCCGCGGGAAAGCGGAAAAGTGCAGCACGAGAACGAGACGATGTTGCGGCAGCGCGTGATGGCGTTGATCGCGGGCTGGGAAGATCTGAACGATGCGGCGACGCTCCGCACCGATCCGGTGCATCAGGTCGCGGCCGGCAGCGATGAAGCGCTGGCGAGCGCGCCAACGTTGTGCCGCTTTGAGAATCGGCAGGATCGGGCGGCAGCGTGGGCCGTGAATCAGGTCCTGGTGGAACAGTTCATTGCCTCGCACGCGAAGGCACCCGCGGTCCTGATCCTCGACTTCGATGCGACGGACACGCCGGTGCATGGGAAACAGGAAGGGCGGTTCTTCCACGGCTACTATGACTGTCACTGTTTCCTGCCTTTGTATGTGTTTTGTGGCGACAGGCTGCTGACGGCGTATTTGCGGCCCAGCAACATCGACGCCGCGAAACACGCTGCGGCGATCCTGAAGCTGCTGGTCACGCGGCTGCGCCGGGCGTGGCCGCGCACGAAGATCGTGTTCCGCGGCGACAGCGGCTTTTGCCGCGATCGGCTCTTGAGCTGGTGCGATCGCCACGACGTGAAATACGTCGTCGGCATCGCCCGCAACGACCGGCTGCAGGCGGAGGCGGCGAAGGTGATGCGTCGGGCGGAGCAGCGCTACGAGAAGACCGGGGAGAAACAGCGCTTGTTTACTGCCTTCGATTATGCCGCCGGCAGCTGGCGCTCGGTGCGCTGGGTGATCGCCAAGGCTGAGCACACCGAAAAGGGCAGCAATCCCCGGTTCATCGTGACGAACATCGTGGGTGATCCGCAGAAACTCTACGACCGACGTTACTGCCAGCGGGGCGAGATGGAGAACCGGGTGAAGGAGCAGATGATGCTCTTCGCCGACCGGGTGAGCGCGCACCGCTGGTGGCCCAATCAGTGGCGGCTGTGCCTCTCGGCGATCGCCTACACCTTGTTTGAGGCGCTGCGGCGCCTCGCCCTGCGTGGCAGCGCCCTTGCCGAAGCCACCTGCTCCACGCTGCGCTCGAAGCTGATCAAGATCGGCACCGTCATCGTGCGAAAATTGACCGTCGTGCGGCTCCACCTCAGCTCGCATCACCCGCTTCGAGATCTGTTCCACCACGCGTGGGCGGTGCTCGTGCCGACGTAACCCGACCGGCGCTGCTCCCGGCGCCATAATATCAATGGGGGCTGGGGGCAGTGTCTCCGCATATATAGATTTACGGTCGTTCTCGCCTATCGACCTGCCCATCATCGCTCAGAACAGGCCCAACTGTCCGCGTCCCGACAAAACCTCGGACTCGTGAAATATCCGGGCTAGGGCGTGTCTGGGAATTGCGAGAGCCCAGCGCTGAGAGCGCAGCCGGGAGTGCGCAAGGCGGGGGCGTCCGGATCCCGTACTCCGTCCCGAAGCCCCGACCGGGTCAGCGGCGGTCGGTCTCGTCGGTCTCGACCGGCTCGACCCGGGCGAGGTGGGCCGGATCGGGCTTGCTCGTGACGATCCGCACGATGCACCAGGCGAGCAGGCCGGTGACAAAACCGACCGAAAGGATGAGGTTGATCCAGCCGCCGAAGGTCATGGTGTCAGGGTTCCCAGGTATCGAGGGTGCGCGAAGCCCAGCGTTTGCCGGCCACGTTGATCAGGACGAAGGAGAAGACGAGCATCAGTAGGATGAAAGCGACGCTGGCCCGGGCGACAGGGCTGCCACCCGGCAGCAGATCGAGCACGTAGGCGGTCGGGGCAAAGGCGGCCGCCTCGCCGAACTCGAAGTTCCAGCCGACCATCTTTTGCAGGACGAACAGGACGAAGATCGTGACGAGGAAGAGCGGGCTCAGGTACTTCAGGATGAACTTGAAGAAGTCGGGGATGCGCATGAGCGAGCCGCGGTGGGCTTCGGCGAACCCACGGTCGACCCCGACGAACCAGCCAAACAGGATGACCACGACCGTGCCCTGGAGGAAGATCAGGACAGTCCCGGCCCAAAAATCGAAGGTGTCGAGCGCCTTGAGGTCCTTGGAGAAGTACCAGACGAACAGGGCACCGAGGCCGGTGATGAAACCGAGTAGGGCCACCGACGCCTTGCGCGTGAGGCCGAGGCCTTCCTCGAGGAAGGCGATGCCGGGTTGGAGCATCGACAGCGAACTCGTGATCGCGGCGAGGAAGAGGAGAATGAAAAAGATGGAGGCGAAAAGCTGGCCGCCGGGCATCCGGGCAAAGACCTCCGGCAGGACGTTGAAACCAAGGCCGAACGTGCCCTGGCCGGCCACGCCGGCGGCACCGAGGAAGACGAAGGCGGCCGGCACGGTGATGAGTCCGCCGAGGCCGACTTCGCAGAACTCGTTGGCCGCCGTCGCGGTGAGTCCGCTGAGCACGACGTCGTCGTTGCGCCGCAGATAACTGGCGTACGTGATGATGACGCCGAAGCCGACCGAGAGGGAGAAGAAGATCTGACCGGCGGCGGCCAGCCAGAGCTGGGGGTTGAGCAGGCCGGCGCGGATGTCGCCCGGATTCCACATGTAGCCGAGACCGTTGACGAGGGACTGGTCGGGCTTGGCCGGATCCGGGGTACCGAGGGTCAGCACGCGCAACAAAATGATGAAGGCGATGCCGATGAGCACGGGCATGGCGTAGACGCAGACCTTTTCGATGCCCTTCGAAATCCCGCGGTAGATGAAAATGAAGTTCAGGGCGAAGGCGATGAGCACGAAGATCCCGACATCCCCCAGGCCAAACTTGAGCGCCACCCCGTCGGCGGCGATGCCGGTGAAGCCGACGAAGAAGCCGCCGATGTCGGTGCCCGGGCGGGTCAGATTGCCGCTCATCGCGTTGAGCGCATAGCCCAGGCACCACGCTTCGACGTACACGTAGTACATGTAAATCATGACCGGCGCGACGAAGCCGACCACGCCGAGGTACTTGCCCCAGGGCCGGCGCAGCAGCGCGTGGTAGATGCCGGGCGTGGAGTGAAAGCCCAGCCGCCCGCCCAGCCGTCCAAGCGTCCATTCGCCCCAGCAGATCGGGATGCCAATGATCAGCAGCGCGACGAAGTAGGCGATCATGAACGCCCCGCCGCCGTACTGGGCGGCGAGACCCGGGAAGCGCAGGAAATTGCCGAGGCCGACCGCGCTGCCGGCGACGGCGAGGATGACGCCCGCACGGGACGACCACGCTTCTTTGGGGTTTGGCATGCGGTTTCTTGGATACGGGGTGCGCCACACCCTGCAACGGCGAACTTGCCCTCGGGCACGTCGTTTTCGCCGGCATTTTGACATCGTCTCGGGTTGGGCCGATGCTTAACGCCCTTTTCCTGCCATGTCGTCGTCCCCTGTGTTTTTGCTCCGCCTGGCCAGCCTGCTGGCCGTCGCCGTCCTGTGGGCCGGCTGTGCAACGACCGGGACGAAGGTGCCGGCAGGCGGGGTTCCGCCAGAGGAGTGGGCGCGTCAGTTCCGCTCCGATCTCAACGAGGTGCGGCAGCGGTCCTGGCGCACGGCCCTGGATATCGTTGCCGCCTACGAGAAGATCCCGGCGGATCATTGTCCCGGCATCGCCGCCTTTGTCCGGGACATGGCGGTGGCGCGCCGCCTGGTCGAGACGCATCCGGGCGACGCGGATCTCGATCAGCTCGATCTCGGCACGTTGGTGAGCCGCAATCCCAATTTCTGGCGTGCTTCGCTCGAGATTGCCCCGAACGACGGCAGCTTCCTCCTGCTGCATGCCACCTTGCTCGCGAGCGGCGGCGAAATCTGGCGGGCCAATCGCGTGTTGATGGCGACCACCCAGCTCCTGCCGATCGAGGCGCGCACCCGTCCGCTCTACCTCGCGCATGTGTATGGCCTCGGCGCCCTCATCATGGACAGCGTGGCGGGCATGGACGAACGCGTGCAGGGGCGTCCGTTTGCCGCGGCGGCCGGCGTGTACCGGGACGGGTTGGCAGTGTGGCCGCGCAACGGGCTCCTGCTCGGGGGCCTCATCGACCTGGCCCTGCAGGAACAACTTTCCGCCGAAGGGCGTCGCGAGGTGGGCGAGGAGCGGCGCGAGCAGCTGCTCGATGTCGTGGTGGCGCGGATGCCGGAGGAAATCGCGCGCCTGCACGCGGTGGACCCGATCGCCGCCGCCAGCTACCGCGGCGACGCGGACGCCCGCCGGCATGGCCGCGACCTGCAACGGCGCTGGACCCGCCTGACCGACAGCGACCTGACCCTCGACTACAAGGAAGTGGGCGAACTGGCGGCGGCGTTGGAGAAGGCTGAAGCCTACGAGCTCGCGCTGGTGATCCAGCGCCTGCTGGTCGTCTCGCGCGGATTCGTCACGCCGGGCGATTTCGTCGCCTGGCGCCGTCTGCTGCCCCGGGTGGTGGGTGAGGCGGCGGCGGAACCGCTCATCGCCGCGTGGGACAGCGGCGAGATCAACAGCGTGTCGATCAGCGGTCCCTCTGGGGAAGAAGAGGAACGCTGGCAGGGCGATCCGGCGATCAATGCCCTGCTGCGGCAGCAGATCGAGCGTGAGCTCGCCGAGCGGACCTTCCGCATTGAGATGCTTGCGGGCCAACGCGTCCTGCAGGCCGGCGCCTATCGCGAGCGCGGCGTGTTGCACAGCCGGGCCGGCCTGCACGAGGCCGCCCTGGCGGATTTTCAGGCGGCCGCCGACTTGGTTGGGCCCAACGCGGTGCTCTCGGTGGACCGCGCGATCGTCATGGCCTCGCTCGGGCGGGACGCCGAAGCGGACACTCTCCTGTCCGAAGTCTCCCGGCGCTCCGTCGACCGGCCGCTGGCCAATCTGGAGCGGGCGGTGCTGCGATTCAGTCAGGGGCGTTACGATGAGGCGGCGGAACTCTTCCGCGAGGAAGCCCGCCGCGAGCCGGAGTCGGGTTATCCGGCCCTGCTGGCCGAACTCGCGGCGCGCCGGAACGGCGGTTCGGAGGCGAATCTGGTGAAGCGGAGCCGCGCGCAGGTGCGGCCGGAGGCCTGGGTGGCCGCGTGCCTGCGCTTCGTCGAGGGGGCGATCAGCGCCGATGAGCTCTTCACCCGGGCGCGGGAAGGCGGCGATCTCCGGGTGGCGGAGCAGCTCAGCGAGGCCCACTTCATCGTGGCCCAGGTCGAACTCGCGGCGGGCAATGTCGACCGTGGTATCCAGGAATTGGAGGCGTGTATCGGCACGGGCATGAGCGGCATGATCGAGTACCGCCTGGCCCGGCGCGAACTGCAGCGCCTCGCGCCCGAGCGCGAAGCGCGCCTGCGACAGGGCCCGGAGGCGCCGGCGGACCGGCCGGCCTCACGGCCTGGGTTGGACGGTGCGCCGCCCGCGGGGGAGGGCTTCGGCGGGCAGGCGCCGGCCTGAGCGAGCCGCGGCGCGATCTCAGGGCTGTGCGTCGCGGGCCGGAGCGGCCGTCTGGACGTGCACGTTGAACACGCCGCGCCGGGCGAGCAGTTCCAGCAGCCGCACGTGATCGCTGCCCACCTGGCTCCCGACGAGCAGGACCTGCACGTTGGTGCGTGAGTCCCAACGCTCCAGGTCAACGCGCGAAGCAAAGGCATCCAGCGTCAGCTCTTCGTTGACGTAGGACAGCCTTCCGTCGCCGAGCAAGTGGACCTGCACGGTCCGGTTGACTGACGTTGCTTCCTCCGCCTCACGTTGCGCTTGGAGCAGCAGGGCTTCGAGCAACGCGTCCTCGTCGGGTGCCGAACGAATGAGGTACACCGCTCCGACCGCGAAAAGGATAGACGTGAGGGCGGCGGCGCCGATGGCGAAGGATGACAGGGTGAAACGCATGGGGCGGGTGCGCTGCCGACCGTCAGCCGCCGAGGTAGGCGGCCTTGACCTTGGGGTTGTCGCGCAGCTCGCGGCTGGGTCCGTGGCACGCGACGCGGCCGGTCTCGAGCACGTGCGCGTAGTGGCTGACCTCGAGCGCGAGGCGGGCGTTCTGCTCGACGAGCAGGATGGTGATGCCCTGGGTGCGGTTGATCTCGACGATCTTTTCGAAGATGGTGGCGATGAGCCGCGGGGCGATGCCGAGCGACGGCTCGTCGAGCATCAGGCAGGTGGGCCGGCCCATCAACGCGCGCCCGATCGCGAGCATCTGCTGTTCACCCCCGGACAGGGTGCCGGCGGTCTGGTGCAGCCGCTCCTTGAGGCGCGGGAACACGCTGAAGACATAGTCGCGGCTGGCGGCCGCTGCGGCGCGGTCGCGTTGCAGGAACGCGCCCATCGCGAGGTTCTCCTCCACGGTCAGCGGGGCGAAGACCATGCGGCCCTCGGGGACGTGGCCGAGTCCGCGGGCCACGATCTCATGCGGCGGGCGCCGCGTGATGTCCTCGCCCCGGAACGTGATGCGTCCCGCCGCCGGCGCGATGAGGCCGGAGACGGTGCGCAACGTCGTGCTCTTTCCGGCGCCGTTGCTGCCGATCAGGGTGACGATGCCGCCGGCGGGCACCTCGAAGGAGATGCCGTTGACCGCCCGGATGGCGCCGTAGCTGACGGCGAGATCGGTGACGGTGAGCAGGGCGGGAGCCGGGGCGGCGTTCGTCATGGCTCAGTGGTGCGCCAGGCTGGTGCCGTGGTCCTCGCCGAGGTAGGCCTCGATGACCTTGCGGTCGCGGCGGATCGCCTCGGGCGTGCCATCGGCGATCTTCATCCCGTAATCGAGCACGGCGATGCGTTCGCAGAGGCCCATCACGACCGTCATGGAATGCTCGACCAGCAGGACGGTGAGGGCGAAACGCGTTTTGATTTCGCGGATCAGGCGCATGAGTTCCTGCTTCTCGGTCGGATTCATGCCGGCAGCGGGTTCGTCGAGCAGCAGCAGGCGCGGCCGCGTCGCGAGGGCGCGAACGATCTCGAGGCGCCGCTGTTCGCCGTACGGCAGGCTGGTGGCCGGCGCGTCGCGAAAACGCCGCAGGTTGAACAGGTCGAGCAGTTCCTCGGCCCGTTTTGCCACGCCGGCCTCGTCGCGGCGAAATGCGCCGAGGCGGACGAGGGACTGCCACGGGGCGGTGGCGCGGTGGAGGTTGCAGGCTACCCGCACATGATCGAACACGCTGAGCTGGGGAAAGAGCCGGATGTTCTGGAAGGTGCGCGCAATGCCGAGCCGGACGATCGCGTGGGCCCGCATGCCGCCCACCTCGTGTCCGGCGAAACGCACGCTGCCGTCGGTCGGCGTGTAGACCCCGGTGATGAGGTTGAACACCGTCGTCTTGCCGGCGCCGTTCGGCCCGATGAGTCCGCAGAGCTCGCCCTCCTGCAGCACGAGGTCCACGGCGTTGACCGCGGTCAGTCCGCCGAAACGGATCGTCGTCTGTTCGAGCTGGAGCAGCGGCGTGGACATCAGACGCGGGTCTTGCCGAAGCGCAGGTTGAACAGCCCCTGCGGCCGGGCGATCATGAGGATGATCAGGAGCAGCGAGTAGATGATCATGCGGTACTCGGCGACCGGGCGCAGCACCTCGGGCAGGACCGTGAGCAGGATCGCCGCGAGGATGACGCCCACGGTGTTCCCCATGCCGCCGAGGATGACCATCACGACGACCTCGATGCTGCGGGTGAAGTCGAAGCCAGTCGGCGTGATCGTGAGCTTGAAGTGGCCGTAGAGCCCGCCAGCGATGCCGGCAAAGAAGGCGCCGATCACAAAGGCGGTGATCTTGTAGCGGGTCGTGTCCAGCCCGACCGCCTCGGCCGCGATCTCGTCATCGTGCGTGGCGAGGAAGCCGCG
Source organism: uncultured Opitutus sp. (assembly GCA_964476565.1). Classification (GTDB taxonomy): domain Bacteria; phylum Verrucomicrobiota; class Verrucomicrobiia; order Opitutales; family Opitutaceae; genus CAMAXB01. The sequence continues at coordinate 19,626 of CAYZBG010000011.1, forward strand.
GCCATAGGTCGAGTTGACCAGGCAGGTGACGGTGAAGACCGTGAGCCCGGCAAACCCGAGCACCCACGAAATCGTCGTGTAGTAGGGGATGCCGTTCAGCCCGAGGGCGCCGCCCAGCACGCTGACGTTTTGAAAGGTGACCCGGATGATTTCGCCGAAGCCGAGGGTGACGAGGGCAAGGTAGTCCCCACGCAGGCGGAGCGACGGAATGCCCACGGCGAGACCGGCGATGGCGGCGCTCAGGCCGCCCACGAGCAGGGCGGCGAGGAACAACAACGAGGAGGCCAGCAGGCCCGCGTCGGGGCCGAGCAGCCGGGGTCCGGCGAACACGGTGATTGCCGCCGAGAGGTAGGCGCCGACGGCCATGAACCCGGCGTGCCCGAGGGAGAACTGCCCGGTGTGTCCGTTGACCAGATTCAGCGAGACCGCGAGGATGACGTTGATCCCGATGCCGATCAGGACGTCGAGCAGGTAGGGATCGAGCGCGCCGGAGACGCCGCTGAGGAGGGCGGCGAGACCGAAGGTGGCGAGCAGGTAGACGTGGGGCCGGGCCATGCGCGGATCAGACTTTCTCGATCGTGAACCGCCCGAGCAGGCCGGACGGGCGGAACAGCAGGAGCACGATCAGGATGGCGAAGGCAATCGCGTCTTTGTACGTCGACCACTCGCTGCCGGCGACAAACGTCTCGACCACACCGAGCAGCAGTCCGCCGAGGGCCGCACCCGGGATGCTGCCGATGCCGCCCAGCACGGCGGCGACGAAGGCCTTGAGGCCGGGCATCACGCCCATCAGCGGATCAATCGACGGATAGTTGACCGCGTAGAGCACGCCGCCAGCGCCGGCGAGGGCGGAGCCGAGGGCGAAGGTGAACGCGATCACGGTGTTGATGTTTACCCCCATGAGCTGGGCTGCCTTCGGATTGGCGGACACCGCACGCATCGCGGTGCCGAGCCGCGTGCGGAAGACGATCAGGCGCAGGCCGATGACCAGGGCGGCGGTGACGACGATGACGGCCAGCTGGTTGCTGGAAATGACCAAGGTGCCCGCGTCGATTCGGGCGGAGGGAAAAATTGCCGGGAAAGTGCGCGGGGCGGCGCCGAAGAAGACCTGTCCGCTGTATTCGAGCAGCAAGGACACCCCGATGGCCGTGATGAGCACGTTGAGCCGCGGGGCGTCGCGCAGCGGCCGGTAGGCAAAGCGTTCGATCAGCATGCCCAGCGCCGCCGAGACCGCCATCGCCGAAGCCAGCACGACAAGGCCCGTGGCGAACGCGCCGCCGGGCAGGATCTGTCCAACGAAGTATCCGGCAAAGGCGCCGACCATGAACACGTCGGCATGGGCGAAGTTGATGAACCGCAGCACGCCGTACACCATCGTGTAGCCCAGCGCGATCAGGGCGTAGATCGCCCCGAGGGAAAGGCCGTTGATGACTTGCTGGAGAAACTCGGTCACAGGTGGGGGAGGCCTAGGGAGCGGAGGCAAGCGTGCCGCCGGTCCGAACCGGGCCGTCGCGTCTCATCCTCATGCCGACCGCGTTCGGCACCTCAGGGTGCGACCGACTTGAGGAAGCCCATCTTGCCGTCGCGGATGGCGATGATCGCGGCCGGCTTGGTGGCGTCGCGCTGGGCGTTGATCGTGGTCGCGCCGGTCGCGCCCGGGAAGTCCTTGATCGAGGCGAGGGCGTCGCGCAGGGCCGGGCCATCGGTGGTGCCGGCGCGGCGGATGGCCTCGACCAGCACCTTGACGGAGTCGTAGCCGAGCGCGGCGAAGGCGCCGGGCGTTTCGCCATTCCAGCGCGAGCGGTAGCGGCGGACGAATTCGGCGGCGTCCGGCGAGGTGTCCTCCGCGGAGAAATGGGTGGAGTAGTAGCAGCCGTTGAGCGCTTCGCCGCCGATCTCGAGCAACTGGGGCGCCTCCCAGCCGTCGCCGCCGAGGAACGGCACGGTGAGGCCGAGTTCGCGGGCCTGGCGGATGAGCAGCGCGGCCTCGGTGTAGTAGGCCGGCACAAACACCGCCTCGGCCCCGGAGGCACGGATGGCGGTGAGCTGGGCGCGGAAGTCCTTGTCGCCCTCGGAGAACTTTTGCTCGCCGACGATGGTCCCGCCGCCGGCCGTGAAGGTTTCCTTGAAGAATTGGGCGAGGCCCACGCTGTAGGCGGAGGAGACGCTGGAGGCGATCGCCACCTTCTTCACGCCCAGGGTTTCCAGCGCGAACTTGGCCATCGCGGTGCCTTGGAAAGGATCGATGAAGCAGACGCGGAAAATGTAGTCGCCGGTTTCGGTCACCTTCGGGTTGGTGGCCGCGGGGGCGATCATGGGAATACGTGCAGCCTGGGCGATGGGGGCGGCCTCAAGGGAGCGGCCGGAGGCGACTTCGCCCAGCAGGGCGACGACCCGGTCGCGGGAGATCAGCTTCTTGGCCACCGTGGCGCTCTCGCCCGGCTTGGTCTGGTTGTCCTCGGTGATCAACTCCAGCTGGCGGCCCAAAATGCCGCCGGCGGCATTGAGCTCTTCAATCGCGAGCAGGGTGCCCCGGTGGGAGCTTTGCCCAAAGCCGGCTTCCTTCCCGGTGAGCGAGGCGTATTCGCCAATCTTGATCGTATCGCTGGCGCCGGGGCCGCAGCCCCCGGAGAGCAGGGCCGAGGCGGTGATGAGCAGCAGGACGGAACGACGGAGGAGGGTCATGAGGCAACGAGGGTGAGGGAACGGTTGGCCTGGTGGCGGCGTCTTTCAATCAAACTGTGCATATGAAACGTGCGGCACAGCAAGGTCCGGGCCGAAACGGGGATTTTTTCATCGCCGAGCCGCCCCGGCCTTGCGCAGCCTCCGCGGTGCGGGCCCGGCCCGCGTGCGCTCCATGACCACCCTCGACCGCTACCTCCTTCGCGAATGGCTGAAGATCTTCGGCCTCGTGATGTGCGCGACGATGGGCCTGCTGCTCATGCAGGCGATGTACGACGACTTTCGCGACCTGCTGGAGGAGGGCGCCCTGGTGACCGACGTGATCATGTACTTCGCGGTCAAGCTGCCGAGTTACTTCTCGATCGTCCTGCCCCTCAGCCTGCTCATCTCGCTGCTCTATGCCCTCGGTCAGCTCCATCGGGGCAACGAGGTCACGGCCATGCGCGCAGCCGGGCTGGGCGTGGCCCGGATCACGCGCGGACTCTGGATTGCCGGCATCGCGCTCAGTGCGCTCACGTGGTACCTCAACGCCAGTGTGATTCCCCAGTCGGTCGAAGCGTCGCGCAGCCTGCTCGACACCATCCGGTTCCAGGCCGAGGCGAGCGCGGCCAGCGGGGTGGACCGCATCGGCGCCAGTACAGGCGTGGCCTTTGACAACCAGCGCCAGAACCGGATGTGGTTCTTCAACCGGTACAGCCGGTTCGCCGACCGCGGCTACGGCGTGACCGTGTCGGAGCTCGATGCCCAGCGCCGGGAGAAGACGAGGTTGCACGCCCGCGAGGCCTACTTCGACAATGGGCGGGGCTGCTGGGTCTTCAAGCAGGGGCGCGAAACCTGGATGGATCCCGAGTCGGGGGAGGTGATCCGGACGGTCGCCTTCGAGGACAAGGTGGTGCCGCATTTCCAGGAGGATCCGGCGCTCATGCTGGTCTTCGACCTGAAGCCGGCCGACCTGTCGTTCTTCGAGCTGACCCGGATCATCGAGTATTTCACCATCGAGGATAACCCCAAGGTCACCCCTTACGCGGTCCGGTATTTCGGCCTGCTGGCCGAGACCTTTGGTCCCTTGATCATCCTCTCGATCGCGATCCCGTTCGCCATGTCCGGGGTGCGGGTCAATCCCGCCGTGGGCGTGTCGAAGTCGATCGGCTTTTTCCTGCTCTACTTCCTGCTCGCCAAGGCCTGCACCGCCCTGGGCGGCCGCGAGTCGCTTTCGCCGCTCTGGGCGGCCTTGATCCCGAACCTCGCCATGCTTGGCATCGGGGTCGGGCTCTTCGCCCGGATGAAGTGACGTGGGAGCCCCGCCCGACGGCGGCGGCGGTCACGTGGCGAACCAGTCGCCGATGCGCCGCCAGACGGCGTTGGAGGGCCAGAGCATGATCACCCAAACGATCACACAGTTGATGTAGCTGAGGAAGACGGCGGCGCTGGCCATGTCCTTGATGCGTTTCGCCACCGGATGGCGTTCCGGGCGGACGTAGTCGATGGTCCACTCGATCGCGGAGTTGAGCAGCTCGACGATCATGATCAGCAGGAGCGAGGCGATCATCAACGCGGTCGAGACCGCGTTGACCGGCAGCACGATGGCGAACGGCACGAGCAGGACGACGAAGAGGATGTCTTCGCGGAAGGACGGCTCGAGCTTCCAGGCCGCGACGAACCCTTCCACCCCGTAGCGCAGCGAAGCGAAGAAGTTGCGCACGTTGCGCCGCTTGGGTTCGCCGGGAACGGGTTCGAGGTCGGGGGACGACACGGCGGGAAAGATTGCGCAGGCGGGGAGCGGGAGGAAGTCCGAAGTGTGCGCCGGGGCCTCCGGAACCGGGCCAGGCAGCCCCTTCAGCCGCCGGAGGGCGGACGCGGGCGTAGATCGAACTCCGAAAAGTCGTTCACGATCCCGTCGTAGGGCTTGTCCTGTTTGTAGATCTGCAGGATGCGGGCGTGTTCGGCGTCGCTCGTCGGGAAGATGCGCGGAGGCTCACCCTTCAGGAGGAGGGCGGTGTAGGCGCGATGGCGGTCAACGAGCCGTCGAATCACGAGCATGCCCCAGACAAGGCGGTTTCTCGACCGGTGCAACTCGAGGGGAGAGGGAGAACGAGGCTTAAATCCCAAACGCCAAATCCCAAACGCCAAAGAAGAGAACCGAAGGAAGAGAAAATCCTAAAACTCAGGTCCAAAATCCTAAATCATAAACCCTAAATCCTAAATTCCAGATGCCCTGCCCGTCTCACACCCAATTGTAATTGAAGCTGATGCTGATCCGCTCCTCGTCGACGCGGTTGCTGGCGACTTCGTGGCGCAACCAGCTTTCGAAAAGGATCACGTTGCCCGCTTCGGCCGGGTAAGTGACGTGCGGGCGGTTCTCACGACGCGCGTTGGGCAACTTGGGTGGGGCGGCCATGAATCGGTCGAGGCGCGGATCCTCAAATTTCAGTCCGGGACAGCCCTTGGGGGTGCGGACGTAGTAGGTGCCGCTGATGAAGGCCAGCGGATGCAGGTGCAGGCTGTGCGCAGCCGTCGGCGGCATGACGTTCACCCAACAGTCGGTCATGTGGATGGAGCGGCCGCGCAGGTCCATCTCGAGGTGCCGGGCGAAGGCCTTCACGTGTCGGGACAGCTTCTTCTCGAGGGCCGCAAACGTGCTCGAGAAGGTGTGCAGCGTGTTCATCGATCCGTAGCTGGTGTATCCGCCGGGATAGTTCGTGGCGGACCAGCGCCGGCCAGCGGCATCGAACTCCTGCAGGCGGGCGATCTCGTGGGCCAGCTCATCGTTGAGCCGGTCGAGGCCCCGGGGTTGGAGCGGCTCGCAGTAGATGTAGGTGGGAAACCAGGCGCGGGTCGGCATGCGAGAGGGAGTAGGGTGGTGGCCGTGGGCAGGCAAAACCAAAGCAGGATCCGCCCAAACAGGCCTAATTTGGCCCTGATCAGGCTGCAAATGTCGGGTGTTTACCCCGGAAGTGGAACCTCCGATCACCGGTGTCGTCTACGGGCCCATGACGATGAACACCCTGAAACCCTCCGTCCCCGCTCCCCGCCTGCTGCGCCGGAGCCTCCTCGTGTGCCTGCTCGCCGGCGCGGGTGCACTTTCCGCTCAAGTGACCCCGGTTGAACCCGTGCCGCCCGAAGTCCAGGCGCTCGAAACGGTCGAGCCGGTCGAAGCCGCCAAACGCATCAGCGCGAGCTTCGAAACCCTCGCCGGTTCGGAAGAGAACGCCCGCAGCCTCGTCGACGGCCTGCGCACGGGCGGCGAGATCACGCTCACGTCCGAAATCGACGGCCAGACCGTCCAACGCACGTTCTCGCCGGCGACCGGCGAACAGGGCTATGGCAACGTGTTCCTTGCGCTCGGCCTCGCCGAGCAGGAACTGGCCAAGGCCGGCGTGACCGAGCCGACTGCCGCCCAGTTGGAAGCCGCCCTGAACGGCGGCGTGATCACGGTCGGCACGGGCGAGACCGCCAAGTCGGTCGAACTCGCCGGCGTGCTGGCGCTCCGGGCCGACGGCCAGGGCTGGGGTCAGATTGCCCGCGAAATCGGGGTCAAACCCGGTCAGGTCGTGAGCAACCTGCGCCGCAACCCGCGGGCCGCCGAGGCCCTGGCGATGCGCGCGGAACGCGCCGAGCGTCCGGAACGCGCCGAACGGGCGGAACGCCCTGAGCGTCCGGCCCGCGTTGAACGAGTCGAACGCGTCGCCCGCGTGGAGCGCCCGATGCGGGCCGAGCGCGTCGAACGCCCGGTCCGGCCGGAACGCCCCGAGCGCCCGGGCCGTCCTTGAGTCGGTTCCGATACTCCTCCGCCCCCGTGACCGTTGACCGGCTCGGGGGCTTTTCGTCTCCTTCTCCTCTCCAGCTTCCACCATGAACACCCTGACCCGATCCCTCCTGGGCGCCGGCTGCCTTGCGCTGCTGTCCAGCGCCGCCCAGGCCCAACTCACGCTTTCGACCGGCTTCGACTACACGAGCGGCGACTACGGCCTCACCGAGGACACCGACATGCTCGCCATTCCATTCACCGCGACCTACACGGTGGACCAATGGACCTGGCGGGCCTCGCTGCCCTACCTGCGCGTCAGCGGACCCGCCTACGTCGTGCCCGAACTCGGGCAGGTGGGCACGGTCCGCCCGGTGAGCACCACCGAATCCGGCGTGGGCGATCTCGTGCTTTCGGGCACCTACGCGCTCGCCACGCAGCCCGGCCGCCCGGCCTTCGATTTCACCGGCAAGGTGAAACTGGGCACAGCGGACGAGGACAAGGGCCTCGGCACGGGGGAGACCGACTTCTACGCGCAGGCCGACGTGTATCAGGTTTATGGTGACTGGGCGCCGTTCGCCACGCTGGGGTACCGGGTGCTGGGTGACTCAGCGGACTTTGAACTGGAGAACGGGCTCTATGCCTCGGTCGGCGCCAGCTACCGCTGGTCGGAGCCGACCCGCGTGGGTGCAGTGTTCGACTGGCGCCAGCGCGCGGTGAGCGGGGGCGATGCCGCCGTCGAGCTCACGCTCTTCGCCACCCATCGACTCAACGAACGCCTGCGCGTGCAGGCTTACGTGCTTGCCGGCTTCTCCGACGCGAGTCCCGACCACGGTGTGGGCGGCGTGCTCAGCTACGACTTCTGAGCCGCGCGCAGGCCCTCGAGGTCCGGGTCGGTCAACGCGAGCTCGGCAAAGGATTTCTCGAGGGCCACGGCGCGCGCCACGAGGATGCGCGCCGCGTCCTGGTCACCCCGCCGCGAGGCGTAGCAGCCGAGGTTGAAGTAGATCGTGGCCTCGCGCGGGTGCTGCCGCAGGGCCCGCCGAAGGATGCGTTCCGCCGCGGCAAGCGAGACGGAGCGCCGCGCCGCGTAGGCCCACGTGATCCAGCCCGCCGGATCCTCCGGGCGGTATTTCACCCAGGCGCGCGCGGCCGTGCGCAGCGGGCCCCACTGGCCGGCGGCCTGATGCAGAGCCATCCGAGCGGGCAGCACCTCAGGCCGGTTGCGCTCGGCCCGGGGGATGGCGCGCAGCTCGGCCGCCGCCTGCCGGAGCAGCCCGAGTTCCACGTATCCGTGGATATGGGACAAACGCCACCGGAGCAGCATGGTCGGCGCTCAGGCGGAGGGCGGCGGACCGTGATGGGCGGCGTACGCGGCGTAGGCCGCCGTGTCGGCCAGCATCGCCTCGATCGTCGCCGCGAGGGGCTCTGGCTGGATCAGGCCCGAAAACACAGCCTTGTCGCCGATCGTGTCGGTCAGGACGAAGGCGGGGCGCTGGGCGATCTGATGAGCGTGGAACTCCGCCGTCGAGGCGGCCACCCGGGCGCGCACCTCGGCGGAATCCGCCCGCGCGCGCAGGGGCTCCGGTGGGAGGCCGGCCGTGGCCGAGGCCACCGCCACCGCTTCGTCGATCCGACCCAGCCGCTGGCCTTCGCGCAGCGCGGCGTGGGCGAGCGCGAGGCGGACCCGTTCGTCGTCGGCCCCGAGAAAATCCCGGGCCGCCTCGGCCACGCGGTTGGGCGCGGTGTAGTCGTTCTCGGGTGACGGATCGACCCAGCCGCTGTTGAGCATGTACGGCGAACGCACGTGCAGGCCGCTGCGGCGGTAGAACCAGTCGCACTGCGCCGCGGAGTCCGGGAAGTCCGGCCGATTCATCAGCGCGATCTTCCAGGCAAACTCGACGCGCCCGGTGTACCGGGCCTTGAGCGCGGCCCAGGCCGGCTCGGCCCAGTGGCACCAGGAGGAGAAGATCTCGACGTAGTAGACGGCGCGGACGGCGGCAGACATGGCGGCAGGATTACTTCTTTTCGTTGCTGAAGAGTTTCCGGATACCTTCGCCGGCCTTTTGCGCCGCGTCGCCGAGCGCGTCCTTTGTGAGGCCGCCGGCCGAGCCGCCGATCTGCCCTGCGGCGGACGCGGCAGCGGATACGACGTTGGCCAGGACCTGACGCAGGATCGCGGTCGACAGTTGGGCCGGCGTGAGGCCGCCCTCCTTGACGCCGAGATCGGTGAGCGTGAGGGCGGGCATCGGGACCGTCACGGCGGCCGTGCCGGCGCCCAGCGTGACGGTGCCGTTTTGGAGCACAAATTTTTTCAGGATGATCTTCTTGGGCGGACCGCTCTCAGTCGTTTCCGCTGCCGTGCCGGCGCCGGTCACCTTCTCGATGTGGTTCAGCAGCTCCTTGATGTTGCTGGTGATGATCTTCGTTTCGTAGACGAACTCCGGCTGGTCGATGCGGACCTCCTCGATCACGACGGTGTCGCCCAGCAGCGAGCCCGGGTCGACATCGAGGTGCACCTCGCCGAGGTAGAAGGCGCGGTCGCTCTGCCACCCCTCGGGGTTGCCCACGAGAAACCCCGTCAGCGTGCCCGAGCCGTTCAAGGGCGAGATGCGCGCGCTGGCGAGCTCGACCTTGGTGCCGGCGAGCTTCGGTCCCACGGTGGTGACGCCCGCTTTCACAAGGGAGCCGAGGAAGAAGGTGATGGCCACGACGGCCACGACGGCGAGCCCGGCAAGAACGGCGGCAAGAAGGAGCAGTTTTTTCATGGCGGAGAAGGGGACAGACAGGGGGAAGACGCGGAGGTTCGACGGCAGAGCTTGGCAGACTGCCGGGGGATTGCAAAGGATGCGTGCAGGAAACCAACCCGTGCGCAGCCCCGCCCCGCACCCTGCGCTAAACTTTTTTTGCATGAGTTCACCTTTTCCCCGCCTGACCGCCGACGAAGCAGCTGCGTTGATCCAAGATCGTGACGTTATCGGCTTCAGCGGTTTCACGCCGGCCGGTGCGGCCAAGGCCATTCCGCGTGCGCTCGCTGCCCGGGCCCGGGCCGAGCAGGCCGCGGGCCGCCCGTTCAAGGTGGGGGTGATCACTGGCGCGTCCACCGGCCCGTCGCTCGACGGCGAACTGGCGCGGGCCAACGCCGTCCTCTTCCGCACGCCGTACCAATCCGACCCCGATCTGCGCAAACGCATCAATGCCGGCGAGGTCCAGTTCTTCGACATGCACCTCTCCATGCTGCCGCAGGCGGTGCGCTACGGGTTCCTCGGTCGGATGAAGTTCGCCGTGGTCGAGGCCTGCGAGGTGTTTCCCGGCGGGGAAATCGTGCTCACCACTTCGGTCGGGGCATCGCCCACGTTTTGCCATACCGCCGACAAGGTCATCATTGAGCTCAACCGCGCCCATTCGCCGGCCCTGCGCGGCTTTCACGACATCTACGAACCGCGCGATCCGCCGCACCGGCGCGAGATTCCGGTGTTCAGCGTGCGCGACCGCGTCGGCTCACCGGTCGTGACGATCGATCCGTCGCGCATCGCCGGCATCGTCGAGACGAACCTGCCGGACGAGTGCGGCAAGTTCGAGCCCCCGAGCGACGTCACGCGTCGGATCGGATTGAACGTGGCTGAGTTCCTCGCCGGCGAACGCCGCCGGGGCACGATTCCGTCGCCCTTCCTGCCCATCCAGTCGGGCGTCGGCGATATCGCCAACGCGGTGCTGGCGGCGATGGGCGAGCACCCGGAAATCCCGCCCTTCGAGATGTATTCGGAGGTCCTGCAGGACGCCGTCTTCAAACTCCTGCGCAGCGAAAAACTCCTGTTTGCGAGCACGACGGCCGTGACCGTCAGCCGCGAGATGAACCGGGAGTTTCTCGACAACCTCGACTTCTACCGCCGTCGCATCGTCATGCGTCCGCAGGAGATCTCGAACCACCCGGAGGTCATCCGCCGTCTCGGCATCATCTCGATCAATGCCGCGATCGAGGCCGACGTCTTTGGCAACATCAACAGCACCCACGTGCTTGGGAAGAGCCTGATGAACGGGATCGGCGGTTCCGGTGACTTCACGCGCAACGCCTTCATCTCGATCTTCGTCTGCCCCTCGCTCCAGAAGGGCGGAAAGATCAGCACGATCGTGCCGCTCGTCAGCCACGCCGACCACAGCGAGCATTCGGTGCAGGTGATCATCACCGACCAGGGCATCGCCGACCTGCGTGGCAAATCGCCGCACGAACGCGCAAACCTCATCGCCGACCGCTGCGCCCACCCGGATTTCCGGGAGGCGTTGCGCCGCTACGTCGACCACACCCGCGACGGCCAGACCCCGCAGTCCCTCGGGCGCGCGTTCGCGTTTCACGAACAGTTCCTGCGCACGGGCGATATGCGGGGTGCGGATGTGGGGTAGGGCGGGGCGGGGAAATCACAAAGGCCAACTTCCAAACGCCAAAAAACTCTCAATCGGACCAAATTCCGAATTCGACCACAGCATCGAGTTCGAGATTTTCTCGGGGTTCTTTGGCGTTTGTAAGTTGGCCTTTGTGATTTCCCCATCTCTCGCTCCATTTTCTCCCGATGCTCAATGGAACCTGGGTGCCGCTTGCGGCCGAGTTTTCCGGACAATCGATCCCGCTTCCGCCCACCCGGTGGATCATCGACGGGGAGCGTTATATCGTCGAGGCGGAGGCCGGGCAGGACGCGGGCAGCCTCGTGATCGATGCGACGGCGACGCCGGCCACGGTCGACCTGATCGGCCGGACCGGCCCCAACGCGGGCAAGACCCTGCGGGCGATCTTCCGGCTGCGCGGCGACCTGCTCCAGCTGTGCTATGAGGTCGGCGACACCCCCGTCCGGCCCACCGCCTTTGTGACCGCCCGCGGTTCCATGGCCTTGACGGTGCGCTATCGGCGGGTCCAATAAGAGGCGCGGAAGGCGGACCGTCCCGGGAGGCGGTCCGAGTGGGCGGCGTTTTTCTCGGGTTCCGGCTGGCCGGCAGGTCGGCGGGGGCGCGGGTAATTTCGTTTGCCAATCCCGGTTTTGAAACGTTTCCACCCCTGTTGAACACCATGGCGTCCAATTACACCGAAGCCTCCATCAAGACCCTGTCCCCGCTCGAGCACATCCGGCTGCGGCCAGGTATGTACATCGGCCGGCTGGGCAACGGAGCCCATCCCGAGGACGGCATCTATGTGCTGCTCAAGGAGACCATCGACAACTGCATCGACGAGTTCACGATGGGTTTCGGCAAGAAGGTCGAGATCGAGCTGATCGACCGCACCCTCCGCGTGCGCGACTACGGCCGCGGCATCCCGCTCGGCAAGCTCGTCGAGTGCGTGTCGATCATCAACACCGGCGCGAAGTACGACAGCGAGACGTTCAAGAAGGCGATCGGCCTCAACGGTGTCGGCCAGAAGGCGGTCAACGCACTCGCCCTTGAGTACCGCGCCCAGGCATTCCGCGACGGACAGACCCGCGCGGTGGAGTTCTACCAGGGCAAACTGAAGAAGGACGGGAAGGTGGTCGCGGCCAAGGACGAGAAGAACGGCACGCTGGTCGAGTTCACCCCCGACGAGGCGCTCTTCGGCAAGGATTTCAAGTTCCGCGCGGAGTTCATCGAGGAGATGCTGTGGAACTATGCCTACCTCAACCGCGGCCTGACCCTCGTCTTCAACGGCAAGAGCTACAAGTCGGAGAACGGGCTCAAGGACCTGCTCACGAAGAAGCTCACCGGCGAGCCGCTGTACCCGCTCATCCATCTCGAGGGCGACGACATCGAGGTCGCGATGACCCACGGCGGACACTACGGCGAAGAGTACTGGTCCTTCGTCAACGGCCAGCACACGACCATGGGCGGCACGCACTTGGCTGCCTTCCGCGAGGCGCTCGTCTCGACGGTGCGCAATTTCTACAAGAAGGACTACGACGCCGCCGACATTCGCCAGTCGATCGTCGCCGCGATCTCGGTCCGCGTGATGGAGCCGGTGTTCGAGTCGCAGACCAAGACCAAGCTCGGTTCGAACGACATCGGCCCGGGCGGTCCGTCGATCCGGCAGTTCGTCACGAACTTCATGCAGTCGCAGCTCGACAACTGGCTGCACCGCAATCTCGAGGCGGCCGAGGTGCTCAAGCGCAAGATCGAGGACAGTGAGCGCGAGCGCAAGGAGCTCTCCGGCATCCGCAACCTCGCCCGCGAACGCGCCAAGAAGGCCTCGCTGCACAACCGCAAGCTGCGCGACTGCCGGGTGCACCTCGACTCGAAGGACAAGCGCGCCGAGGAGAGCACATTGTTCATCGTCGAGGGTGATTCCGCCTCCGGTTCGCTCACCGCCTCGCGTGACGTGCAGACCCAGGCGGTCTTCGCCTTGAAGGGCAAGCCGCTCAACACCTACGGTCTGACCAAGAAGGTTATCTACGAGAACGAGGAGTTCCACCTGCTCCAGAGCGCGCTCAACATCGAGGATGGCCTCGACAACCTGCGCTACAACCGGGTGATCATCGCGACCGATGCGGACGTCGACGGCATGCACATCCGCCTGCTGCTGCTGTCGTTCTTCCTGCAGTTCTTCCCCGAGCTCATCACCAACGGCCACCTCTTCATCCTCGAGACCCCGCTCTTCCGCGTGCGCAACAAGAAGGAGACGATCTACTGCTACTCCGAGGCGGAGAAGGAAGCGGCGCTGAGGAAGCTCGGGTCCAACGCGGAGATCACGCGTTTCAAGGGCCTTGGCGAGGTCAGTGCCAACGAGTTCAAGGACTTCATCGGCGAGAACATCCGCCTCGAACCCGTCACGCTCGCCCACCTGCAGAACAGCAACGAGCTGCTCAGCTTCTACATGGGCAAGAACACCCCGCAGCGTCAGGAGTTCATCATCGACAATCTGCGGGTCGAGAAGGACCTCGTCGAGGTCTGAGCCCCGGCCGTCCCGCTCCGCCTGCGTCCTCCGACATGTCGTCCCGCCCGGTCCGCCTCATCTCGCTCGTGCTCCTCGTGGTGCTCGGCCTGTCGGGCTGCGCCACCGCACCGCGGGTCTGGCAGGAGCCGCCTGCCTTGTCGGCGGACGCCCGCGAGGCGCTCAACCTGCAGGTCTACGACCGCGCGGCGGATCGCGTGGCGGACAAGTTCTTCGATGCGTCCCTCCGCGGCGTCGACTGGCCGGCGGCGCGCGCCCGCCACCGCGAGGCTGCCCGCACTGCCAAGGACGACGAGACGCTCTACCGTGCGATCAACGCGTTGCTCGCCGAATTGGGCGAGTCCCACACCGTCGCCGTGCCCCCGCGGGAAGCGTTTCAGGAACGCCATCGCACGCGGGTCCTCACGGGCTTCACCATGCGCCCGCTCGAGGGCCAGTGGGTCATTACGCGCGTGCTGCCCGGGTCGGCCGCCGAAGCGGCCGGCGTCCGCCGCGGCTGGATTGTCCGTTCCCGGGACGGGGCGCCGCTCGAGCGTCGTGCGCCGCGCTTCACCATGACCCCCGGCCAGGCGGTGCAATTTGAGTTCGTCGATGAACTGGATCAGGTGCGGGCGATGACTTTGGTGGCCGGGCCGGTCGACTCCACCCCGGCGCGCGAGGCGCGGCACCTGGAGGACGGTACGCTCTATGTGCGCTTCGAACGCTTCGACCTCGCCTCCATCCGCTGGTTGAGCGCGCAGCTCGAGGCGAATCGCGATGCGCCGGCGGCCATCATCGATGTACGCGACAATCCGGGAGGTCTCCTGATGTCGGCCCGCTTGGCGATCGCTGAGTTCTTCCCTCGCCGCGTCGAGATCGGCACCTTCGTGCAGCGCGGCGGCCGCGAGAAGGAGACCCGTTCGTTGACCTGGGGAGCGGCCCAGTACGCGGGCCCGGTAGCCGTGCTCGTGAACGGTCAGTCCGCGAGCTCGGCGGAGATCTTTGCCCATGTCCTGCAGCACCACCGGCGGGCCGTGATCGTCGGTCAGACCACCGCCGGGGCCGTGATCGCCGCCCTCGAGTACGCGCTGCCCGACCGCGGACGGCTGCAGGTGCCGATCCTCGATTACCTCGGACTGGACGGCAAACGCCTGGAAGGCGCCGGCGTGCGGCCGGACGTGCCGGTGATGCCCTCTCTCGCCGATCTGCGCCAGGGCACCGACCGCGAACTCGCCGCTGCACGCGAAGCCTTGCACCGGGACGCCCCCGTCCCCACCTCCTGACTTTCCCATGGCCAAACGCAAAAACTCCAAGGACTCCGAACAGCCTGAGTTGCCGCTGAACGGCGGCGCCGAGTCTCCGGCAGACGTGACGCCGCCGACGCCGTCCGCGCCGGCCCCGACATCGGGCGGCGAAGGTCCGACCGAGCCCACCGCTGCCGTGGAGGCCCCGCGCAATCCCGAGGACGCGCCGCTCGCGCGGCACTACAAGACCTGGTTCCTCGATTACGCCAGCTACGTCATTCTCGACCGCGCCGTGCCGCACATCGACGACGGCCTGAAGCCGGTGCAGCGCCGCATCCTGCACACGCTTTGGGAGATGGACGACGGCCGGTTTCACAAGGTGGCCAACATCACCGGCCAGACGATGGCGTTGCACCCGCACGGCAATGCGTCGATCGACGCCGCCCTCGTCGGCATTGCCCAGCGCGGCTACCTGATCGAGCCCCAGGGCAACTTTGGCAACACGCTCACCGGCGACGGCGCTGCGGCCCCCCGTTACATCGAGGCGCGCCTGACACCGTTCGCGCGCGACGTGCTGTTCAACCCCAAGACGACCACCTGGCAGCTGAGCTACGACGGACGTAAGAAAGAGCCGGTCACGCTGCCGGCCAAGTTCCCGCTCGTGCTGCTCGATGGCGCCGAGGGCATCGCCGTCGGCCTTTCGACCAAGATTCTGCCGCACAACTTCAACGATCTCTGCCGCGCGGCGATCAATCACCTCCAGGGAAAACGCTTCCGGATTTTCCCCGATTTCCCCACGGGCGGCATCGCCGACTTCTCCGAGTACAACGACGGCGAACGCGGCGGGAAGGTGAAGGTCCGGGCCAAGATCGAGTCCCGCAGCAAGTACCTGCTGGCGATCACCGAGCTGCCCTTCGGTACGACGACCGAGTCGTTGATCGAGTCGATTCTCGCCGCCAACGCCAAGGGCAAGATCAAGGTCAAGCACGTCGACGACAACACCGCCGACCAGGTCGAGATCCTCGTGCACCTGCCGCAGGGCAGCGACCCCGACCAGGTTATCCAGCAGCTCTACGTCTTCACCGACTGCCAGGTGTCGATCTCCCCGGCGGCCTGCGTGATCGACCACGAGAAACCGATCTTCCTCGGGGTGTCCGACATCCTGCGTCGCTCCGTCGAGAAGACCGTCGCGTTGCTCAAGCAGGAACTTGAAATCCGGCTGGGCGAACTCGACCAGCAGTGGCACTGGGATTCACTGGAGCGCATCTTCATCGAGGAGCGCATCTACCGTCGGATCGAAAAATCCAAGACGTGGGAGAGCGTGCTGAGCGAGATCCGCGAGGGCCTGGCGCCCTTCCTCAAGCAGCTGCGCCGCGAGGTGACCGACGACGACATCACGCGCCTCACCGAAATCCGGATCAAGCGCATCTCCGCCTACAACCGCTTCCAGGCCGACGAGGCGATCCGCAAGATCGAGGAGGGCATCAAGGAGGTGAAGCACCACCTGAAGCACCTCACCGAGTACGCGATCAAATGGTTCGAGACGCTGCAGGAAAAGTACGGCAAGCCGCACAAGCGCCGCACGACCTACGACGAGATCGAGCAGATCAGCGCCGCCGCCGTCGTCTCGGCCAACCAGCGCCTCTACGTCAACCGCGAGGAAGGCTTCATCGGCCTCAACTGGCGCCAGCATGAGTTCGTGACCGAGTGCACCATTCTCGACGACGTCATCTGCTTCATGGCCGACGGCACGATGAAAGTCGCCCGCGTGGCCGACAAGGTCTTCATGGGACGCGAGATCATCCACGTAGCCATTTTGCCCAAGGACGGCGACAAGGGCTTCTACTCGATGATCTACCAGGACAAGGAGAGCGGGAAGGCCTTCGCGAAACGTTTCCAGGTCGGCGGTGTGACCCGCGAGAAGCTTTATCCGCTCGTCGCCAGCGAAGGATCCAAGGTGGTCTTCTTCGACGTGGCCGCCAGCGAGGCGGCGATGCCGAAGAAGGTGGAGATCATCCTCAGCGGCCGCTGCTCAGCGCGGGTGAAGGAGTTTGAGTTCGACCTGAGCGGCCTGAGCGTGGGCAGCCGGAGCGCGAAAGGCATCACCGTCACCCAATGGCCGGTCCGGCAGGTGAAGAAAGCATGAGGTGGCCGGCATGAACGCGGAAAACGCTCGCCTGGAAAAGCCTCGGAGCGGCGGCACTCCTGCCGCCGGGTTCGAAAGCAGGCGGCTGCGCCGCGTGATCGCTACGGCCGTGGCCCTGGCCGCCCTCGCGTTCACGGGCTGTGCCACGCCCCCCGCACCGGTTGCCCTCGAGCCGTTCAACCTGTCGACGGCGAAGGATGCGGTGATCGCCTATGCGGAGACCGGCCGTTATGACACGGAGATCGCCGCGGTCGCGCGCGAGGCGAGGGCGTGGCTGGCGGACCGCACGGCGCGCCGGACGCCGGGCGAGCGGCTGGCGATCGTCTTCGATCTGGATGAAACGCTGCTGTCCAACTACGGCCACATGCGCGAACAGGATTTTGGCTACGTACCGGACGTGTGGAACGATTGGGTGGCGCAGGCGGACGCGCCCGCGATCGGACCGGTCAAGGCCGTCTACGACGACGCGCGCCGGCTCGGTCTGGCGATTTTCTTCATCACGGGCCGCCAGGAAGGACGCGACCGCATCGGCACGGAGGAGAATCTGCGGCGCGAAGGCCTTGGGGTCTATGACCGGCTCATCCTCGCGCGGAACGACGGCACCCGGTTGACGACCGCTCAGCGCAAGACCGCCGCCCGGGCTGCGATTGAAGCCGAAGGTTACCGCATCATCGCAAACCTCGGCGACCAGACCAGCGACCTCGAAGGCGGCCACGCCGAGCGCACCTTCAAGCTGCCGAATCCGTTTTATCGGATCCCCTGAGGGCGCGGCCTTCCTGTCACCGAGTTCGGTTTCCCTTTTGCGACGGTCGTGCTGCCGCTCCGGCAAAGCGCGGTCTTCACGGCGATCGTCGCCCGGCATTTGTTCACCGACTGCCGGGGACCGAGCCTGCGACGTCCTTTTCACCGTGTTTCTTGCGCAGCTCCTTCAGGTGACGCTCTGCCTGGCGTGCCACTTGGAGAATTGCGCGTTGCACGGTGATGGCGCGGTTGCGCCCTCCGAGCGGAGCCGACTCGGTGGCCTCGATTTTGATCCGTTCACCGTAGGCACGAAGATGGACCAGCACGCTGTAAGTCTCGGTCAGAGGCTGGGGGCCGCTCGAATCGCGGTCCGGACGCTCCACGTCCCACGTTTCGCTCACGAGGAGAATTTCTGCCGGTGAGCCCAGCTGCCCAGTAAACATCTGCTTCCAATAATCGCCATAGGGCGAAGCACGCCGATGCTCCGCGTTCTTCGGATCAAAATAGTAAAAGGCGTCGACGTGAACCTTGGGTTCCCACGCGGGCTGGGGCGGGCGTGGAGCGGCGAGGGAGACGCTGACGAGCAAGGCGCAGAACGTCCAAACGATGCGAGTAGTCATGGGTGGTACAGTGAACTTATTCCGAAATCCGGATTCGCCGTGAATCGCTGTTAGCCCGGACCTCAGGCACATACATGGCTTCGACGTGGACGGGAAGGGCGCGGTAATCGCCAGGGTGAATGGCACGCAGGTCAAAACGCAGGTTCCATTCGCCAGCCGGCACATGATGGAGGAAGAAAACGCTCTTGTCGTCGTGTTCTTCCCGATACACCGGAAGTCCCTCGTGCGCAGGTAGGGACGGCGCGGTCGATGCATCGGCAGGGTCGACTTTGACGAGACGGGCATCCCAGCCGCTGAGCGGGTTTACCGGCTCGCAGCCAGCGGGTTTCGGTACTTCGACCATCACATAGTCCAGCGCATGGGGCATGCTCATTCGCACGTGGGCCGTGACACGTTCGCCGGCCGCCGCCGCATTTTGAGCGTCGAGCGGTGTTGGGGTGATCTGCAAGGTCCCCATCAGGGTGGGCCGGCTGGCTTGACGCACGAAACTGCGGTTGACCGCGGCGAGATGTCCGGCGGGCCTAACGCTGTCTCCGCGCGCCCAAGATGACGCGAGGGCGGTGGCGTAGAGCGGTCCTTCGCCTTGGATACGGCGCAGCTCAATCACGTTTTCTCCGGCCTTCAGCTCGGAGGGCGGGAGGGAGAGCGTAAGCGTAGGCGACAGCAGCGCCGTCCGATCAATTTTCAGGTTTCGGTAAGGCTTCCCGTTGAGAAACACGTCAACCTCGAGTTCGGGGGGCTCGTCACGGGTGCGTGTGAGCGTGCGAGACAAGGCGAGCACCGCGAGTGCCGTATCCCGCGTGTTGGTCCAGCGTCCGGCGCGGCGATTGAGCACCAGCCAATGGACCGCCGCATCAATGTCGGGGTGCTCCGGGGCGACTTCACGCAAGGCGAGGAGCGTCAGGGCGGTGGACTCGACCGCGCCTTCCTCAGCGCGCCAGTAGCCGGCTGCTTTGCCCCAATGAACGGTGTCGCCGTAGGCGTCGTCGCTCGCCCGAATGGCGCCATTCTCGAGATTGCGCAGCAGGATCGCACGCTGCTCAGCGGTACCGAAGGTGGTGGAGGCGAGCAGCAGGGTGGCCCGGCCTTCCGGGCCGAGTACGTCCCGCGCTGCGTACAACGTTTCGAAACGCGTGCGCAGGCCGGCATCGTTCGTGACGTCGGCGGCCAAGGACAGCATCGCGAGGGCAAAGGTATCGGCGGAGGAAACCGTCTTTGCGGAGGCGAGCATCCTGGTCAGAACGTCGACGGTCTCCTTGAATTGGTCATCGTCGATCTTGTATCCCTCCGACTTCGCCATCGCGAGCCCGAGCAAGGCATAGGCCGTCATCCAGGAATCGCTGGGCGAGCGGTGGTCCCACCAGCCGAAGAGGCCTGAATCGTTGCGAAGATCCTCCAACCGGCGGAGGCTGGCGTTTACCACCTCGGATACCCGCTGCAGGCCGGCAGTACGGTGCCGTCGACGCGTATCCGCGGGACGCTCGTGGTGGAGAATGTAACGCTCCACGTCTTCGGCGCTGACGCCGAGCTCGGTGAGCGTCTTCTGTGCGATGATGGCCGGCAGGAAACGACTGACCGTCTGTTCGACGCACCCGTAAGGATAGTCGATGAGGTAGGGCAGGGCATCGAGGACCGCCCGGGTCCGATTGGGCGCGAGATAGACCGAGACCTCCGTGCGTTGCGGATCGAAAGGTTCCGGCAGGGTGAAGCGGAGGTGTGCAGTCGATTGCTCACGTTGGAGGAGGGCACTCGCGCTGGTGCGCTGGACGGCGCCGTCCTCCAGCACGGGCAGAAGCAGTTGCATGGCGTCGTCGGCGCTTGCGGTTTTAGCCCGCAACGTCACGAGCGTTTCTCCGGGCACAGAGGCTTGGACGGGCCAGCGTAGGCGGGCCTCGCCGAGTCCGGTCAGAGGCAGTTCCCCATGAGCGGGCGCGCCTGCTTCAAGACGGAGCGCCGATCCGTCGACTGAGAGGGCCGCCTTGGCCACGGCCGTCTGTCCGGTGCGATCGATTAACGTTGCGGCCACGGAGCCGGCGTCGCCGGCGATGAGATAACGGGGTGTGAGCAATCGCGCCTGAAAGGGAAGGGAGGAGGGCGTCACGGCGGTGGCCGTGCCGAAAGTCTGACCGTCGTGACCCACGGAATACGCCGACAACCGCCATTCGGTCAGATTATCCGGATACGTGAAGCTGACCCGAGCCTCGCCCTGTTCGTTGGTTTCGAGCGCTGGTTCCCAGAAGGCGGTCGAGACGAAGTGCCGCCGGATCGTGATTTTCGGAGACGACAGCTCATCCTCCGTCTCCGGAGCGTTCTGCTGCCTGAGGGCCTGCTCGGCCGCAGTCGGAGCGTGGCGTGACGAGCCGGAGGATCCGGCCAAGGCACTGCCATACCCGGGCGCTTCTTCGGTGGCTGCCACGTTTCCCAGGGCGAGCACGAGCGAGCGAATACCTTCCGTGGGCGCAGTGGCGATCTGTGCCGTGCGGTAGGCGCCAAGTCCGAGGCGCGGATCCCGTGTTTCGAGGACTGCGCTGGCGGGGTTCCAGAGCGGGCTCGAATGGTAGGAAAGGTGTTTGAAGGACGTGTTGACCGCAAACCGCGGGCTGGCCGGCGCCCAGGGCAGGAGGCGGTTGACCGCCTCGTCGGAAACCGCGACGGCCACTTCTGCTTTCACTGGCCGGCCTTTGGCATCGCGGGTGGTCAGCCGCCACGCGGAGACCGCGCCGGGTTGATCGACCTGCGACAGTTTCTCCAGACTCGTTTCGATCCGGTGCGCACCTCCAGAGGTCGAGAAATGGGTTTCCGCATTGAAATCCTGGTCTGGGTGAACGAGGCGGGCGAAGACGCCTTCAGGGGGGGTATCGGTAGGTGGCAGGGCGACGACGCGGATCCGTTGGGCAGGCGGAAGGTGGAAGGTGTGAACGTTTTCCGAGGTCGTGACGGCGAGCAGCCCGTGGCGAATACCCTCATCGAAAACAGCGAGAAACCGCGGGGGCTGGCCGGCGCTATCGGGGGCGCGATGGAGCAGAAAAGCTTCGTTGGGGCGAAGCGCCAGCGAAACGGTCTGCTCATCGGCGGCGATGAGGCGAATCGGAGGCAAATAGAGGCCGTCCCTTGGATCGCTCATGAAATGGACTTCGCCGTCAGGGGTGTGGATGCGAAGTTCGAAAACGCCGGCGCGCGGAAGGGTGATGGCTACGGTGCGCCAGCCGTCTTCATCCGGAACGGGCGTCGCCGACGCGGCGGTCGACTCGACGATTTCGCCGACCAGGCGGGTCCAGCCGAGTTTGTACAGCGCATCGGGCGCAGACCCGTGGCGCAGGCGGGCGAGGCGCAGCTCTTCGTTGGCAATGGCATTGCCCTCCGCGTCGAGCCAGACCTCGCGCCAGCGTTGCTCGTGGAGGATGGCCTCACTCTCGGAGTCGATGGGCGTCCCGAAGGGGTCGACCAAACGATAGCGATAGCGAACCGTTTCGCCGGGCAACACCCACTCACGCCCGTGGTAGTCGTGGTGGCGAATGTTGCTGCGATCCATCTCGAGATGGAGTCCCGTGCGCGAGATTGCCATCAGCCGATTGGCGGAGATCGCAGCCGCGCCGTGCAAGGTGACGCTGGCGGCGACGAAGAAGGGCAGGCGTTCCGGCGCAAACGACGGAATGTCCACCGTTACGGTCGCAACACCGCGAGCGTCGGTTACGGTCGTGCGCGGCGACTGCAGGCTGTCGCGCCACTGACGAAGCTCCAGGCTATGCGGTTTGGCTTCGTCGAAAAGTTGGGTCACAGCCTGAAGGGTGAAGCTGACCGGTGCGTCGGCGACGGGTCCGCCGGAAAAGTACTCGGCGCGGATCCGGAAGGTGGCCGTTCCGCCAGGGCGCAGCGACGTGGGTTCGCTGGCGAGATCGAGCGTGGCTCGGGCGGGCGGCGGGCGAAAGCGGTCGATGGTGAAAAATTCGACCGAGTGGGTGCCGGTTTCCGAGCGGTCGGGTGCGGGGCCCCGCACAAATCCGGCGGGCCGGGGAAAGGGGATGCTGGAGTCGACGTTGTCGGGCTTGCGATTTAGCTCCAGGCTGACTTTGCCGGGGCGGGCGTCGGTCGGAATGATGATCGAGCCGTGGGCGGTGCCGAGTTTACTCCACGTCAACGTTTGCTGCGGGATAAGGGGTTCTCCGTTCTGGAGGACGTCGAGCGTGAAGGGCTTTTCAGGCAGCCGAAACCGACCGTCGTCCAAGTTGCGGGCAATGAGTTTCCAGCGGACGGTTTCGCCTGGGCGGAAGAGCGCCCGATCCGTGAAGAGATCGAGTTGGAAAGGCGCAGTGCCGTACCCTATCCGGTCGTATTTGCTGCGCTGCGGCAGACGCACCGGGTGTCCGTCCACGACGATCCACTGGGGACGTTGGGGGTCGGGGGCAAGATTCGCTGCCGGCGGGGTGCGCCCGTCTTCGTCGGTAACGAGGGGGGGTGTCGCCGCGGCCGCCAGGGCTTGTCCGGTGTGATCGCCCACCGTCACTGGGCGGGAAACCCACGGTTCGGCCGTGTGGTTGTCGTAGACGAGATACTCGGTGCCTTGCGGGGTGTGCACGGCAAGGGCGGCGGCGGACGATACGGTGAAGATTCGGACGATGGGCGCAAGTTCGTCGCTGTGAACGGTGACGGCATACACCCCCGGCGTAAGTGGTGCAGGCACCGCCTCCATCCGGGTCTGCCACGCAGGGAGCGGTGCGCTGTCGGTGTTTACCGACCAGGTGGCAATCACTTCTGCATTGGCCGGAAGTACGACGGGAGAAGGCGGAGGGAAGGCGAACCCTTCAGGCCACGTGCCCGGGGCGAGTCGGACGACCGAGAAGTGAAGGCGGGCGATGAACGCCGAGCCTACGCCGAACGCTACGGTTTCGTCGGCGCGGTAGTTGGTGGCAGTCGCCACGTTCAGGCGGGGCGTGTGCCAGTCGACGAGCAGCAATTCTAGATCCTTGCGAGCCTGCCGGACAATGGCGTTCTCTGGCATACCCTGCAGGTCTTTGAGTGCGCTCTGCAGCTGGACCAGCCAGACCGACACGTCGGGAAATCCTTTCGCGTCGGCCTTGAGCCGACCGGCGCGGGCGCGCCAGGCGAAGGCCGTCGCGCGCGCGGCAGCTGCGGCGGGTGTGGTTGGGGCAAGGGTTTCGGCGGCCGCGAGGGTTTCTTCGATGGCGGCAGCACTCATCCCGCTGCGCGCGCCGATCGTCGCGACGTAGAGCTTCAACCACACTTTGTCCGAGGCGGTGACAGGGCTCTCGCCAGCCGCCCTGAGATGAACGAGCAGCCGGTGGTGCGGCACCACCGTGCGCATGAACGGACTCGGATCAAAGATCTCTTCGAGATGATGGAGGAGGAACTTCGAATAGCGGGCAGCGTTCTCCGGTGAGGCCGGACGCTGGCCCAGTTCGTCGGACGCGAGCAGCACGTCGTCCCAGTGGGTTAAGGTTCGACCGCCTATGAATGTCCGCCGTCGCAGCCCTTCCGCCCGCGCCTCGATCAAGGCGAGCCAGAAATCGTCGCGCGGAGCGCCTTGCTCGTAGGGGGCGAGCAGAGCGGCATGAGCCTTCGCCAAGGTTTCGTTCTCCCGGTTGAACGGAGTCGCGGCCCGAAGCGCGGCGTCGAGCGACCAGAGTTCGCACCAACGCCGCGTTTCGCCGTCCGGCGCGAGTGGAATCGCGGCCGTGTACGCTTCGCGGGCGAGTGCCCAGGATTTCTCGGCGGCATAAGCGCGGGCCTGGCTCAGGCGGGCGTCGTAGGTGTCTGGTGTCTGGGCGGCCGCGACGTAGACAAGCGCGCTGACCAGCAGCGCGAGCAGGGAGAGGCTCGGTTTCATGATGCAGGGGGAGGGGCCTCCTCTATGCTGACGCAATGAAACGCTTTGGCAATAGCTTGCCGACCCTATCGCCACGATTCGGGGCGGTACCGGAAGTGTCCCCCAAAGCCAGGACGCCGGCGCGAAGGTTTTCTCGCTCTCCGCGCCTCAGCGACTCTGCGTTGAATCAATCGGTCGCTCGGACCGCCGCCGCCGGGGTGCAGCCTACGGCGTGGCCTTGCCCTGGGCGAACTCGATGATCAGGCGGGTCGAGAGGTAGAGGCGGGGGGCGATGGAGGAGACAAGTACGTACTCGTTGTTCGTCGAATGCGCGCCGAACCCGAGCAGGCCGAGGCGCTCGAGCACCGGACCTTTCGCCTCAAGGGCGGCAAAGGCGGCATCCGTGCCGCCGCCTTCGGGCACTTCGGCGACGGTGAGCTCGCGGCCGATCTCGGCGTAGATGCGGCGCGCGTGCGCTCCCACCTTGCGCGCGGCATCCGTGGCCTCGAGAGGCGGACGGCGGCGCTCGAAGCGCAACTCCACCGTGCTCTCCGGCAGGAGCTTGTTTTGAATGCGTTCACGCAGCGTGCGTTCGATGCGGTCGTAGTCCTCGACGCGCAGCACGCGGATATCGGCGCGGGCAGAGGCCTCGGGCGGGATCATGTTTCGCACGATGCCGGCCTGCGCCATGGTCCAGTTGACCTTGAGGCCGACCTCCGGCTCCGACAGGTCCTTCAGCTGCAGGAGTTGATGGGCGAGTTCGTACAGGGCGTTGACGCCCCGCTCCGGCGCTGCGCCGGCATGCGAGCCGCGTCCGCGCGTGACGAGGGTGGCGGCCGCGATGCCGCTCGTCGCCAGGGCGACCGAATCCGACTGCACGCGGCTGGCCTCGTAGGAGAGCACCAGGTCGTGCTCGGCGCCGAGGCGGGTGAGCAGGAAACGCGAACCCGGGGAACTGATTTCCTCGTCGCTATTGATCAGCACGGTGAGAACGCCGTAGTCGCGCACTTGCAGCCGCTGCAGCAGTCCGACGATGTGCAGAATGACCGCCACGCCCTGCTTGTCGTCGGAAATGCCGAGACCGTACGCCCGGTCGCCGTCGAGGGTGAAGGGCTGTTTCGCGAGCGTGCCGCGCGGGTACACCGTGTCGAGGTGGGCGATGAGCAGGATTTTCTTGGTTCCGGTGCCGGTGAACGTGGCCCGGACCATGCGGCCGATCTTCTCCGGCGTGTCCTCCATGCGGTAGATCTCCGGCCCGGGCTCAATCTGCTCCACGGCGCCACCGAGGGCGGCGAGGCGTTCGCTGACGAAGGTCGCCACCTGGTCGATGCCCTCCAGGTCGTAGCTGCTGGACTCCATCTCGACGAGTTGCCGCAGCGTCGCGAGGCAGGCGGCCTGATCCGCCTCGGCGAGCGAGCGGATTTCAGCCGGGGTTGCCGCCCGGAGGGGAAGACTGAGAACGCCAAGGGCGAGGAAGAGCAGGCCAGCACGTGGGGTCATGCGGTTCACCATGGACCACGGTCGGGGACGGCGCAACGGGCAAGGCGGGGCGACGTGCGGAACGCGTTCAGGAGAGCGACGGGTCCGCTGACGCCGTTGGCTGGCAATTCTGGCCCGTGGATTTCCAGGATTGAGTCACGTGTCCGAATTTGGCTTATGTCGGATGTATCCAGACCCTGTCCCCGGTTTCCCCATGCGTTCCTCCTACCCCCCGTTTCGTTGGCTGCTCCTCATTGTTTGCCTTGGTCTCGCCGGTTCCGCCCCGGCCTTTACCCCCCGCGAGCCGCCGCCGGCCCTGACGTGGGCGGACGTGCCCGGGATTTTGGCGCGGATCAAGGCGCCGCAGTTTCCCGCGCGGGACTTTGTCATCACCGACGCCGCGTTCGGTGCGGTGGCGGATGGTCGCACGTTGGCGACGGACGCGTTGCGCAAGGCGATCGAGGCCTGTCATGCGGCGGGCGGCGGCCGGGTGGTGGTGCCCGCAGGCACGTTTTTGACTGGCGCGATCCATCTCAAGAGCAACGTCAACCTGCACGTCTCGGAAGGCGCCACGCTGCTATTCAGCACGGACCCGGCGCACTACTTGCCGGCCGTCTTCACGCGCTGGGAGGGCATGGAGATGATGGGGTATTCGCCGTTCATCTACGCCCTCGACCAGGAGAACATTGCGATCACGGGCAAGGGCACGCTCGACGGCCAGGCCAGCACCACGCATTGGTGGCCGTGGAAAGGCAACCGGGTCGATGGCTGGGAGCCGGGGATGCCGCGCCAGCACGAGGCGAGGGCGAAGCTGTTCGAGCTCGCCGAGGCCGGCGTTCCGCCCGCGCAGCGCGTGTTCGCCGAGGGATCCTACCTGCGTCCGATGTTCATCCAGCCCTACCGGTGCCGCAACGTGCTGATCGAGGGCGTCACGATCCTGCGTTCGCCGATGTGGGAGATTCATCCGGTGCTCTGCACCAACGTCACCGTTCGCGGTGTAACGATCCGCAGCCACGGACCGAACAACGACGGCTGCAATCCGGAGTCGAGCCGCGACGTGCTGATTGAGGACACGCTCTTTGATACCGGTGACGACTGCATTGCGATCAAGTCCGGGCGCAATGCCGACGGACGCCGGCTCGCAACGCCGTCGGAGAACATCATCATCCGCAACTGCCGCATGGTCGAAGGCCACGGTGGCGTGGTGATCGGCAGCGAAATCTCCGGCGGTGCGCGCAACGTGTTTGTCGAGGACTGCGTGATGAGCAGCCCGGAACTGGAGCGGGCGATCCGGTTCAAGACCAACTCGCATCGCGGCGGGGTGATCGAGAATATCTACGTGCGTAACGTGAAGGTGGGGCAGGTGAAGCAGGCGGTGATTCTCGCGGACTTTTTCTACGAGGAAGGCGACACTGGCGCGCATGACCCCATTTTGCGCAACGTGGTCGTGGAGAACCTGAGCGCGGGCAAGGCGCCCCACGCGCTTTTCCTGCGCGGCTACGAACGCACGCCGATTGGCAGCATCAAGCTGATCAATTGCCGGTTCGAAGGCGTGACCGAGCCGTCGGTCATCAGCCATGTGGCGTCCATCGAACTCATCAACGTGTTCCAGAACACCGGCGTGAAGACGGACGAGTGGGGTAGCCCGCTCACTGCGCCTTGAGGCCCCGCGGGCGTGTCGCCCGCGCCGTTCATGGAGCGGCGCCTGCCTCAGGCACCCCAAGGAGCGGCGACACTCCTGTCGCCGAAATCGCCCCCGGCCGGCACACGAAGCTTCGGCGGGCTCGACGAACCCGGCGACACGAGTGTCACCGCTCCGTGCCTACCGTGCGGCCGCGGCACCGCCGTGGATCCGGTCCCGGTACGCCGTCGGGGCTTCGCCGGCCACGCGCCGGAAGACGCGATTGAACTGGGACAGCGACTGGAAACCGGCTTCGAAGGCGGCCTCGCTGATGCGCTTGTGCGGATTGAGCAGCAGGTTCTTGACCTTCTCGACGCGCACGCGGGCGAGGTAGTCGGTGAAGGTCATGCCCGTCGCCTTCTTGAACATCTTGCAGAAGTAGAAGGCGCTCATGTTGACCGATTTTGCCACGTCCTCGAGCGTGAGGTCGTCGGCGTGCTGGTCCGCGATGAGCACGCGGGCGCGGGTGATGGCGGGCGCCTCGGACGACTCCTTTTTCACCATGAGCTGGTTGCTGATGGTGGCGAGGTGCTGGGCGAAGATCGTGAGCAGGCGCAGAATCGACTCGTACTGCTTCTTGGTGACCACGCGTGTCTGGAAATAGGCCTCTTCGAGCTTCTTCAGGTCGATCTCGGTACCCCACTTGAGCAGCTGGGAGGTGAGCTTGTCGAATTGCTTGGCGTCCGGTTTGTTGACGAGAATCTGGCCGGTTTGCAGGAAGGCGATGAGGTTGTCGCCCACGCGGATCGGCACGGCCGAGTCACACAGGCCGGCGAAGCACTTCAGCGTCTTGGGTTCGAGCTGCGCCTCCTCTTCGACGCGACGCTGCAGCTGCAGGCAGGCGGCGCACGAGTGGTTGGTGGTGGCCATCAAGGCGCAGAACGGATTCTCGTTCGGATCCTTGTGGTGAGGCAGGTCAAAGGCCTCGATCGGCCGCAAATTGATCGGCAGCCCGGTCGTTTCGCGGAACGCCTGCTCATAGTCGCGATAGATCTGGGATTGCTTCAGATCAGCGACCATCTCCCGACTGTGCTTTGCGGCATCCTGGGACGTCATAACAGTACCGAAAGGTAGAGCCTAGGGGACGGCGAGGCAATCTGTAACACAGACGGTGGCCGAGGGTATTCCCGGTGCGCATGCCCGTCAGAAAAAGAAAATTGGGTTTACAAGCCCGGGCCGATTTCGGAGCGTCCGTCGTGGTCCGCCGGGATGGCGAAATTGGTATCCGCAACTGACTCAAAATCAGTCGCCCGGAAGGGCTTGGGGGTTCGAGTCCCCCTCCCGGCACCACCGCTTTGCTCCTGCGCGAGCCGTGTCAAAGAGGAGCCGTCCTCGGCGTCGGTCGACGAAGTCGTGACTCACCAGGCCAGACGGTTTGGCCACAAAGAGGCTCAAGAAACTCAAGATCAGAAAGACGCTGCTCCTTCCGCTGACCGCGTGCGTGGGTCGCACGGGAGGTATTCTTGCCGATCAAGGCAGGGGGCGACGAAGGCTTGGCATGATTTTGTTTTTGCGTGGATGAAAGCGGTAGCAATCGTGGTGTGCATGGCGAATCGGTCCCAGGCAATCGAGGAGGCGGAGCGAGCCGGCTTCGACCTGACCTTGGTGGACGAGAGCCTCAAGCTCACCCATGAGGAGCGGGCGCGTCAGCATGACCAAGCGCTCGCCTTGGTGCTGGAGCTGGATCAACTGCGTCGCGACCGAACGCATGCAAAGCCTGAGTCAACTGCTGCAACGAATCGCTGATTCGGGCGTCGAGTTTGTGATCATCGGCGGATTTGCGGGCGTCTTGCACGGCTCCGCCTTGGTGACCCGCGGGCTCGACATCTGCGCCGTGCTGACGCCGGCGTATATCGAGCGGTTGCGCGAGGCGCTCAAGGACTTGAATCCGCGGCATCGGATGACTCCCCAAGCGCTCTCGTTTCTGCAAGTACCGAAGCCGGGAGAGACGGTGACCAACCTCTACTTGAATACCGACTGGGGAATTGTGGATATCCTCACCTCGGTGCTGGGGCTGGGAGCCCTGGATCGGATCATGGGCGGGGCTGAGCAAATTACGATCGGCGGCAGGACCTGTCGCCTCATCGGTATCGACGACCTCATCAAGGCAAAGGAGGCGATGGGACGTGAAAAGGACGCGCTGGCAGCCAAGGAACTGCGGGCGATTCGGGCCAAACGATCTGCGGGTGGTCCGGAAGGTGGATGATGTCTCAGGTAGGGAGTAGACCGGCAGGCACGGAGTTGGGCCGATAAAATCCGCTTTACCTGCCACGACCCATAAACCGACCTGCGCTGTTACACTGATCGGACTTCCCCTTCGCCAGGAGCAGCAGGTTGGTTTGACTCAACGACGTAATCAGCCCACAAGTGATTGAACGAGAAGCTAAACCCATGTCGCCGCTACCGAAATGGATGAAAGAAAAAGTAGAGAAGCAGCGTCAGGCTCGCTTGTCTCAGCGGCGCGTTACGTCAGACGAAGCGCGCAAGCAGTACTTGAGAGTGGAGAGCAATACGTCAACCGACTCCAAGCGGAGCGAGACGCTCTCCGTCACTGGGCGCGTTGTAACGATAAGGAACTGACTTCCGGTTACTGCGGCCAATACCATCCCATTGGGGCGGGGGCAGAACATCGGGTCTTTTTTGACGTTGCGCAGGGCCTGGCGATCAAGGCCACCCATCCTAATCGTTTTGGCTGGTCAGTGGAGTACGAAGGGGCGAATGCGACTCCGTTCGAATACCTCCGCCGGCTGATCTACCAAAATTGGTTCTTTGGCGATCGGATCAACCTGGTTGGTGTCGTGACCGGCGACGACCATCTCGAAGTGATCACATCCCAGCCTTGGATCACAGGGATGGAGACTCATCCGGAAGCAACTGAAGAACAAATTGTCAGCTATTTTGCCGATCTCGGATTCGTTCCGACTCGGCTGTTTCCAAGTCGCAGTGGCTTCTACAATAAAGAGGTCGACATCGTGGCGGCCGATGCCCACCCGAGGAATATTCTCGTATCGGAGTTTGGTCAGATCCTCCCCATCGATGTCGTGATGGGGAGACCCGGACCTCGGTTGGCAAGGTTGCTTGCCCTCGAGTTCCCTCCGCAACCGAGCTCCGGAGCAATTGGCCGATCGTTTGGACCAGACCCGGTCGATACTTGATCAATCCGTTTCCGGCTCTCGCATTGCGCTGCGCGGTATCCGATGAGACGCAGGCAATCCGAATGGGATTGTGCCGTTACGGGTTACGAATCGAGACGCCCCAACCTGAGCATCGCGAGCAACGGAATGACTCTTCATGAATCCGTCCAGCGCTGCTACTCAAATAGTGCTGTTCGGACTGAACCGCTTTCGCAGTTAGGTGTGGGGGCGCTTTAGGTCACTCGTCCTCGTCGAACTCCGGCGGTTTGATCGGCATGAGCAGGCGATCCAATTCGGCCTGGGTCGGATTGCGGATCGAGACGACCGTGAGGAGGGCTTCGCCGGCGGGCAGGGTCACGCGGGTCTCGGCGCCTGCTTGGAGGCCGAGGGCCACGGCGGCGAGCGGCGAGGTGTGGGGCAGGCATTCGATGCCGCTCTCCGGATCGCTCGCGGTCTCACCGTGCGTCGTGATCAGAAAGGTGAAGCGGTGCTTTCGTTTCGTCGCCACGTCCCGCTTCTCGAGGGTGGCGACGTGCCCGAGCTGCAGCGTCTGCGTCGGCTTGGTGAGCCACGTGGCGGGATCGACTTCGATGAAGGTGTTGCGCGCGACGAACCGATCGAGCGCCGTCATCTTGCGATCGACGGCGCGGATCGCCTCCTTGGCCGCCTTGAAGCCGAAGTTTTCGCGCAGGTCGCCCTAGCTGTGGGCCTCGACCTTGTCCGCCACCAGTCCGACGCGCTTGTGCTTCAGCGCCTCGAACTCCTCGGCCAGCACGCGATTGTAGCCGGGTCGCACATAGATCGTCCGCGGTGGCGGTGGCGCGGGTCGAAGGATGGGCTTCCGGCGAATCGGCATAGCGGTGAAATCACTCCTGGTGCCGGCTTTTGTTTCGGGCAATCCGAAGGGCGGCAAGGAGAAGAACACCAAGGGGTCCCCACGATCCTCCTCCTCCGCCGCCACCGCCGCCGGAGCTGCCTCCGGTCGGAGGCGGGGGTGCAACGGGAGGCGGGGTGGGAGCAATCGTGTACGTTGCCTCGGCGAGGGTGCCCTCTGTCGTGCCGGGCAGGTAGGCGAGGGCGCGCACGGTCGTGGTCGAGGAGACTACAAAGGGCGCCGTGTAAACCGTACCGGTGGTGGGTGTCGGCGTGCTGCCATCCAGCGTGTAACGCAGGAGGGCGCCGTTGCCGGTGGCGCTGAGGGTGACCGTCTGTGCCGTGGCGTACGTGCCGCCCGCGGGGCTGAACCGGGGCTCGGGCGTACTGCCGAGGCGCTGGGCGAGTTGCTCGAGGTAGAGGGAGCGGGGCAGCAGGCCGTCGGTGTTGCTGCCTTCGATGATGCCCGCGGCACCGGCGAAGGGACCGTTACCGGTGATGGTGCCGAAGCAGCCGATCGCGTAGTTCTGGGCGGTCGGTGGCTTTTGCACCACGAGCGTGCGGCCGGCCATGTCGCAGCGCCAAGCGACGGAGTGCGCCGCGGCCCAGCCGTGGCCGGTGCCGTAGGTGCCGCGGTTGTAGAGCCCGAGCACGATCGTCGTCTGGGGGTTGGTCGTCGTGAGGTTGTCGTAGAGGAGGCCCATGCCCCAGCGGCGGTGGCCCTCGGAGGCAGCGAGGGGGCGGTCCGCGGTGCAGTCGAGAAAAACGATGCCGGAATCGAGGCTGGTGCCGTTGGCGATGTAGGCGTGGCGGGCGTAACTCGCGAAGCAGTCGCGGAACAGGATCAGCTGGGAGCGGTAGACGTTGAAGTTGTAGCGCCGGCTGCCTTCGATCAGCGAGTGTGGCTCGAGCGCCCGCACGCGCTCGGCCGTGCCGCGGGTCGAGGCCCGGAAGTCCACGCCGGCGGCCACAAAGTGCTTCACCGTGCAGTCGCGTATCCAGCTGTTCTCGGTTTCGACGAAGACGATGGCGTTCTGGGCGTGGGTTTCTGCCGTCGGACCGGCCGTGACGATCTCCACCTGCAGGTCCTCGATGCCCAGGTGGGTCACCATGCCGGTGCGGTCGTACTTGTACAGGTAGCTTTGGGACAGGCTCCGGTCGAGGTGGTTGAAGACCGGGGCGTCGACCGTGATCGTGTTGCCCGCGACGGCAGTGATGTAGCGGTGGAACCGGATATCGATCTCGCCCGGCCGCCAGAAGTTCTGGTCGCTGACGCCGCCGCGGTTGACCGCGTCGATCCAGGCCTGGGTGGAGGGATGCCACAGGATGACCTCGTCGCCGACGCGGTAAAGCCCGGGTGTATCCACCTCGAAGCTACGAGATCCAACCTGGACCCGCGGGGTGGTGATCTGGCTGCGGCTGCCGGCGACCTCCGAGCGCCAACCGTCATCGTTACCACCGCCGGCGGTGATGACGTTGGCCGTGGAGGTCCCGGTGCGGCGGAGAATGGTGTTGCTGCGCGGATCGTCCCGGTCGCCCACGCCGGCGAGGACGACGCCGCTGCGGTCGAGCCGTAGGGTGCCGGTCAGCTCGTACACCCCCGCGGAGAGAAGCAGCGTGCCGCGGTAGCCGTTGGCCTGCACTGGCAGGGCGCCCACCGCATCGATGGCCGCCTGCAGGCGGGCGGTGTTGTCTCCTGCCGTGGGCGACAGGGTCTGCACGACCGGCACGTCGGGGAGCGGCACGCCGCCACCGAGGTACCCGGCGTGGCTGAAATCGGGAATGCGGTTGCCTTCGGTGTCCGCCGGGTAGGTCAGGCGGCCCTGGGCGTCGCGCACGACGCGGGCGGAGTCCCAGGCGGCGGCCGGAGGGACCGTGCACAGCAGGGCAAGGCAGACAGACGCAAGGCGGG
The DNA here is from genome assembly GCA_964476565.1 of uncultured Opitutus sp. Taxonomy (GTDB): domain Bacteria; phylum Verrucomicrobiota; class Verrucomicrobiia; order Opitutales; family Opitutaceae; genus CAMAXB01. The sequence goes on from CAYZBG010000011.1 coordinate 52,590, forward strand.
CGACTAGGCAGGGCATGGGGCGAGCGCGGGGTTTCGCGAGACCGGACAAGCTTTTCGCCCCGGCAACAACCCGGAAAGCGCCCGGGTGATCACATCCTTAAGCGCCGGTTCAGCGGCTCGCGGAGGTGGGCGCCGGGCGGACAAGCGTCTCGCGATGGCCGTGCATGCACACGGCGCAGAAGGACTCGATCTCGCGCCGGGCGACACCTTGCAGCACGAGACGGAGTTCGGCCGAGGCGGCCTCGCGTTCAAGCAGGGTGAACAGGTGTGTATCCGGCAGATCGTGACGGAAGGTATCGTCCAGAGCCTTCTCGGCGGTCTGAAAGTAGGCGAGGAGCGGATTGAGGCCGCAGGGGCAGGGCGGGGCTTCGGGGGCCGGCGCCGTGCTGGTCCGTGCGGACGGACGGCGGCGGGACGGCGCGGCGCGCAGATCCTCGAACAGGCGGTCGAGCGTCCAGTCCATCAGGTAGACGAGGGCGTCGGGGTTGGCGAGGGGGGAGGTGGCGCGCTCGGCGCGCAACAGGGTTTCCCAGCGCTGGCGCAGGGTGGGGCGGATCGTCAGCAGCGCGCGCATCAAGCCGTCTTGCATGTTGCCATCATGCCAGCCCGGGCCCGACGCGGCTCCGCAACGCTTGTTGAACCGTGTGCAAATCTTGGCGGTTATGGGCGGCAGGTCGCCGTCGTTTCGCCACAGGAAAACGCCGCGCGCCAAAATATGCGCAGCGGTGGCCAAGCTGCGCGGAGCAGGCTACGGGGCGTTCGGCTAGGGTGTCGCCGTCCCACACCGCCATGAACGACACCCTCCACATCGAACCGACTGAGGAGCAGATCCAGAAGGAGGCATACTACCTCTGGCACGCGGACGGATGTCCGTCCGGCCGCGATCTGGACTACTGGCTGGCTGCCAAGGAACTGCTCCGCCACCGGCACGCCCGTCCGACGGGTGCCAAGCGTCGCCGGGCCAGGGCCGACGCCGTCGCCGTTCCGATCGAACCCCGCGTTTCCTAACCCTCGTCACCTCCCCATGTCGAACGAACCTGTCTTGCTTCACACCGAAGGTTTCACTGCCCGCGACGGCCTCGTCGCGCTGGCCCGCCGCAAAGCCGGCAAGCTGCTGCGTCACGACGACCGCCTTGTCCGCATCCGCCTCACCTTGGTGCGAGAGACGCCGCGTCATGGGGCGGAGGCGTTTGCCGCGACCGCCATTCTCGAGCGCGCCGGCCGCGATGCCATCGCCCATGCCGCCGGCGATTCACCAGAGGCGGCGGTGCACGCGATTGTCGACAAGCTGGAGCGCATGATCACCGCGCGCACCGGTGCGCGGCGGCGCGCCGTGCAGCACCCGCATCCGATCGAGCTGGCCGTGGCGTTGCCCAAGGCCGGCTGAGTTCGCCCGGTTCCGTTCACCTCCCGTCTCCCCCTCAACCCTCCCTGTCATGGCCGTCATTCCTCTCACCCTCGTGATCAGCCTGTGCCTGGTCTTCACCTTCGTGGTCTTCTTCCTCCTCGAGCACTCGCGCCAACGTTACAGCAGCGCGGAAAGCCAGGCGATCCTGCCGCTGGCGGAGGAGACGCCGCGGCTGGCGACGGCCGACGCCGTCCGCTCACCCGCCCGCGACCGTGCCGCCGGTGCCGCGTGCGGATGCAGCCGGGGCGAGCGCCCCGCCTGTGCGGACTGCCTCTCTCATCGCGCCCGTTGAGCGCGCCACGCAAGCCACCTCCGATTATGTCCGACCGTTCCGTCGTCATCGAATACAACGACAAGATCGTCCGCCAGTTCATGCTCGCCTCCGTCATCTGGGGTGCGGTGGGCATGCTGGTGGGCGTCCTGATCGCCACGCAGCTCAATTTTTGGCGGGCGAACTTCGACCTGCCGTGGCTGACCTTCGGGCGCCTGCGTCCGCTGCACACCAACGCCGTCATCTTCGCCCTCGTGGGCAACATGATGTTCGCCGGGGTGTACTACTCGACGCAGCGCCTGGTGAAGGCGAGACTCGCGAGCGACTTCCTGTCCGCCCTGCATTTCTGGGGTTGGCAGGCGATCATCGTCGCCGCCGCCATCACCCTGCCGCTCGGCTTCACCCGGGGTAAGGAGTACGCCGAGCTGATCTGGCCGATCAACATCGCCGTGGCGGTCATCTGGGTGGTGTTTGGCGTCAACTTCTTCTGGACGCTCGCCCGCCGCCAGGAGCGCAGCCTCTACGTGGCGATCTGGTTCTACATCGCGACGATCATCACCGTGGCGATGCTCTACATCGTCAACCACCTCTCGATCCCGACGTCGTGGGTGCACAGCTACCCGGTCTTCGCCGGCGCGCAGGACGGCCTCGTCCAGTGGTGGTACGGGCACAACGCCGTGGCGTTCTTCCTCACCACGCCGATCCTCGGCATCATGTACTACTTCCTGCCGAAGGCGGCGGAAAGTCCGGTGTACAGCTACCGGCTGTCGGTGATCCATTTCTGGTCGCTCGTCTTCGTCTACATCTGGGCCGGCCCGCACCACCTGCTGAACACGGCGCTGCCGAACTGGCTGCAGATGCTGGGCATGACCTTCTCGCTCATGCTCTGGGCGCCTTCCTGGGGCGGCATGCTCAACGGCCTGCTCACGCTGCGCGGTGCCTGGAACAAGCTGCGCACCGATCCGGTGCTCAAATTCTTCGCCGCGGGCGTGACCTTCTACGGCATGGCCACGTTCGAGGGACCGCTGCTCTCGATCAAGTCGGTCAACGCGCTCGGGCACTACACCGACTGGATCATCGGACACGTGCACGCGGGCGCCCTCGGCTGGAACGGTTTCATGGCCGCGGGCATGTTCTACTGGCTGGCGCCGCGCCTTTGGAACAAGCCGCTGCATTCGCAGAGCCTGGCCAACCTGCACTTCTGGCTCGGGACCGTCGGCATCCTGCTCTACGTCGCCGCGATGTGGACCTCCGGCATCACCCAGGGTCTGATGCTTAGCGCCACGACCGACAATGGCACGGTGCTGGCGTATCCGAACTTCCTCGACACGCTCAACGCGATCCGGCCGCTCATGCTCATGCGCGTGATCGGCGGCGGGCTCTACCTCGTGGGCTGGCTGATCATGGCGTGGAATCTCTATTGCACGATCCGCGGCGCCCAGGCCGTCAACGGCACCGCCCGCGTCTTCGTCGAGGACAAGCCGGCACACGAGGCGCCGGTCGGCGCGCTCGCGACCTTTCTCAATCCGCCGGTTGTCTTCTCCGCCCTCGGCACGCTCTTCGCCTGTGTCTGGCTCTTCGGCCAGGATGCGGTGCAGCTCGCCGGTCTGATCGGCACCGCCCTCTGCGTCATCGTGGCGTGGGTGCACTTCGAGTCGCGCGGCCGCCAGTGGGCCTCGTGGTACGACCGCCTGCTGGTCAGCGCGGCGCCGTTCACCGTCCTGACCTTCATCGCCGTCGCCGCCGGCGGGGTGATCCAGATTGTCCCGACCGTGTTGGTGAACAAGGCGGTCAACGTCGAAGACCGGCTCCAGGTGCCGTACACGCCGCTGGAGCTGGCTGGACGCGACCTCTACGTCAGCGAGGGGTGCTACAACTGCCATTCGCAGATGATCCGCACGCTGGTGCCCGACGTCCTGCGCTACGGCGAGTATTCGCGCCTCGGCGAATCGATCTATGACCATCCCTACCAGTGGGGCTCGCGCCGTGCCGGTCCGGACCTCGCCCGGGTGGGTGGCAAGTATCCCAATATCTGGCACTATCGCCACATGGAGGACCCGCGCGCGATTTCCGCCGGTTCCAACATGCCGGCCTATCCCTGGATGGTGACCGATGCGGCTGACCTCGCCGCCCTGCCGGCGAAGATCCGCGTGCAGCGCACCCTCGGTGTGCCGTATCCGGAATGGACCGACGAGGAGATCGTCGCCTCCGCGGAAGCGCAGGGACGCGAGATCGCCGCCGACCTCCGCAACGCCGGCGCCTACGTGGCCCATGACCGCGAGATCGTGGCCTTGATCGCCTACCTCCAGAAGCTCGGCAAATCCGAGCCCGTGACGACGCAGGCTGCGTCGGCCCGCTGAACCGCCCTCCGCTTCCCACCATGTTCCGTCGACTCATCCTCGAACACTGGACCGGCATTTTCACGCTGGCCGCGTTTGTCACCGCGCTCACGGTCTACCTCACCGTGTGCCTGCGCGCGCTGCGCATGCGGCGCAGCCAGATCGATCACTTCGCGGCCCTGCCGCTCCAGGACGAAACGGAGGACCGTCGCCATGACTGATCCGCGTGACCTCAAGGAGCCGGCCGAAGATTCCTTCCGGCCGCACGTGTACGACGGCATCCAGGAGTACAACAAGCGGCTGCCCAACTGGTGGCTGCTCACGTTCTACGGCAGCATCGTCTTCGCGATCGTCTATTGGTTCTACTTTGCGCAATCCGGTCTGCCGGTGCCCGATGGCAAGCGGGTCGATCTCGCGATGGCGAAGATCGAGGCCGCGAAGCTCGAAGGGAACCCGGTCACGGACGACGCCAGCCTCTGGGCGATGAGCCGCAACGCCGTCATGGTCGACGCCGGCCGGGTCACCTACAAGGCGACCTGTGCGAGCTGTCACGGCGAGACGCTGGCCGGCGCGATCGGCCCCAGCCTCGTCGATGCCACCTGGGTGCATGGTGGCAATCCGCTCGCGGTGAAGACGGTCATCGAGCAGGGCGTGCTCGTCAAAGGCATGCCGGCCTGGGGACCGGTCCTGGGGGCCCGCAAGGTGACGGAAGTCGTGGCCTTCGTGCTCAGCCACCATACGCCGCCAGCGGTCGCGAGTGCGGGCGCGGGCGCCGCCGCTCCGTGAAATGTCGCCGTCGATCAAGCCGCCCCGTCCGTCGCTCGATGCCGTCACCACCATCCGTGAAGACGGTTCGCGGCTCTTCCTGCATCCGGCCGATGCGCGAGGCGCCTTCACGCGCTGGCGCCGGGCGACGGGCTGGCTGCTGATCGCCATCTACCTGTCGCTGCCTTGGATTCCGGTCGGCGGCCATCCGGCGGTGTTCCTCGACGTGGCGCACCGGCGGTTCCACCTCTTCGGAGGCACGCTCGCGTTTCAGGACATCTGGCTGCTCTTCTTCCTCATCAGCGGACTTGGCTTTGCCCTGTTTTTCATCACGGCGCTGCTGGGCCGGGTGTGGTGCGGGTGGGCCTGTCCCCAGACGGTCTTTCTCGACCACGTGTATCGGCGGATCGAGCGCTGGATCGAAGGCGACGCCACGGCGCGGCGGGCCCTCGACACCGCGCCCTGGACCGCGCGCAAGGTGATCCGCCGCGGCGCGAAGCAGGTCCTCTTTGTGGTCGTCTCGGCCGTGATCGCGCACCTGTTCATCGCCTACTTCGTATCGATCCCGGAACTCTGGGCGATGATGCACGACGCCCCGGGCCGGCACTGGAGCGCGTTCGTTTTCGTCTTCGCCTTCACCGCCGTACTCTACTTCAACTTCGCCTGGTTCCGGGAGCAGCTTTGCATCGTGATCTGTCCGTACGGGCGCCTGCAGTCGGTGCTGATCGACGACCATTCGCTCGTGATCGGCTACGATGCGGGACGGGGCGAACCGCGCGGACCCCGACCGGCGGGACTCAACATCGACGCACGGGGCCAGCCCCTGGGTGACTGTGTGGCCTGCAACCGCTGTGTGCAGGTTTGCCCGACCGGCATCGATATCCGGCAGGGGCTGCAGATCGAGTGCATCGGCTGCGCGGCCTGCATCGACGCCTGCGACGAGGTCATGACCAAGGTGAAGAAGCCCACCGGTCTGATCCGCTACGACTCGCTCGAAGGCCTCGCCGGCCGGATCACCCGCTGGCTGCGCCCGCGCACCCTGGTCTACGCCGCCCTGCTCCTCGTCGGCGCCGGTGTCGCCACGTGGGCGCTGTCGACGGTGCGTCCGGCCAATGCCGGCGTCACCCGCATGGCCGGGGCGCCGTACTTCGTCGACGACGACCATGTGCGCAATCAGTTCCTCGTGCGCCTGGTGAACAAGCGCGATGAGGCGGTGCGGTTCACCGTGGCCCTGCCGGATGCGCCGGCGGCCTTGGTGCGTACGGGATTCGAGCAGCCGGTGGAGGTGCCGGGCCTCGGCGAGATCGTCACGCCGCTGGTGGTACGCTTGCCGCGGTCCGCCTACGATGGCCGGTTTGCGCTGCGGGTGGTGGTGGCGGATGAGGCGGCAACGTTCCAGCTGGAGCGTACGATTGAGTTTGTCGGTCCCGATCCCGCCTTGCTGCGGGCCGAAGAGCGCGAACGCGCCGACCAGGAGGTCCATGAAACCGCGAAATGATCTTTCCCTCTGGGTGGGCGTCGGGGCGGCCTTCGCCCTGCTGCTGGCCTCCTGGATCATCCTGTTCGGTCTTGCGGCCGATCACCCGGTGCAATCCGTGCCGCTGGCGCCCGCGGCCGTGTCGGCCCAGCCGGACCGGCCCTGAACCCTTTCCGCCATGGAATTCGCCTCCCTGCAATCGCCCGCGGCGGCCCTGATGGCCGGACTGGTCACCAGCCTGCACTGCGCCGGCATGTGCGGTCCGCTGGCCTGCATGCTCTCGCCCGGCCGGGGCGAGCGGGTCGATGCGCAGACCGTGCATACTATCTATCACCTGTCGCGGCTGCTCGGATACGCCGCGCTGGGCGCGCTTGCGGGCGGGATCGGTCGCATGCCCCTCGGCCTGCTCGGCGGCGAGGCCGGGAAGTACCTGCCGTGGGTGCTGGTGCTCTTCTTCGTGGTGGTCGCCGCGCGCCTCGACCAGCGCCTGCCGCGCCTCGCCTGGCTGGGGCGGATCCAAGTACGCCTGCAAGGCTGGCTGCGCGGTCGCTCGCGGGTGCGGGTGGCGGCAGTGATGGGGGCGGCGACGCCGCTGTTGCCCTGCGGTCCGCTGTATTTCCTCGTCGCCCTCGCGGCGCTCTCAGGATCCGCCCTGCGTGGCGTGGAGTTCATGCTCGCTTTCGGGCTCGGCACCGTGCCGGTGCTCTGGCTGGTCCAGGCCAATGCGAGCTGGGTGCGCGGCCGCCTCACGCCAACCGGCCTGCGCCGGACCCAGGCGACGCTGGCGCTCGTGACCGCCGCCGTGCTCACCTGGCGGCTGCGCGGCACGCTCGGGTTCGAAGGCCCTGACGCCAGCACCTTCCTCTGCTTCTGACCATGGCTGCGACCCTGATTCCCGCGTTGGCCGATGCGCCCTCACCCCCGGTGGCCCGGGTGTGCCGGCATTGCGGCGCGCCGTCCCGTTCCGAGGAGTTCTGCTGTCCGGGATGCGCCTACGTGTTTCGCCTCGTGCATGAGCAGGGACTCGAGACGTACTACCGGATCAAGGACGCCATCACGCCGCCGGCCGACCCGGCGCTGCTCGAACCGCGCGACTACGGCTGGCTGGCCGAGGCGGCCACGGCGGCCACGGCTCGCGCCGGCGGGCGCACGCCGTCCCTCGAGGTGGAAGTGCAGGGCCTTTCCTGCGCGGCGTGTGTCTGGTTGATCGAACGCATCTTTTCGCGGCAGGCCGGAGCGGGCCGGATCGACGTGAACGCGCAGACCGGGCGCATGCGGTTCAGCTGGGCGCCGGACGCGTTCGATGTGACGGGCTTTGCGCGGGCGTTGCAGTCCTTCGGGTACCTCGTGGGCCCGGCGCGCGCGGAGCGGCCGGAGGCGACGGAGAGCCGGGACCTGGTGCGGCGGATCGGCCTGTGCACGGCCTTTGCGATGAACGTGATGCTGTTCACGCTGCCGACCTACTTCGGCATGGAGGCGGGCTTCACCTACGCGCGCCTCTTCAGCACGCTGTCGCTGCTCTTTGGTACACTCAGCCTGCTGGCCGGCGGCGGCTACTTTCTCGTGCGGGCGGTGCGGGCCCTGCGCCTCGGCGCGTTGCACATCGACCTGCCGATCGGTCTCGGAATCACGGGTGCATATGCCGGTTCCTTCTACGGCTGGCTGAGCGGGCGGGAGGAGTACGTGTACTTCGATTTTGTGAGCGGGTTCATCCTGCTCATGTTGGTCGGACGCTGGGCGCAGGTCGCGGCGGTGGAACGGAACCAGCGCCGGTTGCTCAGCCGGCAACCGACTCAGCTGGGCGTGACAGTCGAGGGGCCGGACGGACGGCGGACCGAGGTGGCGCCAGAGGCCCTGGCTCCGGGCATGACGTTTCTGGCCGTCACGGGACGGACTCTCCCGGTCGAGGCAAAACTGCTTTCGGCCGAGGCCACCTTCAGCCTGGCGTGGATCAACGGCGAATCCGATCCGCGTGTGTTCCATGCCGGACAACGCATCCCGGCGGGGGCGGTTCCGCTGGACCGAGCGGACGTCCGGTTGGAAGCGACGCAGGGCTGGGGCGAATCGTTGCTGGCCGAGTTGCTGGCTCCCTCGGAGCGGCGCGAACACCGCCACCGGCTGGTCGAACGCATCATCCAGGCGTACCTCGTGGCCATCCTTGGCATCGCTGCGGCCGCCGGCATCGGCTGGTGGCTGATGTCGGGCGACCTCGTGCACACCGGGGCGGTCGTGACGGCAATTCTCGTTGTGTCGTGCCCCTGTGCGCTCGGCCTGGCGATTCCGCTGGCGGATGAGATGGCCACGGTGGCCCTGCGCCGGCGAGGAGTCTTTGTGCGGGCGCCCGACCTGTGGCCGCGGCTGGCGAAGATTCGCAAGGTGGTGTTCGACAAGACCGGCACGCTCACGCTCGAGCATCCGCAACTGCGCAATCCGGAGGCCGTGGCGGCGTTGGACGCGGACGCGCGTTCGGCCTTGCTCGCGTTGGTCCGCGACAACCCCCATCCGGTCAGCCGGGCGCTGCACGAGGCCGTGCTCGCGCTCGGACCAGTCGAAGCCGCGGGCGGAACGGTGGCGGAGACAGTTGGCGCAGGGGTGCGCCTTGGGCCGTGGACGCTCGGACGTCCCGGTTGGGCGGACACGGGCGGTGCGGTGGGCTTGGACTCCGGGACAGTGCTGGCCCGCGACGGCCGGGTGGTGGCAGTGTTCGACTTGGTGGATACGCCCCGGCCCGGTGCGGCGGAGGAGATTGCCGCGCTGCGCCGTCGGGGGCTCGCCATTCACGTGCTCAGTGGCGATCGGCGCGAAAAGGTGGCGGCGCTGCTGGGCGCGCTGGGTCTGCCGGCGCACCAAGGGGCAGGGGAACTCTCGCCGCGCGGCAAGGCGGCCTGGCTGGAGGTCGAGGGAGCTGACGAGGCCCTGATGCTCGGCGACGGCGCCAACGACAGCCTCGCCTTCGATCGCGCGCTCTGTCGCGGCACGCCGGTCGTGCACCGCGGGCTGCTCTCGGAGAAGGCGGATTTCTATTACCTCGGCCGGGGCATTGCCGGCATCCGCGCGCTCTTCGAGGTCGATGCGGCCCGCCGCAGCACCGGGGTGGCGCTGCTGGTCTTCATGGTCGCCTACAACCTGGCGGCGGTCGGCCTCGCCGTGAGCGGCCACATGAATCCGCTGTTCGCCGCGGTGCTGATGCCGCTCAGCTCGCTGGCGACGCTGGCGATCGTCGGCATGGGGATGCGGCGGGTGTGGGGACGGTGAGGCGATCCGACCGATCGGACGGATCCGTCAAAAAACCTAACCCAAGCTTTTCGGGATCGCGGCGGTGAGCACGTGCGGTTCGGCGGAGGTCACGACCACATTGTCCTCGATGCGCACGCCGCCGAGGTGCTGGTGCTGGTCGACCAGCATCCAGTTGACGTCGTCGCGGTACCGTTCGCGCCGGGCGGGATCGTTGAGCAGGGCGGGGATGAAGTAGAGTCCCGGCTCCACCGTGATCACATACCCGGGGGCGAGCGGCAGATCGGTGCGGAGGGTCTGGAGCGAGGCGCGCGGGTCTTTCTCGCGGCCGGGCAGGGTCCCGCTCGCATCGCGCACGCCGAGCCCAACGAGATGGCCGAGACCATGGGGGAAGAAGAGCGTGTGCGCGTCGCGCTCGACCAGCGCGGCCGGGTCGCCGCGCAGCACGCCCATCGCGACGAGGCCGGAGACAAGGTCGAAGGCGCACTGGAGGTGGAGGACCTTCCACTCCGCCCCGGCGACGCAGCGGGCGATGGTCTTCTCCTGCGCGGAGAGCACGGCATGGTGCAGGTCGCGTTGAAAGGCGGAGGCGCGACCGTCGGCGGTGTAGGTGCGCGTCACGTCGCAGACGTAGCGGTCGATCTCCGCTCCGGCGTCGATCAGGATGAATTCGCCTGGCTGGGCGGTGCGGGCGGAGGGCTCGAAGTGGAGACCGGCGGCGTTAGGGCCGGTGCCGACGATTGTGCCGTAGCCCGTGCGGTGCGCGCCGGCGCGGTAGAACGCCGCCTCGAGTTCGATCTGCAGCGCGCGTTCGCTCACGCCGGAGCGCAGCAGGGGCGTGACGGCGGCGAAACCCGATGCGGTGGCGGCGGCGGTCCGGCAGAGCAGGGTGAGTTCGGCGGCGTCTTTCGGACGGCGGGCGTGCAGGTAATGCGGTCGCAGCGTGGCGCTGCGCGCGAGGTCGATGTCGAAGCCGCGCACCGGGGCGCCGAGCAGGACGCGGGCGCGGCCGGTGCGCTCGTTGAGCCACGATTTGAACAACGCGAGCGGCGTGCCCGGAGGCTGGGTGCGGCCCTCCCAGATCCGTTCGCTCTCGGTCACATCCGGCACGAAGGAGACCCAGCCGGAATCGGGGCCGGACCGCGGATCGTAGGCGACGACGCCGCCGCGGCATTCGAGGCCCGTCAGGTAGAAATAATCGGCGTGGGCGCGAAACGGGTAGGTCTGGTCGGTGCCCTCGGGGAGCGGCACGGGTTCGCCCGCGCCCACGAGCAGGATGGCATCATCGAGGGGCAGGGCGGCGGCCACGCGGGCGCGTCGCGCCCGCAGGACCTCGTCGGGGAAGCTCATGCCGGCAGGCTGAAACAAGGCGGCGTCACCGGCAAGGCGTCAGAAGGCTGCCAGGCCTCAGCGTCTTTTCTTCGCGCCTTTCTTCTTGGCGGGCGGCACGACGAGCACCGGGCAGGTGGCACGTTTAAGCACGCCATGCGTGGTGCTGCCCACGAGCAGGTCGTAGAGGGCGGTGTGGCCGTGGGAGCCCATGACGATGTAGTCGGCCTTGAGGCGGTCGGCGGTCTCGAGGATGCCGGAGACGGCGGCGCCGTTGATCTGCACCACGCGGGCCTCGGCCCCGTCGGACTTCAGGTTATCGGCGAGGTGGGAGAGCTGGCGGGCGGCCGCCTTCTCGCTGACGGCGAGGATTTCCTGCACGTTCTCCATCGCGAGCCCGTAGTCGCTGGTGACGATGGGAGGCTGGACGACATGAAGCAGGACGATCTTGCCCTCCGTGGCCTTGGCGAGTTCGAGGGTGGCTTCGATTACGCGCGCCGTGGCGGCGGAGAAGTCCACCGGGGTAAGGATGGTTTTCATGCAATGAAACTAGCTGAATCCGGGTGATTTGGCTACGCATACCTTGCCACCCACCGGCCGGATTTTGCCCCGGGAACGCGCCGAGAAAAAGCGCTTGCTTCCCCCGGAGCCATGCGGCTTGTTGTCCCTTCCTTAGACGGGCTGTAGCGTAGCCTGGTAGCGCGCTTGCATGGGGTGCAAGAGGTCGTGAGTTCGAATCTCACCAGCCCGACCATTTTCCCCAAAAACGGCTTTTGTCCGCGGATAAAGGCAAATCATCCTCCCAACCGGGAAAACGGGTTGCACCGAGGGCGGTCAGGCGGCTTACACGCGGGCTACAATGACGCCTGCGCCTCCTCACCGCCCGCCTTGGACCGATTGGATCGGGCCGGTTGCGCTCATGGGGATCATCGCGCTGGCGTCGTCACGCTCCACCGTGGGCGGGCCGGACCTGCCGTACTTTGACAAGGTGACCCACTTCCTTGTCTACGGTCTGCTCGGCACGCTCTTCGTCCGCGTTCGCGCCTTGCGTGCCTGGCCGCTGCTCGGCGCGGGCTGGGCCGTGGTGCTGGCCTCGGGCTACGGGGTGGTCGACGAGTTCCACCAGAGCTTTACGCCCGGCCGATACGTTGAGCTGGCCGACTGGGTGGCCGACACGCTCGGGGCGACCCTCGCCGTGACGCTCTACGTCCGCTGGCCGGCCTACCGCCGCCTGCTCGAATTCCAGGTGGCGCGGCCCGCGCCGGCGCGGCTTGAGTCAGCGCGGTCAACCCTGCCAGATAAGGTCCCATGAATCTCGCCGAGGCCTCCGAACGCGTCGCCCGTCTGCGCGCCGAAATCGAACGCCATGACGCCCGCTATTACCGCGAGGCGATGCCGGAGATCACGGACGCCGAGTACGACCGCCTGAAGCGTGAGCTGGCCAGCCTCGAGGCGCGGTTTCCCGAGCTTGCCAGCACCGCCTCGCCGACCGAGCAGGTGGGCGACGATCGCACCGAGGGCTTTGTCACCTACCGCCATCGCGAGCGGATGATGAGCCTGGACAACACCTACTCGGAGGAGGAGCTGCGCGAGTTTCATGCCCGTCTGGTCAAACTGCTGGGACGCGAGGCGCTGCGTTACGTCGTGGAGCCGAAGGTCGACGGGCTCGCGGTCAGCCTCACCTACGAGCGCGGCCGCCTGGTGCGGGCCGTGACGCGCGGCAACGGGATCGAGGGCGACGACATCACGGCGAACGTGCGCACGATCCGCAGCCTGCCCGAGACGCTGGCCGTGCTGCCGGACCGTGCGATGCCCGAGGTGATCGAGATCCGGGGCGAGATCTACATGACGCTGGCCGAGTTCGAGCGCATCAACCGCCAGCGCGAGGAAGCCGGCGAGCCGCTCTACGCCAATCCGCGCAACCTTGCCGCCGGCACGATCAAGCAGCTCGATCCGCGCGAGGTGGCGGCGCGCAAACTCGAGATCGTGTTGTACGGCATCGGTTACGCCGAGCCGGCGCAGGTACTGCCGGTGACGCAGGCGGGCTACCACGAGCTGGTGAAGGCGTGGGGGCTGCCCACGGTGGAGAAATTCTGGACCGCCGACGGCATCGACGCGGTTTGGGCGGCGGTGCTCGAACTCGACCGGATGCGCGACCGCTTCGCCTATGCGACGGACGGCGCGGTGGTAAAGCTCGACGCCATCCCGTGGCAGCGCGAGGCCGGGGCGACGTCGAAATCGCCCCGCTGGGCCATGGCCTACAAGTTTGCGGCGGAGCAGGCCGAGACGGAGCTGCTCGCCATCACCATCCAGGTCGGACGCACGGGTGTGCTGACGCCGGTGGCAGAACTTGCGCCGGTCCAGCTCGCCGGCACGACGGTTTCACGGGCCACCTTGCACAACCGCGACGAGATCGCGCGGAAGGACATCCGCGTGGGTGATTTCGTTCGTGTGGAAAAGGCCGGCGAGATCATCCCGGCGGTTGTGAGCGTGAACACGGCGCGCCGGCGTCCGCAGTGCACCCCCTACGCCTTTCCCGAAACCTGTCCGGTCTGCGGCACGGGCGTGGTGCAGCTCGAGGGCGAAGTCGCGCTGCGGTGTCCGAACTACGAGTGTCCGGTGCAGGTGCAGCGGCGCGTGCAGCACTTTGCCTCGAAGGCCTGCGTGGACATCGACGGGCTGGGGACGGCGATGGTCGAGGCCCTGGTGAACAAGGGCTGGGTGCGCAGCATCCCCGACCTCTACCGCCTGCGGCGCGACCAGCTGCTGACGCTCGGCAAGAACGTGGAGAAGTCGACGGGCAACCTACTCGCGGCGATCGAGACGAGCAAACATGCCGAGCTCTGGCGGTTCGTGCACGGCCTCGGGATTCCGCACGTCGGGGCGGCGGCGGCGAAGGATCTCGCGAAGGTGTTTGGCAGCCTCGAGGCGCTGGCCGAGGCGAAGTTCGACGACTTCATCGGCGAGAAGAAGACCAGCCGCATCGAAGGCATCGGCGAGACCATGGCGCTCGCCATCATCGATCACTTTAACGATCCGCGGAACCGCACGCTGATCGCCGAACTCGCGTCCCTCGGTGTCGCCCCGGCGGCGCCGGCCGCCGGCGGTCCCAAAGGCACGGCGTTGGCGGGCAAGACCTTCGTGCTCACGGGCACGCTGCCCACCCTGACGCGCGAAGCAGCCGCGGCGATGATCGAGGCCGAAGGCGGCAAGGTGAGCGGGAGCGTGAGCAAGAAAACCCACTACGTGCTCGCGGGCGAGGAAGCCGGATCGAAGCTCGAAAAGGCGAAGTCGCTCGGCGTGCCCGTGATCGACGAAGCGGAGTTCCGGCGGATGCTCGCGGCGGATTGATGGAATCCCGGACAGAGTTTTAGCGCAGAGGCGCCGAGAGGCGGTGGAAGGGCCGACAAAGCGGTGCCCAAACGGACCGTTTCACTCCGCGTCCTCTGCGGCTCTGCGTTGAAATTCCTCCACCGGCCGTTCAGTCGAACGGCACTGGCAGGGCGGGCACGGCCGGGGGCGGGGCCGGCTCGGGCGGGGCTGATGGTGTATCCGCCGGTTGGACACGCGGGGCGGTGGCGCCGTTGACCCACCGGCTGTCGATCATGAGCGTCTTGGCCTTCTCCGGCAGCCCGCGTTCGTGGCGCAGGAGCTGGCCGGCGAGCAGGTCGATCGCGCAGGCGCCGATGCTGGTCGCATCCTGGTAGATGCCCGCGACGGTGCCGTCGGTGGTGGCGAGATTGAGATCGGCGTAGGCGACCTGGCCGGGGACCTTGAGGCCGGCGCGGCGCAGCCAGGTGGCGATGTTGGGATCGGTGCCGATGACAGCGTCGACCCGGGCGCGTTTGACCCAGGCGAGGAGGGACGCCTCGTGCAGTTCGTCGGGCCGATAGATGAGCGTGTCCTCGACGAGACCGGCGGCCTGCATTTCCAGCAGATAGCCGGCCGTCCACAGGCCGTTGACGCGCTGGTGGAAGTCGGTGGTGAGGGCGAGGCCGATGCGCCGGCGTCCGGCGGCGTGCAGGCAGGCGACGGCGAGGCGGGCGGAGGCGCAGTGGTTGTCGGTGGCGCGGTGCAGGCGCGGTCCGATCAGGGTGTAGGCTACACCGACCGAGGAGAATTTTTCCCAGGGGAGGGGAATCGACTCGGGCTTGGGCAGGGGGGAGACGACCAGTCCGGTGATGCCACGGGCGACGAGAATGTCGCCCAGCCGTTGCGCGTTGCGGTCGGCGTCACCGAGCCAGAAGTGTTCGAGGTGATAGCCGGCGGCGGCGGCACGGGCCTGGGCGCCCTCGAAGCAGCGGCGGAAGAACGGCTCGCGTTGCCAGCCGTCGCGTCGGGCGTGGCCGGTGATCCAGGCGAGCGTGACGCGGTCGGCCGGCGGCTGGCCGGCGCGGATGGCGGTCATGACCTCGGCGAGCAGCGGATTGGGTTTCCAGCCGAGCCGGGTGGCGATCTCCTGCACGCGGGTGCGCGTGGCGGCCGGGATGCGCGGATGGTTGCGCAGGGCCATCGAGACCGTGGCGCGCGAGACGCCGGCTTCCTCGGCGATCCGCCCGAGGGAGGCGGTGCTGGCGTGGCGACGCATGGCGGATCAGGCCGTGACGGTGCGGGAGTGGGCGCCGAACTGGCGGCGGATGGCGCCGGCGAGGTCGTGGGACTTGAGAGGCTTGGTGATGTAGTCGTCCATGCCCGCGTCGAAGCACAGCTGCCGGTCGCCCTGCAGGGCGTTCGCGGTCAGGGCGATGATGCGGGGCTGGCGTTCCGCGGGCAGCATCCGGCGAATCTGGCGGGAGGCCTCAAATCCATCCATCTCGGGCATCTGCAGGTCCATGAGGATGAGTTGGTAGTCCCGGGCCGAGACGCTGGCAAGCGCTTCGAGCCCGTTGCCCACGGCGTCCGCGCGATAGCCCAGCTGCTCGAGGAAACGCAGGGCGACCTTCTGGTTGACCGGGTTGTCCTCGACGAGCAGGACGCTGAGCGGGATCTCCTCGCCAAGCGAGCGGGCGGGGCTGGCCTCGGCGTCCGCCGTGGCGGGATCGATCGGACTTTGCAGCAAGGTCTGCAGGCTGCGCACGAGGGCGAGGGTGCGCAGGGGCTTGCCGACGGTGGCGAGGCGACCGAAGGGGAACGGCGTCTGGGCTGACGGGAATCCGGCGGGTTGCAACATCAGCACCGGGATCGGCTGGGTGGCGAACCGGGCGCCGAGGCTGGAGCCGGCCTCGCCGGTGAGCAGGGCAACGTCGATGAGCACGACGGCCGGCTGGAAGTTGCCATCGAGCAGCGTGAGCGCCTGTTCGGGCGACGTGGCGGCGACGAAGGTGACGGCCCAGTGCTGGAAGAGTAGCTCGAGCCGGCGCACGGTGACCGGGTTGTCGTCGACGCAGAGGATGGCGCGGTTGCGCAGCGCTTCCGGCGTCGGGGGCAGGCCGCTCCCGGCCGGGGGACGTGCCGCCTCGGTCAGGATGGTGAAGATGAAGCGCGAGCCCTTGCCGGGCGTGCTTTCCACCCGGAAGCTGCCGCCCATCAGGGCGCACAACCGGTGACAGATCGCGAGGCCGAGGCCGGCGCCGCCGTACTTGCGCGCGTGCGAGGCGTCGAGCTGGCTGAACGGCTGGAAGAGGCGGCCGAACTGATCCTCGGCGATGCCGATACCCGTATCCTGCACGGTGAACTCGAGCATCTGCCGTCCGGTCGGCACCACCGCGTCGGGCACGGCGCGCACGGTGACGTCGATGCAGCCGCCCGGGGTGAACTTGACCGCGTTGTTGACGAGGTTGACCAGCACCTGGCGGAGGCGGCTGATGTCGCCCAGGATCCACGGCGGCACGCCGGGTTCGATCACGTAGGCGAGCTCGAGCTTCTTACCGCCGGCCTCATCGGAGAGCAGGTCCAGGGTGTCCTCAATGCAGGTGGCGATCTCGAACGGCAGGTGGTCGAGTTCCATGTGGCCCGACTCGATCTTCGAGAAATCGAGGATGTCGTTGATGATGCCGAGCAGGTGTTCGCTGCTGCCGCGGATCGTGTTGACGAACTCGCGCTGCTGCTGGGTAAGGCCGGTGTCGAGCAGCAGGCTGGTCATGCCGATGACGCCGTTCATCGGCGTGCGGATCTCGTGCGACATCGAGGCGAGGAACTCGCTCTTGGCGCGCGAGGCGGCGTCGGCCTCGAGCTTGGCGCGGCGCAGGGCCTGCTCGGTTTCGACGCGGGCGGTGATATCCGCCAGCATGGCAATGAAGGTCTCGACCTCGCCGACCTCGTTGCGCACGGGCTGGATCTCGAGGTGAAGGTGATACTTGCGGCCCGACTTGGTGTAGTTGACCACGTCGCAGCTGTGGCCCTCGCCCCGGGCCATGGCACTGCGGATGCGGCGCACGGTGCGCGCGCTGGTCTCGGGCCCGATCATGAACGTGGCCGGGTTGCGCCCGCGGATCTCGTCGAGCGTGTACTCCATCACGCGGGTGAAGCTGTCGTTGACCCACTCGATCGCGCCGGCCTGTGAGCAGATGAGCACGAGGTTGTCGGTGCGGCTCGCCACGAGGGAGAGTTTGCGGGTCGTGGCCTGGCTGACGCGTAGGGCATCCTCGGCGGTGCGCCGGGCGGTCACGTCGCGCAAC
This sequence comes from uncultured Opitutus sp., assembly GCA_964476565.1. Classification (GTDB taxonomy): domain Bacteria; phylum Verrucomicrobiota; class Verrucomicrobiia; order Opitutales; family Opitutaceae; genus CAMAXB01. The sequence goes on from CAYZBG010000011.1 coordinate 70,030, forward strand.
GTGCCCACGATGCGTGCGGCGCGCTGCTGCTCGTCGCGCAGCTCGATCAGGGCCCGGTCATGCAGCCAGCACCAGGATCCGCGGGCGGTGCGCACGCGGTACTCGGGCTCGATCACGGCCTCGAGGCCGGCAAGCTGGCGGCCGACCGCGAGCGTGTACGCGGGCAGGTCCTCCGGGTGAATGAGGGCGGTCCAGTCCTCGGGCCGGGGGCCGACGGCGGACGGCGCGTAGCCGAGAATCTGAAGCAGGCTGGCGCTGTGGGTGAGTTCGTTGCGCTGCACGTCCCACTCGTAGAAGGCGACGGACGTGGCCTGGAGGGTGAGGTTGAGCCGGGACTCGGTGGCGGCGACGCGGCCTTCGAGGCGCACGGCGACCGCCTGTTGCTGTTCGGCCTCGCGCCGGACGCGTTCGCGCTGGCCCAGCAGGCGGGCGCACCAGGCAAGGGCGGCGCTGGCCACGATGCCGAGGGCGGCGACGGCATCGGCGACGAAGCCCACGTCGGCATCGGAGGTCTCCTTCAGCAGCCAGGCGCGCACGCCTTCGCGAAAGAGCAGGGAGCCCGAGGCGCCGGCGGCGAAGAGCGAGACCTGATTCCACCGGGAGGGACCGGCCGGTCGGTCGAAGGTCGGGGTGCGCAGCAACGCCACGCCGGCGCTGAGCAGACCGAGCAGCCAGAGCCATGTCGTCAGCACCGGATGCGGGGGCGCAATCCGCGCCGCCACGCCGTGCAGGCCCGGGATGTCGGTGATCCACGACACGAGCACGAAAACCGCCAGTCCGAGCGCAGCCCATCCCGCCGCCACGAACAAAGGTTCGGGCCGGACAGTCCGGAAACGGAGGCTGGCGCGTGACATAGGGGCTAACCCCTACAAAGCCGCCGGCGCCCGGGGCCGGCAACGGTTTCCTGACCCACTACGTAGTTTCCCTACTGCGGCGGCCGCTCGTCGGCGGGAACAGCCGGCGTTGGCGGCGTCGGCGAGTCCGGGGCAGGGGTGCTCGGCGCCGGTGTCGGAGCAGGTGCTGTAGGCGTGGCGGAGGTCGCGTCGCTGCCGGTCAGGGCGCGGAAGAAGCTGGTCGGTCCGTAGACGAATGCCCACGACGGGTTGTCGATGCGACCGGTGAGGTTCACCTCGAGCACGGACGACAGCGGGGCGAGCACGGTGCCGAGGGCGGTGCCGAGCAGGCTGCGACTTTCCTCGAAGGGGTAGACCTTGGTGACGAACTCCAGCTGCTTGTCCTCCATGTGGTAGGTGCCCGAGGCCTCGATCGCAGCCCGCGGACCGCTGATCCGGACGAGGGGGAAGACGAGTGACGATCCGGCCAGCGCGAAACTGGCCTGGGCGTTGTCCAGCTGCAGCGTGCTGTAGTTGAGCAGGGTGCGGCGCAGGAGGGTGGAGAGCACGCCCAGCAGGTTGATCTCGCCGAGGTTGGCGTCGGTGATGCGGGCGTTGCCCGAGCCGTCGAAGCTGCGCAGGTTGTCGGCGAAGCCTTTGGCCGAGAGCGTGAGGTCGAGGCGGCCGCTGGCAATCTGCTGCTGGAACCGGCTCTGCGGCGTGGGCGGCACGCCGGCGCGGCGGGCGCTGAACTCTTCCACGATACGGATCGCCTCGCCGACTTTGCCGCCGTCGAGGCGGGCGTCGAAGGTCAGCCGGCGCGACGGACCGGGACCGCTCAGTTCGCCGGCGCCCCGCACCTCGCCTTCGGCAAAGCCGGCCACGACGTCGTCGACCAGAATCCGTTCGCCGGCGACGAGCGCGCGGAACGACAGCCGGGAGAGCGGAAAATCGAAGAACGTCATCGCGGCCTCGGTTCGGCCCTCGATCTTCAGGTCGGCCCGCGTGCCGTCCGGCGAGGCCGGACCGCTCAACCGGCCCTCCACCTTCACATCCGGCGGGGCGGTGAAACGATACGGCTCGGTCAGCGCGACGACCTCTGGTCCGGCGAGCTGCGCCGCGAGGTCGGCCGGAAGGTTGCTCTCCATGGCAACGTCCATCCACGCCAGCGCCCGGGCCTCCAGATCCTGGTTGCGGGTGAAGCGGCCGCGGGCGGTCCGGCCGTCGCGCACGGCGCGAAAGGCCAGGCCGTCGTAATAGCCCGGCCGGATGAACAGGCGCGTTGACACCTCGTCGAGGGCGACGCCACGCAACCCGGCGTTGCGTCCGTGGGCGCCGACAAAAACCGTGGTCAGCTCCGGCCGCCCCCAGCGGCCCGCGACCTCGACGTTGGCCTCGGGCGTGCCACGGGTGAAGTCGAAGGTGGACCAGAACCGGGGCCACCAGTCGCGGAACCAGTCGTTGATGTCGGCGGGCTGGAGGCTGCCCTCGAGCAGGAACCGAAAATCGTTCGTCGCCGTATCCATCGTGTAACGACCGTGGGCGAGGCTGGACGGCGTGCGCAGCTCGATGTCGTCGACGGATACGGTCGTACCGCTCCAGGCGAACCGGCCGCGGACGGCGTTGAGGGCGACGTTGCGCGCCACGACCGGTCCGGTGACGAGGTCGCCGGAGGCGGACAGCAAACGGGCCTCGTCGCCGAGGACCAGACGGACCGCGACGTGCGGGGCCTGATCGTAGGCGACCAGTTGCACCAGCCGGGGGCTGGCCCGGGTGGCGAGACGCTCGAAGAGCGACCACGGCAGGTCGCCCGCGGCGGCGATCTCGCCGGCTCGCGTCAACGGGTCGAGCTCGGCCGCAAACGTCCATGACGCGTCGTCGAGCCCGGCGGAAATCGCCGCCTGCCAGCGTCGGTCGGGCGCCGGCCGGAGCGAGATGGCGACGGGGGTCGCGGTGAATCCCTGCGCGGACAGGCGCGAGGCCTCGATCTCGACGGCGCGGGGTTCGATCCGCCGATCCGCGGCGAGCCAGCGGGCGTCGAGGCGTAGCTGGAGTGCGCGGACGGAGGCGTCCGTTCCCAGCGTGGCTGCAGTGGCGGCGACGCGCAGGCTGATCTCGCGATCGCCCGGCACGCGCAGGGGCTGGCGGGTCACCCAGCGCGGCTGCGTGAGCTGCAGGGCCGCGGGCAGGCCGAAACGGCCGGCCTCGAGGGTCAACGCGTCGGCCTGCAGCCGGGCCGCGACCGTGGCGATGCGTTCTGCGTCGGGCGTGAAGACGAGGTCGAGCCGTGGCGATTCCAAGGCGGCGAGCTCGGCGGTTAACGCGGCGGCGCGCCGGGCGGCATCGAGGTAGAGGCGCAGCACCTCGTCGAGAACGGGCAGGGACTGCGGCCGGGCGGGCGGAAGGGTGAACGCGCCCGTGGCGGTGAGCTCAAGATTCGCCATGCGGGCGCTGGCCTCGACCAGATCGAAGGTCGGGTCGTCTTCGCGGAAGCGAAGCGTGGCGTAGAGCGAGCGCACGACGGGCTCGGCCCGGCCGCTCGGCGAGAGCATGGCCGGCACCCGCAGATCGACGCCGGCGGCGCGCACCTCGGTGAGGTCGACGTCGCGGATCAGCAGATCCCACGGGTCGAGGCGCACGTAGAGATGATCGGCGGTCAGGAGCGCGTCGCCGAGCGTGGTCGAGTGCAGCTGCACGCCCTCGACGAAGAGGTGTCCGGTCGGGTCAAATCGCGCGCGTTCGAAGTCCAGGCGCAGGCCCGAGGCGCTGAGCCGGGCGGAGATCTCGCGCAGCACAAAGCGGGGCACCGCCAGCTCGTGAGCGGTGGCAATGTACACCTGCACGCCCAGCGCGATCACGAGGAGCAGCCAGACGGACCACAGGGCAAAGGACCCCACGCAGCGGCCGCAAAAGCGAGACCCCTCCCAGCAGGCCTTGAGCAGACGGTTCATGGCATGGCTTGCACGCGCACCCTCGCAGCCTCACGGCACGGGCGCTGGTGCGGGCGCGGGCGGCGGCAGGCTGGCGGGCGGCCCTGGATCGCGCGGGCCGTACACGAGGGTCCACAGCGCATCGAGCAAGGGTTGTCGGGCTTCGAACACCACGCCGCCCTGCAGATCCGGCGAGCCGGCGAGTTGGGTCGAGCCGCCCAGGCGTTCGCTGAAATAGAGGGATGACGTCGTGGCTGCGCCGCCATCGCCGCCCACGAGGGCGAGGGTGGCGTCGAGGCGATAGGCCCAGACGGTTTCTTCGCCGTTGATCGGGATGGTGGCGGGGAACCCGTCGATCACAAAGGCCTGGGCGCGCAAGGTGCGCAGTTCGTCGCGCAGCGCGAGCAGGGCCTGACGACGCGGCTCGGTTTCGCCGGCCACGGCCGCCTCCCAGGTCTGGTCGCCGTTGAGCGTCAGCTGATAGAGCACGGACGAATCGGCATTCCGGCGCAGCGTGATGCCCGTGATGCGCGCCCCGGCGGGCAGGTCGCGCAGGACGCGCTCGCGGTACACGCGGGGGACGACCGGTGTGGCGCGGAGGATGAGCGGTTCGACGAGGAAGACCGAGTCCTGGTTGGCGAGCTTGGCGTAGATCAGGTCGTCACGGCCAGCGGAGGCGCCGAGCAGCAGGGTGACGGTGGCCGGGGCGGCCTCGGGACCGCCGGCGAGGGACAAGGTAATGACGCGCTCGGCCTGGCGCGGGGTGGCCAGGCCCCAGGTCTCGAGGTCGGGCGCTCCGGGGGCATCGGTGAGGAATTCGCGGGCGGACAAGGCCTGCAGATGCAGCAGCAACCGTTCGACGATCTCGCGATCGGCCGGCACGGGGGCGGAACCGTTGCCCTCGCTGCGGCGGATCATCTGCCAGGCGGTACCGCCGGCGCCGGCGTCGAGGCGTTGCAGCGACAGTTCGGGCAGGCCCGGTGCGGACAGGGAAACGGACGTGATGGTGCGCTGCTCGAGGTCGAGGATGCGGCGGTCGCGCAGTTCGACTTGCGCATTGCGCAAGGTCTTGAGCAGGACGGCGGGCACAGCGACGGAGAAGACCGGGGAGCGGTCCTCGAGCTCGTTCTCGAGTTTGGCGTGCAGTTCGAAATCCGGTTCGGCGTTCGGGTCCTCGGCGACGGGCAGGCGTCCGATCTCCGAGCCGAGCAGCAAGGTCTCGCGGCGGTTGTTGCCTTCCAACGTGACGCGCAGCGCGCGCGGACCGAGGCCGGCCTTTTCGGCGAGCTCGCGGTTGCCGCGTTCGGTCCCGAGGAAGGTGCGGGTTTCGAGGGCATTGAGCCGGTTGATCGTGAGCTGCACCTCGGTGCGGTTGGCGCGGGCGATGATCGGGTTCTCGAGCATCCAGCGGTCGCCCTCGCCGCGGCGTACCCGCGTCCGGAGGTTGGCGGCGGCGGCGGTCTGCACGCTGAGCGAGCGCACCTCGAAGAACGGAATCGAGAAGAAGGTCGGGGCGCGGAGCTGGTCTGCGGTCAGCCGGAGGCTATCGAGCAGGCTGCGGTTGACCACGTGCACGCGGGCGCCGTCGGGCGACAGCACGTAGAGACGGTTGCCGGTCGGCGTCTCGGCGCCGATGCGAAGGGTCTGGGCCGGACCGGACTCGTCCGATCCGGTTGAGGCGGGCTCGAAGGTCACGCTGGCCTGGGGGGAATCGAGGCCGTAGTCGGCGAGCGACATGGCGCTGCGGGCGAGGTCGGCGACGGCGAAGCTCGCCTCGTGCTCGAGCAGCTTGAGCTGGTTGAGGATGACCTGCACCGCGTTTTGGTTGGCCGGCCACTCCAGCGGGGCGGTGAGCGACCAGGTTTCGCCGCGGCGTTCGAGCCGCAGGACGGGCGTGCCGGCGGGGCCGGCGATTTCGAGGGTGCGCAGGTTCGCCGCCTCGGGCCCAAGCACGCGTTTGCGCGATTCCAGCATGGCCTGTTCGGTGCGCCACTCCCGCTCGAAGCGGAAGATGAAGAAGAACAGCGCCACGTTCAGGAAGAGCAGGACGAGAGTGACTTTGGTGCGCATCGGAAGGCGGCGAAGGAGGGCGGCTCAGTGGCGGCGGGTCCAGTAGACGATGAGGCCAAGGACGGCGGCGATGCCGGGCAGGGCCAGCATGAGACTGTAGCGCAGGCGCAGGAGTTCCTGCTGGCTGAGGGAGAGTTGGAACAGCTCGATCGGGCGGGCCGGGATGTTGAGCTGGGTGTCGCGATCGAGGCACCAGTTCACCGCGTTGAGCAGGATGGTCTGGTTGCCGAAGTGGACGAGGCGCTGATTGGAGGCGAGGTCGGCATTGCCGAAGACGACGAGGCGGCCGCCGCGCACGCTGAAGGGCAGGTCCTTCGGCGGCACCACGCGCTCCGAGGCGGTCACGATGCCGAGACGGTTCTCCGGATCGAGTCCGACGCGGCCCTTGAGGTCGAGGCCCGGGTTGTAGGCGGCGGTGGTGGCGCGGTAACTCGACTCGCCCCAGGCCGAGGTCGAACTGGCGGCGAGCACGGTCACCTTCAGGCTGCCGTCACGGGCGCGGTTGCCGTCCTGGGTGGCGACGCGGGTCGGGCCGAGGATCAGGGCGGTGCCGCTGAAATCCATCAGGGTCTGGGTGATCGGATGGGGCGTGTACGCCGCGATGCGCAGGTCGCCGCTTTGCGTGATGTGCTCCGGGTCGGTGTCGAGCACGAGCACATCGTCGCCGGCGCGGATGCCCCAGTCGGAGAACAACGCGTCGAGGCCATGGGCGGCACCAGGTGCAAGGAGTGCGATGATGCGGCCGGCGCCGGCGCTGGCGAAGGAGCGCAGCATCTCGACCTCGGAGGGGTCGTAGCGTCCGTTCGGTCCGGCGATGACGAGCAGGTCGGCGTCCTCGGGGATGCGGCGGTTCTGCATCAGGTCGACCTGGCCGATCTCGTAGTTGCGCAGGCGCAGCTCCTCGGCGAAGGCGGAGAGGCCGCGGACGGTGTCGGTGTCGGTCGGGCTCATCTCCCCATGACCGGCGAGGAAGTAGATCTTTTTGCGCTCGAGGCTGGAGACGTCGAGGATCGCCGCGGTGATCGCGCGTTCGCCGCGGAAGCCCTCGCGCTTGCGGTCCTTCACGTCGTAGAGGTCTTCGATCGGCACGATGCGGCGGCCGCCCGAGCTCACGAGCAGCACGACGTCGGACCGGTCGATGCCCAGCTGCTCCGCCTCGCGGCGCTGCAGGTTGACGTCGAGGAATCGCACGGTGATCCGGCCCGTCTCGGCCCGCTCCGTGGCGTAGACGTATTCGCGCAGCAGCGCGCTGACGTCGCGGTAGGCCTGAGCGGTCGTGGGGTAGTCGGGGTCGCTCTCCGGGATTGTGACGTAGATCTGGACCGGCTGGCCGAGGTTGGCGAGGTAGGAGAGCGTTTCGGGCGAGAGCGAGTGACGCCGGTGCTCGGTCAGGTCGAACCGCCACGAGTAGCGGAGCGACAGGTAGTTCAGGCCGCCGAAGAGCGTGAGGAACAGCACCGCCTGCAGCACGAGGTTGAGCGTGCGGATCCAGCGGGCGGCGCGAAAGCTTTCCAGAAAGGACATGCGGCGGGGGTCAGGAGTGGAGCAGCTTGGCCTCGACGCCGAGGATGCTGAAGATCAGCGCCAGCACGGTGCCGCTGACATAAAAGAGCAGATGGCGGGAATCGATCACTCCGCGGGTGAAATCGTCGAGGTGGGTGAACACCTGGGTGTAGCTGAGGGCCTCGCGCAGCGGCGCGAAGAGCTCGTGGTCGAGGGCGGCGACGCCAGCGAGGAACCGCAGGCCGATGATCACGGCAAAGACGAGGCTGAAGCCGAGGATGCCCGCCACCGCCTGATTGCGCGAAAGGGCGCTCGCGAGGATGCCGAGGGCGATGAAGAAGAGCCCGGAGATCGCGATGAACAGATAGCCGCCGATCAGCGGACCGGGATCGAGGAAACGTTGGTCGGCCGCGAAGCGGTGCAGGATATAGAAGAAGCCGCCGGTCGAGGCCCAGAGCAGCATGTAGAGCACGTAGGCCGCGCCGAACTTGCCCAGAACCACCTCGGCCGTGGAGACCGGCGTGGTGAGCAGGGTCTCGAGCGTGCCCATGCGGCGTTCCTCGGAGATGCTCTTCATCGTGAGCAGCGGCACCATGACGAAGACCGGCAGAAAGAAGAGCTGGAAGAATTGCGCGGTGGGCGACGTCTCCTGCGGTCCGCGGCTGAAATCGTCGAGGATGTTGGTGAAGACGAAGCCCATCAGGGCAAGGAACAGCACGGCGGCGACGTAGGTGCTCGGGTTGACGAGCAGCATGCGAATCTCGTGGCTGAGGATGGTGAGCAGGTGGCGCATCGGCGGGTGGGGGCGGTCGGATCAGCGCGGGAAGGGCAGAGCGGATTTGCGCGTGCCGGCGGGCCGGTCGGTCACGTCCCAGCTGCGTTTGGTCGCGGCAAGGAAGACGTCCTCCAGGGTCGGATGGTCGCGGCTCACCGCCCGGACGCGGAAGCGCGCGTCGGAGGCGAGGCGGCGGACGAGCGCCTCGCCCAGGTCGGCGTCGCGTTCGGCGACGAGCGTGAGGTGTTGGAAGCCGTCGGCCTCGGTCTCGGCCGGTCCGGCGACTTGCAACGACGGGTCGACCTCGGCGAGCACTGCGGGCAGGGCGGCCGTGTCACCGGCGATTTCAAGGCGATAGCGGGCCTGGCCAAGCAACTCGCGGCGCAGCTCGGCCGGCGTGCCGGTCGCGACCACGCGGCCCTGGTTGATGATCAGCACGCGGTCGCAGGTCATCTCGATTTCGGGCAGGATGTGCGAGGAGATGATCACCGTCATCCGGCCGCGCAGCCGGGCGATCAGGTCGCGCACGATCAGAATCTGATGCGGATCGAGGCCGATGGTTGGCTCGTCCATGATGATCACCGGCGGCTCGGCCAGGATCGCCTCGGCGATGCCCACGCGCTGGCGGAAGCCCTTCGAGAGCTTGCCGATGATCCGGTGGCGGACGCGTTTCAAATCGCACAGCTCAAGCACCTCGTCGATGCGTGCACTCAGTTTGCGCCGGGCGATCTCCTTGAGGCGGCCGCGGTAATACAGGTACTCGGCGACCCGCATGTCCTCGGGCAGGGGATTGTTCTCCGGCATGTAGCCGAGCAGGCGTTTCACCTCGTCCGGCTGGCTGGCGACCGGAACCCCGCAGACCCGTACCTCGCCGGCCGTGGCGGGCAGGTAGCCGGTGAGGATGCGCATCGTGGTCGACTTGCCGGCCCCGTTCGGGCCGAGAAACCCGAGAATCTCGCCCTGCGCGACGCTGAAGCTGATGTTGCTGACGGCCGACACCCCGGCGAAGGTTTTGACGAGGTTCTTGACGTCGATGGCAGGCGCGGAATCGGACATGGGAGGCGGTTCGCAGGAGGCGTTCCCCAAGAGACAAACGCAATTAATGGAAGTGTCCATCCGCGTTCGCGGCGGGGGCATTCATCGGGAGGGGAGGCGGAATCAGGTTTTTTCGAGGGTTACCTCGCCGGCGCGGAAACGCCGGCTCGCCCCGGCGTCCGTCCGCACGATGAGCGAGCCCTCGTCGTCGATGCCCGCCGCCGTGCCCCGGGTGCGCTCGTTGCCTTGGATGACGGTGATCTCCCGCCCGCGCAACAGGTCGTGGCGGTTCCACAGGTCCGCAAACGTCTTGAGGTAGGTGCCGGCGAGGAAGCGGTCGTAGGCGTCCTGGACGCGTCCCACGAGGGCGGCGGCGAACCGATTGGTGTCGAGCGGGGCCTGGGTGTGCTCGGCGAGGGCGGTGGCGCGGGTCGCCAGCGCCTCGGGCCAGCCGCCGGCGGGACGCTGGAGATTGAGGCCGAGGCCGAGGACAAGATCGCGGATCTGATCGGCGTCCATCCGGGCTTCGGTCAGGATGCCGCCGGCCTTGCGACCGGCGAAGAGCAGGTCGTTGGGCCATTTCACCGCGGGGGCGGCGCGGCAGAAGTTGGCCAGCAGTTCACAGAGGTTTGCGCCCATCCAAAGGGTGAAGGTCTGCATGCGTGCGGGCGGCAACAGGGGGCGGAAGGCGAAGCTCACGTAGAGGTTGCCGTTCGCCTCGCTGTGCCAGGCACGTCCGAACCGGCCGCGGCCCTTCGTCTGGCACCGGGCAAATACGGCGAAGGGCGCGGCCGCACCCGCGGCCAGACGGCGCGAAGCCTCGTCGTTGGTGCTGTCGATCTCGTCCAGCACCTCGACGGGAAAATCGCGCACCGCCGGGGCGAGTTGGGCGCGCAGGAGGATGGCGTTGAGCCCGGCCGGCCGGGCGGTGAGCCGGTAGCCGCGGGCTCGCACCGCCTCGAAGGCGAAGCCCTGCTCGCGCAGCTTCTCCATGTGCTGCCACACCGCCACGCGGCTCATGCCGAGCGAGCGGGCGAGCGCCGTGCCCGACACGAAGCCGTCGCCGGCCGCGAGCAGGGCGCGCACGATGATGGTTTCGGCGTCGACGTTCATCGCATCCAGTCGAGCCCGAGGTCGACCCAGACGCTGTGATGCACCAGGGCGCCGGTGGAGACGAAGTCGAGGCCCAGGCCGGCGAGCCGGGGCAGCGCCTTGAGCGTGATGCCGCCGCTGGCCTCGGTGAAGGCCCGGCCGTTGATCAGCGCGACGGCGCGACGGAGCTGCGCCGGGGTAAAGTTGTCCAGGAGGATGACATCCGCGCCGGCGGCAAGCACGGCGGGGATCTGATCGAGCCGGTCGACCTCCACCTCGACCGCGAGGTCGGGCGCCGCCTTGCGCGCCGCCGCGACGGCGGCGGCCAGGGCGGAAGCTGCGGCGTCGCCGCGGCCGTCGAAGCCGAGCAGGGCGAGGTGGTTGTCCTTGAGCATGACGCGGTCGAAGAGGCCGAGCCGGTGGTTCCAGCCCCCGCCGCAGGCCACCGCGTACTTCTCCAGCATGCGCCAGCCCGGCGTGGTCTTGCGCGTATCCAGCAGGCGGGTACGACCCGAACCGAGGGCGTCGGCGTACCGGCGTGTCATGGTGGAGATGCCGGAGAGGCGCTGGAGGAAGTTCAGCACGACGCGTTCGGCCGCGAGCAGGGTCCGCGGATCGCCGGTCACGGTGGCGACGGCCGTGCCGGCCTCGACCCGGACCCCGTCGCGGGTGTGCAACTGGGCCTCGGCCCGGCCGCCATAGGCAGCGAGGATGAGCGGCACGAGCGGCAGGCCGCACGTCGTCAACGGCTCGCGGGCGACGATGCGGGCCTGGCCAACGCGGGCGTGGCCGGGCAGGCTGCCGGTCGAACGGTCGCCCGTGGCGCGCGGCCGGCGGCGGAGGCCGAGCCCGGCGAGGTCCTCGTCATGGGCCATGGTGACGAGCGAGCGCACGTGACCGAGGTCGAGGTCATCCCACGAGAGGCGTTTGAGCAGGCTTTCGGCCGGAACGGACATTCCCTAGATGACGCGCGAGTCGGCGCGAAAGTCGAACGGGATTTCTGGATACGTCCGGCGACAACGCACTGGCCAAACGCGCCGCCACGACGCAACGTTCTCCCTGTGACTCCCGCCGCGTTCCAATCCCTCCCGCACGCTTCCGCGTACAGTCTGGCCCTGCAGGCGCTTTGGCACGATGCCCAGGGGAACTGGGACGAGGCCCACACCGTCGCGCAGCAGGCGAACAACCGGGACGGCGACTGGGTTCACGCCTACCTGCACCGCAAGGAGGGCGACCTGGGCAACGCCGGCTACTGGTATGCCCGCGCCCGCCGGACCATGCCGTCCGGTCCGCTGGAGGACGAGTGGGCGGCGATCGTGACCGAGCTGCTGGCGCGGGGTTGAGGCGCGGCCGCCGGGCGGCTCGCGAAGGCGGAAGGCAAACGGATGAAGGACATGGGGAGAGGCTCCTGTAAGAAGTGACAGTTACGGCCGGACGCGGCTTCGGCGTACACTGCGGCGGTTAAAGGCGCTGGGGCGCCGTTGATCTTCCGCATGACCTTCCTTCGTTTCGTCCGTCTGCTCGGCGTGATCGCACTTGTGGCCAGCGCCGCGGGTGTGCGCGCTCAGATTCCCTACCAGTACGTCTATCCGAAGGCGCCCTTCGACCCGGTGTGGGCGGAGGCGCAGATGGGGCCCGGCACCGCGACGTTGCGCGGCACCCTCACGTTCAAGGAGCGCAAGGCACTGATCAAGGCGCTCAACATCAGCAAGGGCCATCGGGCGCCGCGCGGCACGATTGTGACGCTCTTTCCGCACACGAAGCATCTCGAGGAATGGCTGGCGCTGGACAAGAAACTGAGCCGGCAGGCGACGTTGCAGAAAGCAGCCATGACCCCCGAGGCGCTGTCGTACCGCTTTCTCACCAAGGTGACCGACGATGAGGGCGGCTTCGAGTTCACCGGCCTGAAGCCCGGACGGTATTTCGTGTATGCGATGGTGAACTACGTCGACGCCGGTACGGTGATGGAGCAGACCGGCAGCGTCGACACCTACATCGGCGGCGCCCGCGTGGAGTCGATCCCGACGTTCACGAGTTCAAGTTATGCCATCAACATGGCGAAGGCCGCCACCGCCGTGGTCGAGATTGCGTCCGAGGGACAGGTCGTTGTCACCACCATCGTCAGCCAATGAAATCCCTCACGACCTTCCTCGTCCTTTCGGCCTTGTGCCTTGTGCCCGTCGTGCAGGCCCAGACCGTGCGGATTCCTGACGCGAAGTTCCGCGACCGCCTGATCGCGCTCGGCTACGACGCCAATGACGACGGCCGTCTCCAGGAATCCGAGGTCTCCGGCGTGCGCACCCTCGACCTGCGCGGACTCGGCCTGGTCAACCTCGAGGGCATCCGGGCGTTCACGGCGCTCGAAGAACTCGATGCCTCGCGCAACCCGGATTTAACCGTCGTGGATGTTTCCGGCTTGGCCCGGCTCCGGGAGCTGAATCTTAACTTCAACACGCGGCTCGCCGAGCTGCGCGTCAGCGGGGCCGTCCGGCTGGCCGGGATCTACGCGATGAACGCGAGCCTGCGTTCGCTCGATCTGACCGGCATCACCACGCTCGTGAATCTCATCCTCGATGGTAATCAGCTGACGGAGATCGATGTGTCCGCGCAGAAGGAGTTGAACGACCTGCGGGTGACCCGCAACCGACTCACCGACCTCGATCTGTCCGGCCTCGCCTCGCTCGCGGACCTCTGGGCGGAGGGGAACCAGATCGAGGAGCTTCGCCTCGACGGTGCGGTCCGGTTGCAGTTCCTCCAACTCGCCGGCAACCGGGTGACGGCGATCGACCTGCGACCCTTCCGCCAACTCGAGACGGTCAACCTCACGGGCAACCCGCTGCGCGAGGTGCACGTCCGCGGGCTCGCAAAGGTGAAGACCCTGTACCTGAGCAGTCCGGAGTCGCGCCTGAAGCAACTCGACCTCTGCGGGACGGTTAGCCTGGAAGGCCTGCAGTGGTGAGCAGGCCCGCGAGGCTTCCGCTGCTCACCGCGCCAGAAGCTGGCGGGTGAGGAAGGCGGTCTGGGCGGAGGCGACCTCCTTGATGCCCTTTTGGGCGAGGCCGAGCAGACTCTGCAGCTGCTCGTGCGAGAAGGTAGCCTCCTCGCCGCTGCCCTGGACCTCGACGAACTGGCCGCGGCCGGTCATGACGATGTTGAAGTCGACCTCGGCATCCTTGTCCTCCACGTAGGCGAGATCGAGCAGCTCGGCGCCGGCGCAGACGCCGACGCTGACCGCGGCGACGGAGTCCCCGAGGGGATTCTCGGCGATCTTCTTCGCATCGATCAGTTTTTGCACGGCCAGCCGGGCGGCGAGGTAGGCGCCGGTGATGGACGCGGTGCGGGTGCCACCATCGGCCTGGAGCACGTCGCAATCGATCCACAGCGTGTTCTGTCCCAGCTTCTGGAGGTCGATGATTGCGCGCAGGGAGCGGCCGATGAGGCGCTGGATCTCGACCGTGCGGCCGTCGAGCTTGCCCTTGCTGATGTCGCGCGGCTTCCGGTCGTGCGTGGAGTAGGGCAGCATGGAATATTCCGCGGTGAGCCAGCCGCCCGGCACCTTCTGCTGCTTCATCCACGTGGGCACGTTCGCCTCGATCGTGGCGGCGCAGATCACGCGGGTCGCGCCGAAGCCGACGAGCACGGAGCCGTCGGCATGAGGGGCGATGTTGGCCTCGAACGTGAGGGGACGCAGTTGGTCGGCGCGGCGGCCGTCGGCACGGGCGGTTTGGGTCATGAAAAGAGAATCAGGCTTCGCGATGCAGGTCGTCGAGGCGGGTGGTGCGCGGCTCGTCGTTGCGCTGGGTGGACATGTAGGCGATCAGCCGGTCGTTGAAATCCTTGGCCGGATCGTGGCCCATGAGCTTGAGCGCCTGGGTGAGGGCGGCGACCTCGACGAGGCGGGCCATGTCGCGTCCGGGGCGCACGTAGAGCTCGATGTGGGGCAGGCGCAGGCCGAGGATCTCGTAATAGTTTTCCTCGAGGCCCGTGCGCTCCTCGACCACGTCGGGGGTCCATTCGCAGAGCGAGACGACGATATCGACGCGCTTCTCGAGGCGCACGCTCTTCACGCCGAACATCTCGGCGATGTTGATGATGCC
>CAYZBG010000012.1:0-4851 GCA_964476565.1 uncultured Opitutus sp.
CCTCCGTTGTCGTTACGCCGCATGTACCCCCGCGCGTTGTTGTTCGCGTTTCTTACCCTCGTCGGTGCGCTCTCGGCCCAGCCTGTGGCCGAACGCGTAATCCTCGTCACGTTCGACGGCATCCGTTGCCAGGAGATGTTCCAAGGGCTCGATCGCGAGACCTGGCAGGCACACAACGAGGGCAAGGACCTCGCCGCGACGGCGCTTTACCAGCGCTTCTGGGCCGACACGCCCGAGGAACGCCGCGCCAAGGTCATGCCTTTCTTCTGGAACGTGCTCATGCGGGACCACGGCGGCATCGCCGGCAACCGGTTCGCCGGCAGCGTGGTGCGGCTGACCAACCGGCACCGGTCCTCCTACCCCGGCTACTCCGAGTTGCTCACAGGCACGGCAAACGACGACGTCATCCGCAACAACACCAAGCTTCAGAATCCGCGCGCCACCGTGCTCGACTTCCTGCGGGCCGAACTGGCCCTGCCAGCCGAACGCGTCGCCTTGATCGGGAGCTGGGATGTCTTCGCGTGGATCGGCACCCACCGCGCCGGCAACGTGGCGATCAACGCCGGCTTCACCGCTTACGAACACCCGGACCCGGCCATCCAGGCGCTGAGCGCCCAGCAGTTCGAAACACCCACGCCGTGGAACAACGTCCGTCACGACTACTACACGTTCCGCTTCGCCCTCGCCCACCTGCAACGCCACCGGCCCGTCGTGTTCCACCTCGCCCTCGGGGAAACCGACGACTGGGCGCACGACAAGCGCTACGACCGCGTCCTCGAGGCCATGCACCGGTCCGACGCCTACCTGCGCGAGCTCTGGACCTGGCTGCAAACGCAGGACGACTACCGCGGGAAGACGACCCTGCTGTTTGCCACGGACCACGGGCGCGGCGATTTCTCCGCCAACTGGCACACCCACAACGGCCATCTCGACGGCGCCGCGTTCGTCTGGTTGGCGGCCGCTGGCGCCGGGGTAACGGCGCGCGGCGAACTGCGCGACCACGCGGAACTCGGCAACCACCAGGTCGCGGCAACGCTCGCCTGGGCGCTCGGCCGCGATTACCGGGCGCAGGCTCCAGCCGCCGGACCGGTGCTCGATGTGTTTTTCCGATGATCCGGCCGCTCGTGTCCAGCGGAGCGAATCCGTTGAGCCGCGAATGAACGCGCCCGTTATCCGCCCCGGCGCCAACGCTTGAGGGACTGGCCGGTGAGCGAGCGGGCGCACGCCTCGATCTCGCCTCGCGGACCGGCGTAGACCAAGTCGCCGCCGGCACTGCCGCCGCCCGGGCCGAGGTCGATGATCCAGTCGGCCAGGTTGATCACGTCGAGGTTGTGCTCGATGATGATCACGGTGTTGCCCTGGTCGCGCAGCTTGAAGAGCAGGTCCATCAGGTTCTGGATGTCGACCCAGTGCAGGCCGGTCGTCGGCTCATCGAGGATGTAGAGCACCCCGCCCTGGGCGCGTTTGCTCAGCTCAAGCGAAAGCTTCAGGCGCTGCGCCTCGCCGCCGGACAGCGTCGTCGCCGACTGGCCAAGGGTGAGGTAACCCAGCCCGACCGCGTTGAGCGTCTCGAGTTTATCCATCACCCGCGGAATGTTGCGAAACAGCGCCATCGCCTCGCGCACGGTCAGGTCGAGCACGTCTGCGATCGATTTGCCGTGGAACAGGACCTCGAGCGTCTCGCGGTTGAAACGCCGGCCGCCGCAGCTTGGGCAGGGCGCGTAGGCGTCGGCCATGAACTGCATGTCGAGCTTGATGACGCCGTCGCCCTGGCAGCGCTCGCAACGTCCGCCGCGTACGTTGAACGAAAAGCGGTTCGCCTTGTAGCCGCGCACCTTGGCGAGCGGCACCTGGGCGTACAGATCGCGCAGCAAGTCGAGCAGTTTGGTGTAGGTCGCCGGATTCGACCGCGGGCTGCGTCCGATCGGCTCCTGATCGACCTGCACGAGCTTCTCGAAGAAATCGAGGTGCTCGATGTGCCGGTGTTTGCCGGGGACCGTTTTGGCGCCGTTGAGCTTCCGGGCCGCTGCCGCCGCGAGGATGTCGTTCACCAACGTGCTCTTGCCCGACCCGCTCACGCCGGTCACGCAGGTGAGCAGGCCGACGGGAAACCGCACGTCGATCCCGCGCAGGTTGTGTTCGCGGGCTTCGCGCACCGTGAGGTAGGCGCCGTCCGGAGACTTGGGTTTGGCGTCGCGGGTGACGAAGGCCTTGCGCGCGAGATAAGGTCCGGTGCGCGTCGTCGCCTTGGGCGCCGCCATCAGTTGCTCCGGCGTGCCTTGGAAAAGGATGCGCCCGCCTTCCGTGCCGGCCTCAGGGCCCAGCTCGACGATTTCGTCGGCGAGCCGCATCGTGTCCTCGTCGTGTTCCACCACGAGCACCGTGTTCCCGCGATCGCGCAGTTCGCGCAGGTTATCGAGCAACTTCTGGTTGTCATGCGGGTGCAGGCCGATGCTCGGTTCGTCGAGCACGTAGATCACGCCCATCAGCCCCATGCCGAGCTGGGTCGCGAGCCGCACGCGCTGCGCCTCGCCCCCCGACAACGTCGCGTAATCGCGGTCGAGCGTCAGATAACCCAGGCCCGTTTCGAGCAGGAATCGCAGCCGCTGTTCGATGCCCGTGACGATCTCCTTCAAGGCCGGATCGCCGGCGAGCGCATCCACCCAGCCGCGGGCAACTGCATGCGCTGCCGCGACGTCGAGGGCAAAGAACTCCGTGATCGCCAGCGGTCCCCTCGCCTGTGCCCTGGCCTCGGCGTTCGGAGGTTCGCTGGGGGTGGCGGTAGTCTCGACCTGCGGGTTGCCGGCGGTGACCCGCACGTTGCCGCTGCGGACATTCAGGCGGGAGCCGTGACATTCCGGGCAGGGTCCGCTGACCATGAACGTGGTGAGACGGGCCCGGAAACCCTCGCTCGCCGTGGCCCGCCAGCTTTCGTCCAGCATGGCGAGCACGCCGGGGAACGACATCGCCTTCGCCTCGCGCATCCGGCGCAGCTTGAAGGCGAAGAGGCGGTCCCCCGCACCGTGCAGCAGCGTCTGCCGCACCGCCTCCGGCAGGTCGCGCCACGGCGTCTCCGCGTCGAACGGCAGCTGTTCGGCGAGCTGCTTCAGGATGGCATTGTGCTTGATGATCAGATTTTTCCCGCCGAGCCGCCAAGGCTTGAGTGCGCCTTCACGCACGGATTTCGCCGGATCCGGGACGACGAGCTCGGGCACGAAGCGGAGCTTGCGGCCGAGGCCGCCGCAATCCGGACAGGCGCCCTCGGAGTGGTTGAAGGAGAAATGGCGCGGCGTGAGTTTCTCGAACACATCGCCGCAGACCTCGCAGGCCAGCGACTGGCTGAGGGTCAGCTCGCGCCATGGGCCGTCGGCCTTGGCCTGGGCAAGCACGAGAGCGCGGTCGCGGCCCTCGCGGAAGGCAAGTTCGAGCGAGTCGGCCAGCCGGCTGCGCTGGTCGACGGCAGCGACGAGACGGTCGATCACCACCTCGACGGCGATCTCGCGACCGCCCCCGCTGCCGGTCGGCAGCAGGTTGGGCTCGTCGAGGTTGCGAATCTCGCCATCGAGACGGACCCGCTGGAAACCGCGCTGACGCAGGCGCGGCAGCTCATCGCGCAGCACGCTCGACTTGGCCCGCATGAACGGTGCGAGCAGCATGACGCGGTGGCCGGCGGCTTCGGTGAGCACGCGTTGCACATTGTCGTCGAGCGAACGGCGCACCACCCTGCCGCCGTCCTTGGGGCAACGCTGTTCGCCGTGCAGGGCCCAGAGCAGCCGGGCGTAGTCGGCAATCTCGGTCACCGTCGCGATGGTCGTGCGCGGCGAGGTGCCACCGGTGCGCTGCTCGATCGCGAGCACCGGCGATAGGCCGTGGATAAAGTCGACGTCGGGCCGCTTCAGCTGCTCGAGCACCTGGCGCGCCTGGGTCGAGAGCGACTCCATGTACTTCCGGTAGCCCTCGGCGTAGATCGTATCGAAGGCGAGCGACGACTTCCCGGAGCCGCTCGGTCCGGTAAAGACCACCAGCTTGCCGCGCGGCAGGCGCAGCTCGAGGTTCTTCAGGTTGTGCTCGCGCGCGCCTTTGACGTGGATGTGGGTCGCAGCCTGCATGGAGTTCAACCTGCACCTTACCCGTTTCGGGCGCGGCGCAAGCGCGCGGAGCAGTCGGGCCGCCGCGCGCCGGTAGCCAACTTAGGATTTCAGTTCGACGACGACCTGGACCTCCGTCGTCGAGTTCTTGGGCAGGCCGGCCACGGCGACCGCAGCGCGGCTGTGCTTGCCCGCGTCGCCGAAGAGGGCCACGAAGAGGTCGCTCGCCCCGTTGATCACGGCCGGGCTGTCGGCAAACCCGCTGATCGCATTCACGTAGCCGCCGACGTAGACAAACTTCTCAATCCGGTCGAGCGAGCCGACGGCGGCCTTGATGTTGGCCAGGGTGTTGAGCGCGCAGACCCGGGCCGACTCGTACCCCGTCTGGATGGTCTGCTCCCGGCCCACCTGGCCCACATGGGTCATCTGGCCGTCCCACGAGCAGATCGTACCGGCGCAATAGAGCAGATTGCCGGTGCGCACCGTGGGCAGGTAATTGCCGCCGGCGGCAGGCGTGGCGGGCAGTTTCAGACCGAGTTCAGCAAGCTTGGCTTCCGGATTCATCGTCCTGTCATTGGTCAAAACCCGCGGCTCACGCAAAGCGGAATTCGGGACTTCGCCGATAAGGCGGCGAAGAAATCATAAATGCCAGAGGCAAAATCCCAAACGCCAAAATCGAGTGCGCGCCAAGCGCGTGGATCTTTAGGATCTAGGATTTAGGATTTAAGATTTACGATTTAGAATTTGTTGGCGTTTGGGATTT
>CAYZBG010000012.1:4951-46840 GCA_964476565.1 uncultured Opitutus sp.
CCCCCCGTTACCTCTCCCGATCATTCGTGATCACTTCCGGCCAGACGAACTCCTCCGGCTTCGCTCCTGGCGGCAGAAGATCGGCGTCCTGCATGGCCTGCACCTGCGCTTCCAGCCGCGACTGACGCAGCCGGCCGAGCGCGTCACCGCGGGAGGGATCGCCCAGGACGAGCCCGCGGGCGATGAGTTCGCTCCGCGAGTACTCCAGCAGCTCGGCGCTGACCTGCGGGTTGCGGCGCAGGATCTCAGCGTGGGTCCTTTGCGGGTCGTTTTCGAGGTAGGCCTTCCATCCGCGCAGGGACGCAGCGACGAAGGTGCGCACCAACTCGGGATCCTCGCGCAGCAGGTCGCGCCGGGTGAAGATTGCATGGTAGGCCTCGTAGCCGGAATCCGCGATGAGCAGCGTGCGCACCCGCGCCCCATTGCGGCGCGCGTAGAAGGGCTCGTTGGTCACGAAGCATTGCTGGATGATCTCGGGGTCGGCCATGAATGCAGCCAGGCCGTAGGTCATCGGTCGGAGACTGAAGTCGATGCCGTAGCGTTTTTTCAGATACGAGATCCAGACCATGCTCGGCGCGGCGATCAGGGTGCGGCCCTGGAGGTCGGCGAACGTCCGGACCGGGCTGTCCTCGTGCACCAGCAGGGCCTGCGGATCGCGCTGGAGGTGGGCCCCGACGACCGTGATGGGCAGGCCCCGCTGCTGGGCGACGAAGAGCAGGTCCATGCGGTTCATCCCGAAATCCGCATCACCCCGCGCCACCTTGAGGTTGATCTGGGCGTTCACCCCGCCCGGCAGGATTTCCACATCCAACCCCGCCTCGCGGTAATAGCCTTCGACCAGCGCATGGTAGAAGCCGCCATGCTCCGCCTGGGGAAACCAGTCGGTCTGCATGACCACTTTACGCAGGGACGGGCCCGCGGGCTTTTCGGGCCGGGAGCAGCCGGCCAGGGCGACCATGAATACAAGCGATGCGAGTCCGCGAAAAAACATTGAAAACGAAAGTAGACACCGCCCAAACGGGCTAGGGCGAGTTCCAAAGATTTGCTTTGGCCACGTCCCTGCGCAGCGTGGCAGACGTGAATCTCGCCGCCTGGCAGGCCCTGTCTCATCGTGATCCCGTCGCGGCTGCCCGCGAAGTGAAGTCGCGGCTGGCCCGGCTGCCCGACGGGCAGCGACGCGCCATCGTGGCTTGGGAGCCCGACGAGACCGCCCTGGCGGCCGCCCTCGCCGTGCGCAGCGACGCGCCGTTTGCGGGCGTACCCTACGCGTTGAAGGACCTCTTTGATGCCGCCGGGGCACCCACCGCCGCTGGGAGCGCCTTTCTGAGCGAGGTGCGTCCGGCGCCGGCGCAGGACGGTGCGCTGGCTGCGGCCCTGCGGCAGGCCGGGGCGGCCCTCGCCTGCAAGACCCACCTTCACGAGTTTGCCTACGGCCTGACGGGCGAGAATGCCCACTTCGGCAACGTCGAACACCCCCGCCTGCCCGGCCGCACCAGCGGCGGTTCGAGTAGCGGATCCGCCGCGGCTGTCGCCGCCGGGGTCGTCCCGCTCGCCTTCGGCACGGATACAGGCGGATCGATTCGCGTGCCCTCCGCCTTTTGCGGGGTTTATGGTCTGCGGCTCACCCCGCATCATGCCTGGATCGCGGATGCCTTTCCGCTTGCCCCAAGCTTCGACACCCCGGGGTGGTTCACCGCCTCCGCCGACGACATGCTTTACGCCACAAGGGTCCTGATCGGCACCCGTACCGCGGTGCGCGAGCCGCAGGGCATGTACTTCGACTTCGCCCAGCTCGGGCAGACGGCGGATCCACGCCTCGCCGATACCTATGCGCGCGCCGCGGAGTGCTTTGCCCCGCGGGCCGTCGACTTCGTCGCCTCCGAATACGTACGCGCCTCCGAAGGTGCGGCCGACGCCTACGCCGTCGTGCAAAGCACGGAGGCCTACGCCGTC
Source organism: uncultured Opitutus sp. (assembly GCA_964476565.1). GTDB lineage: Bacteria > Verrucomicrobiota > Verrucomicrobiia > Opitutales > Opitutaceae > CAMAXB01. The sequence goes on from CAYZBG010000012.1 coordinate 6,905, forward strand.
CATGCTACCTGGCTGGACGAGTTTCGCGCCCGGTACGAACCGGCGGTCTGGCAGCGTATCGACCGCGGCCGGCGCTGGTCCGGCGACCAGCAGGCGGAGGCCCATTACCGGCTCGCCGCCATCCGCCGGCTCTGGGCCGAGATGTTTCTCACCTGCGATTTCGTCGTGCTACCGGCCGCGCCGTTTGCAGCCCTGCGCCGCACCGAGTGCACGATCGAGAACCGCGGCCGGCTGCTCGCCCTGACCGCGCCGGCGAGCCTTGGCGGCCTTCCCGTGCTGACCGTACCGGTGGCCATGGAGGGCGGGGAAACACTCGGCCTCCAGATCGTAGTCAACGCGATTCACAGTCCGGTCATCCCTTGGGCGCTGGAGCGGTGCAGATCCTGCTTATCGCCCGATGGCGCACTCCGCGCCGTCACCCATGATTCGCGCTGAAACCGCCACTGGCTGGCAACTCATCACCCACCCCGACCACGCCCGGCTCGCCGGTCTGTTCGCCGAGGCGTGGGGTAACGACCGCTTTGCGCGGCCCGAGCCGTTCGGCTCCGTGCTTTACGCGGTCCATCACCATGACGACGGCTGGCTCGCGCGGGACGCGGCCCCGTCGCTGACGAGCCAGGGGAAACCCGAGGCATTTACGCGCGCCCTGGTCGGCACCTATGCGGCCTTCGAGGAAATCGACCTGCCCTCGTACCTCGCGGTGCGCGGCGCCGCGACCCGGGCCGTCGCCGACGTCGATCCGGTCGCGGGCGTCTTGGTGTCGATGCACACCGTGAACCTGCTGACCGAGCAGGCCGACCTCGCCAGCATCCGCGCCGAGCACCGCGGAGTACACGCGACCTTTGTCGCCGAGCAGCGCGCCTGGCAGGCCGCGACGATCAGCCGGCTCGGCCTGGAACCGGCGGGGCTCGAGCGCGGCTTCGAGTTTCTCCAGGCCTGCGACAACCTTTCGTTGATCGCCTGCGCCGACTACCGGGAAACCCGCGATTTGCGCCACCTTCATCCCGACCGGAGCGGCCGTCGCCATGCGCTGCGTTGCACGTCCCCGCAACCCTTTACCTACACGCTCGAGCCGTGGCCGTTCGAGCGCACCCATCTGACCTTTGATCTGCCTTACCGGGAGATCGACCGCGTCGCCTGCGCCCATCCCGACCTCTTCCGCCGGGCCTTTGCCGCCGCGCCACAGCAGTGGCGGACCCTCACGCTGCGCTCCGGCTAGACCCCGAAGACGTGGCGGGCGTTGCCGGCCAGCACGGCGGCCCGCACCGTGGCATCGGGCAGCGCCTCGACCGCCTCGGCCACGAACGGACCGGGGCTGCCGGCGTCGCTGCGTTTCGGATACAACACGAGCGGATGGTCGCTGCCGAACAGCACCTGGTCCGGCCGGGCGCGCTCGCCCAGCCAGGACCAGACCGGGCGCCGGTAGATGAGCGGGGCGGCCGCCGTGTCGACCCACACGTTGGACAAGTTTTGCACGTCGAGGCCGCCCGCCCAGTGCGCGAGCACGAACCGGGTGCGAGGATGCCGGCGCACCATGGCCTCAATCGCCGCCAACGGCGTCTCCACGCGGCCGGGAAAAGTCGCCGAGGCCGGATCCGTGACATGCAGGTTGACCGGCAGCCCCAGGTCGCCGGCGAGGTCCAGCACGTCCGCCAAGGCCGGCGAGGCGGCATCGAGGCCGACCGCATAGGGGTTGAGTTCGCCGACGCCGACCAGCCCGTCCTCCCGGGCCCGGCGCAGCTCGGTCAGGGCGGGAGCGCCCGCCTGCGGCGCGAGCGCAGCCAGCGCCGAGAGCCGGTCGGGGTGCCGGCGTACCGTCGCGGCCAGGAAACGGTTCTGTGCCACCGCCGTGTCGTGACGTTCCCAATACCAGCCGAGCAGCACCGCGCGGTCGATGCCGTCGGCGTCGAGGGTGCGGAGCAAGGCGTCGACTGACGGGAAAGCCTGCACCGCGCGTCCGTCGGCCCGGCGGCGGGTGCAGAGGTGCGCCCAGTGGGCCTCGCCGTGCGCGCCGGCCCATCCGGCCGGGTCCCGGTTCACCTCGGGCGGATAGAGGTGCACATGACTGTCGATGACGCGCATGAATGGGAGGATTCGCTCGACGCTGCGGCGCGGATTGTCCATGCCCGCCTTGGCACCGCAAGTGCTGTTTCCCGCTCATGTTCAAACGCTTCTTCAAACTGCAGGAACACGGCACGACGGTGCCGCGGGAGGTGCAGGCCGGGCTGACCACGTTTGCCGCGATGGCCTACATCCTGGTGGTCAACCCGTTGATCCTGAAGGACGCCGGCATGCCCCAGGAAGCTCTGATCACCGTCACCGCCCTGACGGCGGCCGTGAGCACGGTGATCATGGCCCTGCTGACGAATTTCCCGCTCGCGCTCGCGCCCGGCATGGGGATCAACGCCTACTTTGCCTACACGATCTGTCTCGGCCTCGGGGTGCATTGGAGCTCCGCGCTCGGGCTCGTGTTCGTCAACGGGGTCCTCTTTCTCGCTCTCTCGCTCACCGGGATCCGTCGGCGCATCATCGACGCCATCCCTCACTCGCTGAAGGTCGCGATCACCTGCGGCATCGGCCTCTTCATCGCCTTCATCGGACTCAAGAACGCCGGCATCGTCGTCGCCAGCCCGGCCACGTTTGTCACCCAGGGCGACTTTTCCTCTCCGCCGGTCGCGCTCGCGTTCTTTGGCATCTTGCTCACCGGGGTGCTTGTCGCACGGCGCGTGCCGGGCGCCATCATCCTGTCGATCGCACTGGTCACGATCGCCGGTCTGCTCGTGCCCGACGGGAAGGGCGGGATGGTCACCCGTCCGCCCGACGCCTTGGTCTCGCTCCCGGCGTCGCCCGAACCGGTATTCTTCAAGCTCAGCTTCGAGTTTCTGCTGACTGATTTCGCGAAAGCCCTGCCGGTCCTCATCACCCTCCTGCTGGTGGACATGTTCGACAACATCGGCACGCTCATCGGTGTCACGAAACGCGCCGGGCTGCTGCGCCCTGACGGCACCCTGCCCAAGGCCGGACGCGCCCTCGTCAGCGACTCGCTTGCCGCGATCCTGAGTTCGCTCTTCGGCACGTCCACCGTCGTGAGCTACATCGAGTCCGCCGCCGGCGTCGAAGCGGGTGGCCGCACCGGCCTGACCGCCCTGACAACCGCCGCCTGCTTCCTGCTCGCGCTCATCTTTACGCCGCTGATCTTGATCGTGCCGAGCGCAGCCACCGCCCCTGCCCTCGTGATTGTCGGCGTGTTCATGTTTCAGACGGTGGCGGAGATCAAATTGGACGACTTTGCCGAGGTCATGCCGGCCGTCGTCACCATCCTGTGCATACCGCTGACCTTCAGCATCGCCGAGGGCCTGGGACTCGGCGTCATTTCGCTGGTGCTCATCGCCCTGGCCACCGGACGCCGCGCCACGCTCCCGGGCTTCAGCTACCTGCTCGCGGTGGTGTTCTTCCTGCACATTTTCCACGGCCTTTTCCTCTGAGCACGGCATCGCGCCCTCGCGCCCTCGCCAGCAGCGGCTTGCGCCCGCGGCGCCCTTGAACGAATCTATTCTGCCATGGCCAAGATCGTGAATTTCGAGTCCTCGCCCGCACCGGCCGCCCCGGAGCCGGATTTCGCCGCGCTCACCGCCCAGTTGCAGCACGTGAGTGGCAGCGCGGTCTCGATCTCGTCGATCGACGACCGCCCGCTCTACGGCACCACGCTCTACATTGCCAACTGCACGCTCGACACGCGTTTCGGTCCGTTTCGCGCCTACATATTCCAGGACATCATCGACAAGCACTACATCATCGCCCTGGCACACGGCGATATCGCCCAGGCGAAGATGCTCTACACGCGCCTCCACTCCTCGTGCGTGACGAGCGAGACCCTGCGCGGGTGCGACTGCGATTGCGTGCAGCAGCTCGAAGGCGCCTTCAAGGTCATCGCCGAAAAGGGTAACGGCATCCTTTTCTACCTGATGCAGGAAGGCCGCGGCGTGGGGTACGTCGGCAAGTCCCGCGATCGGATGCTCGTCCAGGCGTCGCTCGACCAGGTGTCGACCTTCCAGGCCTACGCCGCGATGGGGCTGCACAAGGACCATCGCAACTACGAGAACATCTCCCACATCTGCTACCTGCTCGGACTGAAGGCCTCGTTCACCGTCCTGACCAATAATCCCGACAAGGTGGAGGCCCTTCGCTCGCAGGGCATCACCGTGGCGGGCACGGAGGCCCTCGAATTCGAGCCTTCCCCATTCAACCTCGCCTACCTCACCTCCAAGGCGGCCGGCGGACACATCCTGACGCGGCCGGCGGAGACCAAGGTGCGCCGCGCGCTGCCGCCGGAGCCGGTCGTGCCGTTCAAGCCGCATGCCCTGCCCGGAGCGAAACGGTTCATCTACTCGGCCAGTTACTTCCTGCCGATGAAGCCGGTCGACAACGACATCCTGCTCGCGGAGGACCAGTTCAAGGAGCTGTTCTCCAAGAACTCCATCGACCGCTACATGGCTGGAACAAAGCCGCTCGTACTCGGCTACCAGCTGATCCGGGGCAACCGGTTCTTCGTGAAGATCAACCCGGACAACCTCGCCTTCTTCAAGGAGGAGAATCCCCACGATCCGATCGTCGACCTGCTGACCACGCCGTACTGGTTCCGCGTGCACGTCTACTACGACGTGGTCACGACCCAGGAGTTCGTCGTCCTCACGCACGGCAAGCCGCACATCTACGACATCCCGGTCGTCCGCCTGCAGAGCGAATCCCTCTTCAACCGCTTCCCGCTGCGCACGGTTGAGAACCGCGACAAGTTCAAGCAGTCGGTGAAGCACATCGTCACGTACGGCGTCGGGGCAATCCAGCTGATCCATAACGATGGACGCGGTGCCGGCTTCGGCGCCTATGCCACCGACCTCATGCTCGGCGAAGCCGGACACGCCCTCTCCAGCGACGAGGCCTATCGCAAGATCGGCGTGGGCTACGACAGCCGCGACTACGACGCGTCCATGGTGCTGCTCCGCCATCACATTCCGAACGAGAAGATCCAGATGGTGATGAACTCGCCCTCCAGCCTGGTAAAGAAGCCCGAGTACGCCGAGGCCCTCAAGGCGCACCGCATCGACGTCGAAAAGTGGATCTTCCTCGATGAAGACACGGTGGGAGAATGACCGGCGGCGGGGCCGCCGGAATGACGAATGACCAATGACGAATGTCCAATGAGGCGGAGACGAACAGGCTCGGCGAACGCAGCGGGGAGGCTGGTCCCTGGTCCTTGGTCATCGGTCATTGGTCATTGGCCCTCCGGCCTTCGGCCTTCGTCATTCGTCATTCGTCATTCGCGAGCATAGCGAGCGCCCGCCCATGGATCCTCTCGGACACGATTTGCTCGCCGAACGGCTTTCCCGCATTCCCGCGATATTGGCGGAGATGCTCGCGCGCGGGCCGGCGCCGCTGAAGCCGGCGACTTTGCAGTCGACGCGCTTCATCGTCACGGGCACCGGCAGTTCCGAGGCGCACGCACGTTACCTGGCGATGCTGCTCAACCTCTACACCGGGCGCGCGGCTTCCTACCTGCCGCTCTCCGGTTTCGTCGATTCGCCTGAGGGCGCCTTCGCTGGAAAGACCCTCGTCGTTTTCAGCCAAGGCGTGTCGCCCAACGCTCAGATCGCGCTGCGTCAGCGTCGTCGGTTCGCGCACACGGTGCTGTTTTCCGCCACCAATCCCGCCACGGCCCGCGCGGCCGGCAAACCCGACCGGGCCGCCCTGCTCCAGGCGATCCTCGACGAGGGCGGTGAGTTGATCGAGTTCCCGCTGGCGGAGGAGTACACCACGCTGATTCGCTTCGTCGGACCCCTCGCGGGCTACCTCGCCTGCCTGCAGTTCACCGGTCAGTTTTCCTGCTGCCGGTTTCGTGTGCCGTCCGCCGGCGAACTGCTGCCCCTGCTCGAGTCACCCGCACCTACGGACCTGCTCGACGCCATGCTGCGCCTGCCGAGCGCGTTCTCCCAGGGCTTCAACCTCGTCACGGCCGCACCCATCTCGGACTTTGCCCAGAACCTTGCCTGCAAGTTCATGGAAGGCCTCTTCTGGCCCTGTCCGCCGATCAGCGACTTCCTGCAGTTTGCCCACGGGCCGTTCCAACAGATGACCGCCCACCCGCATCCCGTGGTGATCTTGCAGGGCGGCTCGCCCGCCGAGGCCGAACTGGTCGATCGCAGCGTGAAAATGCTGCGCGCGGTGGGCCTCAGCGCGTTCGTGGTGCGCGTCGACGCCCCGCCGCTCACGTCGATCTTCGGCTTCGAGGCTGCCCTCAACGCCCTGGTCTTTGCCGTCATGCGGCACCAGCGCATCGACCAGGTCAACTGGCCCGGCAAGGGGCGCGACGACCTGCTCTACGGATTCTGCCCGGACACCTGATATCCCGTCCCACGTCCAATGTCGCAGGTCCACGGTCGACCGTGGCTCCGGTACGCGGAGCCAATCAGCCCTCGAGGCTTCCGCTCCGCTAGGCCGGTGGTGACGATCGGCTTTCCGCTCGTTGACCCGTAACTCCGCCCTCGTCCGTCGCTATCGCTTCGCGCTCCACCCGCCCCATCCATGCCTTCAACCCCATTCGCTGCCGTCGCTGACGGAGCGGTTCTTTCCGTCGGTCCGTGGGCCCTGCTCCTGCTGGCCCTTCCGATCATCTTGCTCGGCGAAGCCATCACGGCCCGCCTCGGCTGGCTTCGACGGGCGAACATTCCCGCCGCCGTCGTCGGCGGCCTGCTCGTTGCCCTGATCTTGCTCGGGCTGCATGAGACGCGGCCCGGCACGGTCGAGCTCAACGGCAACACGACTCACGGCCTGTGGCTATGGGCAACCACGCCGACCTGGGGCATCGCCGACGCGCGACCCACCGATGTCGAGCGGCCTCTGTTGATCCTGTTCTTCACCTGCGTGGGCCTCAACGCGAGTTGGGCGGTCGCGCGCCGCGGCGGCTGGCCCCTGGTGATTTTGCTGGGGCTTTCCATCGGCGTCGCAGCGTTCCAGGCCGCGGTCGGCGCGGCCACCGCCGCCGCTCTCGGCGAATCGCCGCTCCTCGGTGTGATGTCCGGCAATGTCGCCTTGATGGGAGGCTTTGGCACGGCCGCGGGCTTTGCCCCGGAGTTTGAGAAGGCTGGCCTAACCGGGGCCGCCACCCTCGGAGTCGCTGCGGCCGCCTTCGGCGTCGTGGCCGGCGGCATCCTCGCCGGTTGGATCGGTGGGCTGCTGGTCGCCAAAGCGCGCCGAACCGCCCCGACCTCGACCGGTTCCGCCCCGACCGTGTCCGCGGAGGACACCGGCACGCGCTTCCTCGCCGAGGTGCACGCCCTGTGGGTGCACGCTCGCGCCACGTTGATCCATCTCGCCGTCCTGATCGGCTGCATGAAGCTCGGCGCCTTCCTCAGTGTCTATGTGCAGGGGCTGGGCCTGACCTTCCCCGTCTACATGGGCTCGATGGTCGTGGCTGCGGTGGTGCGCAACGCGCACGACCTCGGACGTGGCGCCTGGTTGAGCACCGACCGAACAGATGCGATTGGCGCCGTGGCCCTCGCGTGGCTGCTGGCCGTCGTCATGGTTGATCTCCAACTCGCGCGCATTCTCTACGCCGCCGGTCCTCTGCTGGTCGTGCTCGTCGTGCAGGTCGCCCTGCTCGCGCTGCTGGCGTATACTCTGATCTTCCGTTGGATGGGCCGCGACTACGAGGCCGCCGTGATCAGCGCAGGCATGATCGGCTTTGGCCTCGGCGCCATGTCCAACGCCATGGCGTCCATGCGCGTGCTCGCTGCGCGCTACGGTGCCGCGCCCAAGGCGTTCCTGATCGTGCCCATCGTCGGCGCGTTCCTCGTCGATTTCGCCAACGCGCTGATCACGACCACGGCGTTGAACCTCTTCAAGTAACGCGCCGGCTTCAACGTACCGGCGCCGCCGTGCCGGAGGGGGCTGGAGCTCCAGTAGTCGCGCCGGACGCCTGCGCTTCTTCGTTCCGCCGCTGCGTCGCGGCCCGGATGGCGGCCTCGGTCACGAAACGCCAGAGGTCGCCTGAATCGGGGCTCATCGGCGTGCCACTGATCGAGAACGCCCGGCTCACTGTGAAGTACTCCCGCTCGTCCTGCTGACCGGTGAGGACACCGGCGCGGTTGAGCACCTGGGCCAGCGCGCCCTTGCCGGCGAGCGCCAGTTGCAGACGCAACGGCTGCTTGGTGATCGGCACCCCGTCCTGATACGTGATCCCGCCGGTGCCGGTGACCCGACTGGTAGGCGAGAGAAACTCCAGGGAGGTCAGCTTGATGTTCAGATCGGCGCCGCGCTCGACCTTCAGCGTGACACTGTCGAAGCGCAGTTCGTTGAGCTGCGACGCCAGTTCGGCCGTGGCCAACGTCGAGGCCGATCCCTGGATCGCACCGACCAGCCCGATCAGCGCGGAAGCCCGCCCCACCGCCTGACCGCGCTGACCGAGCGCGCGCAGGACCCCGCCGCTGCCCTTCACGTCAAACGTGCCCTGCACGTGCTGCAACAAGTCGTCGAGCGTCGCGCCCCGGCCGGAAAGGCGTCCGGCCGCGGTGACCTTGGTCTCGACCGACGGCTTCTCCTGGGGATTGGCGGCGGCGAGCAGCGCGCCGACATCGAGGTTGCTCACGTTCAAGGTCCCGACGAGGGCGTACGGCTTCGCCTCACGGGCCTCGAAGGTCACCGCACCCGCGACCTTGAACGGATCCTCCTTCAAACGTCCTTCCAACGTCTCAAGCGCAAGGCGGTTCTCGGTCACGACGAAGACGCCCTTGAACGGGGCGATCACCGTGTCCTTGCCGTAACGCACGGTGCCAAAGTCCGCCGTCATGCGCCCGTTCGCTCCGGACCAGAAGGGCTTCGCGTCACGCGTCGGCGCGGGCGTGGTCGGCGGCGTACCCGCGCGCGGCGGTGTGGTCGCCGGACGGCCGGGCGCCGGGCCGGTCGCCACAGGCTTCGCCGGCTCGGAGGCGGGTGCAAGCACGGCAAACGCCTGCAGGTCGTCGACGATGAGTTGGCGACCATTGACCCGCGCATCGAACACCAGCCCTTGCTCGGTCGGGCGGAAGCTGCCGGCGACGTTGAGATCGGTGGTCCGGCCCGAAGCGACGACCTTGACCGGGGCCTCCACCGCACCGGAGCCATCCGGCTTCAGGTTCGCCGTCAGCGTCACGTCGACGTCGCCCAACGCTTGGTTACCCGTGCGGGCCACGATCTCGCGCAGGGCCAGCGTGGCCTTGGCCGTGATCGCGTCCGCGTAGGAACCTTCAAACTCGGCGCTCAGGCGCCCGCGGTTCAGCGTCGCGTACGGCGCCAGCACCGGTTGCCGCAGCAAGCCCGCCACGTCGGCAGTGAGTGTACCGCGACCGTCCACCGCCAAGGCTGCCGCACCGAGGTTGACCTGTCCCGCCACCTTCGTCTGGAGCAGCGAGGCGTTGCCCTGCGCCACCGTGAGGTTGCGCACGTCATAGGTTAGACGGTCCGCGCGCAACGCCGACGTGAAGTCAACGGCCACGTCGAGCCGCTCGGCGAGCGCTGCGCCCGCCTGCGTAACGCCAACCCCACGCAAGGTCACCGGCGCGAGCGTGTTCGCGAGCACTTCCTGTGGCGACGTCATCACGATCTCCAGCGCTCCGCCGGTCAATTCGCCGGCAAAAGCAAAGCCCGCGACGAACGGTTCGGCCCAGGCGAGCGGAACTTCGCCCAGCTGCACGCCGACCGTCAGCCCCGGGCTGCCCGCCGCCTTGCCCGACGAGAGGTCAAGCGACACGGGCGCACGCAAGGCCACGTCCGCCAGCAGACCACCGCCGTCGCGACGCACCGTTGCCTTCAAACGGCTCAGGTCGAGCGTCGACCCGGCCTGGGCTCCGGCCGCATCCAAAGCGACCGCCAGCGGACCGGGATCAAGCGGCAGATGGCCGCGATGCAGCGTGACCAGCCGCCCCTCGATGGCAGCCGAGAACGAGGTGGCCGGCGCCTGATCCAGACCGGTCACTGTCGCGTCCAGCCCGCCGCGCAGCGCGTCGCCGCCCGGAGTGGACACTTCGAGCCGCTCGAGCCGGGCGGAGGCGGAGCCGGCCGTGTACGTGAGCGTTGGATACACCGTAAGGGTCAGATTCTCGACGAGCGCGCGCTCCTCCTGCCGCACAGTGAGGTTGCGCACCACCAGGGGCTCGGCCGGCCGCGCCTCGACCCGACTGCCATCCGGCGTGGCCGTGACATCAAGTGCCACGAAAACCTCGCCGCTCTGCAGGGATAGCGGGGCGGCCCACGGTTGGGCCCAGGCAACCGGCAGTGCGCGGATCGCCACGCGGGCAAGGCCTTCGCCCGGTCGCGCCAAGGTCACGGCCGAATCCACAAACGCTAAGGTCACGGGCTGCAGGCTGCGCACTTCAACCAAAGGTACACCCGCCGACGTGGCCACATCCACGGAGAGCCGGGCCAGGTTGGCCCGGGTCGCATCGGCCTGGGCCTCGAAGCCCGTCGCAAAGCGGACACCGCCGATCGCCTCGAGCTCCGGCGAAAGCACGGCGAGCCTCGAAACGGTGCCCCGCAGCTCGCCCGAGGTCGTCACCGCCCCCGTCGCCGTCTGCAAGGCGAACGCACCCTGACCATCGAGGGCGACATCCGGCAGGGAAAGGCCCGTGAGCAACGCAGCCAAGGACTCCCGCGCCAGGGTTACAGTCCAGGTCCCGGAAAGAGCCGAGGTCGATGGCTCGAACGCAGCATCAAGCGCAACCAGCCTCGTCGCCGCGCCGCCCTGCTCGCGCGCCAGGACAACCGTGTAGGTTTCGCGGCCCGCGTCGCCGCGACGCACCGCCACGTCGGCGATGAAGGGGTCCGCCGGCAGTCCCGGACCTTCGGCGGTGACGGCAGCCTGAAGACCTGCCCGCTCGGCGGAACGATCCGCGTCGAGCGCCAGGGTCAGGTCACCCTCGGCCTTGATGGTCCGCACCGGCGCATCCGGGGCGGAGTCGACGAGGTCCGCCCGATAACTCAGCCGCGCCTCGGCACCCGCCGCGACACCCCCGCCCGAAAGAGCGAAGGTGGCCCGCCGCGTGGCGTCGAGTTGAACCTCCCCGTCCACGGCGATCTGACCGAGCCGGAGATCCACCGGCAGGACGACCGCGGCGAGCACCCCGCGGAAGGCTTCCGCGGGCGATGCGTCGGCGGCAGGCTGCGTCGCAGGGCGCACGCCGGACGCCGGAGCGGCCGGGGCCGGCACGGCAGGTGCAGCGCCCCCCCCAGCCGCGGGAGCGGGTGGGCGCAAATCGGCATTCAGACCCTGCACCACAAGCCGGGGCACCTCAAGGCGGCCCGAACCGAGGTAACCGAAAACCGAATACTCGACCTCGATCCGACCGACCTCCGCCGCCAACCCGGGCTGGCGGACGGTCACGCCCGTGACCGTCGCCGAGGAGAGCCCAGCGGCCACGCGCTCCACCGCGATCTCGGGCCCCTCGAGGCCGGCTAGGACCTTCCGCGCCGCCCAGGTCTGCACTCCCGGGGCAAAGGCCAGGCCCACGGCGATCGCGCCCAGCGCGACCACCGATCCCACCACCACCAGAACGATTTTCTTTCGGCTCATGGTAAACGTGAACGGGAAGCAATGTAGGCAGGCCGGCGGAAGATCAAATCCGTCCGAACGGAAAGTGACGGGGCAGCTGAACCCTAACGGTCCGAGGCGCGTCCTCAGGGTCCGGGGTGGATGCGCGGGTCCCTCCGCGCATGGTTTGCGTACATGCTCGGGAGACGGACAACCTGCATGGGGCCGTCCGACTTCGCAGCGGGCGCGGGACGCGTCCGCCCACCTAGGGCACGAGCTTTTTCCTCTGGCATCCGGCCAGGGTCTGCGCTGCTTTGGTGCCCACCATGGCAGACTCGGAACCGCAACGCGTGCTGACGGAAGGGCAACGCAAGGTCGTCGGCATGGCCGCCGGCCTGTTTGCTCTCCTCGCGATCGGGGCCGCCGTCATTTTCGGCTTCATCTTGCTCGGACGGCTGATGGGCCACTTCGCCGGTGTGCTCTGGCCGCTCGCGACCGCCGGCATTTTGGCCCTGATCCTCCGTCCGGCGGTCGATGGCCTGCAGCGTCGGCTCAACCTGCGGCGTGTGCCCGCGGTGGTGGTGCTCTACCTGGCGTTTGTCCTGACGATCGCCGGGATTATGCTCGCGATCACGCCGCCGCTGGTGGAGCAGATCCTCGCTTTCATCGAATTCGTGCCGGAGTTCTGGAAACGGGCGCTCGCTGAGGCCCAGGTGCATTATCCGGACTGGGTCGGCTTCGCCGAGCGGCAGCTCGAAAAGCCGGCGATCCGCACCATGGTCGAGAACCTGACCAAGGAGGCGCAGGCCCTGCTCAGCCAGGCGCTGCCTTCGCTGAAGGCCGCGGGCGTTGGCGTGCTTGGGGTCTTCGGTTTTGTCACCCAGCTGGCGATTATCCCGATCTACCTGTTCTTTTTCCTGCTCTCCCGCCACGAGCCGACGCGCAACCTCGGCGAACAACTGCCGTTCCTGAGCCCGGACGTGCGTGAGGACATCGTTTTCCTCGTCCGCGAATTCATCGCGATCGTGGTCTCGTTCTTCCGCGGACAGCTGGTGATCGGCCTGATTATGGGGGCGTTGCTCGCCGTCGGCTTCTCATTCGTCGGCCTCAAATTCGGCCTGTTCATCGGCCTCGCGCTGGGCGTGCTCAACATCGTCCCCTACCTCGGCACGATCATCGGATTGAGCATCGCCCTGCCCCTGGCGTTCCTGCAACCCGACGGCGGCTGGTCGCTGGTGGGATTTGTGCTCGGGGTGTTCGTGGCGGTCCAAATGATCGAAGGCTGGTTCCTGACGCCGAAGATCATGGGCGACCGGACCGGGCTGCACCCGGTCACGATCATTGTGGCGATCTTCTTCTGGGGCACGGCGCTGAACGGTATCCTCGGCATGATCCTCGCGATTCCGCTCACCGCCTTCTTCGTCACCGCCTGGCGTCTCGCCAAACGCAAGTATTTCAAGCCCGCGTGAGCCAGGCGACGCCTCCGCCCCCGGAAGACTGCGCCGTCTGCGGCGCTCCGATCCCGCGCCGGGCCAAAGCCTGCCCGGAATGCGGTGCCGACGAGCGCACGGGGTGGCGGGAACAATCGATCTACGACGGACTCGATCTGCCGGACGATGATGCGCACCCGCCTTCCTCGCGTCCCTCAGGCCTCGCCTGGTACTGGTTGGTCGCAGGCGTTGCGACAGTAGTCGCCCTGATCCTTCTCACCCTCGGCGGACGTTGAATCGTGCGGGCACTTGCCCGCATCTGGTTTAGCGCTACGCGTGTATCGATGTCCGGATGGGAGGTGCGTTTCAACCAAGGGGTCTATCTGCCCCAGCTCGACTGGTGGCTGGATGCCCACCGGCCGGCGGCGCGCTCGTTCGTTTCGCACGCGCACTTTGACCACCTTGCCACCCACCGGGAAATCCTCTGTTCCGAACTCACCTCCCGGCTGATGCGGGCGCGCCTGCCGGGGCAGCGCCTCGAGCATGTCCTGCCCTTCGGCCAAACCGAACCGCTGACTGCCGACACCAGCGTCACCCTCCATCCGGCCGGACACATCCTCGGCTCGGCGCAGTGCCTGCTCGATCATCCTGAACGGGGGCGCCTGCTCTACACGGGCGATTTCAAGCTGCGCCGCGGGCGATCCGCCGAGGCCTGCGAAACCCCGCGCGCCGACGTGCTCATCATGGAGACGACGTATGGGCGCTCCCACTACGTGATGCCGCCGACGGCGGAGGTGCTGGCGCGGATCACCGCGTTCTGCCGCGAGGCCCTCGAGGATCAGGCTGTGCCCGTGCTCTTCGGCTACAGCCTCGGCAAGAGCCAGGAACTGCTCAGCAGCCTTTCCGAGGCCGGTCTGCCGGTGATGCTGCACCCGCAGGCCGCCCGCCTGACCGCCATCTACGAGGAGGCCGGCGTGGCCTTTCCGCCCTATCGCACCTTCCATCCCGCGGAGGCGGCCGGCCATGTGGTGATCAGTCCGCCCCAGGGTCCGAATTCCGCCTTCCTCCGCAAACTCCCGCGCCGGCGCACGGCGGCGATCACGGGCTGGGCGCTCGATCCCGGCGTCACGTTTCGCTACCAATGCGACGCCGCCTTTCCGCTCTCGGACCACGCCGACTACGCCGACCTGCTGCGCTTCGTTGAGGCGGTGCAGCCGCGCCAGGTGCTCACGTTGCACGGCTTCGCAGCGGACTTCGCCCGGACCCTGCGCGACCGCGGGGTCGAGGCCTGGGCGCTCGGCCAGGACAACCAGCTCGAGATGCCCTTGCGGTTGAGTCACACGGCGCCCTCACCCGCCCCGCGGCCCGTCCCGCCGCCTTACCGGGAGCCCGAGGCGGATGCCTTTGCCCGCTTCGCCGCCACCGCCGCCGCGGTCGGCGCGGCCTCCGGCCGGTTGGAGAAGGTCGCCCTGCTGTCGGCCTATTTCGGCAGCCTCGAGGCGGACGATGCAGCGCGCGCCGCCCTCTATTTGACCGGCCGGGTCTTCCGACCCGCGGAGGAACGGGTGCTGCAGCTGGGTTGGTCCGTGATCAAGCGCGCCGTGCTGGACCTCACGGGCCTCGCGGAGCCCGACTGGCGGCAGGCGTATTTGCGTTTTGGCGACAGTGGTGACGCCGCGGAGGCGGTGCTGACGGGCCGCACCTCCCCGCAACCCTCCCGCCTCGTCGAGCTCGCGAGCTTCTTTGACCAGGTGGCGGCGACCCGCGCCCCAGTCGGCAAAATCTCCGCCCTGCGCCAGCGCCTGGGCAGCCTCACCCCGCTCGAAGCGAAGTTCCTGCTCAAGATCATCACCGGCGATCTGCGCATCGGCCTGAAGGAGGGCCTCGTGGAGGAGGCCGTGGCGGCCGCCTGGCAGCGCCCCCTCGCGTCGGTGCGCGAGGCCCACCTGCTCTGCGGCGACCTTGCCACCGTGGTTCGCGCTGCGGCTGCGGACCGGCTGGGCTCGGTGGAGCCGGCCCTGTTTCAGCCGCTTCAGTTCATGCTCGCGAGCCCCGAGCCGACGGCGGAGTCCGTACTCAACCGGCTGGGTGCACCGGTCTGGCTCGAGGAGAAATACGACGGAATCCGTTGCCAGATGCACAAGCGCGGCAGCCGGGTCGAGTTCTACTCGCGCGACCTGCGGCGCATCACCGCCCAGTTTCCCGAACTCGCCCGCGTCGCCTCGGCCCTGCCCGGCGACCTGATGGCCGACGGCGAGCTGCTGGCCTGGCGCGACGGTCGGGCCCTGCCCTTCGCCGAACTGCAGAAGCGCCTCGGCCGCACGCCGGGCGATGATTTCTTCCTCGGCGCGGAGATCCCGGTCTCGCTCTCGCTGTTTGACCTGCTGTGGCTGGACGGACGGCCCCTTCTCCAGGCGCCGTTGGCCGAACGCCGGGCCGCGCTCGCGCGTTTCATGGCCGCCGTGCCGCCTTCCGCTTTCGGGGTGATCCTGCTTGCCCCCGTGCAGCAGGCCGACACCGCCGCCGCGATCGACGCGGCCTTTGTCCACGCCCGGCAGCGGGGCAACGAGGGGCTGATGGCCAAGGATCCGCGCAGCGCGTACGCGCCGGGACGCCGGGGCTTCGCGTGGGTCAAGTTGAAGAAGGCCTACGCGACCCTCGACGTGGTCGTGACCGGCGTCGAGTATGGGCACGGCAAACGCAAAGGCGTGCTCAGTGACTACACCTTCTCGATCCGGGACGACCACGGCCGGCTGGCCACGGTCGGCAAGGCCTACTCCGGACTCACCAACGCCGAGATCGCCACGCTCACCGCGCATTTCCTCGATCGCGTGGTGGAGGAAAAGGGCCGGGTGCGCCGTGTCGTGCCCGACGTGGTGCTCGAGGTCGCCTTCGACTCGATCCATCCCAGCGACCGCCACGAAAGCGGCTTCGCCCTGCGTTTTCCGCGCATCGTGCGCATCCGCACGGACAAGACGGCGGACCAGATCGACACACTCGAAACCTGCCGTCGTCTCGCAGCGGCGAACGGGTTCGGGTCGCACGGATCGTAGCGGCCTCGTCTGCGCTCGCCTGACACCGGCAGCCGTCCCAACTTTCCTCCGTTCCCCGCCGTGAAATCACTCACCCTGACGCTCCTCGCCGTCCTCGGTCTCGCCTCCTTAACGCCCCGGATCTTCGCCGCCGCCACCCCCTCCGCCTGGGACCAGGTCGTGGGGATCGATCCGCAGTTCCGGCATCACTTTGTCCGGCCGGATGGGCGACACATCTTCGTCTTCAACAAGACCGCCTGGCACTACTTCTCCGCCGAACGTCCCGAAACGACGCTCGAACGCTGCCAGCAACTTGGCGCCACGGTGATCCGCGTCGCGCTCGAGAGCCGGCTCTACTTTGACGAACTCGGCATCGACGCCTGGCCGTGGGGCGGCACGCGCGAGCGGCCCGACTTCAGCACGTTCAACGAGGCCTACTGGCGCGAGGTCGACCGGCGGATCGAACTCGCGGCGGCCGCGGGCATCGGCATCAACCTCACCTTGTTCACGTCGCTCAAACTGCCCGACGAACCGGCTTCGTTCGAGACCGTGCGTCCTTACCTTGATCGCGTGATCGCCCGGCTCGCCCGCCATCCGAACATCTTCTGCTGGGAAGTGCACAACGAACACGTAGAAAACCCTCGGTTCCAGGAAGCAGTTGGTCGCCACCTCCAAACACAGGACCCGTCTCGCCGGCCGGTCATCTCCTCGAACGGAACGACGGACTACCCGCTCTGGCCCCACGCCTCTTGGATGGACCTTGCCCTCGTGCACCATTGCACGGGCAATCAGGAGCAGTACGACTTGCACGACTGGTACCTGGCGATCGCGCGCAACCTGCGCGTTCATGGCAAACCCGCCTTCAACAACGAGACCGGCCGCGAGGTGCGCCATCGCAACGACGATCCCGTCCATCGCCGCAAGCAGCTTTGGATCGCCGCCGCGGCCGGCGGCTACACCACGTGGCACTCCTGGGACGGCTGCGAAGGCATCGACGACCGGTCGTACATTGCGCCCGGCGAAGCGTACGCGGCCGCTTTTTCCCGCTGGTGGTCGGCGCAGGCGTTCTGGCGGGTCGATCCGGTCTTCACGGTGATTCAGCCTGCCCCGGACCAATCCCAGCTCGACGGGTTGGTGCCGGTCGTCCTCGCCTCGGATACGCGCGACCTCGCGCTCGCCTACGTCTTCACACGCGGGAGCGGCCAACGTGTGGGCCAAGGCCGTCTGAATCTGCGCCTGCCGGCCGGAGACTATCGCGTCGAGTTCTTCGTCCCGTCGGACGGACGACCGCTCGGGTCGGCGACCTCCTTCACCGCCCGCCACCTGAGGCACCAGGATCCGCTGGTGCTGCCTCCCTTCACCGACGATCTCGCGATCCGGATCGAGCGCACGGTGACGCGCGACCAGACCGCGATCCCCGGCACCCTTTGAGTCGCGGTTGACCGAAACGAAATCCCGCGAAGAGTGCACTTCAACGGAGATCGACGGTCGAACTCTGTCAGGAACGCCTACCGCCGCCCAATCCGCCGCATGATTCCACGCCTTCTCGCCCTCTTGTCTCCTCTTCTCATCGCAGGCCTCTCCGCCGCACCCGAGCCGTTCACCACCTTCGCCAACGGCGAGACCTTCCGCTACCGGGTCGGCTGGGGCATCTTCACTCGGGCCGGTGAGATCACGATTGCCGCCCACCAGGACCTGCACAACGGCCGGCAGGTCATGCGCATCACCACGGCCACGTCCTCGAAGGGATTCGTGCGCGGCGTCTACAAATATGACGACTCCGGCGCGGCCTTGATCGACCTTGCCACCGGTCGTCTGCTCGCCACCGAAGAACAGAGCGAGGACAGCCGCCGGCGCACGGAAAGCCGCACCGACTTCGACTACGAGGCCGGGGTCGCCCGGCACCGCGACACCACCCGTCCGCATCGCAACACCGACCTGCCGCTGCCCGCCGGCGGACAGCCCATCGACCTGATCACGAGTCTCGTGGCCCCGCGCCACTGGGGCATGAAGGTGGGCGACACGCGCGACGTCATCGTGCACTTCGGCCGCGAGTTTTTCCCGATCACCCTGCACGCGGAACAAATCGAGGAAATCTCGACGCCCATGGGGAAGTTTCAGGCGCTGCGCATCGTGCCCCGCATGGACAAGGAGACGCCCCGGGGGCTCTTCGCCCGCGGCGGAGAAATCAAGGTCTGGATCTCTCAGGGCGAAAAACCGCTGCCCGTGCGCATGCAGCTCAAGTTGAAGTACGGCACGGCCACCCTCCTCCTCCAGGAACACACGATCGCCCCGGGCGCACCGACGGTGGAGCCGGCCAACACCAGCACCGGCCTGTAACCGGCACCGTCATGCGCCGCATCCTCGTCCTGCGTGGGGGCGCGCTCGGCGACTTCATCGTCACGCTTCCGGCGCTTCGCCTGCTGCGCGAGCGCTGGCCCGCCGCTGAAATCACCCTGATTGGCAACGCCACCGCCGCGCAGCTGGGCCGGCACGCGGGCGTGATCGACATCGTCCGGTCCCAACACGATGCCCGCTGGAGCGCCTTGCACGACGAAGGCGCCCTTCCGACCGACCTCGCCGACTGGCTTGGCGGCTTCGATTTGGTGGTCAATTACTGGCCCGATCCGGATGGCGCCCTCGCCCGCCACTTTCCGCGTCACCCGGCGCAGCGTTACCTGACCGCCCCCGCCCTGCCCCAGACCGGTCCTGCGGCGGCGCACTATGCGGCTCCCTTGGCGGGACTGGGCCTCGTTCTGACCGATCCGCAGCCCCGCCTGACGTTTCCCGGTTCGCGGTCCGCGACGCTGGCCCTGCACCCGGGCAGCGGTTCGCCCTGGAAAAACTGGCCGGCAGCCCGGTGGCGCGAGGTGTGCGACCGCATCGATGCGCCGTGGCTGATCATCGGCGGCGAGGCCGAGGCGGAGGTACGCGATGCGTTTGCCCCGTATGGCGAGTGTCTGTTCGGCCGTCCGCTGCTCGAGGTTGCGGAGCGCCTGGCCGGCTGCCGGGGCTTCCTCGGTCACGACTCCGGGATTGCCCACCTCGCCGCCGCCGTCGGCACCCCGTGCGGGTTGCTCTTCGGACCGACCGACCCGGCGATCTGGGCGCCGCATGGACCTCAGGTGCGCGTCCTGCGCCGCGAGGCCGGCCTGGATGCGATCACGGTGGACGACGTCGTGGAGATGACGAAGCGCCACTTTTTCGCCGCCCAGGTGGGACCGGCGTAATCAACGCCAATCCGCGGCGTGGCCACGACGTCGCGCGGACGCACGCGAACGTCGTCCTCTTCGAGCCAGAGTCCCGTGGCCGGCGTCGCCGGGCGGGCGTTGAAACTCCGGTCGATGCCCAGGTGCCGCGTCAGGCGCCCAGGACCGGACACTGTCTCCAGCCCACGGATCAACACGGCCGCCGGATGGCCTTCCGGTCCCGTGACCAGGTTGAGCAGCTCGTGCACGCCATAGCACAGGTAGACATACCAGACGCCGGCCGGACCGAACATCACCTCGGTGCGCGGCGTTCGGCCCCGGGAGGCGTGGCACGCCCGGTCGCGCTCGCCGTGATAAGCCTCGACTTCGACGATGCGGTGCCGCTCCACCGCACCGTCAGGCCGGGCACGTACCAGCAGCTTCCCGAGCAAAGCGCGCGCAACCGCAACCGTATTTTTGTCCGCGAACACTTTAGCTTCTATTGGGGCCGGCATGCTCTTTGATAACGGACGACAACACGCCCGATGCCGAAAACCGCAACGTCGCAGCAGCTCAACCAGAATCTCCGTCTCTGCACGTGGGACGGCCTGACCGCGACGCCGATCGTTTACCTGCTGCAGCCCGGCAACTTCGTCATCGCCGCCCTGCTCACCGGATTGTACCAGCTGCCGCCCGCCACCTACGGGCTGATCGTGTCGCTGCCTTACTGGGGCAACTTTGCCCAGGCCTTCCTGATGCCGTTCATGGACCGGATCTTCGCGGCCAAGACGGTCACGCTGATTTTTTGCACCCTGCAAATCCTCTGCTGGGCCGCGATGGCGGTGGCCCTGCCCTACCTGCCGGTGGATGCGCCGGAACTGAGCGGCGCGTGGTTCCTGTTCTTCTTCACGATTTCCGCCGCCGTCACGGCATTCACCGGCGTGAGCTGGACCTCGTGGATCCAGGAGTGGGTGCCGCGCCACCTGCGGGCCAAGTATTTCGGTGCGCGCAACCGGCTGATGCAGATTGCGCAGGTGATCTTCCTCGTGCTCGTCGGCGAGCTGATCAACCGTAACGCCGGCTCGGTGCGCGCCTTTCAATTCCTGCTCGGGGCCACCGTCGCCCTCCGCATCGTGTCGGTCATTCTTCAGCACCGCATGCGCACCCACTCGGAGACCGTGCGCACGGAGGCCCATGCGCCTTACCGGCAACAGCTCGGCGTGCTGCTGGGTTCGCCCGCGTTCCTCTGGCTGATCGCCTACGGTGCGGCGTGGGGCTTCGCCGCCAACTGCTTCGGTCCGTTCTACGCCGTCTTCATGTACGACGAGCTCAGCTGGACGGTGCGCGACGTGAGTCAGCTCGTCATCCTCACGAGCGTGGGAGGCGCCCTCTCTTACCCGTTCTGGGGCGCCATGGCCGGCCGCTTCGGCAACAAGCCCGTCATGCTGTTCTGCATGATCGCCTGGCAGCTGCAAAATTTCGCCTGGTGCTTCCTCACGCCCGACAACGATTGGATGCTGTACGTGATGTGGTCGTTTGGCGGCATGGTCGCCGCCGGCTTCACCCTCGGTCTCTTCAACATTCAGCTGCGCGTGATCCCGCCCGCCGCCAAGACCCTCGCGATCAGCGTCAACCTCGCGTGCACCTCCCTCGTAACCGCCATCGCCCCCGTGATTGGCGGCGGAGTGCTCGGCCATTTCCTCAATCCGGGCGAGGGCCTGCGCGTCTACCACACCGTTTTCATCGTGCAGCCCGTGCTCGCGCTGCTCGCCTGCCTGCTGCTCGTCCGCGTGCACGAACCGGCAGCCAGCCCGCTCTCCAGCGTGGTCGGCGCGATGCGCAACATTCGGACGCTGAGCGGCATGTTTGGCCTCGGGTTTCTCGCCAACTTCATCTTTGTGAAGAATCCTCGCCGGTGACGGACGTTTTCGCTGGCCGATGCCCGCCGGCAAGCAAAGCTTCCGTTCTGCTTCCCCGGATCGCGATTGCGGTCCATTTGCGTAAACCCTTCGTGCGACGTTTCTCGAAACCTTCGCCGGAGCTTTTTGTCTCACCCCAAACGTCATGACCAAAAACCTCATTGTTGCCATCCTTGCCGTGTTGCTCGTCATCGCCGGAATCTTCGGCTACCGCGCCTATCGCGACAGTGTTGAACAACGGCTCGCCGCCGAGCGCGCCGCGATCGAAAAGGCCGAGGTCGAACGCCGCGAGGCCGAGGCCCGCCAACGGGCCGCCGCCGAGGCCGAAGCGCATCGTCTGGCCGCAGAGAAGGCCCGTCTCGCCGCCGAGGAAGCCGAGCGCAACCTCGCCCGGCTGCGCGCCGAGCAGGCCGCTGCCGAGGTGGCCCGCGCCGCCGCCGAACAGGAAGCCCGCCGGGCCGCCGCCGAGGTCGAGCGCCTCGCCCGCGAACGCGAACTCGCCCAGGGCGAGGCCCGCGCCCGCGCCGAACAGGCCGAACGCGAAGCTGCCGCCGCCAATGCCGCGCGCCGCGATGCCCTTGCCCGTCTCGCCGCCTTGGAGCAGCAGAAACGCGCCGACGCCGAGGCGGAAGCCGCCCGCCTCGCCGCCCTCCAGCGTCAGCAGGCGATGGAAACGGAAGCCGCCGAACAGCGCATGCTGCTCGCCCGCGCCGTCCTCCCGAGCGATTACAAGCGCCGCCAACACTACTACCTGAACATCGAAATGGTGAACGCGGCCGGCGGCGTGCTCGTTTCGCCGGCCCCTTCAGCCCCCGCCGCTACCACGGCGGCCAAGGAGTAAGGCCCGTCTGAGCGGTGCGGACCGACGCGGACGGTCCGCGGATTTTTTGCGAAACTGTTCCACGCCATCGCTTGCAGGGACGTCCGGTCGTCCTACGGTGACGGCGTTGTGCGCACGTTCCTCACCTTAGCACGTCCCTTTGCCACGCCGCTCGACGGCGCCGTCCTGAACCTGGCGCCCGCCTTGTCGGCCGCCGACGCAACGACCGGCCTCGGGGAGGAGGCCTGCGCATGAGCCGCCTGCGGTGCCCGCTCACCCTTGCCCTCCTCGCGGCCTTCACGGCTGGTTGCTACGACGAGGCGGCGCAGGCGCCGATGCCCAACATCACCGCCCCGCCAGTCGAGGCCGTGCAGGCCCGCTTCGGCGGACTGCCCTTGGTCGAGCGCCTGAGCGGAACGGTGCGGGCCGACAACCAGGTCTCCCTTTATCCCGAACTGTCCGGCCGCATCGCCGCCGTGCGCGTGCAGGACGGCGACAGTGTCACCGCCGGACAAATCCTGGTCGAAATCAACGCCGACCCGGTGCGGGAACAACTCCGCCAGGCCGAGGCCGGCCTGCGCATCGGCGAAGCCCGCGTCCGGCAAGCCAAGGCGCGTCTGGCCGAACTGCAGGCGCAAGCCCAGCGCACCCGCTCGCTTGGAGCACGCGAACTGGTCAGCGCACTCGAGCTCGACACCATCGCCGCCCAGGTCGAATCCGCCGCGGCCGACGTGGCCCTCGCCGAGGCGCAACGCGAACAGAACGCCGCTACGCTCGCTGAACAGCAGGACCTGCTCAACAAGGCGTTCGTCCGCTCGCCGATCGACGGCGTGGTCGGACAGCGCAACGCAGAGGTCGGCATGCAGGCGTCGCCCTCCACGCGCCTCTTCACCGTCGGCAACGTCGACCGGGTCAAGGTCCGCGTGAACGTGACCGACAACATGCTGCGTTACCTCGAGGCCGGCCAGCCCGCCCGCATCACCCTGCCCGCGCCCGGCGGCGGACGTCTGCTCACGGCTGAGGTGAGCCGCATCTCGCCGTTCCTCAACGAGGTCACGCGCACCACCGAGGCGGAGATCGAGATCGCCAACGAGGGGCGCGTGCTCCGGCCGGGCATGTTCGTGCCCGTCGACATCCTCTATGGCCAGAGCCAGCAGGCGACCTTGGTGCCGACCAGCGCGCTCTTCACCGATCCCGATACCGGCCAGAGCGGTATCTTTGTCCTCACCGGCACCGTGACCCTGCCGGCCGTCGGCGGCCCCGCTCCACCGCCGCTTTCCGAACCGGTGCCGGTCGAGTTTCGTCCCGTCGCCCTCATCGCCCGCGGCGCCATGGAGGTTGCGGTCTCCGGCGTCGCCGCCGGCGACTGGGTGGTGACGCTCGGCCAGGATCTCCTTTCGACCGGACGTTCGCAGGCCCGTGTGCGCGCAGTCACCTGGGATCATGTCATGACCCTGCAGGGCCTGAAACGCGAGGACCTGCTCGACGCCGTCCTCCAACCCGACGCTCCCTCGCCCGCTCCCGGGACCTGAACCGCCTGCCGACATGCCGTTGACCGAAACCTCCGTCAAACGTCCGGTCGCCACGATGATGGCGTTCCTCATCATCGTCACCCTGGGCGTGGCCGGCCTGCGCCACCTTCCGATCGACCTGCTGCCTCCGATCGAATTCCCGCAGCTCACCGTCGCGGTGAATTACCCGAACGTCGGCCCGGAGGAGATCGAGCAGATCATCACCCAGCCGGTGGAGAACGCCGTCGCCGGTGTGCCGGGCGTCGAGCGCGTGCGGTCGCGCTCAGGCGAAGGGTCGAGCCGGGTGACCCTCGATTTCTCCCGCGGCACCAACATCGACGAGGCGGCCAACGATCTCCGCGCCGCCCTCGACACCCTCGGCAACGACCTGCCGCCGGAAGCCGACCCGCCGCGGGTGTGGAAGTTCGACCCCGACAACACGCCCATCGTGATCGTGGGCGCGAGTTCCCCGTTCAAGAACGTGCAGGAACTCACCGTCACGCTCGAACGCGAGATCACCCGCCGGTTTGAACAGATTCCAGGCGTCGGCACGATCGACGTCTGGGGCGGCATCCATCGCGAGGTGCACGTCCACCTGCAGCGCGACCGCCTCAACGCCAGCCGCCTCTCCGCCAGCGACGTCCGCAACGCCATCGCCCGGAGCAACGCCAACCTCCCGGGAGGCAACGTCGCCACTGGCGTGCAGGAGATCTACATCCGCACCCTCGGCGAGTACGCGAGCGTCGACGAGATCGCCAACACCGTCGTCGCCCAGGTCGACGGCCAGCCCATCCGCGTCCGTGATGTCGCCGACGTGACCTTCGGGTACGAGGACCTGCGCGAGGTGGTCGAGATCGACGGCCGCCCGATGCTCCGCTTCGGCATCCAGAAGCAGACCGGCGCCAACACCGTGGCCGTCGCCGCCGCGATCCGGGACGAGATTGCCCGCATCAATGCCGAGCGCCGCGATGTGTCGCTGTTCGTCGCCTCCGACCAGAGCGTGTTCATCCAGGCCTCGATCGACAACGTCCGGTCCTCCGCGATCTACGGCGCCCTACTCGCCGTATTCATCCTCTACGTTTTCCTGCGCAACGGTTCGTCAACCTTCATCATCGCAGCCTCGATCCCGATCTCGATCATCGCCACCTTCGGCCTGCTGTACTTCAGCGGGCTCACGCTCAACCAGATGAGCTTCGGCGGCCTTGCCCTCGGCGTGGGCATGGTCGTGGACAACGCCGTGGTCGTGCTTGAGAACATCGTGCGCCACCGCGAGGCCGGGAAGGATGCGCGCGCCAGCGCCCTCGTCGGCACCCGCGAGGTTGCCGGGGCGATCACCGCGTCCACCCTGACGACCTGCGTCATCTTCATCCCGGTGGTCTTCATGCAGACGATCTCGGGCGTGATCTTCCAGCAGCTCGCGCTGGTGGTCGTGTTCTCGCTCGCGTGCTCCCTGCTCGTCGCGTTGACCCTGGTCCCGATGCTGGCGAGCAAGCTGCTCGCGGTCCGCTCCGCCCGGGCGGAGCGCGCCGCCGCCCGGCTCGCCTTCATCCAGCGCGGCCTCCAGCGGCTCGAGGACCGTTACGCGGCGGTGCTGGATGCCTCGATCGCGCACAAGAAGCGCGTCGCCGGCGTCACGCTGCTGCTCGTCATCGCCGGCTTTGCCGCGGTGCCCCTCATTCCGGTCGAACTCGCCCCGCAGTCGGATGCCGACCTCGTGGATGTCGACATGAACATGGGCGACGGCACCAACATCGCCGTCGTCAACCGCTACCTGCTCGAACTGGAGCAGATCGTGAAGGAGCAGCTGCCGCCGGGCGATGTCGCCCATCTCGCCACCGAGGTGACGGACGGCAGCGCCGAGGTGGAGATCACCCTCAAACCCGAGGCGAGCATCAGCAACTCGGAGTTGGCCGATCGCCTGCGCCTCGCCACCGCCGGCCTCATCCCCGGCGGCGAGATCCGCGTGCGGGCCCGGTCCGGCCTGTGGATCCTGCGGCGCATCTTCGGCTCGGGGGGCGACGAGGACGTCGCGATCGAGCTGCGGGGCTACGACCTCGAAAAGGCGCAGCAGATCGCCCTCCAGATCCAGACCGCGATCGAGGTCATCCCAGGCATCGCCGACGTGCGCATCAGCAACCGCGAGGGGCGTTCCGAGGAGAACGTGCTGCTCGATCGGGTCAAATTGCAGGAGCTCGGCCTGAGCGTGCGCGACGTCGCCGAAGCGATCCAGACCAACGTCGGCGGCAGCCGCGCCGGCTCCTACCGCATCGGCGGCGAGGAATTCCCCATCACCGTGCGCCTGCAGCCCGACGACCGCCGGGGCGTGCAGAGCCTCGACAACATTCCCATCCGCCTGCCGGGCGGAGAGACCATTCCGGTGTCATCGGTGATCGACGTGCGGGCCGGCCGCGGGCCGCCGGAGATCCAGCGGATCGACAGCCAGCGCGTCACCACCATCACCGCGGTGCTGGGCTCCGGCCTGCCGCTGGGCGAGGCCGTCGCCGCCATCCGCGAGCGCACTGCCGGCATTGCCCTGCCGCCCGGATTCTCGCTGTATTTTGGTGGCGAATACGAAGAGCAGCGCAAGGCGGCGGTGGACTTCCAACTCTCGCTCTTCATCGCGGTCGTGCTGATCTACATGGTGATGGCCGGCCAGTTCGAGCGCTTCCTCGATCCGCTGATCGTGCTGTTCTCCATTCCGCTCGCAGTCATCGGCGTGGTGCCGACGCTCCTGCTCACCGGCACGACGTTGAACATGCAGAGCCTGATGGGCGTGGTCATGCTCACGGGCATCGTGGTGAACAACGCCATCGTGCTCGTCGACTACATCAACCTGTTGCGCCGCGAGGAAGGGGTCCCCCTGGTGGAGGCCGTGCGCATCGCCGGTCGGCGGCGGTTGCGCCCGATCCTGATGACCACGCTGACGACCGTCCTGGGCCTGCTGCCCATGTCGTTCGGCATCGGCACGGGCGCAGAGCTGCAGGCCTCCCTCGCCCGCGTGGTGCTCGGCGGGCTGGTTGCCTCCACGCTCGTTACCCTCGTTTTCATCCCCGTGGTCTACCTCGGCTGCTACGGTTGGCTTGAACGCCGTCGCCAACGCGCGTCCGACGCCTCGGCCGCCGGTCTGCCCGCGCCGAGCCGTCCCTGATGCCGGTTGAGCGGTTACGTCGCCACCGCCACCCAGAACCAACAATCCGGGTAAGCGGCCTTCACGTCGGCCGCCTCGCCGTCCTCCGCGTCTCGGCGCAGTCGCACCTCGACCGTCCAGCCGGCGGACGCCAGCTGGTCCGGCAGGGACGCCGCATCATCTGCCACCGGCGTGCCCAGCACGAGACGTCCGCCGGCCCGTACACCCCGCCGGAGCGCCTTCAACGCGGCCTCCTGCGCTGCAGCTTCACGGCGGGCCAGACCGCCTTCCAGCCAGAGCACGCCATCGTACGTTTCGGCCGGCAGGGCGAGCCGGACCACGTCGGCCACCCGGAAAGGCGTGGCATAGTCGAGGCGCGCCGCCAGTCGCCGCGCCTCGGCCACCAGACCACGATCACGCTCGATTCCCAACACCCGCTCGTAGCCGAGTTCCCACAAGCCCAGCGAGACCCGTCCCGCACCGCTGTCCACGTTGAGCAAGGCGTCGGTCGGACGAAACCAGCGACGCACCAGGCCTTCCTCCGAACGCCACAGTCCAATCTCGGCCGCAAGCCGGCCTTGCCGGGCCACT
This sequence comes from uncultured Opitutus sp., assembly GCA_964476565.1. GTDB lineage: Bacteria > Verrucomicrobiota > Verrucomicrobiia > Opitutales > Opitutaceae > CAMAXB01. The sequence goes on from CAYZBG010000012.1 coordinate 34,080, forward strand.
TCCTCCGGGGACGCTGCGGGCAACGACGACGATGACATGCCCCCTGCTGTGGCGGGCGCATCCCGGGGCTGTCGAGCCGGTTTTGCCCCAACGACGTGCACGTGAATGCGACCCCGGTTGAACCCCCGCAGGCGCACGCGGAGGCACCCCGCGCGTCCACCGCAGCCAAGCAATCGCCCCAGAGGGCCCCGGAACCCAAACAATTGCCAAATTTGCCTTGCGTGCCCCTGCCCCAAACTTCTTAGTTCGCCGTTTTATTTATGAAAGCGACCATCAAAACCCAAGGCCAACAGTTCGCTGTCACCGAGGGAGACATTCTGATCGTGAACCGCTACCCCAACACGGAAGCCGGCTCCACCGTCGAGATCACCGACGTCCTCTCCGCCGGTGAAGGCGCCGCCTTCAAGGTCGGCAGCCCCCGTCTTTCGGGCGCCAAGGTCACGGCCAAGATCCTCGAGAACAAGCGCGGCGACAAGGTCATCGTCTTCAAGAAGAAGAAGCGCAAGGGTTACGAGCGCAAGCGCGGCCACCGTCAGGAGCTGTCGGTCATCAAGATCGAGTCCATCTCCGCCTAATTTTAACCACTAAAGGAGACATTTCGTCATGGCGCATAAGAAAGGTGCAGGATCTACATCCAACGGTCGCGAAAGTCAGTCGAAGCGACTGGGCGTGAAGAAGTTCGGCGGCCAGAGCGTGATCGCCGGCAACATCATCGTCCGCCAGCGTGGCAGCAAGCTGCACGCCGGCAAGAACGTGGGCATTGGCCGCGACTGGACCCTCTTCGCCCTCAAGGACGGCGTGGTCGAGTTCGACAAGGTTCACCGCCGCGTCTCGATCGCCGCGAAGGCCTAAGGGCTCCCCGATCGTTCGTTTTCCTGACGCCGGACCGCAAGGTCCGGCGTTTTTTGTTTTGCCGCCCGGCCCTTCGTCTCGCGCTACTGGGAGTGTGCCGGATCGACTCACCGAACTGAAGCAGCAACGCGCCCTTGTGGCCGGCCATTTGCAGTGGCTCGATCGGGAGATCGCCGCGCTGGAGCCGGCGCCAGGAAAACCGGTGCCCGTCAGTGCTCCACCACCGCCCGCCGCGGTCGCTCCCGTGGCGTCCCCTGCTCCGACCGCCGACCCAATATTCGCCGCTCTGCAGGACGAGGAACGGCGGCGCGGTGAGGTGTCAAAATCCGGCTGCTGGATCGTGTTTGCCGGTGTGCTCGTCGTGATCGTTGGCGCCGTCACCGCGATCATATTGATTCGCTACCGCTGACCCGCGGCGCGCCGGCGCCCGCGTGAAAAACTTTTCGGGAACACCTCCTCCCGTGCTCGGTCTGTGCGACTCTGAGCATGGAGTTCTTCTTCCCGGTGGATCCCTTGGACGACGTGCGCCGCCTCTACCGGCAGGCGTGCCTCCATCGCCTCGCTCACGACGAAGGGGCCGCCGCCCGCATTCTTAACCACGACCTGCCCGCCCTCGTGGCCCGCTTGCGCGCGGGTGACGACGGTTACCGCTGGACCGACGAGGCGCTCCGCGCCGCCTGCGCCGATGAGTACCGGCGCGTTCTCGATGCCCAGGTGATCGGCGACTTTGTGCTGCGCCGCCTCCAGGGCACCTCGGCCGATTCCGCCGCACCGTTCGTCGCCGTCGCCCCCGTGGCGGTGCCCGACGAACCGGCGCCGCCGCCGCGCGAACGCCCGGCCGGCCCGCAATCCATCACGGACATGCTCGACAGCATGCTGGCGCAGGACCGTCCGCGCCGCGCCCGTGCCTCCTGATTTCCAGCCTCAGCTGTAACCCTGCCAGCTCCCGTCCCATGACCACCACGACAAAAGAAAAACCCGACACTGTTACCGCTCCGGCCTCCACCACCTCCACTCCGCGCAGCGCCCGCCCGATCCTTCTGGCCGGCCTCGATTTCGGCACCAACAAGTCCTGCATTCTGGCCGGCACCCCGCAGTCCAGCGACGTCACGGTCAGCAAGATCGTGCCCACCGTCGTGGGCTACGCCAAGGAGGGCGTGGTCAGCGGCATCATCACCAACAACGCGAGCATGCTGTTCGGCGAGGAGGCCCTGCGCCACCTGCTGCACGTCAACCTCGTCGCGCCCATGGAAAAGGGCGTGATTGTGCATCGCGAGCCGGCCCGTGACTTCCTCAAGCACCTGCGCGATCTCGCCGATCCGGGCAACCGGTCGGAGCTGCGCGTCGTCATCGGCGTGCCCGCCAACGCCGGCGAAGATGCCCGCGAGGACATTCGCCAGGCCGTGACCGGCCTCTTTGACCGCGTGCTGCTCATTCCCGAACCTTTCCTCGCGGCCCTCGGCTACCGCGATGATGCCCGCGTCAGCCAGCCAGGTTACGTCGATCCGGTGACCAACTCGCTCTTCATCGACATCGGCGGCGGCACCACCGACCTCTGCCTGGTGCAGGGCTACTTCCCGACGGTCGACGACCAGATCTCGATCCCGTTTGCCGGCGACGCGATGGACGACATTCTCGCCGCCGAGCTTGACCGGGTGTATCCAAACAATGGATTTTCCCGCCTCAAGGTGCGCGAGCTCAAGGAGGCACACGCCTACGTTGGACCGGTGCGCAAGCCGATCGACGCCCAGGTCATCGTGGGCGGCAAGGCCCGCACGATCGAAATCGGCGAGGCCCTCGGCAAGGCGGGCAACGCCCTGCTCGACCGGATCTTCGAGGCCGCCCGCACCCTGATCGGACGCGCGTCCTCCGATTCCGTCGCCACGTTGCTCCAGAACATCGTCATCACCGGCGGCGGTTCCCAGATCAAGGGCATCGACACCGTGCTGCAGCAACGGCTGGTCGACGACGGCTACGCCTCGCCCAAGGTCCGCCTCGCCGGCGCCGACTACAAGCGGTACGTGGCCATGGGCGCACTCAAGGCCGCCCGGGCCGCGCGCGAGAACCAGTGGCAGTACCTGCTGGCCTGACCTCGCCCCGCCGTCGCCATCGCGGCTCCCCTTCAATCCCACCCGGCCGCGGGTGGGATTTTTTGTTTCCCGCGGGTTGTACCCGCCCGCCGCTCAGTTGACCGAGGGGTAGCTGCCCAGCCACTTCACCATCGGGCAGAATTTGCGCAGCTCCGCCAGCGCCTCCCGCATGGGCGGATCGTCGTAGTGGCCGGTGACATCCAGGAAGAAATAGTAGTCCCACGGACGTTTCTTGCTCGGCCGCGACTCAATCTTCGAGAGGTTGATGCCTCGCTCCGCGAGCGGCATGAGCATGCGCAGCAGGGCTCCGGAATGGGAGGCCGCCTCGTCACCGAGGGAGACGATCAGGCTCGTCATGTCACGCCCGCCCCCGACCGCGCCGGAGGGACGCTTGCCGAGCACGAAGAAGCGCGTGGTGTTGTCGGCCTTGTCCTGAATGCTCTTCGCCACGACCGGCACCCCGTAGAATTGGGCGGAGAGTTCGCTGGAGACGGCCGCCACGCCCGGCGTTTCGCGCGCGATCTGCACCGCCCGCGCCGTGCTGGAGGCATCAATCAGCTGGGCGTGCGGCAGGTGGCGCGACAACCAGTTGCGGCACTGCGCCAGCGCCTGGTCCTTGGAGTAGACCTTATCGATCTTTTCCAGAGGCGAGGTCGAGATCAGGGCGTGGGTGATCTCCAGGTAAATCTGGGCCACGATCTTCAGCTCGCTCTCCACGAAGCTGTCGAGCGTCTCGCGCACGCTGCCTTCAGTTGAGTTCTCGATCGGAATGACCGCGTAGTCGGCCTCACCCTTCTCCACTGCGGTGAAAATATCGCCGATCGTCGCCATCGCATGGTAATCCACACTGGCGCCGAACTTCTTCATCGCCGCCGCATGCGTGTTGGTGGCCTCCGGTCCGAGGTAGGCGATGAGCAGCGGCTTCTCCAGCGCGATGGCCGCCGACATGATCTCGCGATAAATCGCCTGCAGCGCCTCGTTCTTGATCGGGCCTTGGTTGAGCGCCGCCACCTTGCGCAATACCGCATCCTCGCGCTCGGGCACGTAGATCTGGCCTCCGGTGCTGCGCTTGACCTTGCCGATCTCGGCGGCCAGCGCGAGGCGGCGGTTCAACAGCTCAACCATCTGCCGGTCGAGCTGATCGATCTGTTCACGAATGGGACCGAGGTTGTCCATGGCCGAGAAACGTCAGCTCGCCTCCGGGCGCGGTGCGGATTCGGACTCTCCGGCCGGGGCCGCGGCCGCTTCCGGCAGGTCCTGCACCACGGCTCCGTGATCGGTGACCGTCGCCGTCTCCAGCGGCAGATCCTCCTGCGGCAGGCCCATGTCGGCATCGCCGGGCTTCGTCGGATTCATCGCGTTCTTCAGCCACTCGTCGATCTGGCGCGGCGACAGCACGTCCGAGGCGGGCAGCTCCACCAGCGACTTCACGCCGACAAACTCGAGGAACTTGTCCGTGGTCCCGAACTGCAGCGGCCTTCCGGGCAAATCGGCCCGGCCCGTGATGAAAATCAGTTCGCGCTCGAGCAGTTTGTTGATGCCGGCCTCGGCCGAAACGCCACGGATCGCCTCGATCTCCGAGCGCGTCACCGGCTGGCGATACGCCACGATGGCCAGGGTCTCCAGCGCCGACTGGGACAACTTCACCGGCGGCGGCTCGTTGCGCAGGATCCGGATCCAGCGCGCAAACCGCGGGTGCGTGACCAGCCGGTAGCCTTGGGCGCCCTCGATCAGGAGATAAATGTCGTTCGAATCGCGCAGATGCGCCGCCAGCGCGTCCATCGCCTCGCGGATCTGGGCCGCGGTGATGAGCGACGGGACATCCTGGTACAGGTCGGCATCCGACTCGGTCACCGCCTCGACGGCGACTTCGGCCACGGCCTCGGACGCCACGGACGGCGTCTCGGACCCGGTCGTGCCCTCGCCTGCTTCACCCGCCGGCACCGCCTCCGGGGCGGCATCGGCTTCGGTCTTCAGCGGCAGCGCCGTGGCCTGATCGTGGAACCGCGCGAACGCCGCCTGGATGTCCTTGATGGATAGCGGGTGGCTCGACGAAAAGAGCAGTGCCTTGAGAACCTGTTGCAGATTGAAAGCCATGCGGGCGAAAGGCCCCGAGTGATGCAACCGCCCGCAGGCGAAGCAACCTTGAAAACGCCGCTTGCCCGTCCTCCGCGGGTTTGGTCTGCTGCCGTTGATTTTCCATGAGCCAAGCCAAACCCGCTGATCCCCTGCGTCCCCACTCTTCCATCGTCGTCGACGGCAATGACCGTGCCCCGGCCCGCTCCATGCTCCGCGCCGTCGGCTTTACCGACGAGGATTTCCGCAAGCCGCAGATCGCGGTCGTCTCCTCCGCGAGCGACATGACCCCCTGCAATGTCCACCTCGGCGACCTCGCCGACCACGCGCGCAAGGGCGTCGCCGCCGCCGGCGGCAAGCCGGTCTCCTTCAACACCATCACCGTCACCGACGGCATCAGCATGGGCACCCTCGGCATGCGCTACTCGCTCGTCTCGCGCGACGTCATCGCCGACTCGATCGAGACCGCGGTCGCCGCCGAAGGCTTCGATGGCTTTGTCGCCATCGGAGGCTGCGATAAGAACATGCCCGGCGCGATGATGGCCATCGCCCGCCTCAACCGCCCGGCCGTCTTCGTCTACGGCGGCACCATTCTCCCCGGCTTCCTGCCCGGCGACTGCGACAAGCAGAAGCCCATGGACATCGTCTCCGTCTTCGAGGCGGTCGGCAAACACGCCAAGGGTGAGCTCGACGACGCCGGCCTCAAGGCCGTCGAGTCCCATGCCATTCCCGGCCCCGGCTCCTGCGGCGGCATGTACACCGCCAATACGATGGCGTCCGCCATCGAGGTGCTCGGCCTCTCGCTGCCCAACAGCTCCGCCCAGCTCGCCGTCGGCAAGGAGAAGCGCGAGGACTGCGAACGCGCCGGCGCCGCCGTCGTCGCCATGCTCAAGAAGGGCATCAAGCCCCGCGACATCCTCACCCGAAAGGCCTTCGAGAACTGCATCACCGTCTGCACCGCCCTCGGCGGCTCGACCAACCTCGTTCTCCACCTGCTCGCCATCGCCCACTCCGCCGGCGTCCACCTCGAGCTGGACGACTTCAAGACCATCGGCGCCCGCATCCCCCTCCTCGCCGACGTGAAGCCCTTCGGCCGCTACGGCATGGCCCACGTCATCCGCATCGGCGGGATCCGCCCGATGATGAAGATGTTGCTCGACCGCGGTCTCCTCCATGGCGACTGCCTCACCTGCACCGGCGAGACCCTCGCCGAGACGCTCAAGGACGTGAAGCCCTACCCGGCGTATCCGCACGAGCAGGACATCATCCGTCCCTTCGACAACCCCATCAAGTCCGAGACCCACCTCCGCATCCTTCGCGGCAACCTCGCCCCCGGCGGCGCCGTCGGCAAGATCACCGGCAAGGAGGGCCTCTACTTCAAGGGCACCGCCAAGGTCTACGAGGGCGAAGAGGATGCGCTCAAGGGCATCCTGCGCGGCGACGTCGTGAAGGGTGACGTCGTGGTCATCCGCAACGAGGGCCCGGTGGGCGGCCCCGGCATGCGCGAGATGCTTTCCCCCACCAGCGCCGTGGCCGGCCGCGGCCTGATCAAGGACGTCGCCCTCATCACCGACGGCCGCTTCTCCGGCGGCTCGCACGGCTTCGACGTGGGCCACATCACCCCCGAGGCCGCCAAGGGCGGCCCGATCGGCATCGTGCGCACCGGCGACCTGATCGAGATCGATGCCGTCAAGAACACGATCAGCCTGCTCATCCCCGACGCCGAGTACGCCGCCCGCATGGCCGCCTACACGCCGCCTCCGCCGAAGGAGACCCGCGGCGTGCTCGCCAAGTACGCCAAACTCGTCGCCACCGCCTCCGAAGGCGCCGTCACCGACAAGTATCTCTGATTTGAAGTAGCGAGCAGCGGGTAGCGAGTAGCGAGCATCATCAGTCGCACTCTCGACCCGCACCTAGCTACTCCCCCATTCCTTCTCTTTTACCATGAGCTGGTCACGTTTCCAAAAGTACCACTATCACCACGCCGGTCTCGGCCTCGCGCTCGATATCAGCCGAATGCCGTTCCCGGACGACTTCCTCGCCCGCATGGAGCCGGACCTCCAGGCGGCCTACCGGGCCATGGCCGAACTTGAGAAGGGCGCCATCGCCAACCCAGACGAGGGTCGCATGGTTGGCCACTACTGGCTGCGCGCCCCGCAGCTCGCCCCGACCCAGGCCCTCGCGGCCGAAATCACCGGCACGCTTGCGGCGATCAAGGACTTCGCCGCCAAGGTCCACGCCGGTGCCGTCGCCGGCCCGCGCGGTCGCTTCACCCAGTTGCTTGTGATCGGCATCGGCGGCTCCGCCCTCGGACCGCAGTTCGTGAACCATGCCCTCGGCCAGCCGGCCAAGGACAAGATGGCGGTCACGTTCTTCGACAACACCGATCCGGACGGCATGGACTACGTGCTGGGCTCCCTCGCCGGCAAGCTGCCGGAAACGCTCGCCGTGATCATCTCGAAGTCCGGCGGCACCGCCGAGACGCGCAACGGCATGCTCGAGGCAGCCGCCGCCTTCCAGGCCGCCGGGCTCACGCCCGCGAAACACTTTGTCGCCGTCACCGGCGCCGGCTCCAAGCTCGACCAGGTCGCGGTGAAGGAGGGCTGGCTCGCGCGCTTCCCGATGTGGGACTGGGTCGGTGGTCGCACCTCCGAACTGTGCGCCGTCGGTCTCCTGCCGGCCGCGCTCCAAGGCATCGATATCGACGCTATGCTCGCCGGAGCGGCGGCGATGGACGTCGTCACCCGTTCGACCAAGACCGCGGAAAACCCCGCGGCCCTGCTCGCCCTGATGTGGCACTTTGCCACCGACGGCCGCGGCACGAAGGACATGGTGGTGTTGCCCTACAAGGACCGCCTCCTGCTGTTCTCCCGCTATCTTCAGCAGCTTGTGATGGAGTCGCTCGGCAAGGAGCTCGATCTCCAGGGCAACGTGGTCAACCAAGGCATCGCCGTCTACGGCAACAAAGGCTCGACCGACCAGCATGCCTACGTGCAGCAGCTGCGCGAAGGCGTGAACAACTTCTTCGTCACCTTCATCGAAGTGCTGAAGGACCGCACCGCATCCTCGCTGGAGGTCGAACCGGGCGTCACCTCCGGAGACTACCTGCAAGGCTTCTACCTCGGCACGCGCGACGCGCTGAGCGAAAAGGATCGCTGGTCGATCACCATCACGGTTCCGGACGTGTCGGCGCACACCCTTGGCATGCTCATCGCGCTCTACGAACGCGTGGTCGGGTTCTACGCCACACTGGTCGGCATCAATGCCTACCACCAGCCTGGCGTCGAAGCCGGCAAAAAGGCGGCGGGCGGCGTGATTGCGCTCAAGCTCAAGCTGACTGCCGCGCTCAAGGCCGCCGCCGGACAGACCTTCACCGCCGAAGCCCTCGCGGCCAAGGTGGGCGGCGATCCGGAGCTGACCTTCAAGATCCTCGAGCACCTCGCGGCCAACGGTGCGGTGAAGAAGACGGCAAAGGTACCGGTCTTCGCCAGCACGTACGGCCTCTGAGGCCCAGGGTGGATGCGCGGGTCCCTCCGCGCGTGGCTTGGGTCCGTGGTCGCAGGCCTTCCGTCTGCGCAGCGGGCGCAGGGACGCGCCCGCCCACCTTGGGTCGTTGCGGACGCAAGACGTTCAGGCCTACGACTGCCCCGGACGACGTATTGCGCTTTTGCCGCCCAAGAAACTGGAATGCGCCCGTCGGCTCCCCCGACGGGAAAAAGTCCTTGCGCTCCCCAGAGTGCAGCTTTTGCCTGCTGGTTCGGATACGGAGAGGTGGCTGAGTGGTCGATAGCGGCGCTTTGCTAAAGCGTTGTACGGGTAAAACCGTACCGGGGGTTCGAATCCCCCCCTCTCCGCCATCCTTCGCCCGCTGGGCTTCGGATGGCAGGCCCATCCGGGTCTACACCAAGGGTCTATGCGAAAGTTTGGGCCCACTATCCTAGGAAAGCGGTCTCCGCCGTGCCGAACGCCTCAGGATTTTGCCGGGCGGGGTTCGGGGGGCGGGGTGGCTTCGCTGACGAAGCGAAAGACGTAGTAGGTGGCCGCCGTGTCACCGGCATTCCGCATGCCGTGCATCGAGCCTGAGGCAAAGAAGAAGATCGATCCCGGTCCGCCGCGCGTCGCCACGCCGTCGACCGTCACTTCGACCAGGCCGTCCTTTACCACCACGAGCTCCTCGTCGGGGTGCCGGTGCGGCGGATGGGCGACGAGTCCGGCGCCGATCGTGGTCGCATGGCCCGACAACTTCGCGAGCGTCGCCGTCGGCGCGCTGAGGATCGGCCGGCGTTCGCCCGTGGGCGTCTTTACCACCGGCAGCGTCTGCCAGTCATACACCGCCGAGGGCAGCACGTCCTTCAGTTTGCCTGCCGCGGTGGCCGCCTCGACGCCTTCGGCCGGCGCCTGCTCCGTCCGCACCGTCTTGTAATTGAAGACCAGATACGTCGCCGGCGTATCGCCGACATTGGTGGAGTTGTGCGCGTCGTTCGCCGCGAAGAACAGGACGGACCCGGGCCCGGCGCGCTGGGTGCGTCCGTTGATGTGCACCTCGAGCGTGCCTTCCTTGATCACAATGAATTCCTCCTGCCCGTGCCGGTGCGGCGGATGGGACTGCCTTCCGGGATTCAGCGTGGTGACATGCGATTCGAAGACCCGCAGGGTGCCAGACGGGCTGTTGTTCACGTCGCGTCGCCCGCCCACCGGGCTCGGTCGGAACACGAGGTCCTCCCAGACCCACGCCTTCGATCCGATGGCCGGTCGTTGCTCCGGCGGCGGCGTAGCGGCCTTGGCCGGGGACGTCTGGGCGAAACTGGGAATCGCGTACGCCAGTCCGATCAGACCGGCGGAAAACCGAAAAAACGAAAGCGTCGTCATGGGGTAAGGATCCCCGTTGTGCCTGCGATGCGCTGCGCTGGCGAACGTCTTTTCGTCTTCGTTGCGGGACCGGGCGCCGGTCGGAGAACGGTCAGCCATCCTTCTTTCTCCTTCGTCTTTCTCCTTCCTCTTTCCCGATGTCGCCTTCCGCCGGTGTTGTACCCGCGAACGCTGAGTTTCGGCGGAGCCAAGCTGGGGCTTGGCGTTCCCAGGGGTGGTCCGCCTGACTGAAGCTCGCTCAGGTGCCGCAGAACGTGGTGTAGGGCTCGTCGTGGCGCGACGGCGCGAGGTCTTCCGGGCGGTGCGGGCGATCGTAGTCGTAGGGTGACGCCAGCACCTCGAGCAGGTGCTCGAAGGGAGTCAGGTCACCGTCCTCCGCGGCGCTCAACGCGGCCTCCACCCTGAGGTTGCGCGGAATCACCCGGGGACTGGCCTGCCGGGCCAAGGCAGCAGCTTGTTCTTTCGTTTCAGGCTGCCGCGCGAGGCGCGCCCGCCAGCGCTCCAGCCAATCGCGGTCCACCGACTCAACCGCCAGATCGTCATGCGTAAGGCCCGCGGCCAGGGCGGAAAAGGTGGTGGTGAAATCCGCCTGGGCCGCCGCCATCGCGGCCAGCAACGACTCGATCAGCGCCGCGTCCTCCGCCTCCGCGTTAAAGAGCCCAAGCTTTCGCCGAAAGCCCGCCAGCATCGCCTCCCGGTGGCGCAGGCCAAACTCCGCCAGCGCCGCCTTGGCGAGGTCGATCGCCGCCGCTTCGGTCGGATGCAACAGCGGCAGCAGCGCCTCGGCGAAGCGGGTCAGGTTCCACTGGGCGATCACCGGTTGATTGCCGTACGCATAGCGGCCATGGCGGTCGATCGAGCTGAAAACAGTCTCCGGGTCGTACGCCTCCATGAACGCACAGGGGCCGTAGTCGATCGTCTCGCCTGAGATCGCCATGTTGTCCGTGTTCATCACGCCATGCACGAAGCCGACCTGCATCCATTGCGCGATCAGCGTCGCCTGCCGGTCGATCACCCCCTGCAAGAGCGCCAGCGCCGGATTCTCCGCTCCGATCCGGTCGGGATAATGAAGGCGCAGGGCGTGCTCCACCAAGGCGCGCAGTGCCGCTTCGTCCCGCAAGGCGGCCGCTCCCTGGAAGGTCCCCACCCGGAGATGGCTTGTCGCCACGCGCGTGAGCACGGCGCCCGGCAAGGGCCGGTCCCGCCACACCGTGTCCCCGGTCGCCACCACGGCGAGACTGCGGGTCGAGGGAATGCCGAGGGCATGCATGGCCTCGCTGACCAGGTACTCGCGCAACATCGGTCCCAGCGCGGCCCGGCCGTCGCCCCGACGCGAGAACGGCGTGGGTCCGGCTCCCTTTAGCTGCACGTCGAAACAGCTCCCACCCGGCGTACACTGCTCGCCCAGCAGGATCGCCCGCCCGTCGCCGAGAAACGTGAAATGACCGTATTGGTGTCCCGCATACGCTTGCGCCCGCGGCGATGCGCCAGGAGGCAGGCGGTTGCCGGACAACCACGCCGCCCCGTCCTCGCCGGCCAAGACCTCCGGGGCGAGTCCCAGGTCGGCCGCGAGGCGCCGGTTGAGCATTACCATCCGCGGGGCCGCCACGGGCGTCGGAGCGACGGCGACATGCAGGCTTTCCGGCAGCGCGGCGTAGCGGTGAACGAGGCGCCACCCACCGACTTCGGACGGGAATGAGGGAACGGAGGCCATGCGGATCAGCTCCCCGACCCCGTCGCCGGACGTGACGACAGGCGCAACAACCGGCCGGCCGGTTCGTCGGTGAGCACATAGAGAGCACCGTCGGGCCCCTGACGGACGTCACGCACGCGGGCCCCGATGGGGATCGACTCCTGCCGCAACACCCGGCCGTCCGCGTCGAGGTCAATGCGCCGGACCTCCTTCCGCTTCAGTGCTCCCGAGAACAAATCCCCCTGCCAGCCCGGAAACTCCGTGCCGGTGTAGAAGAGCAGGCCGCTCGGCGCCTGCGCCGGTGTCCACACGACCTGCGGGTCCTCCATGCCCGGAAGGTGGGTATGGCGACTGATCGTGCCGAAGGTGTATTCGATGCTGTAGGTGGCGCGCGGCCAGCCGTAGTTGCGGCCTGGAGACAGGAGATTGAGTTCGTCGCCGCCGCGCGAGCCGTGCTCATTGGCCCAGATGCGGCCGCTTGCCGGATCGCGCGCCAGCCCCTGGATGTTGCGGTGGCCGTAGGTCCAGAGGTGCGGATCGGCTCCCGCGCGGCCGACGAAGGGGTTGTCGGTCGGCACGCTTCCATCCTCCCGCAGGCGCAGCACCTTGCCCAGCTGGCTGTCGAGACGCTGCGCCTGTTCGCGGGCAAGCTGACCGTCGACCTGATTGGGCGGATTGCCGCCGTCGCCCACCGCGAGCAGAAGCGTGCCATCCGGCAGCCAGAGCAGGCGCGAGCCGAAATGCTGCAAGCCTGCCTTCAAGGGCGACACCGTGTGCAGCACGGTTACGTCGGTGAGACGACTCGCGTCATCCGACAAGCGACCGCGCGCCAGCCGCGTGCTGTTGGCCTCCGGTGTGCCGCCGCCAAACGTGAAATAGACCAGCCGGTTCTCGGCGAAGCGCGGATGCAGCGCGAGGTCCATCAGCCCGCCGTGCCCACGCCCGAGCAGGTCCGGCAGACCCGCCACCGGTTCCTCCCGCAGGCGCCCGTCACGCACGACCCGCAGCCGGCCGGCCTTTTCGGTGATCAAGGCCTCACCGGTCGGGAGCCAGACGACCGCCCAGGGGTGCGCGAGGCCCGCAACCACGGTTTCGACCTGCCAACCCGACGCGAGCGGCGCCAGCCCCGTCGGCTTCACCGGCCCGGACGGCGTGCGCACCAGCCACGCCAGGCCAACCAC